>JAIXPX010000024.1 GCA_027486035.1 Erythrobacteraceae bacterium | reverse complement strand
CTCGAACCCCCACATCTTGCGATGCCAGAACCTAAATCTGGTGCGTCTACCAATTTCGCCACGCCCGCATGCCCGAACGAAGCCGCGCGGGGAAACCGGCTAAGGCACCCCGCGCGTATCAGCGTGGGCCCTTATCCCCCTAGCGCGCAAAGGGCAAGCGCAACACGCTTGAAGGCCGGCACAATGCTGATTAAGGGCGCGGGCATGACCGAGCAAACCCCCGAAATCGCCCCGACCACCGCAGGCGCGGACGTTCCGCCCGATCACCTGTCGGTCAATCCGCGCAGCCCCTTCTTCGATTCTGAGAAGCTCCAGCGCGGCGTGGGCATCCGCTTCAAGGACCGGGTGCGCACCGATATCGAGGAATATTCCATTTCCGAAGGCTGGGTGCGGGTGCAGGCGGGCAAGGCGGTCGACCGCAAGGGGCAGCCGCTGACCATCAAGCTCACCGGCCCGGTCGAAGCCTGGTACGAGGACCTCGGCGAAAACCCGCCGGTCGCCAAGAAAGCCTGAGCCTTCCGGCCCAAAAGCCTCGGGTTGCCATTTGAGGCATTTGCGCCCACTTGGGCCGGATCATGCCCGCCCCCAAGAAGCCCGAAGTCGTCATCATCGGCCGTCCCAATGTCGGCAAGTCCACGCTGTTCAACCGGTTGGTGGGCAAGAAACTCGCGCTGGTCGATGACCAGCCGGGCGTGACCCGCGACCGCCGGATGGGCGATGCGGTGATCGCGGGGCTGCATTTCACCGTGGTCGATACCGCCGGTTGGGAAGACGAGGACGCCCTCTCCCTGCCCGGGCGGATGCGCAAGCAGACCGAGGCGAGCCTTGCCGGCGCGGACGCGGCGCTCTTCGTGGTCGATGCGCGCGCCGGCCTCACTCCGCTCGACGAGGAAATCGCCCGCTACCTGCGCGAACAGGAAGTGCCGGTGGTGGTCGTGGCCAACAAGGCCGAAGGCGCTGCGGGCGAGGCAGGGATCCTCGAGGCCTATGTCCTCGGCCTGGGCGAGCCGCTGGGCATCTCGGCCGAGCATGGCGAGGGCGTGGCCGACCTGTTCGGCGGGCTGTGGCCGATCATCGGTGCCAAGGCCGAGGAATGGGAAGAGGCCAACGACGCCGAGCGTGCAGCGCTGCGCGAAATGGACGAGGAGGATCGCCCGTCCGGCCCGCTCAAGCTTGCCATCGTCGGGCGGCCCAATGCGGGCAAGTCCACGCTCATCAACCGCCTCCTAGGCGAAGACCGGCTGCTCACCGGCCCGGAAGCCGGGATCACCCGCGATTCGATCGCCATCGACTGGGAATGGACCGACCCCAAGTCCGGCGCGACGTGCGAGATCCGCCTCATCGACACGGCGGGGATGCGCAAGAAGAAGAACGTCACCGAGAAGCTCGAAAAGCTCTCGGTCGCCGATGCGCGCCGGGCGGTGGATTTTGCCGAAGTTGTGGTGCTGCTGCTCGATGCGACGCAGGGCCTCGAGCATCAGGATCTGAAGATCGCCAGCCTCGTTCTCGAAGAAGGCCGCGCGCTGATGATCGCGATCAACAAGTGGGATGTGGCCGAGGACGCGAGCAAGCTCTTCAACGGCATCCGCGCCGCACTGGACGATGGCCTTGCGCAGGTGCGGGGCTTGCCCCTGTTTGCGGTCAGCGCCAAGACCGGCAAGGGATTGGACCAGATGCTCGGTGGGGCCTTCGAACTGCGCGAGGCGTGGTCGAAGCGGGTCTCCACCTCGGCATTGAACCGCTGGTTTGACGATGCGATGGAAGCGAACCCGCCGCCTGCGCCGGGCGGGAAGCGGATCAAGCTGCGCTACATCACCCAGGCCGGCACCCGCCCGCCGCGCTTCGTGATCTTCGGCTCGCGGCTCGATCTCCTGCCCAAAAGTTACGAGCGCTATCTCGTCAACGGCATCCGCGCCAAGCTCGGCTTCGACGCGGTGCCCGTGCGCGTGACCCTCAAGACCAACAAGAACCCCTACGCCAAGGACGGGTGATGTCCCTCGACCTGCTTGCCGCCGTACTCCAGGCGCCCTTTGCCAGCGAGATCCTCGAGCGCACCGCCTCGACCCCGCGCGTGCAGCAGGTGGTGCAATTGAGCCTTGCGCCGGCCTTCCTGCTTTCGGGCATTGGGGCGATCATGAACGTGATCATGAGCCGCATGATCTGGATCGCGCAGCGGGTCGAGAACCTCGAGGAAAAGCTGGAGGAGCATCGCACGGCGAAGCAGGCGCGCGAGCTTGCCTGGCTGATGCAGCGCCGCAAGCTGATGCAGGGCGCGATCATGTTTTCGACCGCCGCGGCGGTGATCATCAGCCTCGTGACCGGCCTGCTGTTCATCTCGGCCTATATCACCGCCCAGATCGGCACGGTCATAGCCATCTTGTGGGTACTGACGATGGTGCTGCTGGTGACGGGCCTAGGCTTCTTCCTGTTCGAGACCCGGCTCGCGGCGCGCGGCGCGCGGATGCTCAAGGAATAGGCAATACCGGGATCATGCCGGAAGCGCGCGCCGGAAGCCCCCGCTACCCCGTCCCGCACCAGCAGCCCGTGCCCGACGCCCGGTCAGGCCCCGACACGAAACGGGGCAGGGCCGCGAACCCGGCCCTGCCCCTTTATTGATCAGCCCTGCGGTTTATACGTAGCCGGTCAGCTGTCGCCCGCAGGCGCGCTCTGGAGCTGACAATAATTGTGCAGACCCATCCGCTCGATCTGCTCGAACTGGGTCTCGAGGAAGTCGACATGCTCCTCCTCGTTCTTCAGAATATGGGCAAACAGGTCGCGCGACACGTAATCGCGCACGCTTTCGCAATATTCGATGGCATCGCGCAGCAGCGGGATCGCCTCGTGCTCGAGCGCGAGGTCGGCGCGGAGCACTTCCTCGACCGTCTCGCCGACCTTCAGCTTGTGGATTGCCTGGAAATTGGGCAGCGCCTCGAGAAACAGAATGCGCTCGGCCAGCTTGTCGGCGTGCTCCATCTCCTCGATGCTCTCGTGGCGCTCGTAGGCGGCGAGCTTCTTGAGGCCCCAGTTGTCGAGCACGCGGTAATGCAGCCAGTACTGGTTGATCGCGGTCAGCTCGTTGGTGAGCGCCTGATTGAGATAGTCGATGACCTTCTGGTCGCCCTTCATGGGAATGTCCTTTGCGTAATGTCAAAGCCGGGTCGCGGCATTGGCATCATTGTAGCCGCCGCAGGACCTTGTCCGCAAGGGCAGGCGAAGGAATTTCTTTGCGAATCAGTCGCTTGCGATCCGTTCGCAATCGCGATTCAAGCGGCCTCTACTGCGAGGAAATCGCATCTAGCGGCGGCGCGCTCGGCGTCGATGATTTCCTGCGCCTCTTCAAGGCACTGGCCGCAATTGGGCCGCTTGCCAAGGCAGGCATAGGTCGCCTCGGCATCGCCGTCGCAGCTCAATGCCGCTTTGCGCAAATCATTCTCACGGATCGCATTGCAGATGCAGATGTACATGGCCGCTCGAATCACTCCTGCGAGGCGTTTGCAGAAGGGAGTGTATGCGAACAATTCTCAATAACAAGGATTCTTTGCTCCGCACGCCCTCCGGCGTGCGAAATCCTCGCTCACAGGCCCTTCGGGCCCGTCGCTCCGGGCGCGCACTCGCGCTTGCAGCGAGGCTTCGCCCGCCGATCACCGCCATAAGCTGGTGTGGTGCCTGACGCGTTTTACTTCTTCAGCGGGAAGAGCGTCCGGTAGGTCAGGCAGCGCCACAGCCATTCCAGCGGACCGTAAGCGAAGCGATCGAGCCAAGGTTTCGACCACGCCAGCATCACGATCCACGCCAGGACCACCACCACATAGAGCTGCGGGCGGTTCAGCTGGCCGAACAATCCGAGTGCCCAGCCCTGGAAGACGAACATCATCGCGATCGAGGTGCCAAGGTAATTGGTGAAGGCCGCCCTGCCCGCCGCGCGGACGCGCTCGGCCAGCCAGCCGGTCCAGCCGGGCGAATAGGCAATCATCAGCGCCGCCAGACCCAGCACCATCGGCAGGCGCGGCAGCGGGCTCATGCCGAGGAACGCCGCCTGGGTGCCGAGCACCGAAAAGCCGTCAGCCTGCATCACGAACCCGATCGCAAGGTGCGCCAGCGCTCCGGCCAAGGTGCCGATCCAGCCCCAGAACACCAGCTTCTCGCGCGGCACCGCGCCCGAGAAGAAGCCGAAGCGGTACAGTGCCATGCCGATCAGCATCAGCGGCAGCGTCTCGAGGCTGAACAGCAAGGTGTTCGTCACCGGTTCCAGCGTCTGCTCGCCGAGCCGGTGCCCGACCAGCTTCGCATAGTCGCCCGAGGCAAGCGCCGCATTGGGCACATCCTCGCGCGCAAGCTGCTGTTCCAGCCCCGCGATCACGCCCGCGCGCTGCTCGGCCATTTCGGGCGACGAGGTGCCCAGATCGGTCGATACCAGCAGCCACGGCATGACGATGCCGGCATAGAACACCGCACCCAGCACATATCCCGCCAGTCCGACGAAAAGCTGGACCCTGGCTGCCCAGCGTAGGCAGGTGAGTGCGATCAGGCCGAGCATCGCATAGCCGAACAGGATGTCGCCGAGCCAGATGAAGTGGAAATGCAGGAAACCGAAGCCCATCAGGATGACCAGCCGCCAGGCCTGCAGCCACCGCGTCGCGCCCCGTTCCCACGCCTTCTCCATGAACAAGACCATCCCCGCGCCGAACAGCACGGTGAACAACCCGCGCATCTTGCCGTCGATCAGGATGAACTGCGCGATCCACATCCAGCCTTGCGGATCGCTGGCTGGCACGAGGAACTTGCCGGGCGAGAAATAGGCGAAGGAGGGTTGGCCGAAAGCGACGATGTTGGCGGCAAGGATGCCCATGACGGCAATGCCGCGGATGAAATCGAGTGTCTCGATGCGCTCTGTGCTGGCGACGGGCGCGACTGCCGCCACCGGCTCGCCCGCCAGATCCTGCGCCGCATCCGGCGTGGTCGCTTGGTCCATGGATTGATCCCCCAGCCTTGTGAAGGACATGAACTTAACAGTCTGAGCCGCCTTGAAAAGCCCCTCTTGCCACTGCGCCGGCGTGCGGCTGCCAAGCCCGGCCGGAAGGGGTCGGCAGCCTTAACCCAAAATTAGGGGTATGCTGCGATCTCCCTGTTTATCCATCCGTTGTCAGGCGCTGCAATAGGGTAGCGCGGAAGCGGTTCAATCCATGGGGGACCCAAGCGTTGCGTGTACTCGCTTTGGCATCGCAGAAAGGTGGATCGGGCAAGACCACCCTGTCCGGACATCTCGCCGTCCAGGCGCAGCGCGCGGGCGCTGGCCCGGTCGTGCTGATCGATATCGACCCGCAAGGCTCGCTCGCCGACTGGTGGAACGAGCGCGAGGCGGAATATCCCGCGTTCGCCCAGACCACCGTCGCGCGGCTCGCCAATGACCTTCAGGTGCTGCGCCAGCAGGGCTTCAAGTTGGCGGTGATCGACACCCCGCCGGCGATCACCATGGCGATCCAGTCGGTCATCAGCGTGGCCGAGCTGATCGTCGTGCCGACCCGCCCTTCGCCGCACGATCTGCGCGCCGTGGGAGCCACGGTCGATCTGTGCGAGCGCGCGGGCAAGCCGCTGGTGTTCGTTGTCAACGCGGCCACCCCCAAGGCCAAGATCACCTCCGAAGCCGCGGTGGCCCTGTCGCAGCACGGCACCGTGGCTCCGATCACGCTCCACCACCGCACCGATTTCGCCGCCTCGATGATCGACGGGCGCACGGTGATGGAGGTTGACCCGGAGAGCCGCTCGGCCGCCGAGATCGGCGCGCTGTGGCGCTATATCGCCGACCGGCTCGAAAAGAATTTCCGCCGCAACGTGTTCGCGCCCACCCCAAACGGCGCGATGCAGATGGGCGGCGTGCCGCGTCCCGTCGGCGGCTTCGGTCGCCGGGTGGCCCAGTAGGCGCGCATGGGGTCCGAGGGCATGTCCGACACCAGTTTCGCCTCGCTCGGCCCGTCGCTGCTGGCCCGCAAGGGCGGTGCCAAGCCGGCGATGCGGCCGCAGGTCGCCCCGCTCGTCGCCGACGAGGAGGCGATTGCCGCACTCGCCGAGGAGCAGCTCGAGGACCTCGGCTGGAACGACATGGGCCATGAGAGCGAAGCCGCGGGCGGCGCTGAGGTGGTGCCGATCAACGGCCGCGTCGCGCCGGATGCCGACGCCTCCGGCCCGATTGTCCGTCGCCAGCAGCGCAACCCCGAGGATCGCGTTCTCGCCGATGCCGCAATGACCGGCCCGGACGACCGCGAGCCCGACTACGACGAGGAAGAGGATTACGACCTCGGCGCGCTCTATGGCGAGAGCCACGAGGACGAGGAAAGCTTAAACGGGGAGGAAGGCGACGACGTCGCGCTCTACACCCCGCTCGCCCCGGAAACCTCCCGCGAGCATTGGGCGGAGCCGGCCCCGGCAACTCTCCCGACTCCGAAAAAGGCCCGCGTACCAGCGGTCCAGTCGGGCCGCCGTGCTGCCTTTACCCTTCGCCTTGATGCCGACCGCCACCTCAAGCTGCGCCTGGCCGCCACGGTGCAGGGGGTGAGCGCCCAGGCGCTCGTCACCGAAGCGCTCGACCGCCTGCTCGCCGAATTCGACGAGCTCGACATCATCGCCAACCACCTCAAGCGGCACTGAACCCCAGCGCCCGCTCTACCCACTCAGCCCGAACAGCGAAGATCAACAAGGGAATTCGAGAATGGACCGCAGCATCAAGACCGGCCGCCTGACTGCGCCGCGCCTCGCGCTGGCCGTCACCACCGCCATTGCCGGCCTCGCCCTGTCAGGCTGCATGACCGCGGCAGCACCCCGCGCCGAGGTCTCGTCCGCCCACGCCCAGACGGCAATGTCCAAGGGCAAGTTCGACAAGGCGGTCGCTCATGCCGAAGCCGCCGTGCTGGCCGATCCGCGCAACCCTTCGTTCCGTGCGCTGCTCGGGGCTGCCTATCTCAAGGCGGGCCGGTTCCAGTCAGCCGCGACCAGCTTCGGCGATGCGCTCGCCCTGGGTGATGCGAACCAGCGCACCGTGCTCAGCTACGCGCTGACCCGGATCGCGCTCGGCGATCACCGCGCTGCCCTTGCCGCGCTCGATGAACATTCCGACGCACTCGATCCGGCAGACTACGGCCTTGCGCTCTCGCTTGCCGGAGAACCGCTGCGCGGCACCGGGGTGCTGGTCGCCGCGGTCCGTGCGAGCGAGGAAGCCTCTCCCAAGCTGCGCCAGAACCTTGCCTACAGCTATGCGCTGGCCGGCAACTGGCGCGCGGCGCGGGTGATGGCGGCCGAGGATGTGCCCGCCGACCAGCTCGATGCGCGCCTGTCGCAATGGGCCGCTGTCTCAGGGGCCGAGATGTCGTACCAGCGCGTCGCTACCTTGCTCGGCGTCACCCCGCAGGTCGATGCCGGACTGCCGCAGCGGCTCGCGCTCGCCAACTTCCCGGCGCCCGAGGTGATGGTTGCCGAAGCCGCTGGGCAGGCGGTGCCGGCGGCCCTCCCCGAGGCCCCTTCCGCCACCACCTTCGCCGAGGCCTTCCCCGCCAGCCAACCCTCGTTCGCCGTCGTCGGGACCCAGGGCGCCGGTCCGCGCAATGTCGCGGCTGAAGGTCCCTCCGCACCCCGTAGCCGGACCACCGCGAGACCCCTCGTCACCCAGCCCGTCACGGCAAGCGCTCCGGCACCCGCGCTCGCCAGGGCCGGCGGGGGCACGCATCTGGTGCAGCTTGGCGCCTTCACCACCAGGATCGACGCCGAGCGCGGCTGGACCATCGCCACGGGCAAGTTCCCGCAGCTCAAGGATCGCAAGCCGGTGATCACCCAGGCGCTGGTCAACGGACGCACCTTCTGGCGCCTGGCGGCCGGCGGCTTCGGCCAGCAATCCGCCATGGCGATGTGCTCGAGCATGAAATCGGCCGGGCACGGCTGCTTTGCCTATGCCGCTGCAAGCCCGCCGAAGGGCGCGGTGGTTCGCGACGTGCGGGTCGCCTCGCGGAGCCGCTGAGACTCCGATCCATCCCCCTCGGTCAACCCGGGTTCCCGGACGGCCTCGCGCCGCCCCTAGGAGCCACTTCCTGTCAGCCGCCGAGCCGCACGCCGCCCTTCCACAGGCCCAGCACACGGCCCTGTGCGCCCTGACGATCGAAGGGGGAGTTGTCGGCGGTCGCGGCCATCTTGCGGCGGTCAATGATCCACGGCGCGTCCGGGTCGATCAGGGCAAGGTCTGCCTCGAGCCCCGCCACCAGCGCGCCCGCCGGCACCCCGAGCAAGCGCGCAGGCTTGCCGGCGGTGAGATCGAAGGCGCGGCACAGGTCGATCACGCCATCGCGCACCAGCCCCAGCACCATCGCCAGCAGCGTCTCGGCCCCGGCCATGCCCGGCAGCGCATCGGCGAAGGGCAGACGCTTGTCCTCGGGCCCGCGCGGATCATGACCGCTGGCGATCACATCCACCGTCCCGTCGGCGATGGCAGCCAGCGCCGCCTGCCGGTCAGCCTCGCAGCGCAAGGGCGGCGAGAGACGGGTAAAGGTGCGGAAATCGGCGGTGGCAAGGTCCGACAGCATGAAATGCGCCGGCGTGATCCCGCAGGAAACCGGCAAGCCCCGCGCCTTCGCCTCGCGCACCAGCGCGAAGCCCCGGGCAGTGGTGACCTGGCGAATGTGCAGCCGCGCGCCCGCGAGTCCGGCGAGCGCAATATCGCGGGCGATGGCGAGCGCCTCGGCCTCGGCGGGCGCGGCGGGCAGGCCGAGGCGGGTCGCGATCTCGCCGGCGGTAGCGCAAGCCTCGCCCACGAGATTGCCGTCCTCGGCATGGGTGACGACCACCATGTCGAGCATTGCCGCATATTGGAGGAGCCGCAGCATCACGCCCGAATCCGCGATCCATCGCCGCCCGGTAGCGATGCCCTTCGCGCCCGCCTCCTGCATCAGCGCCAGCTCGGCGAGTTCGCGCCCTGCAAGGTCGCGGGTGGCCGCCGCAAGCGGGTGGACCCACAGGTCCGGCTTGCCGCTCTTGGCGATGAAGCCGACCCGGCTCGGCAGATCAAGCGCGGGCGACTGGTCGGGCATCAGGGCCGCACGGGTGATTCCGCCGAAGTGGAAGGCGGGCTTGTCGACCGCGAAGACCCCGAGGTCGACGAGGCCTGGCGTAAGGAGCTTGCCCTTCGCATCGACGATCGCGTCGCCATCTTCGGCGGCAATATCGCTACCGAACGCGAGGATCACGCCGTCGGCACAGCGCAATGCGCCGGAAACCACGCCTTGCGGCGTCACGAGCTGCGCGTTGACGATGGCGAGCGGCTGAACCTGCCTCATGCCCAGCCCTCCACGCCCCGCGCCCCGCGCGTCAGGATGTCGAGGCACGCCATGCGGATCGCCACGCCCATCTCGACCTGCCGGGTGATCAGCGAGCGGCCCGCGAGGTCGGCGACCTCGCTGTCGATCTCGACCCCGCGGTTCATCGGCCCCGGGTGCATCACCAGCGCATCCGGCCGCGCGAGCGCGAGGCGCTTCGTCGTCAGTCCGTAGAGGTGGCGGTATTCGCGCGGAGACGGAATGAACTGCCCGCTCATCCGCTCCGATTGCAGGCGCAGCATCATCACCACCTCCGCGCCGTCCAGCGCGGCATCGAAATTGTGGTGAACCTCCACCCCCATCGCCTCGACCCCGGCGGGCATCAGTGCCGGGGGCGCGCAGACCCTGACCCTGGCACCCAGCGCGGTAAGGCACAGGATGTTCGATCGCGCCACGCGGCTATGCAGGATGTCGCCGCAGATCACGACGTTGAGCCCGGTGAAGTCCTCTGCCCCCTCCCCGCGCTCGGCCAGCGCATGGCGCAGGGTCAGCGCGTCGAGCAGGGCCTGAGTGGGGTGTTCGTGCTGTCCGTCCCCCGCGTTCAGCACGGGGCAATCGACCTTGTCCGCGATCAGCCGCGTCGCGCCCGACGAACCATGCCGGATCACGATCGCGTCGGCGCGCATCGCGTTCAGCGTGATCGCGGTGTCGATCAGAGTCTCGCCCTTCTTCACCGAGCTTTGTGCGGCGTGCATGTTGACCACGTCGGCGCCCAGCCGCTTGCCCGCAATCTCGAAACTCAGGAGCGTGCGGGTCGAATTCTCGAAGAAGGCGTTGATGATGGTGAGGCCCGCCAGCAGGTCCGAATGCTTGGTACGCTGGCGGTTCAGGGCCACCCACTGTTCGGCCTCGTGGAGGAGGTAGAGGATCTCGTGGCGCTGGAGATGCCCGATGCCGGTGAGGTCGCGGTGCGCAAAGGCCAGCCGTCCGGCCGGAAAGCGGCCCGCGGCATGGTGAGGATCGGAGGTTGCCATCAAAGCCACGCCCTTAGTCGAGGCAGGTTCCCCGCTCAACCCCATGGGCAAGCTTTCCGTTGGAACTTGTGCCCTAAAGGCCCTAGACCGGCGGATCTAGGCAAAAAGGACACAAGATGAGCTTCGTGGGGAAGGTGTGGGCAATCCTCGTCGGGATCAAGGACGGGCTTGTCCTTGCGTTCATGCTTTTGTTCTTCGTCATGCTGTTCGGCATCCTCTCGGCGCGGCCCAACCCGGGGCAGGTGCGCGAGGGTGCCTTGCTGGTCGACCTGTCGGGTTTCGTGGTCGAGGAGAAGTCGTCGCTCGATCCCATCCAGGCGATCCTCTCGCGCAGCGCGCCGGTCGAGGAGACCCGTGCGCGCGACGTGGTGCGCGCCCTCGATACCGCTGCCAGCGACAAGCGAATCAAGGCCGTGGTGCTCGACCTGACGACGTTCCTCGGCGGCGGGCAGGTCCACCTCAAGGAGATCGGCGCGGCGATGGACCGCGTGCGGCAGGCCAGGAAGCCGGTGCTTACCTACGGCAAGGGCTATGCCGATGATCACATGCTGATCGCTGCCCATGCCAGCGAGGTGTGGCTCGACCCCATCGGCGTGGCAGTGATCTCGGGGCCGGGACGCAACAATCTCTATTTTGCCGGGCTGCTCGAGAAGCTCTCGGTCAATGCGCGGGTGTACCGCGTGGGCGAGTATAAGGCCGCAGTCGAGCCGTGGTCGCGCACCGGAATGACCGATGAGGCGCGGGCCAATATCGGCGGGCTCTACGGAGCGCTGTGGGAGGAATACAAGGCCAACGTCTCGCGCGCGCGGCCTCGGCTCCAGCTCGCGCGGGTGACGGGTGATCCGGCGGCGTGGATCGCAAGCTCGGGCGGAGACATGGCCGAGGCAGCCCGCGCTGCCGGGATGGTCGACAAACTCGGCGACAAGGCGCAGTTCGGCGCACGGGTGGCCGAGCTTGCCGGCAAGGACCCGTGGTCGGAAAAGCCGGGCAGCTATGCCGCGAGCGACCTCACCGCCTATCTTGCCGATATCGGCCAGCCGCAGGCGGGCAAGAAAATCGGCGTCGTCACCATCGCCGGCGAGATCGTCGATGGCGATGCCGGACCGGGGATCGCCGGCGGCACGCGCATCGCCGACCTGCTCGACGAGGCGCTCGACGATGATCTTGCCGGCCTGGTGGTGCGGGTGGATTCGCCGGGCGGTTCGGTGACCGCTTCGGAGGAGATCCGCCGTGCGATCCAGCGCTATCGCGATCGCGGCATTCCCGTGGCGGCGTCGATGGCCAACATGGCGGCAAGCGGCGGCTACTGGGTCTCCACACCCGCGGAGCGGATCTTCGCCGAGCCCGAGACCGTGACCGGCTCAATCGGCGTCTTTGCGGTGGTGCCGACCTTCGAGCAGACCGCTGCGCGTCTCGGCGTGACATCGGACGGCTATCGCAGCACGCCGCTGTCCGGCCAGCCGGACTTCATCGGCGGCTTCACGCCGGCGATGGACACGCTGATGCAGACCACGATCGCGGGCACATACAAGGATTTCCTCAGTCTCGTTTCCAAGGCGCGGCGGATGCCGGTCGAACGGGTTGATGCGATCGCGCAGGGACAGGTGTGGGACGGGGGCACGGCGCGCCAGAACGGTCTGGTCGATGCCTTCGGCGGCCTGCCCGAGGCCCTCGCCTGGACGGCCCAGAAGGCGGGCGCGAGGGAGGGCGAATGGCACGCGGTCTACCTCGGCGAGCGCGGCGGCGATTACGATTCGCTGATCCGCCGGTTGGTGACGAGCGAGGGCGGAGCGCGAGCGCCGGCGATCAGCAACGGCGATCTTTTCGCCATGGCCGCGACGCGCAGCGAGAGCCTCGGCGCAAGGCTCGCACGTGATGTCGAGCGGCTGCTCGGCACGCGCGGCGTGCAGGCCTTCTGCGTCGAATGCCCGGGCCGTCCGGCCGTGGTCCAGCCCCCCGCCGGGCGCCCCGAAGGAATGCTGGCGCTGCTGGCATGGCTGGCGACGAACTGAATCGTGCTGCGGGTGCTTGCCAAGCGGCCAAGCCCCCATTAAAGGCGCCCCCCTGTCCGGGCCACATGGCCCTCGGGACGGGCGCGTAGCTCAGCGGTAGAGCACACCCTTCACACGGGTGGGGTCACAGGTTCAATCCCTGTCGCGCCCACCATCTTTTCGGCAAATTCGGGAAAGATGGCGGCGGGCCCGGCGCCGGAGCGCTGTTGCGCTGGCTTGCGCCCTGCGGCCTCCTTGCCCCCGCGCGCGGCGGCTGGGGGGCGACCAGCCGCCACGGGCCCTGCCCCTATCAGATCCGCTGCACGCACAGCCCGATCCGCTCCAGATGCGTCCAGACCCCCGCCAGACCCCGGTAGCCGATCTCCTTGTTGCTGAGGCCTTCGGTAACGAGATGGAGGATCGCCCTTGGAGACGACAGCAAGGGCGCCAAGATCGAGACAGGTCCGCATCAGCTGCCCTGAAAGTGGCGACGGAAACGCACCCGGGCAACGGCTGTTTTGCAAGCATGCCCTCCTGAGCCTCTTGACGTCTGGCTGCCCATCCGCGCTGTGCGGATTTTGTGTCACACCATGCCGGATTATGTGGCGAACCGCCGAAAGTGGCGGTTCTCCTAACCCTGTTTGTTCGAGGCCGGCTCGGAAGACAGCTTGTCTGGTCGGCGAGCCTACCCTAAGGCGACTACCATGCACCTCAAGCCGCTGGCGAACAGCCGCATCTTCTATCTCGAGGATGACTTCTACATCGCCGAAGACACCCGCGAGAGACTGGCTGAACAAGGCGCGGAGGTGGTGCTGACAGGGAGCGTCCCGCGCGCTTTCGACGCGCTGCGGGACGAAGGCTTCGACGCGGCGCTGCTCGACATCAACATCTCAGGCACCTCGTCGGTGCCGGTCGCCCGATCGCTGCGCGAGACCGGCGTGCCGGTCCTGTTTCTCACAGGCTACGCACGGGATATCCTCCCGGCCGACCTGTCTTCCTGCCCGCTCCCGATGAAGCCGATCGAATGGGAACCGGTGGTCAGCACCTTGCAAGAGCTCCTCGGAAGAGGTGAGGGCGATGATGTCCTCTCAACGCGCACCCATCGGCAATGAGACGCTCGGGCCGGTGAACTAGGTCGGGGCCCCGCGCAGAATTCAAGTCCTTTTCCGCATCCGTCAATCACCCCTCCCCGCTTGACCGCGCCGCCCCTGTCACGGCATTGTACGCCTTTCTCTTTCCCCCGCAGCGGCTTGGCGAGGAACATTCATGCGATACGGTTTCAGGTGTGCCTGCCTTCTCGTGGCTGCGGCGCTATGCGGCACGGCAACTGCACCCTTGCAGGCGCAGTCCTTTGTCGAAGCGGACTTCGACACCGCGATCCCGACCCTCACACAAAGTGCCGGACACGCGCCGGGGACGCGGATCACCCCGCCCGACCAGGCGATAACCTACCTCAAGGCTCTGGCCGCCGCTGCCCCCGATCGGACGCGCCTCGTCCAATACGCGACAAGCTGGGAGGGCCGCCCGCTCTACTATCTTGTGATCTCCTCGACAAAGAACATCGCGAAGCTCGACGCCATCAAGGCTGACCTCGCCACCATCGCCGCCGGCAAACCCGGAAACGGCGCCGCCATCCCCGTGACCTGGCTCGCTTACGGCGTGCACGGCAACGAGATCTCCTCGACCGATGCAGCGCTGATGACTGCCTATTACCTGCTCGCCGCCAAGGACGATGCGCGCGCATCGAAGATCATGGGCGAGACGATCGTTGTGATAGACCCGATGCAGAATCCCGACGGGCGCGCACGCTTCCTCGGCAACTTCCTCGCCTCGACCGGGATAGCGCCCGATGCCGACCGCCAGGCCGCCGAGCATGACGAGCCTTGGCCGTCGGGGCGCGTCAACCATTACATGTTCGACCTGAACCGCGACTGGTTCACCCTCTCCCAGCCCGAGACCCGCGGCAAGGTCGCCGCGATCCGCGAGTGGAACCCGGTCGTCGTCGTCGACCTGCACGAGATGGGCGGGGACGAGACCTACTTCTTCTCGCCCGCAGCCCAGCCCTTCAGTCCCAACCTGACGCCAGCGCAGATCCGGGCCTACGAACTGATCGGCCGCTACAACGCGGCCGCCTTCGATGCGCGCGGCGAACCCTATTTCACCCGCGAGGTCTATGACCTGTTTTACCCCGGCTACGGCGACACCTGGAACGCGCACCAGGGCGCGATCGGCAGCACTTACGAGCAAGGCTCCGCGCGCGGGCTGGTGTTCGAGCGGCGGGACGGGACCACCCTCTCCTATGCCGACGGAGTAAGGAACCACTTCACCGCGAGCCTCGCCACCGCCGCAGCGGTCGCCGACAATCCGCAGCGGTTCCTCTCCGATTTCGCCGCCTACCGCGCCGCCAATGCCGCAGGCGCGGCGGGCAAGGCGATCTACGTGATCGACCTCGGCAAGCAGCGGTGGAACGCGGAGCGCCTCGGCCGCCGCCTGGCCGCGCAGGGCATCACAGTGCTGCGGCAAGAAGGCGCCTCGACGGTTTGCGGCAAGTCCTATCCTTCGGGCTACCTCGCCGTCCCGCAAGCCCAGCCCGCAGCACGGCTGGTGCGGAGCCTGCTCGACCGTGACACGCCGCTTCCGCCCGACTTTCTCGCCGAGCAGGAGCGCCGCCGGTCGGTCGACCTGCCGCACGAGCTTTATGACGTCACAGCCTGGTCAGTCGGCCCGATGGCAGGGGTCGACGTTGCGCTTTGCAACGCGGCGGTCAGCGGCGAGGCGCTGGCAGCGGATGCGCCGATTGTCCCCAAGGTGGTGGGCAGCGGCACCTTTGCCATCGCCGTTCCCTGGAGCGATAGCGGGCAGGCGCGGCTTGTCACGCTGGCCTTGCGCGAAGGCATCGATGGACGCGTCACCGACAAGGCCTTTACCACCGGGGGGCGCAGCTTCCCGCGCGGCACCGTGGTCTTCTCGGCCGGCAGCAACACGCCCGAAAAGATAGCACGCCTCGCAGCACTGGCCGGCGAGGTCGGGGCCGAGACAGTGGCACTGGAAAGCGGCTGGGTCGACAGCGGCCCGAACCTGGGCAGCGAGCACTTCGCGCGCCTTGCCCTGCCGCGTGTCACGGTGGCGTGGGACGACGGGGTCTCGCCGCTCAGCGCCGGGGCGCTGCGCTATGTGCTCGAACAGCGCATCGGCCTGCCGGTGACGCCGATCCGTACCGCCCGCCTCGGCCGTGCGGATCTCACCGAATACGACGTGTTGCTGGTCCCGGAAGGCAATCCTGCCGACGCTTTGGGGGAGAGTGGCCAGCGGGCGATCCGCAGCTTCGTGCAACGGGGCGGGGTGCTGGTGGCCATCGGCGAGAGCCTCGATGCCTTCAGCAGCGGCGATAATCCGCTGCTCGCCGTGAAGCGCGAAGCTGCGCTCGGGCGTGATCCCGAAGCCAAGGACGACAGCAAGAGCGAGCTTGCCCAGGGACAAGCCATCGCCAGCGATGCGGAATATCGCGAATCGATCAAGGACAAAGCGGCGCTGCCCGACACCTTGCCCGGCGCGCTCCTCAATGTGGTGGGCGAGCCCGACCACTTCCTGTCCGCAGGATATGACGCTGGCGCAGTGGTGCTGGCCACGGGCACGCAAATCTTCACCCCGCTCGACCGCGCGAAGGGCATCAACGTGCTGCGCTTTGCAGCGCCCGCAGGCCTCGTTGCCAGCGGCTACGTCTGGGACGAGAACCGCAAACAGCTCGCCTACAAGCCTTACCTCATGGCGCAGAGACAAGGGCGCGGCCTGGTGATCGGCTTTGCGCACGACCCCTCGACCCGCGGCTATCTCGAAGGGCTCGACCTGTTGATCGCGAACGCGGTTCTGGTCGCGCCCTCGCGGGTCAGGTGAAGCGGGTGGTTAGCTGATCTAGGATAAGAGCCCGGATTGTGTCATGCTTACCGGCATGACGCTGTTTCACGCGCTCGTTCTCCTTCATGTGGTCACCGGTGCGGTGGGGCTGACGGCGTTCTGGGGGCCAATCGTCACCAAGAAGGGGTCGCTGAGGCATCGCAAGTGGGGGAGGGCCGCCTGCTACGGCTTTCTCGGTGCAGGCGCGCTCGCCATTGCCATGTCGTTCCTGTCGCTCTGGGGGCCGGAGCACCGCCACCCCGAGATCGCCGACCGCGACCTGTTTGACGGGCTGTTCGGCTGGATGATGCTTTACCTCGGCACACTCACGGTCGGCTTTGTCGACTATGGCCTCGCGGTGGTGCGCCACAGCCGCGAGCGCAAGGCGCTGCGGCTCTTTCGCTATCAGGCGATGATCGCCGCCGTGATTGTCACCGGCGCGTGGTGCGGAATCTACGGTTACCGCGTCGGACACCCCCTGATGGTGCTGGTCGCCAGCATCGGCATTGCCGCGATGCTGATCCAGCAGCGTTACATCTGGCGAGCCGCCGACTTTCCGAAAGGCACCCACGTCGGCGAGCACTTCCGCGCGCTTATCGGCATGGGCATTTCGGCCTACACGGCCTTCCTGTCTGTCGGGCTGATCCGGCTCGTGCCAGAACATGTCTTCAATCCCGTCATCTGGGCCGGGCCCAGCGTCATCGGCGTGGGCCTCATCATCGGGTTCACCCTTCAGGCGAAGAAAGCCGCAGCGCAGAGCCCCACGTCAGGTGCGCGCCCACATCCGCAGCAAGTTGGCGATGGTCTTGTCTAGCGTCAGCAACTCGGCCGACTGAGCGGTAAGCTGCTGGCGGAGCGAGGCCCGTAGGTTCTCGAGATCGAACAGTATCTCGCGCCGTGCCGCATCGGCGATCAGGCTCTCGATCCAGCCGACGCAGACGATCCGCGTGCCGCGCGTCACCGGCTTCACCTCGTGGAGCGCGCCCGAGGGATAGAGCACCAGATGCCCTGCCTCCCCTTTCACTTCCTGCGTCATGCCCGCAGTGTGGATCACCAACTCGCCGCCGTCGTATTCGCCAGGCGGGGTAAGCCAGAGGGTGAAGGAAAGATCGGTGCGGATCCGCTTGTCGCCTTTGCCCATCAGCGCATTGTCCACATGCGCCCCGTAATGCCCGCCGTCGGCGGTTCGGCTAATCAGCAGCGGCGAGAAGCGACGCGGTTGGGCGGCAGCTCGGATCACCGGGTGATCGGCCAAGCTGCGGGTAATCTCTTCCTGAAGGGCTCTGCCGGGGGGCGACTCCATCGCAGCCTGTTCGTTGCGCTTGACCTCGCGTGCCACCGCGCCCGCAGTCTCGCGGCCATCGCGCCAATCGAGCAGCGCGATACGATCATGAAAGGCGGCAAGGTCACCCGGGTCGGGAATAGCGTGAATGGCGAGGATCATCGCCCTGATCTAGCGTCGGACAATGCCTTCCGCCAGCAGCCGATTGACACCATCTGCCACCGCCTCCGGTGACAGCTCTTCGCCCGCACCCCATACGACATAGCGCAGGCCAACGAAGACGTTGATGCCCATCATTGCCCAGGCTTCGAGTTCGCCGAGCCCCTCGCGGAAATCGCCGCTCGCCGTGCCTGCCCGCAAGCGATCGGCAAATCGCGCCGCGATCGTCTCGTAATGGGTTCGGTAGCTCGCCGGATCGACGAACTCGGCCTCGTCGATAATGCGGTATACTTCCTTGTGCTCGGCCGCAAAGCGCAGGAAGGCGGCGAGCGCCGCGCGTTCGATCTCAAGCGGCCCCATGCCTTCGCTGATCGCGGAGCGTGCGCTGGTGCGCACCATCTCACTCATGTCGGCGACCAGCGCCCGGAACAGCGCATCCTTGCTGTCGAAATAGGTATAGAAGCTGCCCAGCGCGACACCTGCGCGCCGGGTGATCGAGCTCACGGAGGCCTCATGGAAACCTTTCTCGCCGAACTCTACCGCTGCCGCATCGAGCAGCTTGCGCAAGGTGCGGCGCCCGCGCTCGGTGCGCGGCGCCTTGGCGTCGCCATCGGCGCTTGCGGCCGCCGCAACCCGCTTCACGATGCTCCGAGTGTTGCCCATCCGCACCTCCCTCGCCGCTTTCGGTAGGCTGCGCAAGGGGCGGATACAAGACAAAACTTGAAAGGTGGTTCACCTTTCAATATCGTGGCCGGCACAAGAAGGCGACTGGAGAGGAACCCACCATGAAAATCACCCTTTGTGCCCGTGCGCTGCTGCTGGTCGGTTCAGCCGGCCTTGCCAGCCTCGCAGCCCCGCTTGCCGCACAAGACGGCGCCACCACCCCCGCTGCCGACGAGGCGCAGGCGGCCGACGATAGCGGCGTGATCTATGTCACTGCGCGTCGGCGCGAGGAGCGTTTGATCGACGTGCCGCTGTCGGTCACCGCCCTATCTGGCGAGGATCTCGTTAAGCAAGGCGTCCAGGATCTCACCCAAATCGCCCAGCAGGTGCCCAATATCACGCTCGAGGTGAGCCGCGGCACCAACACCACGCTCACCGCCTTCATCCGCGGTGTTGGCCAGCAGGACCCGGTCGCAGGCTTCGAGGCCGGTGTCGGCCTCTATGTCGACGACGTCTACCTCAACCGCCCGCAGGCGGCGGTGCTCGACGTCTATGATGTCGAGCGGATCGAAGTCCTGCGCGGGCCGCAGGGCACCCTCTACGGGCGCAACACCATCGGCGGCGCGATCAAATATGTCACCGCACCTCTGCCCGATGAAACCAGCGTCAAGGTCCGTGGCACTTACGGTTCGTACGATCAGGCCGACCTGATTGTCACCGCCTCGACCCCGGTCAGCGACAGCCTAAAAATCGGCGCAAGCGGCGCTCGCCTGTCACGCGGGGGCTTCGGCGAGAACCTCACGCTCGGTACCGAAAACTACAACAAGGACGTGTGGGCCGCACGCGGAACAATCGAGCTCGAGACTGGCGCCGTCACTGCGCGGCTTTCAGGCGATTACGTCAAGGACACCTCAGAAGCCCGCCAGGGCCACCGTCTGATCCCGAGCCTCGCCACCAATCAGCCGGTGCTTTCGGACGTGTTTGACACCCGGGCCGGGCTCAGCATCGTCGATCAGGAGGTCGAGGCCTGGGGCGGCGCCCTCAACATTGCGGTCGCCCTGTCGGACACGCTGACCTTCAAGTCGATCACCGGCTACCGCGAGGACAAGTCGACCACCCCGATCGATTTCGACAGCCTTGCCGCGGTCGACCTCGACGTGCCGGCGATCTACAACAACGACCAGTTCAGCCAGGAACTCCAGCTGCTCTACGAAGGCGACCGCCTGTCCGGCGTGCTAGGCTTCTACTATCTGGACGCCAACGCCTTCACCGCCTTCGATGTGGCGCTGTTCACCACGCTGAACGGCCTCACCGCCCAGACGCTCGGCAATGTCAACACCGAGACCTGGTCGGTCTTCGGGGACTTCACCTATAACCTGACCGACACGATCAGCGTTTCGGCAGGCGGGCGCTACACCAATGACCAGCGCACCAGCCGCGTGCTGCGCACGACCTTCCTCGGCGGGTTTTCAAACCTGTTCGGCGGAACCGGCGTCGCGGCGGCGGTGACGAGCAACTTCAACGGCGAGGCGACCTTCAAGGACTTCAACCCGCGCGCCTCGATCAGCTGGCAGCCCAACAGCAACCACAACCTCTATTTCACCTATTCGCAGGGCTTCAAGGGTGGCGGTTTCGACCCGCGCGGCCAGACCAGCGCGTGCCGCAACAGCCGTGGCGGGGCGTGCACCCCGCAGGAAGTCTACGACTTCATGGCCTTCGACCCTGAAACGGTCGACAGCTTCGAGCTGGGCTGGAAGGCATCGCTGCTCGACAACCGCCTCAACATCAGCCTGGCGGGCTTCCTCGGGCAGTACAAGAATGTGCAGATCCCGGGTTCGGTCGGTTTCGACGCTAACGGCGACGGGGTGAACGAAAGCTTCATCGGCATTACCTCCAATGCCGCCGATGCCGACGTCAACGGGATCGAGTTCGAAGGCAACGCCCTGATCGGCAGGGACTTCGCCGGCGACGGCAGCCGCTTCAACCTCAACTGGTCGCTTGGCATCATCGACGCCAAGTACAACACCTTCATCGATGCCTTTGGCCGCGATGTGGCCAGCCAGCGCGTGTTCCAGAACACGCCGGACGTGACCGGGCATCTCGGCTTCAACATGGGCCTGCCGGTGTCGAGCGGGATGCTCGACTTTATCGGCCTTGCTTCGTACCGCTCGGAAGCGAGCCAGTTCGAGGTGCCCAACCCCTTCCTCGATCAGGAAGGCTTCGTGCTGGTCGATGCGAGCATTGTCTACACCACCGATGATGGCCGCTATTCAATCGGGCTCCACGGCAAGAACCTGTTCGACAAGGAATACATCGTCGCCGGCTACAACTTCGTGGCGGGCGGCACGGGCGGTGCGCCCTTCGTCTCGACGCTGGGCCGCGAAGGTACACTGACCGGCTTCTACGGCGATCCGCGCCGCGTGTTCCTGACCGCGCAGGTCAATTTCTGAGGCCACGCTTCCCCATGGGGCGGCGGCCTCTGACGACCCACCGCCGCCCCGTACTTCACTTTCCTTTGGCCCTTTCCTTGGGAAGCCCGAGCGGGCATAGGCGCGTGCCATGCACGACATTCGCCTGATCCGAGAGAACCCCGAAGGTTTTGACGCAGGGCTCACCCGGCGCGGTCTGGAGCCGCTGGCCAAAGCTCTGATCGCCCTCGACGAAGCGCGCCGCGCTGCCGTGACCGAAGTGCAGGTCGCGCAAAGCCGCCGCAACGAAGCAAGCAAGCTGATCGGCGCGGCGATGGCCAAGGGCGATCGTGACGGGGCCGAAGCGATCAAGGCCGAAGTCGCCGCGCTGAAGGACGCAATGCCCACGCTGGAAGCGCGCGCGGACGAGCTGGCGACGAAGCTCAAGCAAGCGCTCGAAATCATCCCCAACCTCCCCGGCGCCGATGTGCCGGACGGCGGGGGTGAGGAGGAGAACGTCGAAGTCACCCGCTGGGGCACGCCCCGGGTGTTCGACTTCACCCCCAAGGAACACGCCGATATCGCCCCTGCCCTGGGCATGGATTTCGAAACCGGCACCCGGCTCTCGGGCGCACGCTTCACCTTCCTGCGAGGGCCGATGGCAAGGCTCCACCGCGCGCTCGGCCAGTTCATGCTCGACGTGCAGACCGGCGAGCACGGCTATGCGGAATGCAACCCGCCGGTGCTGGTGGGCGACGACGCCATGTATGGCACCGACAAGCTGCCGAAGTTTGCCGAGGACAGCTTCTGCACCACCAACGGGCGCTGGCTCATCCCCACCTCGGAAGTCTCCCTCACCGCCAGCGTCATGGGCGAGCTGCTGGACGAGGCCGCGCTCCCCATGCGCCTGACCGCGCTCACCCTGTGCTTCCGCTCCGAGGCGGGTGCGGCGGGGCGCGATACGCGCGGGTTCATCCGGCAGCACCAGTTCGAGAAGTGCGAGCTCGTCTCCATCGTCCGGCCCGAGGATAGCGAGGCCGAACACCAGCGCATGGTCCGCGCCGCCGAAACCATCCTCGAACGCCTGAACCTGCCCTATCGCAAGCTGCTGCTCTGCACCGGCGACATGGGCTTCGGCGCGCGCAAGACCTATGACCTTGAGGTCTGGCTCCCCGGCCAGGGCGCCTTCCGCGAGATCAGCTCGTGCTCGAACACCGGCGACTTCCAGGCGCGGCGAATGAACACCCGTTACCGCGTCGCGGGCGAGAAGCGCACCGAGTTCGTCCACACCCTCAACGGCTCCGGACTCGCCGTCGGACGCACGCTGGTGGCGGTGATCGAGAATTACCAGAACACCGACGGCTCAGTAACAATTCCGCCAGCTTTGGCGCCCTACATGGGCGGGATCACGCATCTCGAACCTGAAGGAGCAGCACGATGAGGAACAATCCCTGGCAGCACGCCCGCCAATCCGGTGTCGCCGATGACATCGATTTCTTCATCCGCGGCGAGGACCTCCAATTCGTCGAGATCGAACTCGATCCGGGCGAAAGCGCGGTGGCCGAAGCGGGTGCGATGGTGTGGAAAGATGCCAGCGTTGGCATGACCACGGTGTTCGGCGATGGCAGCGATGCGGATAATCAAGGCGGCTTCATGGGCAAGCTGCTTGGCGCGGGCAAGCGACTGATCACCGGGGAATCGCTGTTCACGACGGTCTTCACGCACAATGGCCACGGCAAGGCCCGCGTCGCCTTTGCCGCGCCCACGCCGGGAACGATCCTGCCGCTGAAGCTCAGCGATGTCGGCGGCACGCTCATCTGCCAGAAGGACAGCTTCCTCGCCGCAGCCAAGGGCGTGCAGGTGGGCATCGCCTTCCAGCGCAAGGTAATGACCGGGCTGTTCGGGGGCGAAGGCTTCATCATGCAGAAGCTCACCGGCGATGGCTGGGTGTTCGTGCAGATGGGCGGCACCCTGATCGAGCGTGAGCTAGCGGCGGGCGAGGAACTGCACGTCGATACGGGCTGCGTCGCGGCCTTCACCGCCGGGGTGGACATGGATGTGCAGCCGGTGGGCGGCGGGGTCAAATCGATGCTGTTTGCAGGGGAAGGCGTGTTCTTTGCGCGGCTGCGCGGTCCCGGCAAGGTCTATATCCAGTCGCTGCCCTTCAGCCGCCTCGCCGCGCGCATGATGGCAGCCGCAGGCCCGGTAGGCGGCGACAACCGCGGTGAAGGCAGCGTGCTGGGCGGCCTTGGCGATATCGTGATGGGCAACAACTGACCGTGGCGATGCGTATCCTCCTCACCAATGACGACGGCATCAACGCCCCCGGCCTCAAGGTGCTGGAGGCCATCGCGCGCCAGTTTTCCGACGACATCTGGATCTGCGCGCCGTCCGAGGAGCAGTCGGGTGCGGGCCACTCGCTCACCCTCACGCGCCCCGTCCGCCTGCACAAGCACGGCGAGCGGCGCTTCGCGGTCTCCGGCACGCCGACCGACTCCGTGATGATGGCCCTGCGCACCGTCATGCCCGAGGCACCCGACATCATCCTCTCCGGCGTCAATCGCGGCGCGAACCTTGCCGACGATATCACCTATTCGGGCACGGTCTCGGCCGCGATCGAGGGCGCGCTCGCCGGCGTTCGCTCCATCGCCTTCAGCCAGGTCTATGCCCGCGAGGGCATGGGCGACGAGGTGCCCTTCGGCGCGGCGCTTGAATGGGGACCGAAGGTGCTCAGCCGCCTGATCGACGCGCCGATGGCCGAGCGCACACTCATCAACGTCAACTTCCCGGCCCTGCCGCCCGAGGACGTGAAGGGCATCCGCGTCGTCCGGCAGGGCTTCCACGACTATTCGCGCGGCACCATCGTCGAAGGCCGCGATCCGCGCGGCTACCGCTATTTCTGGTTCGGGCTCGACCAGATCGAGCACACGCTGGATCACGGCACCGATCTCGAAGCGATCGAGGAAGGCTTTGTCGCCGTGACCCCGCTCCAGCTCGATCTCACGCACTATTCGACGATCGGCATCCTTGCCGAGCGGTTCGCGCAATAGGCGGTCAGTTCCTGAACCACACGAACACCCCGCCCATCGCGGCCATGCCGACAAGGAAGTGCCCAGCGTCGATCAGGAACAGCGTCAGGGGCTTCCTGAGGAAGAGGTAGTTGATCCCGATCGCGGGGATCATCACCCCGCCCGCAAAGCCCAGCGCCATCATCATCACCACGTGGGGCGGCGGGTCAGTGCGGGCGATGAGGTGCCACAGCACGAGTCCGATCAGCATCTCGAAGGCGAAGGCGAGGCCGAAGATCAGGCCCATATTGCCGGCCTGCAGCTGCGAATTGGTGAGCCCCGCCGCGCGCTGCCACGGCTTGGCGAAGATCAGCCCGTACCACAGCGCTCCAACGAGGAAGAAGGCCAGCGTTCCCGCCAGCACCGGCAGGAGGGCAAAGTCGTTCATGGGTGCGCTCTCCTCACGCCTGCCATCCTAGCGCAAAGCCGCAAGCAGGGGTAGCGCCCCTCAGATGACGTAGGCGAATTCCTCGGCGCCCGGCGCGGGCTTGCGGCCGCGCATTTCGGCATCGAGCTGCACCACGGTGCGGCTTGCGGTCTTGACGAACAGGCCGGGCACGATGGCGTGGACCATGCAGGCGAGGCCGCCCGTCACCATCCGCGCCCCGAAGCTGAGCGCGGTGCGGGCGTGCTGGCCATAGGTCTCGCCGATGGCGCGGGGGTGGTCGGTGAAGAGCTTGGCGATCATGCCCGACTGATGCCCGCAGCGCGCCCTTGCGGTCAAGCCTAGCGCGCGAGGCCTACACAGTGTAGGGGCCGCGCCGCAATGAACACCCCCGCGACAATCCTGCCCGAACAGAAGAAGATCGGCATGGTCAGCCTCGGCTGTCCCAAGGCGCTCGTCGATTCCGAGCGCATCCTCACCCGCCTGCGCGCCGACGGCTATGCCTTTGCCGAGGACTATGCGGGCGCCGACGTGGTGCTGGTCAACACCTGCGGCTTCCTCGATTCCGCCAAGGAGGAAAGCCTTGCCGCGATCGGCGAGGCGATTGCCGAGAACGGCCGTGTGATCGTGACGGGCTGCATGGGCGAGGAGGCCGAGGCGATCCGCGCCGTCCACCCGCAGGTGCTCGCGGTGACGGGGGCGCATCAATACGAGCAGGTGGTGGAGGCGGTGCACACCCATGCGCCGCCGTCGCAGGGTCCGTTCATCGACCTTATTCCGCAACCCGACGTGAAGCTCACGCCGCGGCACTATTCCTACCTCAAGATCAGCGAGGGGTGTAACCACGCCTGCGCCTTCTGCATCATCCCAGCCCTGCGCGGGAAGCTCGCCAGCCGCCGGATCGATGCGGTGCTGCGCGAGGCCGAGAAGCTGGTCGCGGCGGGCACCAAGGAAATCCTCGTCATCTCGCAGGATACCAGCGCCTACGGGGTCGATATCCGCCACGAGCCGCGCCTCTGGCATGGCCGCGAGGTGCGCGCCCACATGACCGACATGGCGCGCGAACTGGGAAGCTTGCGCACGCCCGAGGGGCAGACGCCGTGGGTGCGGCTCCACTACGTCTACCCCTACCCCCATGTCGACCAGGTCATCCCGCTGATGGCCGAGGGGCTGCTGACGCCCTATCTCGACATCCCCTTCCAGCACGCGAGCCCCAAGGTGCTGAAGCTGATGCGCCGCCCCGCCAACGAGGCGAAGGTGCTCGAGCGGCTCAAGAGCTGGCGCGCAATCTGCCCCGATATCGCGATCCGCAGCTCCTTCGTGGTCGGCTTCCCCGGCGAGACTGAGGAAGACTTCCGCTACCTTCTCGACTGGCTCGAGGAAGCCCAGCTCGACCGCGTCGGCGCCTTCCGCTTCGAGCCGGTCGAGGGCGCGGCGGCCAATGCCCTGCCCGATCCAGTGCCGGAGGAAGTGAAGGAAGAACGCTACGCCCGGATCATGGAAGTGACCGAGCGCATCTCCGCCGCCAAGCTTGCCGCCAAGGTCGGCCGCACGCTCCCCGTCATCATCGACGAGGTGGGCGCGCCGGACGAGGACGGCGATATCGGCGCGACCGGCCGCTCGCAGGCCGACGCGCCGGAGATCGACGGCGCAGTCTATCTGAGGAACGTGCCCGCCACGCTCCAACCGGGCGACATCGTCGAGGCCCTCATCGAGGATGCCGACGCACACGACCTGTTCGGGGCGCTCGCCTGACGCCTCAGTTGAGGCCGCCCCGCGCCGGCTCCGGCCGGAAGCGCCAGACGCGCATCGTCACGCCGACCTTCTCGACGCGCTCGACCGTCGGCACCGCCAGAACCCCGCCGAGCGAGGCGTTCTCCCCGGCCCACAGCCGGTCCCAGGCCCGTGCCGCCTCGCTGCGCGAGGCGTGGCCGCCCAGTTCGGCGATGATCTTGCCAATCGTCTCGATGGCGATGATCCGGGGCACGTTGGCGCAATAGGTGAAGCCGAGCCCGCCAGGTGCAGTCGCGTCGCGCATCACCATATCGTGCCAGTCGAGCTCGGCATACCAGCTCAGCGCCTGCCATGCCTCGCCCAGATGGGCGGCGCTGGCGGCGATTTTCTCGACATCAAGCCAGTCCGCCACGGCCATCTGCGCGCGCAGGCGGGCACGGTCGAAATCGGGATTGGTGTTCGAGGGGTCCAGCGCCGGGGTGATGCCCGCCGCGGTGACGATCCGCGCCAGCTCCGCCTTGCGCCAGCCGAGCAGGGGACGCAGCAGTGCGATCCCGGTGTCCTCGAGGCTGCCCTGCGCACGCACCCCGGCGAGCCCCGCAAGTCCGCTCCCCCGGTTGAGGCGCATCAGCAGGGTCTCGGCCTGATCGTCGGCATGATGGGCGGTGGCAATCGCGCCGAGCCCTCCATCCTGCGCCCACCGGGCCAGCGCCGCATAGCGTGCGGCGCGGGCCTGCGCCTGCATATTGCCGGGCGCGAGCGTCACCGCGAGGGGTGTGAAGGGAATGCTGCGCTCGCCCGCGATCCGCTCGACCAGCGCCACCTCGCCCGCCGCTTCGGCGCGCAACCCGTGATCGATGCTGGCGACAGCGATCCGTCCCGGCAAGGCCCTGTGTGCAAGCAGCAACAGCGCGAGGCTGTCCGGCCCGCCCGAAACCGCCAGACCCAGCGGACCGGCGCGTTCGGCCTCGGGCCACAGCGCCGCCAGATCGGCGGCGAAGCGCGCAGCCTCTAGCTGCACTTCACCTTGGCGCGGGTCGCCTGATATTCGGTCGCCAGACGGCCGGCGGCCACCAGCGGATAGGTCTCGGCGAATTCGGCCAGCGCGATGCAGGCGCGCTTGGTGTCCTTCATCGCGACCATCGATGCGCCGAGATAAAGCAGGCTGTCGGGCGCACGCTCGCCGGCCTTGTTGGTCTGGTAGTTCCGCAGGAACCAGCGCGCCGCATCCTCCGGCATCTTGTCGTCAAGGAAAGCGCGGCCCAGCAGGTTGCGCCCATAGCTGATCCTGGCATGGGTCGGGTACTGCTCGACATATTTGGTCAGCTGCTGACGCGCTTCGGGGAAGAAGCCGGCGCTCCACAGGCGAAAGCCATAGGAATATTCGTCATCGCCGACATCGGCGGTCTGGGGCTTGGCAATCGCCTGCACCGCCGCGAGACGAGCGGGACTGGGGGCTGTGGTGGCCGCGGCCGGAGCTGCTGGCGCGGTGGTCGCGGGCCGCGGCGCAGGCGGCGTCACGGCAGCCTGTACGGGCGGGCGGGCGGGCGTCGTCGCCGGGACAGCCGCAGGCGCGCTTGCCGCCGGCGGCGTCGATGCGGTGAGGGTCGGAAGCGGCGCAGGCGCCACAGGCGTATTGGCCGCCGTCTCGAGCGCCGCCAACCGGCGCTCCATCAGCGAGAGCGCATTGGCCTGCTCCTCCGACCGCGCCGTGAGCGAACGAAGCTGGGTTTCGAGCGTTTCGAGGCGCAGGAGAATATCGGTCACGGGCGTTGCAGCCACCGTGCCGGAGGAAGCAGGCGCAACGGTTGGGGCTGAAGCCTGCGAGCCCGGTGCGATCTGCGGCTCGAAGAACTTGCCGTCACCGCCCGAGAAGACCTTGCGCTGCAAGGCGCGCATTTCGGCCTCGATCTTCTTGAGCCGCGCCTCGGCACTTGCCTGGTCCTGCGCCGCCGCGGGAGCGGGGGCAGCGACGGCGCCAATGCTCGCAGCGCTCGCGGCCATCAGAGCCGCGCCGGCGAGACGCAGGGAGATGGTCTTGACGGGGGTGTTCATGGCGGTTCGGGCTCCCAGGCTTGTGCTCGCGCCTCTCTCGCGCAAGGCACATGAACGTTGACCGAATCCCTGCCTCTTGCCGCTCTCCAAGTCGAGAGCGGCCAAGGGGCTAATCAACGGGAAAAAGACTTACTCGTTCAAAGCGTCGGTCGGTTGGGCCGCTGACGGCGAGGCATCCGGGACGGGCGCCGGCGCGGCGACAGGGCGGCGGGCTGCCGGACGGCGGGCCGGGACGGTCTCGTTCGCCACCGGCGTCGCCGCGCCCGCCGGAGCAACGGCCCCGCGCGCCAGCAGGGCTGCCGCCGAGACCGGCGCGCCCGATATGGTCTGGGGCGTATCGGCGATGCGCGGGGCGGACTGCCCGCCGATGGTTACGGTCAGCGCATCCGGCCGGCCGGTGCTGATACGCGGATCGCGCGCGGCGAGCGGAACCTCGACCGATTCCCCGCGCGCGAGCGTGCGTTCGGTGAGCCGCGCGCCGCCCTCCTCGAACAATCGCACCCAGATGCCATCCTCTGTCGCGGTGAGCACCACCGGACCGTTCGGCACGGGTGCCGGCGAGGGCAGCGTTGCGGCCGCAGACGGGGCGGTGGCGACAGCTTGGGGCGCAACCAGCGGGGCCGGGCCCGTCCCTGCGCCGAAATAGCTGCGATAGAAGGCAAAGGCACCGATCGCGAGGATCAGCACCGCTCCCGCAGCCGCCCAGGCAAGGCCTGATGACGGCAGGCGCGCGGGATCGCCCGGCGCCATGCCCGGCGCAGGCACAGTGCGGCGCATCGACCCGTCGGAGAGCTCGGCGCGCACCGCATCGGTGATCTCCGCAGGGTCCAGCCCCACGGCCTTGGCAAAGGTGCGCGAGAAGCCGATCGCATAGGCGCGCGAGGGCAGTCCCTCGAACTGGTCATTCTCGATCGCCTGAAGATGACGCAGCGGAATGCGGGTTTCGGCCGCGACATGGCGCAGGTCCACCCCCAGCGCCTCGCGCGCGGCGCGCAAGCGGGCACCGGGCGCCGAAGCGGTTGCACTGGAAGCCGTCTGTGCGCCGTTGGAGTTTTCGCTATCCATAAGAGCCGAGTTTGCGCGCCTTCTTTTCCGGGGCGTCGATGTGAAATACTGGTGGGAATGCCAGTTACGGGGACTCACCCGCCGAAGGGCATCCTGTCAAGCCGGGCCTTAGCACACTGCCGCAAGGGGCGCACGCCTCTCCGTATGGCCGACCTCAATCATATTCGATGTCGCGCGCATCGGCCCATGCCGCCAGTTCGGCGCGCAGGTTGCGCGAAGGATCGGCGAGCAAGGCGGTCATTGCAGCGCTCAGCTCGGCCAGATCAACCTTGCGCACCAGCTCCTTGATCGGCCCGACGGCGGCCGGCGTGATCGACAGGCGGCGATAGCCGATGCCCATCAGCGCCAGCGCCTCGAGCCGCCGCCCGCCCATCTCGCCGCACACGCCGATGTCGACGCCCGAACCGATGCTGGACTGCATCACGCGGCGCAGGAACCTCAGGATCGAGGGGCTGAGCCAGTCATAGCGCTCGGCCAGCTTCGGATTGGCGCGGTCGGCGGCGAACAGGAACTGGGTGAGGTCGTTGGTCCCGATCGAGAGGAAGCTGAGCCGCGGCAGGAGCAGGTCGAGCACCTCGGCAAGCGCTGGCACCTCCAGCATGGCGCCGAACCTGACGCTCTCGGGCAAGCGCTTCCTCTGCGCGCGCAGGAAGGCGATCTGCTCGTCGAAGACCTGCTTGGCGGCATCGAACTCCCACGGCTCGGAGACCATCGGGAACATCACATAGAGCGTCCGGCCTGCCGCCGCCTCGAGCAGGGACCGGGCCTGGATCTTCATCAGACCCTCACGCTCGAGCGCCAGCCGCAAGGCGCGCCAGCCCATCGCGGGATTCTCGTCCTGCGCGGCGATCTCCGAGGCGAGATAGGGCACTGACTTGTCGCCGCCGATATCCACTGTGCGGAAGATCACCGGCTTGTCGCCCGCCGCATCGAGCACGTCGCGGTAGAGCCGCGTCTGGCGCTCGCGCTGGGGCAGGGTCGCGGAAACGAGGAACTGGAACTCCGTGCGGAACAGGCCGACGCCGTCCGCGCCGGTCATGGCGAGGGCGGCCATGTCATCGCGCAGGCCTGCGTTCATCATGACCTGGATGCGCGTGCCGCAGCGGGTGAAGGGCTCGACATCGCGCAGGCTGGCATAGGCGGCCTGCTTCTCGCGGCTCTTGGCGAAGCGCGCCTGGAAGGCGTCGGCGACCTGCGGCAGCGGGCGGACAATCGCGCTGCCGGCCGATGCGTCGAGCAGGATTTCGTCACCTTCCCGGATGGTGGTGCGGACCCCTTTGGTGCGGCCGATCACCGGCACGTTCATCGCCCGCGCGACGATCACCACATGGGCGGTGAGCGACCCCTCCTCGAGGATCACGCCCTTGAGGCGGCGCTTGTCATATTCGAGCAGCTCGGCCGGGCCGAGGTTGCGGGCGATCAGGATCGTGTCGCGCCGCAGGCCTTGCGAGGCCGCCGTGCCGACCTGCCCGGCCACAATGCGCAGCAAGCGGTTCGCAAGATCCTCCAAATCGTGCATCCGGTCGGCCAGCAGCGGATCGTCGATCTCGCGCATCCGCATCCGGGTGTGCTGCTGGACGCGCTCGATCGCGGCTTCGGCGGTGAGGCCTGAATCGATCGCCTCGTTGATGCGCCGCGACCAGCCCTCGTCATAGGCGAACATCTTGTAGGTCTCGAGCACCTCCTCGTGCTCGCCCCCCACGCCGAATTCGGCCTGACTGGCAAGGCTGTCGATCTGCTCGCGCATCTTGTCGAAGGCGCGGTAGACCCTTTCGCGCTCGGCCTCGATGTCCTGCGCCATGACCTGCGTGATCTCGACCCGCGGCTGGTGATAGACGGCAAAGCCCGCCCCCAGCCCCTTGACCAGCGTCAGGCCCGCCAATGTCTGCGGTCCGCTCTGCTCGGCGGTGAGGCCCAAGGCCTCCTCCTCATCGACCAGCTCGGCATTGGCGATCAGTTCGGACAGCACCATCGCGGTGGTCTGGAGCGCCTCGATCTCGACGTCCTCGTAGCGGCGCGGCTCGACATGCTGCACGCACAGCACCCCCACGGCACGCTCGCGGTAGACGATCGGCACCCCGGCGAAGGAGTGGAACTTCTCCTCACCGGTTTCGGGGCGGTACTGGAAGTCCGGGTGCGCCTTGGCCTCAGCGAGATTCAGCGTCTCAACCTTCCTGGCGATTTGCCCGGTCAACCCCTCGCCGATGGCCATGCGGGTGACGTGCACCGCGCTCTGGTTGAGGCCGCGGGTGGCGAAGAGTTCGAGCATCCCCTCGCGCAGCAGGTAGATCGAGCAGACCTCGCTCGACAGGCATTCGCCTATGATCTCGACGACCTGATCGAGCTTGCCCTGCGCGTGCATGCGCGAGGCCATCACCTCGGTGAGGCGCATGAGGATCTGGCGGGCGGCGGCGGCGGCGGTCATGACCATGCGGGCTTATTCATTCCCCACGGCAAATGCAAAAGGGCTGATGACGTATACCGCCCGCCCGTCAGGCGGCGGCGATCAGACGCCCGCAATCTCTTCCTTCAATCGCAGCTTCTGCTTCTTGAGGGACTGGATCGTCGCGGTATCGGGCACGGGGCGGGCCATTTCTTCGCGCAAGCGGGCCTCGAGGCCGGCATGCTTGGTCTGAAGGGCGCTGAGGTGGGAAGACACGGCGATTGATGCCATTATGCACTCTCCTGTCGAGCGGGGGGATGCCCCCGGAAAGGCGACTCGGCGCAATGGGCGGCCGGGCCGCACTCCCAGTGAAACCACACCCTCGCCGGCTTGCAAAGCAGGAATCCGTCCGGATCGACGCATCCGCGCAACTACACGGCAAACCGTGGCAAGGCGCGCCTAGGGCCGCAGCGATCTGTGCAAATCCGGCTTACAAAACCCGGCAGGAACGCGTAGCGGAGTGCGGGCATTTTGCGCGCCGGCAGCACGAACAGGGCGCGCCGTCCGCAACGAAGGGATCAGGGGCACAGATGACCGAGCAGGAGCTGCGCAAAAGGCTCGAATTGCTCAAGACCGAGCATCGCGACCTCGACGCTGCGATCAACGCCTTGAGCGAGGCGGCACGGGGCAGCGCCTCGGCCGACATGCTCCAGATCGCGCGCCTCAAGAAGCGCAAGCTGCGCCTCAAGGACCAGATCGCGATCATCGAGGATACCCTGCTTCCCGACATCATCGCGTGAGCGGCTGCGAGTTGTTCCCTGTAGGGACGGACAAAAAAATCACTTGGAAATTAACCATCGGGCAATAGCCGGCGCGCCGCATCGGGCGTAGTCTTGCGCGCATCATGGCCCGCCCGTCCAATCTCTCGCGTCCGATCATCGAGGCGCTCTACACCGAAGCGCTGCTGCTGGCCGACGATGTGCGTGCGATGTTCGCCGCAGGGGTGCGCGAGCCGCTGCCGGGCGAGGACGCCTTCGCCCGCCTCGCGCTCTCGACCGAGGGCCTCAAGACCACCACCCGCATGATGCACATCCTCGCCTGGCTTCTCAACCAAAGCGCTCTTTTTTCAGGGGAAATCTCCGAAAGCCAGGTGCGCCTCCACGGTGCTCTCCCGCCCGACAGGGGTGCGGATGCGGACCAGCTCGCCCTGCTCGCGCCCGAGGTCCGCGCGCTGATTGCCGAGACCGAGCGCCTCCACCAGCGCATTGCCCGGCTCGACGAGGCATGGCGCCAGCATTTCGACCTGGCATCGCCCGCGCGGGCCTTCCAGGAACGGATCAGCCGGGCATTCGGACGGCTCGGCTAGGCCCGCCCTAAGGCTGCGTGTTTCACGTGAAACACCGTTTTGCCACGCGGCTACCACGGGCCTGAACGGGTCTGGCAGGGGTCTGGCAGGGGTCTGGACCGCGCTGGCACCGGCCAGATGCCCGCCTCAACGCATCTGCCCTGCGCGCCCCCTCACGCCGCCGCCAGAGCCTTGCGCCATGCCGCCAGCCGGGCCTCGCGCAGGCTGCCCTCCATCTGCGGCTCGAACCTGCTCAGCCGCCCGCGCATCGCCGCGCAGGCCGCTGCAAGGTCGGCATAGAGCCCCGCCCCGGCCGCCGCGAGCATCGCCGCCCCGAGCGCCGTCGTCTCGACAAAGCCCGGTCGCTCGACCGTCACCCCGAGGATGTCGGCCAGATCCTGCGCCATCCAGTCATTGGCCGCCATACCGCCGTCGATCCGCAAGGTCTGCCACGGCGCGCCGTCGGCGGTGAAGGCGGCGCACAGGTCATGGGTCTGGTGCGCCATCGCCTCCAGCGCGGCGCGCGCCAGCTGGGCCTTGCCGCTCGCAAAGGAAAGCCCGGCGACCACCCCGCGCGCCTCGGCCCGCCAATGCGGTGCCCCGAGCCCGGCAAGCGCAGGCACGATCACCACCCCGCCGGAATCGGGGATCGAGCGCGCCAGCGCCTCGGTCTCCGAGGCGACCTCGACGATCCCGAGCGAATCCCTGAGCCACTGGACAAGGCTCCCCGCGACGAACACCGAGCCCTCGATCGCATAGGTGCGCTCGCCCTCGCACTGGGTCAGCACCGTGCCGAGCAGGCGGTTGGTCGAGCGCGGGATGCGGCTGCCCTGACAGGTCAGCACGAAAGCCCCGGTGCCATAGGTCGCCTTGGTCTGGCCGGGCGCAAGGCAGGCCTGGCCGATGGTCGCGGCCTGCTGATCGCCCGCCAGGCCGGTGATGGGAATGGCGCGGCCGAACAGCTCCAGATCGGTCATGGCAAGCGGCCCAGAGGTGTCGACCACCCCGGGCAGCGCGGCAATCGGCACGCCCAGCAATTCGCACAGCTCCGCGTTGAACTGCGTGTCCTCCAGCCCCATCAGCAGCGTGCGGCTGGCATTAGAAGCATCGGTGATATGCGCCGCGCCGCCGGTAAGCTGATAGACCAGCCAGCTCTCGACCGTTCCGAAGGCGAGCGTGCCCTTGTCGGCCGCCGCGCGGACCGCAGGCACGTTGTCGAGCATCCAGCGCATCTTGGTGCCGGAGAAATAGGGGTCCAGAAGAAGCCCGGTGCGCTCCTGCACGCCCGGCTCGTGGCCCGCCGCCCGCAGCTCGGCGCAGAAGGGTTCGGTGCGGCGGTCCTGCCAGACGATGGCGTTGGTGAGCGGCTCGCCGGTCTCGCGGTCCCAGGCCACCACCGTTTCGCGCTGGTTGGTGATGCCGATGCAGGCAATGCTCGCCGTCCCGCCCGCCGTGGCCATCACGCCTTGCGCACAGGCGAGGGTCCGGTCCCAGATCTCGCGCGGATCGTGCTCCACCCAGCCGCTCCGGGGGTAATGCTGCGTCAGCGGTTCCTGATGGCTCGCCACCAGCACGCCGTCCGATGCGAACAGCATCGCGCGGGTCGAGGTTGTGCCTTCATCGAGCACAAGGATGTAGTCGGACATGAAGCTCTCCCGTCTTTTTGCCTCCCCTAGCCGGACGGCGCGCGGGAAGTCGAGATGGCACAACGCCATGGTTCAACGTCTCCCCGGGCTTGACCCGGGGCCCCGCTTTGTTCGGGTATGGCACCCTGTCGCAAACAAGGAAGCGGGGCCCCGGCTCAGGGCCGGGGAGGCGGCGAGGAGCCATCTTCACTTGCGACAAAGCCCGCCGAGGCCCACATGTCCCCTATGGTCACCATCCCTCCCAAGCCCTGGCCGACCGGCCTCGCCGACAATGTCGAGCCGCTGGTGCGCCGCGTGCTCGCGCCCAATCCCTCGCCCTACACCTTCACCGGCACCCAGACCTATGTGGTGGGCATGGCCGAGGGGCCGGACTGCGCCGTCATCGATCCCGGCCCGGACGAGGCCGATCACATCGAGGCGATCCTTGCCGCCGTGAACGGGCGGAAGATTGTCGCCATCATGTGCACCCACACGCACCGCGACCACTCGCCCGCCGCCGCACCGCTCGCCGCGCAGACGGGCGCGCCGATCGTCGGCTGCGCGCCGCTGATGCTGCAAGTCGCAGGCCCGCGCTCGGACGAGGCCTTCGACCCGACCTATGCGCCGGACCGCGTGCTCGCCGATGGGGAAGCGATGCGCGGCACCGGGTGGACGCTCACCGCCGTCGCCACGCCCGGGCACACCTCGAACCACCTGTGCTTCGCGCTGGAGGAAAGCGGCGCTCTGTTCACCGGCGATCACGTCATGGGCTGGTCGACCAGCGTCGTCATCCCGCCCGACGGCGACATGGGCGACTACATGGCGAGCCTCGAAAAGCTGATGGCGCGCGAGGATGTGCGCTATCACTCGGCCCACGGCCCGGCGATCGAGAAGCCCAGGCAATTGGTGCGCGGCATGATCGGCCACCGCCGGCAGCGCGAAAACCAGATCCTGCGCCTGCTCGGCGAGGAAGCGCGCCCGGTCTCCGGCTTCATCCCCGACATGTACAAGGGGCTCGATCCGCGCCTGATCCCGGCGGCCGAGATGAGCGTCACGGCGCACCTGCTCGATCTGGAGAAGCGCGGCATGGCAGGGCGCGACGGCGATCTGTGGCGGGTGGCATAAGCACGCCTGCGGCCCTATATCGCCCCGACCAGTCCAAGGGGAACGACCGAGCATGAGCCTTCTGACCAAGACCCCCGCCGGCGCGGACCTGCTGGCCGAGATCGACCGTCTGCGGAAAGAACGCAAGGCGGTGATCCTCGCGCATTATTACCAGACGCCCGATATCCAGGACATTGCCGACTTCGTGGGCGACAGCCTCGAATTGTCGCGCAAGGCGGCGGCGACCGATGCGGAGGTGATCGCCTTCTGCGGGGTCAAGTTCATGGCCGACACGGCCAAGATCCTCAGCCCCCATAAGACCGTGATCCTGCCCGACATGGACGCCGGATGCAGCCTTGAAGACAGCTGCCCGCCCGAGAAGTTCCGCGCCTTCCGCGAAGCCCACCCCGATCACATCGCGCTGACCTACATCAACTGCTCGACCGAGGTGAAGGCGCTCTCGGACGTGATCGTCACCAGCTCCAGTGCCGAGACGATCCTCGCGCAGATTCCGCCCGAACAGAAGATCATCTTCGGCCCCGACCGGCATCTCGGCGGCTACCTCGCCCGCAAGTTCAATCGCGAGATGCTGCTGTGGCCGGGCGTCTGCATCGTCCACGAGGCCTTCTCCGAGACCGAACTGCTCAAGCTGAAAGAGCAATACCCCGGGGCGCCCATCGCCGCGCACCCGGAATGCCCGCCGACGATCATCGACCACGCGGACTATGTCGGCTCGACCAGCGGCATCCTCAAGTTCGCGCAGGAGTTCACCGGCGACACCCTGATCGTCGCCACCGAGCCGCACATCATCCACCAGATGGAAAAGGCCCTGCCGGGCAAGACCTTCATCGGCGCGCCCGGCGCGGACGGGAACTGTTCGTGCAACATCTGCCCCTACATGGCGCTGAACACGATGGAGAAGCTCTATGTGGCGCTGCGCGACCTCTCGCCGCAGGTGGAGATCGAGGAAGGCATCCGCCTGAAGGCGAAGCGCAGCCTCGACCGGATGCTGGAAATGGCGAGCGGGACTGTGGGGATGGGGGATTTGGGGAAGGTGGCGTTTAGTGGGGATTGAGAGAATCCCCGTCACCCCAGCGAAAGCTGGGGCCTAGGGCGGACACGTGCTAAGCTCCTGAAATGGAGCGCGGTGGCTACGTCTATATCATGACCAACGGGCGCTACGGCGTGCTCTATACCGGCGTCACCAGCGACCTCGCCGCTCGCGTGATGCAGTACCGCGCGGGCACGGGCGGCGCATTCACCTCACGCTACAGATGCACCCGGCTCGTGTATGTCGAGCCCTTCCCCACAATCGAGGACGCCATCGCCCGCGAAAAAGCGATCAAGGCGTGGAAGCGGATGTGGAAGATCGAGGCGATCGAGAAGCAGAACCCGTCTTGGGATGATCTCTTTCTCACGATCAACGCTTGACGCCCTAGGCCCCAGCTTTCGCTGGGATGACGACGTCAGGCCCGCGCCCTGCTCACAGCCAGCGCTGCGCCGACCAGCACCATGCCGACGATATCCATCCCCGACAGCACCTCGCCGAAGGCGAGCCAGCCGTAGATCGAGGCGACGGCGGGCTGGGTCAGCAGGGCGAGGCCCACGATCAGCGGCGGGAAATACCTGAGGGCAAACACCATCAGCCCCTGCCCGACGAGCTGGCTCAGCACGAACAGCCCGATCACCGGTCCCCACGCCTGCGGCCATACCGGCTCGCCCAGTGCGAGCGCGATCCCCAGCAGCACCGGCGCGCCGAAGATGCTCACCCAGACGAGCAGGCTCCACGAGCCGAAGCTCCCCCGCGCGTTCTGCAGGGTGAGGAGATAGACCGCATAGAGCAGCCCCGCCGCCACGCTGAACAGGTCGCCCACCAGCGTCTCGTGGCTGATCTCGAGGCTGCGGCCCATGAGGATCGCCGCGCCTGCGAGCGCGAAGACAATCGCCAGCCATTCGAGCCGCCCGGGCAAAGTGCGCGCGACGAGAAAGCCCCAGAACAGCAGCACGATCGAGCCGGCATTGCCGAACAGGGTCGCATTGCCGAGCCGGGTCATGCCGATTCCGATGTGCCAGCTCGCCAGATCGAGCGCGAAGGTCACCGCCCCCAGCGCCACCAGCGCGAGCGTCTTGCCCCCCATCCCCGTCAGCGGCTGGCGGTTCGCCCGGGCGAGCAACACCATGAAGGGCAGCGCCAGAAACAGCCGCCAGAACCCCGCCGCAACCGGGCCCGTATCAGCGATCCGCACGAACCACGGCCCGATCGCCAGCGCCACATTGCCCCCGAACAGCGCGAACAGCAGCAGCCAGGCCGCCGGCCTTGGTGGCTCGTGGACAGGCCTGTCTCGGGTCACACCCTCATTTTCCATGCTTGCGCCCTAGCGGCGCGCGCCCCAAGTGGATAGCCAATCAAAACCTGTTCGAGAGGATTTCTTCACATATGCACGACGCTCTGTTCCAGCCGCTCCAGATGGGCGCGCTCCACGCCAAGAACCGCATCCACATGGCCCCGCTCACCCGAGGGCGCGCGGCCGAGCCGATGTTCGTGCCCAACGAATTGATGGCGCTCTACTATCGCCAGCGTGCGGGGGCGGGGATGATCCTCAGCGAGGCGACCGGGATCAGCCGCGAGGGCCTCGGCTGGCCGAGCGCGCCGGGGATCTGGTCGGACGAGCAGACCGAGGCGTGGAAGGCCACCACCAAGGCGGTGCACGAGGAAGGCGGCCTCATCGTCATGCAGCTGTGGCACATGGGCCGCATCGTCCACCCCCACTTCCTCGATGGCGAGCCGCCCTTCTCCGCCAGCGCCACCACCGCGCCGGGCGAGGCCCACACGCCGACCGGCAAGTCGCCCTATGCGCAGGCCCGCGCAATGACGCTCGAGGACATCAAGCGCACCATCGGCGACTACCGCCGCGCCGCCGAGAACGCCAAGACAGCGGGCTTTGACGGGGTGCAGCTCCACGGTGCCAATGGCTACCTCGTCGACCAGTTCCTGCGCGACAAGACCAACCTGCGCACCGACGCATATGGCGGCTCGCCGGAGAACCGCACCCGCTTCATGCGCGAGGTGCTCGAGGCGCTGATCGACGTGTGGGGCGCGGACCGCGTCGGCATCCGCCTCTCGCCCAACGGCGATTCGCAAGGCACCGATGACAGCAACCCGCCCGCGACCTTTGGCGCGGCAGCCAAGGTGTGCGAGGAGCTGGGCCTCGCCTTCGTCGAGCTGCGCGAACCCGGGCCGGAGGGCACCTTCGGCCAGACCGACGTGCCCAAGCAGAGCCCGCTGATCCGCCAGATCTACACCGGCAAGCTGATCCTCAATTCGGATTACACAGCCGAACAGGCGGAAGCCGACGTGACCAGCGGCAGGTGCGACGCGGTGAGCTTCGGGCGGCCCTATATCTCCAACCCCGATCTCGAGAAGCGCATCGCGGCGGGCGCCCACTGGAACCCCAACAAGGACGTGCCCAAGAGCTGGTACTTCCCGATTCCCCAGGGCTACACCGACTACCCGACCCTGGCCGAGGAACAGGCCGAGGCAGCGGAATAAGACTCACGCCGGTCGCCCCGTGCCACACACGGGGCGACAGCTCATGGCGGGGTAGCAGGTCCCGGACCAGCGGGCGCCAGTGCGCCCGGGCCGCCATCGATCCCCTCGGCCGGTGTGACCACCGGTTGCTCGGCATCGAGGTCGGCGGCGGCGTCCTCGGGGGAGGGCTGGCGCGGCGCAAGCGGCGCTTGCGACTTCAACTCGCCCAGCGGAATCATCGCATCGCTCGCCGTGCCCGGCAGCACATCGCCCGAGGCCTCGCCGCCCCGCCGGACAGGCGCGGCAAACCAGTCGCAACCGGCGAGAAGGAGGGCAAGAGCAAGGAGGCAGGCACGTTTCATCGGCACGCCCTTTTCGCTGCCGTATCAAGCGCGTCAAGGAAATCCGGTGCCTTGCCGATCAGCGCTGCGTCCCATTCCCCGGCCGACACCCGAAGACCGAGGCGCGCGAGGCTGGTGACGCCGTATTCGGCGATGCCGCAGGGCACGATGCCGCCGAAATGGCCGAGATCGGGATCGAGGTTCACCGAGAAGCCGTGCATCGTCACCCAGCGCCGCACGCGCACGCCGATCGCCCCGATCTTGGCCTCGCTGCCGTCGATGTCGCGCGTCCAGATGCCGACGCGCCCCTCGGCGCGCCAGCTTTCGACCCCGAAGGTCGCCAGCGTCGCGATCACCCAGCCCTCGATCGCATGGACGAAGCAGCGCACGTCCTTGCCGCGCTGCGCCAGGTCGAGCACGAGGTAGCCGACCCGCTGGCCGGGGCCGTGATAGGTGTAGCGCCCGCCGCGCCCGGCCTCGACCACCTCGAAGCGGGGATCGACCAGTTCGGCCGGGTCCGCGCTGGTCCCGGCGGTGTAGACGGGGGGGTGTTCGAGCAGCCAGACGAGTTCGGCCGCCTCGCCGGCGTGGACCGCGGCGTTGCGCGCGTCCATCGCCGCCAGCGCATCGCTGTAGGCGACCGGGGCGCTCTCGCGCCGCCATTCGATCGGGTATGCAGGCCCGGAGGCCGGAGCAGTGCTTGCCATGGCGCAGCGGTGGGGGCATTGAACGGCGAGATCAAGAGGCGATTGCGGATGCGCGGCGCCCTTTCACAGTGACGGGATCGGATCACGGCAATGGCACAACGCAAGCTCGACATGGGCAAGGCATGGACGCAGGCGACCGGCATGATCGGCGCCAACCGCGATCTGGTCGGCGTGCTGGCGGGGCTGTTCCTGTTCATCCCGCTCTTCATCCTCGTCTACGCGCTGTTCACCGGCGGTCTGGACCTTGGCGGCGGCGGCAGCGAGCCCGACCCCCAGCGGGTTGCGGCCGAGGTCAACGCCTTCCTCCTTGCCAACTGGTGGGCGCTGCTGATCGCCGCGCTCGGCCAGCTCGCCGGGGGGATCGCGATCCTGGCGCTGCTCGGCGATCCCGACCGGCCGACCGTGCGCGAGGTGCTGGGACGGGTGCTGGGTCTCATCGGCCCGGTGGTGCTGGCACAGCTGCTGGTCGCGCTCGTGACCCAGATGCCCTCGCTCCTGGCCGGGCTCTTCCCCGAGCCGGCGGCAGCAGCGCTGAGCCTCGTGGCTCTGCCGGTGACGATCTACCTCACCATCAAGTTCTCTCTGACAAGCGCGGTGATCGTGCTCGGGCGGCAGGGCAATCCGCTGAAGGCGCTGCGCGGCTCGTGGCAGCTCACCAAGGGCAATTCCTTCCGCCTCTTCGCGTTCTTCGCCATGCTGGCCCTGCTTGGCGCTGTGATTGCACTGATCGTCATGCTGGTGATCGGCCTTGTGCTTTCGGCAGCGGGCGACCGCGTGGCGCTGATCGGCAATGCCGCGATGCTGAGCCTGCTGCTGGCGGCGTTCTACACCGTCTCCTTCGCGCTTACCGCCGCAATCCACCGCCAGCTTTCCTCGGCCCTCCCCGACGAGGAAGCGGACCTCTTCGGCTAAGCGAGCCCCGCCCCGCGATGGCCGATACCGAGCACGCCTCCCCCGCGCCGCGTCCGGCGCGAACTGCCAGCGGCGCGATCCCGCCCTCGCGCATGGCGCTGCTCTTCATGGTCATGCTGGTGACCGCTGCCGGCAACACCGCGATGCAATCGGTGATGCCCTCGATCGGCACGGCGCTGAAGGTCGAGGATGTGTGGATCAGCCTCGCCTATTCGTGGTCGGCGCTGCTGTGGGTGGTGTGCGCGCCATTCTGGGCGCGGCGCTCGGACAAGCGCGGGCGCAAGGCGATGATGGCGCTGGGGCTGGCGGGCTTCATCACCTCCTTCGTGCTGTGCGGCGCAGCGCTGTGGGCAGGGCTGTCGGGCTGGATATCCGCCTTATGGACGCTGATCGCCTTTGCCGCCGCGCGCAGCCTCTACGGCGGCTTCGGCAGCGCCGCGCCGCCGGCAGTCCAGGCCTATGTCGCCTCCCGCACGCCCCGGGCCGAGCGCACGCAGGCGCTCTCGCTGATCGCCTCCAGCTTCGGATTGGGAACGGTGATCGGCCCGGCGCTGGCGCCGCTGATGGTGGTGCCCTTCCTCGGGCTGGGGCTGACGGGCCCGTTCCTGTGCTTTGCCGCCGTCGGCGTGGTCGCGCTCGTTCTGCTGCGCCTGCGCCTGCCCGATGACGAGCCGCAATTTGCCGCGCGCGGCCAGGCGGCGCCCTATGCCAGCGCCTCGGGCGCACCGGCCGATCCGGCCGAGACGGGCGAGGAGGGCGAGGAGGGCAGCGATCCGCCGCGCCTCACCTGGCGCGATCCGCGTCTCCGGCCGTGGGTCTTCGCAGGGCTCGTCGGCGGCCATGCCCAGGCGATGGTGCAGGGGATTGCGGGCTTCCTCGTGCTCGACCGGCTGGGCCTGCGCGACACGCCGGACGCGGGGGCCGGACCCATCGGCCTTGTGCTGATGGCGGGCGCGATCGCGACCCTGCTGGCGCAATGGGGCCTGATCCCGCGCTTCGACCTCGGCCCGCGCGCGGCGAGCCTGTGGGGGATCGCCGCCGCCGCCATCGGCACGATGATCCTCGGCGTGGCGGGCGATCTCCACCTGATCGCGCTCGGCTATGCCATCGCGTCACTGGGCTTCGGCCTGTTCCGCCCGGGCACCACGGCGGGCACCTCGCTCGCCGTGACCCGCGCCGAGCAGGGGCAGGCCTCCGGGATCGTCGCCTCGCTGGCCGGGGCGAGCTACATCTACGCGCCTGCGCTCGGCGTGTGGCTCTACGGGCACTCCGACTGGCTCGGCTTCGGCCTCATCGTCGCGCTGTGCCTGATCGTGCTGGTGCACGGGTCGCTGCGGCTTCAGGCGGACGGGGAATTAACGCGTTCCTGATTGCGTGCCCGCGGAGGCGGGCACACAAATCAAACAATCTCCAAGACGAAGTCTTGCGGCCTGCACAGCCGCACGCCCTTGTCCGTCTCCACCAGCGGGCGTTCGATCAGGATCGGGTCGGCGACCATCGCCGCGAGCACCGTGGCATCGCCGGACTCCGGCAACCCGCGTTCGGCCGCATCGGTGCCGCGCAGGCGCAAGCCCTGCTGCGGCGTGATCCCGGCATCGCGGTAGAGCTGGGCGAGCTTTTCGGCGCTGGGCGGGGTCTTGAGATACTCGATCACGGTCACCTCGACGCGGCTGAGGTTCTCGAGGATCGCCAGCGTCTTCCTCGAAGTCCCGCACGCCGGGTTGTGCCAGATCGTCGCCTTCATTTTCGCCATTCCTATTCGTCCTTGAGCACCCGCAGCGCCGGCACCGCCCTCGCCGCATCCTCAGGGCTGATCCCCGGCGCAGGGGCGGCGCTGATGCGCTCCTGCCGCTGCGCGACGCGGCCGGCCTGCTCGATCGCCTTGACCAGCCGCGGATAGACCCCGCAGCGGCAGAGATTGGGCACTGCCTCCTCGATGTCCTTGCGGGTCGGTGCCGGATTGCGCTGGAGCAGCGCGGCGGCCGACATGACCATCCCGGGCGTGCAATAGCCGCACTGGATCGCTGCCTGCGCCACCATGGCCTGCTGCACCGGATGCGAACGGTCGCGGCTCAGCCCCTCGATCGTGGTGACGATCCGGCCTTCCGCCTCGGCGAGCGTGATCGCGCAGGAGCGCAAGGCCGACCCGTCGACCAGCACCATGCACGCCCCCGAGCACGCCGGCCCGCCGCCACAGGCCTTGGTCCCGGTGAGGTTCATCGCCTCGCGCAGGGCATAGAGCAGCGGTATGCGCGGATCGAGATCGAATTCGACCGGCCGCTCGTTGACGGTCAGGCGCGACATGGCGGTGGCCCCTGAGCGGCGCTTACTGGCGCCAGCTGTCGTCGATCTTGTCGATCCGGCGCTTCCACGCCTCGAAGTCGAAGATCCCCGCGCCGCCCTGATCGCCGACGACGTGGAGATCGCGCTGATGCACGTCCACCACGCTTTGCGGCACGATGTTGGCCTCGCCCTGCGAAAGCGTCGCCACCTGGATCTCGCAGGCCCGCTGGAGCGCCCACATCTTCAGGAACATCCCCTGAATGGTACGGTCCATCACCACGGGGCCGTGGTTGCGCAGCATCAGGATGGTGTGATTGCCGAGGTTCTTCACAAGCCGCTCGCCTTCCTCGGGGCGAACGGTGATGCCTTCGAAATCGTGATAGCCGATCTGGCCCTGGAAATTGCAGGCATAGAAATTGATCGGCAGCAGCCCGTCCTTGTGGCTGCACACCGCCATGGTTGCGGTGGTGTGAACGTGGCAGATCGCATCCGCCCGGCCGCCCAGATGCTTGTGGAAATAGGCGTGCTGGGTGAAGCCGGCCTTGTTCACCATATAGGGCGAGCCGCCGACATTATTGCCCTCGACATCGATCTTCACGAGGTTGCTGGCGGTGACTTCGCTGTAGAGCAGGCCGAAGGGGTTGATGAGGAAGGTGTTCTCCTCTCCCGGCACCTTCAACGAGATGTGGTTGTAGATCGATTCCGACCAGCCCAGGTGGTCGAAGATGCGGTAGCAGGCGGCAAGGTCGAGGCGGGCCTGCCATTCTTCCTTGCTGCATGAGCCTTCGAGACTCGTCTGGGCGGGTTTGAGCTGGGTTGCCATGGCGCGTTCTCTCCGTCTGCCTTTGGCCTTCGCTATCGCACGGGCAGGGAATGCTTTGCAAGGCGCGCAAGGCCCCGCTAGGCCGTGGTGCAGCATGAACGCGCCCGGCTCCGCCATCCCCCGCCTCGTCACCGGCAGCATCCCCGGGCACCTCCTTTCCCAGACCCTGCCCGCGATCATCGGCGTGGCCGCGATCATGTCGATCGGGATCGTGGACGCCTATTTCATCGGCCAGCTCGGCAGCGAGGCGCTGGCGGCGGTCTCCTTCATCTTCCCGGTCGCCGTGGCGAGCACGTCGCTGGGCGTGGGGGTGATGGTTGGAATCAACTCGGTGGTCGCGCGCGCGCTGGGCGAGGGGGATTTCGCAAGGGCCGCCAGGCGCGCCAATCTCGGGATCGTCTTCGCGCTCGGCTGCGGGGTGGTGATGGGCCTTGCCCTGTGGGCGGTGATCGACCCGATCTTCGCCGCGATGAACGCCCAGCCCGCGCTGATGCCGCTGAGCCGCCGCACCGGCGAGGTTGCCGCCTCAATGGATGAAGCCAACGCCGGCGCCGCCGGCGCCGCCGCCGCGAGCGATGAATTCGCCCTCTCGATCAACGAGATCAGCCGTCAGGCGGCTTCGTCGAGCGAGCTGGCACGGCTTGCCTAGGAAGCGACCGGCGAGGCCGACGAGACGATCTCGGCGCTCGCCGCCTCGGCCGAGGAGGTCGGCCAGATCGTCGAGCTGATCCAGACCATTGCCCGGCGGACCAACCTTCTCGCCCTCAACCCCAGCATCGAGGCGGCGCGTGGCGGGGAAGCGGGGCGCGGCTTCGCGGTGGTCGCCAGCGAGGTCAAAGAACTCGCCATGCAGACCAGCCGCGCGACCGAGAAGGTCGCCGACCAGATCCGCGCGATGCAGTCCACCACCGGCGCCAGCGTCAAGGCGCTGCGGGCGATCGCGGGGCAGGTGAAGGAGCTCGAATCCAGCGCCGTCTCGATTGCGACCGCGGTCGACCAACAATCGGTCGCAGGCCGCGATCTCGCCCAGAGCATCGACCTTGCCGCGCGCGCCACCGAGAAGGTCGCGGGCCATATCGACGATGTCCGCCAGCTCTCGCTCTCGACCGGGGCGGCGGCCTCGCAGGTGCTCTCCGGCGCGAACGAGCTTGAGGCCCAGGCCGCTCATCTGGGCGATCAGGTGCGCGGTTTCTTGCGCACCGTGCGCAACGGTTAGGCTGCGCCGCTCCCGGCGGTCGCCCCGGTGGTCGCCGGACGCATGAAGCCGAGATCGGTGCTGGCGAAGCGCCCGATATTGGGGGCAACCGAAGGCAATTCGGACGGGGCGACCCCGAACCACAGCGCCAGCGTCGAGGACAGCTCGTCGACCGAAGTGGTCGGCAGCAGGCGGCCCTGCCCCACCTGATCGGGGCTGGAAGTCGAAATCTGCGGCGCGGTGCCATAGAACCGCCCGCCGCGCACGCCCCCGCCGACAATGAAGTGGTGCCCGCCCCAGCCGTGGTCCGACCCGTCGCCGTTCGAGGTCAGCGTGCGGCCGAAATCCGAGGCGGTGAAGGTGGTGACGTTGCTCGCCACCCCCAGTTCGACCGTCGCCTGGTAGAAGGCGCCCATCGCCGCATCGACCTGCCCCAGCAGCGCGTCGTGCGATCCGATCAGCCCGTCATGGTGATCGAACCCACCCAATGAGACGAGGAACACCTGCCGCGTAACCCCCAGCCGCCCGCGCGCCGCGATCAACGAGGCGACGATCTTCATCTGGTCAGCCAAGCGGTTGCCGGTCGGGAAGGGGGTGGTGACCGAGGTGTTGCGCAGCGCGTCGTTGACGAAGGCGCCATATTCGATCGAGCGGCTGTTGATCCGCGCATAATCGGCGGCAAAGACATTGCCCGATCCACTTTGCAGCAAGGTCCGCAGCGATTGCGAGGCGGCGGCGGAATTGAACAGCCGCCCGGTCTGGAGCGGGTTGTAGAGCGTGGCCCCGTTGGCGGACACCTGATAGGGGACCGCCGTCCGCCCGCTCAGGAACACGGCATTGCCGGTGGCATTGATCGCGGTGAACATCGAATTGGTGTTCGAGCTCAAGGCCAGATCGCCCATCCGCCCGCCCCACCCGCTCGGACTGCCTTCGGGCAGCGAGCTCTGCCAGGTTGATTGCTGGTCGTTGTGCGAGAACAGCTTGGGCGGGCGCGGCACGGAATTGTTGTTGTACTGCGCCTGCGTGAGCGGCGCGAGCAGCGGGCCGACATTGAGCAGCGGGGCCATCACCCCCTGATCATACAGCGCCTTCAATCGCGGCATGGTCGGCGCGATGGCGTAGGTGATGTTGTTGGCCAGCGTCTGTCCCGTGGGCGGGGTCAGCACCGTGTTCGCCAGCGAAGCACGCGCGAGCGCGATGCCGTTCGCTGCCTCCGAGCCGGTGGTGCCGCGGATCGTCTGGTAGCGCGCGTAGTTGGCGCTATCGAAGGGGATCAGGGTGTTGGCGTGGTCGTTCCCGCCATAGAGGAACACGCAGACCAGCGCCTTGTAACCGCCCGCATTGCTGAACGCCGCCGCCTCGCCGATCCCGGCAAGGCCGAGCGCGTAGGAGGACGCGGTGCCCATAATCGCCAGCTGGCCGGTGCGTTGCAGGAACGCCCGGCGCGCGATTTCGATGTCCTTGCCGATGAACATGGCGCTGCCCCTATTTCTGCACGAGGTAATCGGTGGAAGCGAGGATCAGCGCGACCCCGATCTGGACGCGCCGCAGCCGATCGGCATTGGTCGAGGCCGCGGTCAGCGCGACATCGTCCATCGCCGCCTTGATCGTCGCGCGCGCGCTCTCGCTGAGCTGCCGCGCGGTCAGCAGCAGGTCGAGCCGATCGAGCAATGCTGCCGAATCGAGCGCAATCGCGATCTCGGACGAATAATCGAGCGTGATGTCGGCAAACCGCGTGCCTGGTACCGCGCGTTCGAGGAAGTTGATGTAGCCTGCAACCGACGTCTCGTTCACGAGCTGGAATTCGGGCGCGAGCAGGTTGCGGTTGGCGATTTCGGTGTTGGGTGGGAAGTAACCCGGCCGGAAGAAGTTGAACACCGAAGGGCTGCGCAAAGGGCTCTGCCCGAGCGCGGTCGCGGCATCGGTGAGATCGCCAATCAGCCAGTTGCCCGAGTTGGAGCGCGCACCGAAGGTCCGGTAAAGCTGCGCGAAGCGGAGCACCGGCTCGCGCAGCTTGCCGAAATTGGCGTTGGTCAGCCCGGCGGGATCAAGCGCCTCGCTGTCGGTCAGGATCGCCTTGAACACCGCGGCCAGATCCCCCCGCCGCCCCGCGCCGTTGTTGGCGAACACCGCAGCCACCCGCCCCACATAGGCTGGCGAGGGATTGCTGGTGACGAGCCGCTGGATCATCTGCCTAGCGAAGAACGGGCCGACATTGGCGTGGTTGAACAGCTGGTCGAGCGCAAGGCGCAGGCTGTCGGCCGCGCTGGTGTTGGCCGGGATTGTCAAACCGAGGAACGTCTTGGCCCCACTCTCGTGAAATCCGGTGGTGCGCGGCGGGCCCCAGCGAGCGGGATCGGCGGTCATCGGCCGGCGGGTGTATTCGGGATCTGGGATCTGCCGCGTGCCGCTGGTCTCGGGCGTGGTGGTGAGCCCCGCAAAGTCGAAATCATAGCCCGTGAACACGCGCGCAAGGCCCGTGACGTCGGCGCTGGTATAGGTTTCGATCGGGTTCCCGCCCGCCAGCCGCTGGGTCCCGTCCGGGTTGAGCTCGAACAGACCGATGGTGAAGAGCTGCATCACCTCGCGCGCATAGTTCTCGTCGGGCACCCTGCCGGTGGTATCGGCACGGCGGTTGCCGCGGGTGTTGAGAAACACCCCCATCGCAGGGTTCAGGGTGATGTCCTGCAGCAGATCGCGGAAATTGCCGAAGGCGTTGCGGTTGAGGATGTCCCAATATTCCGCGATTGCGGGCCCGCGCCAGGTCAGCGCGATCCCGCCCAGCCCGACCACAAAGAACTCCGAGAGCGCGAAGGCAATGCGCTTGCGCACCCCATTGCCGCCCGAGAGCAGCTGCGACCAGACCATGTAATCGCCGGTGATCTGACCGTCGTAGAAGCGGTTAGTGTCGACCCTGTCGAAGCCGCGCGCAGTGAGGAATTCGCGGCCGCTCTGATCGTTGTTCGTGGCGATCTGTCGGTCGAGCCAGGGGATGTAGCCCTCGCTCCGCACCTCGGCGATCGCCGCCGTCGAGGCCGAGAGCGATGCGCGCAGGAGGAAGCGCGCCGCTTCGGCATCGGTGGCGGGCCGGAGCACCGTCGGCGTCTGCGTGACCGCGGTGCCGCCGCCTCCGCCGCCCGAAGTACCGCCTCCTCCTCCGCCGCCGCAGGCCGCGACGCCCAGCGCCAGCGCGCCAACGGCGACCGCACGTGCCGACGGAACAGCGTCAGTGGCCGGAGCTTCGCGCCCTGCCGTGTCGATTTCCCCGATGCCCGCGTCTTCTTGCGCGCGTTGCTGTGCGTTCTGTTGCAATTCCATCATGCGCCCCTTGCTTGACGGTAACGCGGGCAGGTTACCCAACCCTTCGCGGAGCGCATCATTTTTTTGCGTTAACCCTGATTTTGGCATCGGACGACGATCGCCTGATGCTCATCCGCACCGCTCTGGAGCCCGATCGCAGCGACGGCGACGAGGTGTGAAAGGTAGCATATGCCCGATCCCTTGCGCTGCTGCGCACGGTGGAAGCGGGCCTGCATAAGTGAGCGCATCGTCGGGGCGTGTCGGGAAGACGAGGGCAGTTGCGGTCTGTGTCTGCGCGGGGCCTCCTGATGGCTGACCAAGCGCCAAAACCGCCCGGCAGCTGGGCTGCGGGCGTGGCGCGAGTTGATATGTGGTGGGTTTCTATCGGTGGTTGCGGGAGTTGGATTTGAACCAACGACCTTCAGGTTATGAGCCTGACGAGCTACCGGGCTGCTCCATCCCGCGATACCGATGCGTCTCGGGGCGCAAGCCGCCATAGACGCCAAAAGGGCCGCCCTTGCGGGTCAGCCCTGTTGACTTGTGAATGGGTTATTCCCGCTCCCACTGGTCGCAATGCCTGGCGGCGACCTACTCTTCCAACGCTTGAGCGTTAGTACCATCGGCGCTGTCTGGTTTCACGGCCGAGTTCGAGATGGGATCGGGTGGGTCACAGACGCTATGGCCACCAAGCAATGGGACCAGTGGATGCGGGTTCTAAATCGATGCACACTCACTTCGGGTGAGCGGTAAAGGGCGTATCTGGCTGGAGACTTTCTCCACCAACGCAGTCTGCGATGCAGATCTGACGTTGATAGTGCAGACTCTCAAGCGCGATATGAACTATTAGGACCGGTTAGCTCCATACATTACTGCACTTCCACACCCGGCCTATCAACGTGATGGTCTATCACGGTTCAAAGATACCTAATCTCAAGGGAGGCTTCCCGCTTAGATGCTTTCAGCGGTTATCCCGTCCGTACATAGCTACCCTG
>JAIXPX010000002.1 GCA_027486035.1 Erythrobacteraceae bacterium | reverse complement strand
GACTGGCATGAGCTGCAAGGAGCCGATACCTGCACTGTCAAACGTAATGGATACGAATGAACATGCTTGCCATCCGGGCAGGCGTGGAGCCTGCGATCGGATGTGGCGATCGGCTTGAGTTAACCGGTTACCGGAGCCTTGAGGTCCCCGGACCGGGCGCCGTCGCCCACATGTCCCTTCATCAAAAACCAACAATGTCAAAGAGCCGCCAGACAGTTTTAGCGGACAGCGATTGGTTCCCCGATTTACACCGGGGGACCGGCTGCCCGAATTTGTTGGCGACCGAGCGTTGCGGTGGCGGTGGAAGCCGTCAGCGCCGCGTCGGTGAGGGGCATATATGTGCGGCCTCAGATTCGGTCAACGGCTTTTTGCAATTTTATTTCAGAGCCGCGCAAGAACCGCAGAATTCCGCCACTTTTCGCCTATTTCCGACCCTGTTTCAGGCCCCCGGCATGGGGTGAACAGCCCATTCCGGCGGGCGAATCCGGGTGAATCATACGATGAATCGACGCCGCGAGGGGCTGTCCCGCGCCAGACGCCGCGCCCACCTTGTTGGACGGGCCGATTCACCGCCCCTCTCGCCCGAATCTTGCGGCTGCGATGATTCGCGGCCTGTTGGGCGGCACGCCTGTTGGTGGTAGGATCGCAGCGTGTCGCAAGGGTTCCGCCGGGCATCTGTGGCACGGGAGACGGCATACATATATGTGCGTGCGCATGATCCTCGCCGCGTCCCTGCTTGCCTTCGCGAGCCCCGCGTTCGCAGATGCACCCGAAGATGGCGCTTCGCTCCTCCCGGTGCCGACCATCGGGCTGGTTGAACCGCGGGCCGAAGTGCTCGCGCTCGAGACGGATCGCCACGCGCGCTTGACGCTCCCGGTGCTGGTCGAGGGTGCCGGCCCCTTCGCCTTCATGATCGACACCGGTAGCCAGGCCACCGCCGTCACGAACGAGGTGAGAGCCGCCGCGAATCTGGCACCGGCCGGCAAGGCCGTGCTGGTAGGCATGGCAAGCCGCCGCGAGGTTGAACTGGTCGACGTCGGGCGGATCGATTTCGGGGCGAACAGCTACACCAACTTCGCTGCGCCCGTGCTGATGCGCGAGCATGTGGGGGCTGACGGGATCATCGGGCTCGACGCCCTGCAGGACTTCCGCGTCCTCATCGATTTCCGCAAGCAGACCATTGCGGTCGAGGATGGGCGCGCCGGGGACAAGCCCGCCGGCTACGAGATCGTCGTTCGGGCCCGCAGCAAGCTCGGCCAGTTGCTGATCACCGACGCGCTGGTGGAGGGCGTGCGCGCGACCGTCATCATTGATACCGGTGCCCAGGAAAGCCTTGGCAACCTTGCCTTGCGCGAACGGATCCGCGCCAAGCGCGCGCAGGAGGTCATCACCACAGACGTCAATGGCGTCGACATCAGGGGCCAGCTCGCTTTCGTCCGTTCGCTGACGATCGCCGGGCTCTCGCTGACGAACGTCCCGCTGACCTTTGCCGACACGCCGGCCTTTGCCGCGCTGGGGCTTTCGGACAAGCCGACCCTCTCGCTCGGCATGCAACACCTCGCGCTGTTCGACCGGGTGGCGATCGATTTCGGCCGCCAGCGGGTGCTGTTCGACGTCCCGGCCGATATCGCGCGGGCGATGCGCGAGGCGCAGCGCGGCTCTTCCTATTCGCCCCGCTTCTGAGTCCCCCGCTCCCGGCACGCGCCTTGCGGGATCGCGCGCCGGCGCCCACATGGGGCCCCATGTCGTCCGATACCGCCATCTCGCCCGCCCCCGATAATAAGAAAAATCGCGCGCGCGACGTGGAGAGCTGGCCGACGCTCAAGCGTTTCCTTCCCTACCTCTGGCCGCGCGACAATCCCGGGCTTCGCACCCGGATCGTGACCGCCATGGCGCTGGTGCTGGCGGGCAAGGCGGTGACGCTCGCCCTGCCATTCGCCTACAAGGGTGCCGTCGATGCGATGTCGGGCGCGGGGAGCGGCACCGCCCGCGACGGCGCAGCTGTGGCCCTGGCGCTGGTCGCGGCCTATGCGCTGGGGCGCTTCACCTCGGTCGCCTTCGACAATTTCCGGAACATCGCCTTCGAAAGGGTCGGCCAGACGGCGACGCTGCATCTGGCCGAGGACGTATTCCACCGCCTCCACCGCCTTTCGCTGCGCTTCCATCTGGCGCGGCGCACCGGGGAGGTCACCAAGATCATCGAGCGCGGGACCAAGAGCATCGACCAGATGCTCTATTTCCTCCTGTTCAACATCGCGCCCACGATCATCGAGCTGCTCGCCGTGGGCATCATCTTCTACATCAATTTCGGGATCGAACTGGTCGCCGCGACCGCGCTCACCGTGGTCGCCTATGTCTACGTGACCCGCGCGATCACCGAATGGCGCACCAAGCTGCGCCGGGAGATGAACGATCTCGACGGCAAGGCCCTTCACCGCGCGGTGGATTCGCTGCTCAACTACGAGACGGTAAAGTATTTCGGTGCCGAGCGCCGCGAGGAAGCCCGCTACAGCCAGGCCGCGCGCGCCTATGCCGAGGCGGCGATCAAATCGGAGAACTCGGTCGGCCTGCTCAACATGGCGCAGGCGCTGATCACCAATGCGCTGGTCGCCGCGGCGATGGCCTACACCGTGTGGGGCTGGAGCAAGGGCACCATGACGGTGGGCGATCTCGTGCTGGTGAACACCTACCTGATCCAGCTGTTCCGCCCTTTGGACGTGCTCGGCTGGGTCTATCGCACCATCCGCCAGGGCCTGATCGACATGGCCGAGATGTTCCGCCTGATCGACACCGATATCGAGGTGCAGGACAAGCCCGGCGCGCCGGCGCTGGTCGTCAGGACGCCGACGGTGGCCTTCGACAATGTCACCTTCGGCTATGATCCGGGACGCACGATCCTCAACGGGCTTTCCTTCGAGGTTCCCGCCGGCACCACCACCGCCATCGTGGGCCCTTCGGGCGCGGGCAAGAGCACGATCGGGCGGCTCTTGTTCCGCTTCTACGATCCGCTCTCGGGCCGCGTGCTGGTCGGCGGCGAGGATATCGCCTCGGTCACGCAGCAAAGCCTGCGCGCAGCCATCGGCATCGTCCCGCAGGACTCGGTGCTGTTCAACGAGGACCTGGCCTACAACATCGCTTACGGTGCCGAGGGCGCCGACCAAGCGATGATCGAGCAGGCCGCACGCGACGCGGCGCTTACCCCGCTGATCGAGCGCCTGCCCGATCGCTTTGCAACGATGGTGGGCGAGCGCGGGCTGAAGCTCTCGGGCGGGGAGAAGCAGCGCGTCGCCATCGCCCGCACGCTGGTGAAGAACCCACCGATCCTGCTGCTCGACGAGGCGACGAGCGCGCTCGACACCCGCACCGAGCAGGAGATCCTCGCGACACTGCGCCGGATCGCCGAGGGCCGCACCACGCTCGCCATCGCCCATCGCCTGTCGACCATCGCGGATGCTGACAACATCCTCGTGCTCGATCACGGCAGGCTGGTCGAGAGTGGCACACACGGCGCTCTGCTCAAGCACGGCGGGCTCTATGCCGAGATGTGGGCACGCCAGGCGAGCGAGCGGCGCGAGGCCGATCCCGACCCCGCGCTCGAACCGGCCCAGTAGCACCGGTCGAGCGGCGGATTGCCTGCCGCTTGCGGGGCCGTTACCTCTCTCGGCCCCTGACCCTGATGGGTGCCGAACCGGAGAGAGAACCGTCCCATGCGCCGTGCTGCTGTGCTTGCCCTGCTGCTTGCCCCCCTGCCCTTTGTTGCCGCCCCTCCGCTCGCCGCGCAGGATGAGACCGCGCCTGCCGAGCCCCCCGCTCTGGCGAAGCCCGCTGCCCTCACGGCCGAGGCCATGCCGCCAATCCCGCTTGCGCTGGCCGAAGATGCGCGCCCCTATCTCGAGGCGCGCGGGGCGGGCTTTGCGGGCTGGGATCCGCAGGCGCGCGCCGTGCTGATTTCGACCCGCTTCGCCAATGTCAGCCAGCTCCACCGCGTCGCCCAGCCGATGGGAGCCCGCACCCAGATCAGTTTCGAGGCCGAGCCGGTCGCGGGCTCCTATGCGCCGGAAAAGGGCGACGTGATCGTCGTCAGCAAGGACCGGGGCGGCGATGAATACTACCAGCTCCACAGCCTCAAGGATGGCCGCCTAACCCTGCTGACCGACGGCAGGAGCCGCAACCAGCGCGGCGCCTGGAGCAATGATGGCCGATTGCTCGGCTTCAGCTCCACGCGGCGCAACGGAGTCGATTCGGACCTCTACGTCATGGACCCGCGCGATCCGGCCTCTGCGCGCATGGTGTTCCAGAGCCCCGGCGGCGGCTGGGCGATCACCGGCTTTTCGCCCGACAACGCCGTCGCCTATGTCGCCGATTACAACTCGGTGCAGGATGTCGATCTCTACCGGCTCGATCTGGCCACCGGCGCGACCACGCCGATGGGCGATCCCGCAGCGACCATCGCCTTCGGCGGCTTGCAGGTTGCGCCGGACGGGACGCTGTGGGTGACCAGCGACGAGGGTTCCGACTTCCAGCGCCTTGGACGACTTGACCCGGCGACCGGCAAGTTCAGGCCGGTCACCCGGGAGGCCTGGGACGTCGACGGCTTCGACATTTCCGCCGACGGCAAGAGCATCGCCTACGTGGTCAACGAGGCTGGTTCCGACCGACTGCGGCTGCTTGACGTGGCGAGCGGCAAGGTGACCCCCGTCGACGTGCTGCCCGCCGGCCAGATCGGCGGCCTCTCCTTTGCGCCCTGGGGCGAGATCGGGTTCTCGTTCAGCAGCGCCAAGAGCGCGGCCGATGTGTGGTCGCTCGATCCGGCGACGATGGCGCTCACCCGCTGGACGCAGAGCGAAACCGGGGGGCTGGATGCGGGCATCAATGTCGAGCCGCGCATCGTCACCACGAAAAGCTTCGACGGCCTCGCCGTCTCGGGCCTGCTCTATATGCCGGACCCCGCCAGGTTTCCGGGCAAGCGACCGCTGATCGTATCGGTCCATGGCGGCCCCGAGGGGCAGAGCACCGCAGGCTTCATGGGGCGCAACAACTACTACCTCAACGAACTCGGCATAGGCCTGTTCTACCCCAATGTGCGCGGCTCGACAGGCTACGGGAAGACCTTCGTCAGCCTCGACAACGGGCCGTTCAAGCGCGAGGATTCGGTCAAGGACATGGCCGCGCTGATTGATGCCGTGCGCAAGGACCCCGCGGTCGATCCGGCCAAGGTCGGCCTGACCGGCGGGTCCTACGGCGGCTACATGTGCTATGCTGGGGCGGTGCAGCTCAAGGACAGGCTGACGGCGACCCAGTGCACGGTGGCGATCAGCAACTTCGTGAGCTTCCTCGAGAACACCAATCCCTACCGGCAGGATCTTCGCCGGGTCGAATATGGCGACGAGCGTGACCCGAAACAGCGCGCCAAGCTCATCGAGATCAGCCCGCTCACCCGCGTGAACGAGATCACCAGGCCGATGTTCGTCGTCACCGGCGCGAACGATCCGCGGGTGCCCAAGTCAGAGGCCGACCAGATGGTCGCCGCGATCCGCGCCAAGGGCGGCGAGGCCTGGCACCTCGTGGCCGCGGACGAAGGCCACGGCTTCGCCAAGAAGGCCAATTCGGACTACGCCTTCCTTGCGCAGCTCGTCTTCTGGAAGAAGCACCTGCTGGGGGAGTGAGCCCGACATGGCGGGAGGGGGGCGCCTGCACCACAGCCCGGCGCCCCCTGCCTTCGCCCTTTGCCTTTACAGGATATATTTGGACAGGTCGGTATTGCCCGCCAGCCCGGCGAGCCGCGCCTCGACATAGGCCGCGTCGATCGTGATCGTCTCGCCGACGTGATCCTCGGCCTCGAAGCTGATCTCCTCGAGCAAGCGCTCCATCACCGTCTGCAAGCGGCGCGCACCGATGTTCTCGACTGTGGCATTCACCTGTGCGGCAATCCGGGCGATGGCGGGAATGGCATCCCCGGTGATGTCGAGCGTCACCTGCTCGGTCGCCAGCAGCGCCTTGTACTGGGCCACGAGGTTCGCGCGGGTCTCTGACAGGATCCGCACGAAGTCGGCTTCGGTGAGCGCTTGCAGTTCGACCCGGATCGGCAGGCGGCCCTGCAATTCGGGCAGCATGTCCGAAGGCTTGGCGACATGGAACGCGCCGCTGGCGATGAACAGCACGTGGTCGGTCTTCATCGGCCCGTATTTGGTGGCGACCGTGGTGCCCTCGATCAGCGGCAGCAGGTCGCGCTGCACACCCTCGCGGCTGACCGAGCCGCCGCGCACGTCGCTGACGGCGATCTTGTCGATCTCGTCGAGGAACACGATCCCGTTGGTCTCGGCGTTCTGGAGCGCGGCGCGGGCGACATCGTCCTGGTCGAGACGCTTGTCGGCCTCCTCGTCCACCAGACGGTCCCAGGCATCGGGCACCCGCAGCTTCTGGCGGCGGGTGGGTTTGCGTCCCAAGGCCTTGCCCATCATGTCGGAGAGGTCGATCATCCCGATCTGCCCGCCCATGTTGCCCATGTCGAAGGGGGCGGCGGGGGTGTCCCTCACCTCGATCTCGACCTCGACATCGTTCATCGCGTTCTGGACGATCCGCTGGCGGAAGCTTTCGCGGGTCGCCTCGGAGGCGTTCTCGCCGACCAGCACATTGAGGAGCCGCTGCATCGCCGCCTCGGAGGCCGCTTCGCGCACCTTCTCGCGGCGGCGTTCCTTCTCGAGCCGGATCGCCTCTTCCACGAGGTCGCGCGCGATCTGCTCGACATCGCGCCCCACATAGCCGACCTCGGTGAACTTGGTCGCCTCGACCTTGATGAAGGGCGCCTCGGCCAGCTTCGCCAGCCTGCGGCTGATCTCGGTCTTCCCGCAGCCCGTGGGGCCGATCATCAGGATGTTCTTGGGCGTGACCTCGTCGCGCAGGTCCGCGCCGAGCCTCTGCCGCCGCCACCGGTTGCGCAGCGCCACCGCGACCGCGCGCTTGGCCTCGGCCTGGCCGATGATGTGTTCGTCCAGAGCCGCGACGATAGCCTTGGGGGTGAGCGACTGGAGCGCGGAGGAAGCAGGGGTGATCGTCATGGGGTCTTTCTGAACTCTTTGTCACCGCTATGTGGCGCGGCGAAGCGGCGGTTCAAGGCCGCGGTCAGCGGGCGCTCCACCCAGCGGTAGAACAGCCAGCCAAGCACGACCGACGCGACGAGCGCGCTCAGGAGATAATCCCACGGCCCTGCATCGAAGAACGGCAGGCGCCCCCAGAACCACAGCCAGAACCATGCGACCGGCACATGCAGGAGATAGATCGCATAGCTTGCATCGCCCGCCCGGTTGATCAGGCTCGCCGCAGGCAGAACGAGGGGTCCGCCCAGAGCGGCAAGGCCAATCAAGGCAGCCGGCAGCCCGGCCCAGGCAAGGTAGTCCCACCCTCCGGCTGTGGGTGCGGCCGGGGTCGGCACGAACAGGATGGCGGGGATCAGCGCCGCAAGCGCCAGCCAGCGCAGGCCCGCAGGAACCGCGCCGCCCCGCCCACGCCATAGCGCCAACCCCATTCCCGCCACGAACATCAACGGCAAGGGTCGGGTCAGGGCATAGACAAGCGGGTGGACGGGAGGCACCCAGGTGCCGGCCAGGATCGCCAGGCCGAGCACTGCTGCCACGGCAGCGATCGCCCGTTCGCGGCGCAAGGACAGAAACAGGCCGAACACCAGATAGAAGGCCATCTCGTAGATCAGCGTCCATCCGACCCACAGGAACACCAGCGGGCGCAGCTCGCCATTGGCGGGCCATCCGGGGACGAGCACGAGCGACCAGAGCACGTGCCCGGTATCGAGCGAACGCGCGTAAAAGATCACCAGCACCGCAGCCAGCAGACCACTGGCCAGCCAGTATGGCGGCATGATGCGGATGAAGCGCCGCCGCCAGAACTCCCTCGTCGCACCCGGCGCGCCGAAACGGTTCCAGGCGGCATGGACCATGACGTAGCCCGAGACGATGAAGAACAGCATCACCGCAAGCTGGCTTTCGCGCTCGGCCCGCCAGTCAACGGGGATGCCGAGCCCGCCCGGGAAATGATCGGCGAAAGCGAAGGCGATGTGCCCGGCAGCGACGGTCAGCGCGGCCAGCGCCCGCAGCAGCTGGATCGCGGCGATCTTGTCCGCGCTGCGCGGCCTGTCCTCGATCATGGTCTTGCTACGAGCCCCGTCCCTGCCCCTGACTGAAGGCGCAAGTGCGGATAGGCCTAAACCGTCTCGACCGTCAAATTGCCGTTGGTGAAGACGCAGATCTCCGCCGCGACCGCCATCGCCTTCCTCGCGATGGTCTCGGCATCGTTCTCATAATCGGCCAGCGCACGCGCGGCGGCGAGGGCGAAATTCCCGCCCGATCCGATCGCGGCGATCTCGCCCACCGGCTCGAGAACATCACCATTGCCCGTGAGGACCAGCAGCGTGTCCTTGTCGGCGACAATCATCAGCGCCTCGAGGTTGCGCAGATACTTGTCCGTCCGCCAGTCCTTGGCGAGCTCTACCGAGGCGCGCATCAACTGGCCGGAATATTGTTCGAGCTTCTTCTCCAGCCGCTCGAACAGGGTGAAGGCATCGGCCGTGGCTCCGGCGAAACCGGCGATCACGCTGCCATTGCCGATCCGCCGGACCTTGCGCGCATTGGGCTTCATCACGGTGTTGCCCATCGAGACCTGCCCGTCACCCGCGATGACGGTGGTGCCGCCGCGCCGGACGCCGATGATGGTTGTGCCGTGCCACTGGATGAGGCCGTGGGCCGAGGGATCGTTGCTCATGCCTGCCAATATGGCGCGCGGGGCAAAGCCTTCAAGCGGCTTACTGCCCGTTCGGCCCCGTCCCGGGCGCCCCGCCCGGCAGCCCCGCACCGCCAACCTGGCCGATATTGCCGAACAGATCCTCGAGGAAGCTGCGCTCGCGGCCCAGCACCGGGGTCTTGTCGCCGTTGGGATCGAGGAAGGCGACCTGCTCGATCCCCGTGCGATCGACCTTGACCACCCGGCCGGCGGCATCGAACTGCACGGCGATAACGCTGTGATTGCGGATGCGCGGGCGGCTGAAGGGGCGCTGGCCGGTGATGCTCGAGACATAGTACCAGGTCGGGGTGCCGAACTGGCTAGTGAAGGTCGGACGGCCGAGCGTGCTTTCCACCGATTGCTGGTTGTCGATCCTGGGCTGGACCGCCTCGGTCAGCAGCGGATCGATGATATAGCCGCGCGATTCCTGGATCGAGGAACAGGCCGGCAGCAGCACCGCACCACCGGCGAGCAGGAGCAACCCTCGCATCCCGCGCAAGATTTCCATCGCGCCTGCCCCGTGCTTTCTAACCTTGATCTGCGCCAAACCGTGTCCGTCCCGTAATCCTTGCGCGCCGCGCTCTTGTCCCTTGGGCGGGACGCTTTAAGGGGCTAGGCGCGCGCTTGCAACGCACCATATGGCAAAGCGATGGCAAGCGGCGCTTTAATGGCGGTTGAACGCATCCGCTTGCCAAGCGTTGGCGTAACGAGCGCGGTGCCTCTCCCTGTTGGAGCGCGGCCCGGTTTACGAAAGGCTTTCCGTCCCATGTCCCTTCTCTCCCGCCTGCTCGGCACCGCTCCGGACCCGCGCGAGGGGGTGCGTCCGCTGTGGCACCGCGTGATCGAGCTGGCCCGCGATCCGGCCTATTATACCGAGTGCGGCGTTGCGGACTCGGTTGCGGGGCGCTTCGACATGATCACCGCCGTGCTGAGCGCGGTGATGGTCCGGCTCGAGGCTTCGGACCTGCGCGCCGAGAGCGCGCTGCTGGCCGAGCTGTTCGTCGAGGACATGGACGGCCAGCTCCGCGAGTTCGGGGTCAATGACGTGGTCGTCGGCAAGCGCATCGGCAAGCTGATGAGCGTGCTCGGCGGGCGGCTCGGGGCCTATCGCGGCGCCCTCAACGCGGGCGATGCGGAGCGGCTCGCCGGAGCAGTGGCGCGCAACGTCACCTTCGCCGAGGGGGCCGACGAGGCCGCCTCGACCACTGCCGTGACCGAGCGTATGATGAAGTTTTTCAATCGCTTGAACCGTTTCTCCGACGCGGAAATGATCAGCGCGAGTGCCATCTGGTGACCGCCGCTCCCCTCCCCCCTGCCGAACTCACCCGCATGATCAAGGCGCGGCCCCTGCCCGCGGGCGCGGTGGTGATCGAGGCGAGCGAGGCCGAGCGCGCCGCGCTTGCGCTGCGCTTCGGGCTCGGCGCGGTCGAGAGCCTGCGTGCGGAGGTGATGCTCGAACAGAAGCCCCGCGCGATCCGGGCGACGGGGCGGCTCCGGGCCGCGATCATGCAGCCCTGCGCGATCTCGGGCGAGGACTTTCCGGTCACCATCGACGAGCCGGTCGACCTCAGATTTATCGAGGAAAATCAGCGTCCCGCCACTCCCGATGAAGAGATCGAGCTCGAAGCGGATGACTGCGACGAGATCGAATTTGCGGGCGACATGTTCGACCTCGGCGAAGCGGTGGCGCAGACGCTGGGGCTTGCCATCGATCCCTATGCCGAGGGGCCCGGGGCCGATGCCGCGCGCGCAGCTGCCGGGATCGTGCAGGAGGACGAGGTCCGCGGCCCCCTCGCCGATCTGCTGGCGGGATTGAAAAAGGACTAGTCGGCGCGCGCCGGCACGTGTTTCACGTGAAACACCGCTTCCGGCGCGGGCCTGAACGGGTCTAGCGGGGGTCTAGCGGGGGTCTGGCGCGCGCAGAGGCTATCCTGGCAGGCGCCAAAACCCTGCCAGAACGAACGTCAAATCCGGAGCGGGTCGAATTCCCGCGATAGCCCGGATTGTCAGAACGGAATATCGTCGTCGAGATCGTCGTAGCCGCCGCCGGCCGGAGCCCCGCCGCCGCCCGACGCGCCGCCGCCCTGATCCCAGCCGCCACCGCCGCCGTAGCTGCCGCCGCCCGCGCGACCCCCGCCGCCACCCATGCCACCCATGCCACCGGCACCGCCGCCGCCACCCGCTCCATCAAGCATGGTCAGCGTGCCGCCCATGCCCTGAATGACGATCTCGGTGCTGTAGCGGTCCTGCCCGTTCTGGTCCTGCCACTTACGGGTCTGGAGCTTGCCTTCGACAAAGACCTTGCTGCCCTTCTTGAGGTAGCGCTCCACCACGCTGACGAGGCCTTCGGAGAAGATCGCCACGGTGTGCCACTCGGTCTTTTCCTTGCGCTCGCCGGTCTGGCGGTCCTTCCAGCTTTCCGAGGTGGCGATGCGCAGGTTGGCGACCTTGCCGCCATTGTTGAAGGTGCGGATTTCCGGGTCAGCACCCAGATTGCCGATCAGCATGACCTTGTTGAGCGAACCCGCCATCGAAATGTCCTTCCCGTCAATGTCTTGACCCCGGCTGCACAGGATGCGCCGCGAATCCGTCACAGGCAATAGGGGAGAGAGGGGACGGGCGCACGTATGAGAAGGGCGTTTTCACCGACCAACCTCGTTGAGGATGCGGAGCGGCCTACCGCGCCGGATATCTCAGTCGCCCGAGAAAGCGCGTCAGGCTCGGCCATTCGCGGTCCTTGCCCACGAACTGCGCCTTGGCCTTCTCGAACTTCATCACCCCGTCGATGCGGCGTTCGAGGAAGGCGTGGGTCGCGGCCTTGCCTTCCGAATCATCGTTCACGAACACCGCCAGCGTCGCCGAATAGATGCCCGCAAGGATCGCGCGCTTGGTGTAGTGGTTGTAATCGGTCGCGGTGTCGCCCGCGAGGCGCCACATGATGTCAGCCGAATGCCAGCCGAGCTTCAGCGCGCGCGCGGCGTTCTGCGGCTGGGCCATCACCGCCAGCGCGCGGCGCACCGCCTCGTCGATAGGGGCGACCGCCTCCAGGCGGAAGGCGACCAGCGTGCGGATCCGCTCGCGGATCTTGAGCGCAGCGAGGCGTTCGGCCGGCCATTCGGCCTCCATCGCCTGATCGACGCTGGCGATCCACGCCTCGATCATGTCCATCGGCCTTGCGCCCGGGAAGGCGAGCTTGGCCACGTCGACATCGGCCCCGGCCATCTCGGCAGCGGCGACCAGCGCGGTCTCGGTCCAGCCGTCAAAGATCGCGGAGGCGGCAATGTCGGGGGCGAGCGCGAGGCGCAGCTCGTCGAGCGTCAGATCGCCCAAAGCGGTGGGTGTTTCGGTCATGTCAGAAGGAAGGCCCGTAGTTCTTCTTGGTTCCCGCGTCGGTCCGCTTCTTGTCGGCGGCATCGAACTCCTGCTTGAGCAGCGTGTTGTTGCTCATCTGGTTGAGGTGATCGCGTGCGGAGCGGCCGGTGTTGTCGGTGCGGTCCGGATCGGCACCGCCTGCGAGCAGTAGCCGGACAAGCGCCACCCGGCGACCGATCACGGCGGTGATCAGCGGCGTCGCCCCGGTCGAATCGGTGACATTGACGTTGGCCTTGATCTTATTGCCGAGCAGCGCTGCGACCCCTTCGGTGAAATCGAGCGCGACCGCGCGCTGGAGCGGGGTTTCGCCCTTCTTGTTCTTGATGTTCGGATCGGCCCCGCGCTGGAGCAGGAAGCGGGTCCACAAGATATCGCCATCGGCGATGACGAGGTGGAGGCCGGTATCCCCGCTGGTGATGTCGCGGGTGTTGATCAGCTGGTTGCCGGGCTTGTTGAGCATGTCGGTGGCCTTGTTCCCCTCGCGGTCCTTGACCGCCTCGAGGAACTGGTAGCCTTCCGACTGGAACTGCGCGGCGGCCGGCACACCGAGCGAGAGCGCCAACACCGGCACGACAAGGCTGGCAATCGCGCCGCGAAGTCCTAACTTGCGCAAAACATCGGGAACCAAGGTTTGATCCTTTCGCAATACCTGCCAAACACCGGGCGTGAGGCAGGACACGGGGGCTTGGCGCCCCTTCGCAAGCAGCCAGTTAGCAGAGCATGAACCGCAGCAACAAGCCTTCCGCCGCCAATCTTGTCGCAATTGCGCTCGCGCTGGCGCTGGCCGGATGCGGCGGCGCGGCCTCGCCGCCGCCCGAACCGCCGCTCGCCGGCGCTGCCATCGGCGGCGATTTCACCCTGACAGGCAGCAAGGGCCAGCCGGTGCGCTGGGGCGATTTTGCCGGCAAGTACCGGATCGTCTATTTCGGCTACACCTTCTGCCCCGACATCTGCCCCACCGACATGCAGCGCGTGGCGCAGGGCCTGAAGCTGCTCAAGGGCAGGGATGCCGGCCTTGCCGCGAAGATCGTGCCGATCTTCATCTCGCTCGATCCGGAACGCGACACGCCGCAGGTGGTCGGCGAATTTGCCGCCGCCTTCTCGCCCGACGTGGTCGGCCTTACCGGCACCCGCGAACAGGTCGACGCCGCGGCCAAGACCTTTGCGGTCGCCCATGCCAAGGGCGAGGCGCAGCCGGGCGGCGGCTATCTCGTCGATCATTCCCGCATCGTCTATCTGTTCGGCCCCGATGGCGCGCCGATCGCGACCCTGCCCGCCGATCAGGGTGCCCAGGCGGTGGCGGCGGAACTGGAACGATGGGTGAGCTGAGGGAGCGCTTCTGGGAGCTGCCGCTGGGCGAGCTCACCAGGCCCGAATGGGAGGCGCTGTGCGACGGCTGCGGCCGCTGCTGCCTGCACAAGATCGAGGACGAGGACACCGGCGAGATCCTCGATACCAACATCGCCTGCCGCCTGCTCGACACGCGGACCGCGCAATGTTCGGACTATCGCAACCGCAAGGCCTTCGTGCCCGATTGCCTGCGCCTCACCTTGCGGATCGTCGAGCAGGTGAACTGGCTGCCGCAGACCTGCGCCTATCGCCTGCGCAACGAAGGGCAGGAACTGCCGGACTGGCACTACCTCGTCTCGGGCGATCGCGATGCCGTGCGCCGCGCCGGGGTTTCGGTGGTGGGCCGGGTGGTGAGCGAGGTCGATGCCGGGCCGATGGAGCACCATATCACCGCGTGGCCGGGCCCGCGCGCGCAGTGGGACAGCCAGAGCGAGGTCGAGGCGTGATCGACTGGCTGCGCGGTGCCTCGGTCAAGCGGCCGCTCGATCCGGAGATCGAGCTCGGGGGCACGCGGGTGCCGATCGTGCTGAAGCGGATGCGCCATGCCCGGCGGTTGACGCTGCGGCTGGCGCCTGACGGCAGCGAGGTGCGCATCACCCTGCCGGCCTGGGCCGAGGGGCGCGAGGCGATCGCCTTTGCCCATTCGCGCGCCGGCTGGCTCGCCGAGCAGCTCGCCAGGATGCCGCAGCGCGCCGCCCCCGCGCCGGGCGGCGAACTGCGCTATCGCGGCGGGACACTGCGCCTCGACTGGGATGCGCGCCATCCGCGCCGGCCCGCGATCGAGGGCGAAGACCTGCGCATCGGCGGCCCGGAACCCGGTCTCGAGGCGCGGCTGCGGCGCTGGCTCGAGAACGAGGCGCTGCGCCTCGCCGAGGCCGACATGCGCGAATATTGCCAGGCCGCCGGGCTCGATCCGGTGCCGATCGGGCTGACCCGCGCGCAGCGGCGCTGGGGCTCGTGCTCGGACAAGAGCCGCATCCGCATCAATTGGCGGCTGGTCCAGGCGCCCGATTTCGTGCGCCGCTCGGTGGTCGCCCACGAGGTCGCGCATCTCGTCCATTTCGACCACTCGCCCGCCTTCCACGCCCTGCTGGCGCGGATCTTCGAGGGCGAGATCGCGGCGGCGGACCGCTGGCTCAAGGAGCACGGGCGCAGCCTCTATGCCGCCTTCGGCTAGTCGCAAGCATCTGGCGTTCGCGCCGCGCGGGCCTATATTGGCAGCCATGCCCCGCAAGCCGCTCTCCCAGTCGCGATTCAATCCCGCTCCGGGCCTCGTCGATTTCTGGAACGAGATCCGGCGCCCCAACCCCTATCGCTGGCCGATCCTGGGGCTGTCGGTGCTGCCGATCGCGGGGATCCTCGGCTGGGCGCTCGAACAGCAGTACTATGCCGAGCCCGAGCGGCCGCGGATCGCATATATCACCACGCTGGCGGACGGGCGCAGCGATGCCGAGATCGCGGCGGAGAACCGCGCCAATCAGGAGATCAAGGACCTGCGCGCGGCCGAGGAAGCGCGGATCCAGGGGCGCAAGCGCGACATGTACAAGGCGCTCGGCAGGGCGGCAGGCATGGACGTGGAGACGATGGAGCGCGAGGCCGAGGCCGAACGCGCCGCCGAGGCGGCTGCCGCGAAACGGCGCCTCGATGCGAACGCCAGGGCGCTCGCCACGGAAGGCCCCGGGCAATAGCCACAGCCACGCTCCCTACCGACCAAGACTGGATGGCGGCGGCGGCGCGCCTTGCCGGGCGCGCGCGCCCGCTCGCCCGGCCCAATCCCGCCGTGGGCGCTCTGGTGGTGCGCGAGGGCCGCGTGATCGCGCGCGGCTGGACTGCGGCGGGCGGGCGGCCCCATGCCGAGGCGGTGGCGCTGGCGGGTCTTGCGCCCGAGGTGGTGGCCGGGGCCACGCTCTACGTCACGCTCGAGCCTTGCGCCCACCGCTCGGAGCGCGGCCCGTCCTGCGCCGACCTTGTGGCCGCCGCCCGCCCGGCGCGGGTCGTGATCGGCCAGCACGACCCCGATCCGCGCACGGCGGGCAAGGGGCTGGCGCGGCTGGAGGCGGCAGGGATCGCGGTCACGCTGCTCGATGACGCCGCGTCTGCTGCCAGCCTTTCCGGCTTCCTCTCCCGCCAGAGGCTCGGGCGGCCGTGGGTCACGCTCAAGCTTGCGACCTCGCTGGATGGCTGCATCGCGCTGGCAGACGGGACAAGCCGCTGGATCACCGGAGAGGCGGCGCGCGCCCATGTCCATGCCCAGCGTGCCCGCAACGACGCGATCCTCGTGGGCGGCGGCACCTGGCGCGCCGATGCGCCGCGCCTCGATGTGCGCCTGCCGGGACTGGAGGCGCGCTCGCCGCAACGCATCGTGCTGACCTGCGGCCCCGCGCCCGAGGGCACCACCGCCCTGCCTGCCCCCGAGGCCATTGCCGGGCTGGAGGGCGTGCAATACCTCTATGTCGAAGGCGGCGCAGTCACCGCTGCCGCCTTCCTCGCGGCCGATCTGGTGGACGAGCTCCACCTCTACACCGCGCCCATCGTGATCGGTGAGGGCAAGCGAGGACTCGGCCCCCTGGGCCTCGCCCGCCTCGAGGATGCCCATGGCCGCTGGCGCCTTGCGACACGCCGCCAGCTTGGCAGCGACAGCTTCGCCGCCTATTGGCGCATCCGTTAGACCCCAGAGGACCACCAGCCCCATGTTCACCGGCATCGTCACCGCCATCGGCACCATCGCCGCCGCCGAGCAACGCGGCGACCTCAGGCTGCGCATCGCCGCCCCGCTCGATCCGGCGCGGATCGACATCGGCGCCTCGATCGCCTGCTCGGGCGTGTGCCTCACCGTGGTCGAGCGCGGCGGCACGGCGGGCGATGCGTGGTTCGACGTCGACCTCTCGGGCGAGACCGTCAGCCGCACCGTGCCGGGCATGTGGAACGCGGGCGCGCAGCTCAACCTCGAACCCTCGCTCCGGCTCGGCGACGAGCTTGGCGGGCACATCGTCACCGGCCACGTGGATTCGGTCGGCGAGGTGGTGCGCGTCGCGCGCGAGGGCGACAGCTGGCAGGTCACGATCCGCGCCCGCGCCGAGATGGCCCCCTTCATCGCCGAGAAGGGCTCGATCACCGTCAACGGCGTGTCGCTGACCGTCAACGCCGTGCGCGACCGGTCCGACGGCACGTGCGACTTCCTGCTCAACATCATCCCCCACACCGCCGCGGTGACGACGCTGGGCGCGCTGAAGGAGGGCGATCAGGTCAATCTCGAGATTGACGTGCTGGCACGTTACCTCAAGCGGATGCAGGGGCTCGCCGCAACGCGGTAAGGCACCGCGATGCCGTCAGCCGCCGCCCGGACGGGGTGCGGCGAACGGCGCCAATCTCACCTCGCCAGCGGCCCCGCCGCGAAGCTCTCGCGCGTCATGACGTAGGTCAGGTGCGCGATCACCGCGCCGTCCGCCATCACCCGGTCCTCGCGCCGGTCGGTGAGAGCCGCGCCGATCTTTTCCAGCGCGCGGCGCGAGCGGGTGTTGGTTTCGCCCACCATGAAGCGCACCTCGGCGATACGCGCCAGCGCATGGGCGAGCATCAGGCGCTTCATATCGTGGTTGTGCCTGCCGCCCCAATGCGAGCGGGCAAGGAAGGTCCAGCCGATCTCGACGGAGCCTCCATTCGCCTCCTCGAGCCCCTGGAAACGCGAGGAGCCGATCACCGCGCCGGTCTGCGCGTCGAGCGCCAGCAGCGCACCCTTATTGGCCAGCGCATCATTGAAGAAGGCGCGGAACACCGGCTCCTGCCAGCGGTCATGCGCGGGGTGCTGTTCCCAGACCAGCGGGTCCGAGGCGACGGCGAAGAGCGCGTCCCAGTCCCCCGGCGCGAGCGGCCGCAGGTGGACGTACTCGCCTTCCAGCACGGGCTGGCGGTCGAGCACGGCGCGCGTGCCTAGCCTGCCACTGCCGCGAGGGCAGCGACGAACCTGGGCAGGTTCGCCATCGTCAGCCCGGCGATGTTGATGCGGCCGGAGGCGGCCATGTAGATGCCGTGCTCCTCGCGCAGGCGGGCGACCTCCTCCTTGGTGACGGGGAGCATCGAGAAGAGCCCGTTCTGCGTGCCGAGCGGGGTGAGGTCGATCCGGCCGGCGCGACCCGCCGCGGCGAGCGCGTCGCGCACCTGCCGCATCCGCGCGCGCATCGTGTCGAGCTCCGCGAGCCATTCCTGCGTCATGGCAGGATCTTCGAGCACGATCCGCACCGCCGCACCGCCGTGGTCAGGCGGCATCGACCATGCCGCGCGGGCGAGCGCGTTGGCGTTGGAGAAGGCGGTGTCGAGCGCGCCCGGCTCCTTCGCCATGACATAGAAGGCGCCGACACGGTCGCGGTACTGGCCGAAGTTCTTGTCGCAGCTATGCGCCACAAAGGCTTCCGGAACGGCGGCGAGCACAGCGCGCATCCCGGCCGCGTCCTCCTCCATGCCGTGCCCCAGCCCCTGATAGGCTGAATCGATGATCGGAAAGGTGCCGCTGGCGGCGAAAGCCTGGGCGATCGCGCTCCACTGGTCCGCAGTGTAGTCGATCCCGGTCGGGTTGTGGCAGCAGGCGTGGAGCAGCACCGCCTCATCCGGGCCCGCCGCCTTGATCGCGCCGAGCACCGCGTCGAGGTTCGCCGTCCCGTCGGGGTTAGCGTGTTCGAAGGGGGCGAGTTCGAGCCCGAGATCGGCGAGGATCTGCGCGTGGTTGGGCCAGGACGGCACGCCCATGTGGACGCGCTTGACGCCCGCCTTGGCGGCGAGGCCCAGCGCGAGGCGCACCGCGCCCGTGCCGCCCGGGGTCTGCATTCCCTGGACGCGGCCACCCATCGCCGGGTCGCGCGCGCCGAAGATGTAGGGCATCAGCGCCGTCACGAAGCCCATGTCGCCTTCCGGGCCGAGGTAGGATTTGCTCTCCTGCGTATCGAGCAGAACCTGTTCGGCCTTCTTGAGGGCGGCGAAGACCGGGGTCGCGCCTTGCTCGGTGCGGTACACACCGACGCCGAGGTCGATCTTGTCGCTGCGCGGATCGGCAGCGTGGAGGCGGATCAGGGCGAGCAGCGCATCGGGCGCCTGGGGGCTGAGTCGGTCTAGCATGGCACCGCGCGCATGGCCCGCGCGTGAGCTTATCGCAACCGGCTTTTCGTATGCAGCGGGGAAATCAGGCCCTCAGAAGGGCACCCACTTCTGCTCCTTGGAGAACTTCATGTAGCCCGCATTGACCCCGAGCCGCAGCCCTGCCCCGACGCGGATCGGGATCAGCACCACATCCCCGCGACTGAGGTAGCTCGCGTTGAGGCCGCCCACGAGATAGGCCTGCCCCTCGCCCGCCGGGAAGCGGTTGAAGATCGTCTCGGTGTCGTAGAGATTGTAGACCAGAACGAAGGTGCTGGCGGCATTGGCGCCGACATCGAAGCCGACCGAGGGCCCGGTCCAATAGACCTTGCGCGTCCCCTCGACCTTGTGATGCAGCGTGCCCGAGCCATAGCGCGCGCCGACAATGAAGGCCCCGCCCGCCTCGCGCCCGACGATGTACCCGATGGGCCGCCCCTGCTTCTTGAGCAGGTCCTCGATCATCTTGGCGAGACCTTCCGCGCCCTTGCCGAACACGCCTTCGGCTGCGCCGATCAGGTCATCCTCCCCATAGGTGTCGGAGCTGGCCGCGGGAGCGGCCGGGGTGACAGAGGACGCGGCTTCCACGCCGGGGGCAGGCGCGATCTCGCCGGTGGCCGCGGGAGCCTCGCTCCACGTGGCAGTCGGATCGACCGGTGCGGGCGCGGGGGGCGCGGGTGTGGCAAGGTCGGCATCAATGCCCTGATCGGTCATGGCGGCATCGGGATCGACCTTCTCGAGATCCTGCGCTGAGGCCGGAGCGGCAAGCGCGAGCGCGGCGAGGCCCGCGATGAACAGCCCGGACAAACCCTGGCGAAACGTCGAAAACCGCTCGTCGATCACACGCATCAATCAGCCTTTCGCAGCCGCATTCCGGCCCACAACACCACAGGCTCGTGGAGAGTCCCAATGCCTGCCGCGTGCAACGGCTCGTCGCCGGACCGAATCGGATTTACGACGAACCGTTACCGGGCTAGGCCTGCAAGGCTGAACCGGCGCAGAACCGCAGCCGGCCACTCCGCCCGCCCGAGAGGCGCGGCTTTTTTGTCGTCCCCACCTTGCCGCTGGCCAAAGGGACGACTATAGCGCCGCCCTCACAGCCAAGCGATGTGCCCGGAGACGTGGGTGAGTGGCTGAAACCAGTTCCCTGCTAAGGAACCGTACTCTATCAGGGTACCGAGGGTTCGAATCCCTCCGTCTCCGCCACCTTCCGATCTTTGTGACGGTCTTCGCCGGAAGGTGCTGCGCCGTGGGTGTCCGGCGGAGGGGGCCGCTGGCGGCGGCCTCGTCGCAACCTGCGGGCGGCTCGAAGCGCCCGGCGCGCCCGGCCGGTTCCCGCCTGTCCTATGTGCGTGCCCTCCGCCTCGCCGGCCCCCAGCCTTCCCCTTGCCTTAAGCAAAGGAGGACAAGCCATGGGCCAATCCATCAACACCGACGAAACCCGCGAACTCATCGCCTCGAGCAAGGTCGAGGGCACTGCGGTCTACGATCTCGACGGCGAGCGTCTGGGCACGATCACCAGCTCAAGGGCTGGGGCTTCGCCGCCCAGCCGCTCCCGCCGCTCTAGGCCAGCCTATTTGCGGTTGAAGTGGAGGTAGTTGCTGTTGAACATCGCGACCTGCTTCAGCCGGTCGAGATCGGTGATCCTGAGCCGCCGGTCGGCCAGCTCGATCAGCCCCTCGCGGCGCATCTCCTGAAGCGTGCGGTTGAGGTGGACGAGGCTGAGGCCATTGGCTTCGGCGAGGTGGTTCTGGGTGATGGGCAGATCGAAGCGGAGACCGGTCGCCAGCCCCACCGCCTGGAGCCGGTAGTAAAGCTCGACGAACAGGTGCGCGAGCCGTTCGAGCGGCGAGCGCTGGCCGATCGACAGCAGCCATTCGCGCTGGATGCCCGAGGTCACCATCTCGTGCCACAGCAGCGCGCGCAGCAGGTGGGGGCGCTCATCGATCACGGCCTGGAACTGCTGCGGCTGGATCTCGTAATAGCGCACTGCCGTCAGCGCCCCGATCGAATGGTCGATCTCCCGCAAGATGTAGATGTTGAGATCGCAGAAATCGCCCGGCAGGAAAAAGCCGACGATCTGCCGCCGCCCGTCGGGCAGGTCCTTGTAGGGACACGCCCAGCCCGACACGAGCAGGCGCACCGCCGACGGGCTCTCTCCTTCACGGGCGATATCGTGGCGGGGATCGCGCTGGCAGATCGGGCCGACCTCGAGCACCGACAGCGCCGCCCGGTCTGCCTCGTCGAGCGGCATGTAACGGCCGAGCAAGCGGAAAAGCGGCTCGATCCCTGCGGCAGTCAATGTCGTCATCGCGCTCACCTTCGGTCGGCTCTCGAAAGCCGAGAGGCCTCTCATCCAGAAAGGCGAAGCGCGAGCCCGGCGCTTTAACGCAGATTAGCGGCCTCAATAGGTGGCCGGTGGATCGCTGGCGGGGAAGCTCTGGTCGCTCGCCTCGTCGACCTCGGACCAGCGGTTCTGCGGCGCGTCGCGCATTGCGTCAGGGCCAGCGTTGCGCACGGGGTGCGCGCCTCCCGCAGGCTCGCCGGAGGCGAAAGCGGCGCGGCTGTCATGGCCCTGGTCCGGGCGTTTGCGTGACAGGACATAGGCAGCGGCGCCAAGGGCGAACAGGCTCAGGATCATGCGCATCTCGAAGGGTCCTCTGGTGTGTCGCAAGTCGTCACCCTCTGGCGCAAAAGACTTTGCTTGCGCCCTCAAGACAGTCATTATCCCTGGTTACAGGGCGAACGCCCCTTGCCCGGATAACTTATGTTAGGCGGGTTTCGATCCTGATCATCTATGTCCGCCGGGGCGGAAGAATAGCGCATGGCGGACAGTCCTCACCTAACTGACGAGACCCTGTTCGGCGCGGCCTTCGATGCCATGCCGGATGCTGCCTGCATTCTCGAGCCGGTGTTCGGCGGGGATGGCGCGATCATCGACTGGCGCTGCCTCGCGGCCAACCGCCGGATCGGCGAATTTCTCGGTCTGACCAATGTTGTCGGACAGACCCTGCGCACACGCTGGCCGGAGATGGCACCGCTGTGGATGGACGAATTCGCCCAGGTGCTTGCCAGCGGGAGCCCCCTGACGGTGATCCGCAAGGGCTCCGAAGACGACAACACCTATGAAACCACTCTGAGCCCGATCACCTTCGGCGCGCGCCGGGCGGTGATGGCGACGCTGCGCGATGCCTCCGCCGAGCACGCCGCGCTCGCGAGGAAACTCGAGGCGGATGCGCGCTACAAGCTGCTGTTCGACGCCATCGACGAGGGCTTCTGCATCATCGAGGTGATCTTCGGTGCCGACGGCAAGGGCCACGACTATCGCTTCATCGAAGCCAATGATGCCTTCCTCGGGCAGACGGGCCTGCGCGATGCGGTCGGCAAGACGATGCGCGAGCTGGAGCCGGATATCGAAGACCTCTGGCCCCAGACCTATGGCCGCATCGCGCAAACCGGTATCGCCGAAAGGTTCGAAAGCGAATCGCCGGCGATGAACCGCTGGTTCGACGTTTTCGCTTTCCCCATCGGCAAGGCGCCCCCCTACCAGATCGGCGTGCTCTTTGAAGACGTCGGCAAACGCAAGCTGGTCGAGACCGCGCTGCGCCACAGCGAGAACCGGCTGCGGACGCTCATCGCGGCGAGCTCGGACCTCCTGTTCCGGATGAACCCCGAGGGAACCCTGATAGAGCAGGTCGGCGGCGAGCAGTTGCTCGGCGATTTCTGCGAGGAAAGCGACTGGATCGAACGCTTCGTGCTGGAAAGCGACCGCGCGATGGTCCGCGCGGTGATCGACGATGCGATCGCGCGCCGATCACCGCTCAATGTCGAAACCCGCGTCCGCACCGGTGATGGTGTGGTCCGCTGGCTGTCCTCGCGCGCCGTGCCGGTGCTGGGGGAGGACGGCGCCATCACCGAATGGTTCGGCATGGCGACCGACATCACTGCCCGGCGCCAGACCGAACAGCAGCTCGCCCACGGTGCGCAGATGTTGCTGATGGCAAGCGAGATCGGCAAGGTCGGGATGTGGGACTGGAACGTCGAGACCGGCGAGCTCATCTGGTCCGACGAACACTTCCGCATGGAAGGTTATGAGGTCGGGGAGGTGATCCCGACCTATGCGCTATGGGCCAAACGCGTTCACCCCGATGACCGCGAGACCTGCGATCGCAAGGTCGAGCTGGCGATGCACAGCGGGGAGGATTACGTCAACGAATACCGCATCGTGCAGCCGACGGGCGAGATCCGCTGGGTTTCAGCGCGCGGACGGTTCCTCTACGACGAGAAGGGCCAGCCGCTGCGGATGCTCGGGGCCATGATCGACATCACCCAGCGCCGCCGCGAGGAGGAATGGCAACGCCTGCTCGTGGCCGAGCTCCAGCACCGGGTGCGCAACCTGATCGGCATGGTGCGATCGGTTGCGCGGCTATCGGCGTCCAGCCACCGCAACGTCGACGACTATGTCGATCACCTCATCGGGCGGCTTCAGGCCATGGGCCGGACGCAGAGCACGCTCACCCGCTCGCCCGGCCGCAGTGTCGACCTGTCGGAGCTGGTGCGCGAGGAGCTGGTGGTCCACGCCGTCCAGCCCGACATGTGCCATGTCGAAGGGCCCGAAGTGGCGCTGTCGTCGCAGGCAGCCGAAATCGTCACGCTTGCGATCCACGAGCTCGCCACCAATTCGGTGAAATACGGGGCACTCGGCGACACCGGCTACATCCGCATCGTGTGGTCGACGAGCGAAAAGCAGGAAAAGACCTGGGTGTCGCTGCGCTGGCAGGAAACGGCTCCGCGCGGCAAGACCAGGAACAAGCGCAAGGGTTTCGGGCGGCGGCTCATCGAGGAGCGGGTTCCTTACGAGCTGGAGGGCCAGGGCAGCTTTGCGGTCCACGACACCGGCGTGCTGGTCCAGCTGGATTTCCCGCTGACCGATGCCGGCAGCATTCTCGACACGCGAACCTGAGGAGGACGAACGTCATGACCGAACGACCGCTTTCCGGCTGCCGCATCGTCATCCTCGAGGATGATTACTACCAGGCCCACGACAGCAAGAACACGCTCGAAGACGCCGACGCCACCGTCATCAAGGTGACGGCATCCGTGCCCGATCTGGAGGCGCTGGTGGCCGATGGCGGGATCGACGCGGTGCTGATCGACATCAATCTCGGGCGCGGCCTCTCGTTCGATTTCGCGCGCGAGCTGAAGCGCAGCCGGATCCCGTTCCTGTTCCTGACCGGCTATGACGCCGGAATGTTGCCCGAGGATCTCGCCGGCAGCGCCTATATCAGCAAGCCGGCCGACCGGGCCAGAATCGTTGCAGGTCTGGCGAACCTGCTGGCCCGCCAGACCTGAGCGCGATCCACTACCGGCCGGGTGTCAGGCCGCAGCCACCTTGAGACCCTCGCGCTCCTGCCCCGCCAACGTGCGCGGCGTGAGGTAGGCGCCGTCGAACCCGGCGATCTGCTGCAGGGTACGAAGGTCGAGGATGGTCAGCTGCTTGGAGCGCAGCGTGATCAGGTCCTCCTGCCGCAGCTGCTGGAGCTTGCGGTTGATGTGCACCGGCGTCAGCCCGAGCACGTCGGCCAGATCGTCCTGCGTGAGCGGGAAATACATCTGGTTGCCGAGGTTCGGATCGACCAGAGACAGGCGGAAGTGCGACTCGCAAATCAGGTGCGCCATCCGCTCGAGCGCATCGCGCCGGCCGACATTGACGACCCACGAGGATAACACCGCGTTCTCCATGCAGCCGTAGCTCCGCATCGCCTCGCCCACGGCCGAAAACCGGTCGATCACGCGGCGCATGTCGGAATGCAGGATGTTGACGATCCGGCACGGGCTCAGGGTGATCACTTCCTCGATCGCGATGCCGTCGGGCGAGCAATCGAAATAGAAGGCATCGCCGGGCAACAGCAGCCGGGTGATCTGGCGGGCACCGTTGCGCAGGATCTGGTAGCGCGCGGCCCAGCCGCTGAGGATCACCGGGAAGGACACCATCTCGTCCCCCTCGCGGGAGAGATACTTCTTGGCACCGATCTCGCGCGGCTGGCGGCACAGTTCATCGACTGCGGAGATCTCCTGCTCGTTGAGCTCGGCGGAATGCATCAGTCGTTGCAAGAAGGCGTTGGACACTTTCGTGCTCCTTTGTTGGATGCGGGAGCGAACAATCCCTCAATGACCTTTTTCTCTCTCACTCAAAAGTTACGGCACACGTCGATTGGAACCCATTCCGGCCTGAAAGCGGACGATGCCGCCGGTTCGCCGTTCCTCACTCCATGCGATCAATGCCGCCGAACCGCCCGATATGCTTGTTGTACTTATCCGAGTCGGAAGCTTCTCGAATTATCGCCCGAGCAACAGCGGTTTACGATATGTGGTTGGATTTATCCGATGAGATATCCGCTCGGTGAAGAGGCGCTGCGCGGGGACGGGACGGGCTGCGTGGGTAATGCAGGATAGGGGGCGCGGGGCTGGTGAGTGACACCTTTTTGCGGGGTTCCGGGCCAGCGGGCGAGCCGCTTGCCGGACCTACCACGGAAAGGAAGCCGAAATGGCAAACGAGCGAACGCAGGACCGCGACAGCCAGAACCACAAGGATCGCCGCCAGAGCCCGCAGGAGGAATTCAACAGCAAGTTCGACGAATGGCGCAAGTCGCGCAGCAGCGAAGGCGGTACCGGCTCGCAGAGGTCGACCGGCAGCTGCGGCAGCACGGCTTCGGGCAGCAGCAGCGGCCGCAAGTCCGGCTCCACCTCGTCCACGAGCTGAGCACCGCGTAGCGCCGACACGTCCCCGTCGGCTACTGCGCGAGGCGCCCCGGACCCGAGGGGTCCGGGGCGCTTTTTTCAGGGTCCGGGCTTGGCCCGCAGAGAAAAGTCAAAGAAACAACACAGGTTAGAGCGTGCATGGAACGCGTCAGGCAGAGTTTGTCTTGCCCGAGGGTTCCCGATCTCTCCGGCTTTGGATGGTCAGGCTGCCTAGGTTTCCATTTCACCTGACCATTTGCCCCAAGACGACTCCCCCGCCCAGCGATGGGCGGGGGTCTTTTTCGGCATCGCGGCCACCGCAGGCGGTCGCCAGCACGCTCGCTGCGATGAGTAGGGCCATACGCATTCTGAAGTCCTTTCAAGGCCGGTAAAGTCCCCTTCCGATCGGGGTCCGCCTGCTTGTGGAACGAAGGCGGCCCCGCCGCTCTCAGATAGGCCACTGACCCGCTTTCCGGCGCCCGCTGCGCACCTGCCGCCATATCCTTGCCGAGTTTAAGGAACCCCGGCGCACGCTCGTCGAAGACAGCCCCGGGGGATGTCACGAAGGAAAGGTGCGAGAGACATGCAAGCCCCGATCAATACCAGCGAGCGTCCTCTCCCCGCGTTCGACGCCTTCACCCGGGACATGACCGCCTCGCTGCCGGCGCTGCACAGCTTCGCGCGCTCCCTGTGCCGCCAGGGCGACATGGCCGAGGATCTGGTGCAGGAGACGATGGTCAGGGCATGGTCGTCGCGCCACACCTTCCTGCCGGGCAGCAATTTCCGCCCTTGGCTGTTCACGATCCTGCGCAACCAGTTCTACAATGCGATGCGCAAGCAGGCCCGGACGGTCACCTGGGAACCCGAAGCGGCCGAGCGCCTGCTGGTGCAGGAGCCGGAGCAGGAGGCACGGATCCACCTCGAGGACGTCGAACGCGCCCTCAGCCAGCTCCCCGACAACCAGCGCGAGATGCTGCTGCTGATCGCGGGTGCGGGCATGACCTATGAAGAGGCCGCCGTCGCTGCCGATTGCAAGCTCGGCACGGTCAAGAGCCGTATCAATCGCGGCCGGGCAGCGATCCGCATGATCATCGAAGGCGGCGACGCGGTCTGCTGATGCCCCTGCAGAACGGGCGAAACCTACTGCGGCGAGGCCGAGGGTCGAGGCCGCGCAGGCGGCCATAAGCAGCTTTTCCTATGCATTTTCTCCTGAAGAATCAGCGAGCCGAACCGCGCCGGAACAGGTTGACGATCGCCAGCAGCACCAGCGCGCCGAGGAACGAGACGATCAGCGCCGAAATCGAGAAATCGCCCTGGGTGATGGTCCCGCCACCGATCAGCGGATTGATCAGGAACCCGGCGAGCAGCGCGCCGATCACGCCCACGACGATGTTGAGGAAAATGCCCTGCTGGGCGTCGGTGCGCATCACCTTGCTGGCGAGCCATCCGAGGATCCCGCCGATGATGATGATCAGGATGAGATTCATAGCTGGTTCTCCACGTCGAGAGGGTGACCGCGCCTGCCTTGCACCTGGCCGCAAGGCGGGCGTGATCGACTGGTCCATGGGTGGCAGCGTGGCACGATCCTGCCCTCACCCATGTTTCCAGCAAGGCAACACGATCCGGGCCGGGCCGCCCGTGTTTCACGTGAAACACGCGAGCGACACGCGTCTGGAGGGGGTCTGGAGGGGGCCTGAATGGGTCTGGAAGGGGCCTGGGGCCGCTCAGGTGCGCACAGGAACCGCGCTGGACGCGCCTGTCACACGCGGCGCTTCAGGATCAGATAGAGCGCGCCGCCCCCGCCGTGGCGGATATGGGCCTGGCGCACCGCGGAGATCGCGCCGGCATGGCGGCTGGCGGCCAGCCAATCGAGCAGCTTGGCCCGGATCGCCCCGCGCCGCGCCATGCGGTCGGCCGGATCGACCGGACGCTCGCGCCCGGCGACGACCAGCACCACCCGCGCGCCCATGGCCCTCGCCTGATCGAGCCCGGCCATGATCCGGTCATAGGCGGTCTCGAGCGTGTGGCCGTGAAGATCGAGCGTCAGGTCGGGCTCCAGCCGCCCGGCATTGACCCGCCTGTCCCAGTGGGAATCGAGGCCCGGACCCTCCGCTCCGGGAGCGGGGCGCGGCGGAACCGGCACCGGCGGGCGCGGCTTGGCGGCTGGCTTGGCGACCGGCTTGGCCGGGCGCGGCGGCACTCCCGGCACGGCGGGCTTGGCAGGTGCGGCAGGGGGTGGGGCAGGCTTGGGCGTCTCGGGCCGCTTCTTCCCGGCAAGCGGCTTGACGCTGGCGGCCAGGTGCGCCCAGGCCGCCTGCTCGCCCGTTGTCAGCCCGCGCGGCGCTCTCATCGCGGCCCTTCGCCAAGCCTTGCGGCGGCGGCACGCGGCAGGAGAATGAACGCCCTGCCCCGCCCGCTCATGCCGCCCGCGATCACCCGCGCATCCTCGCCCGCACCCCAGAAGGTGTCGAAGCGGTTCGCACCCTTGATCGCGCCGCCGGTGTCCTGCGCCACCCACAGGCCATTGGCCTCGCTGCGGTCGAGGTCGAGCCACACCGGGGCGCCAAGCGGCACGAAGGCGGGATCGATCGCGACCGCGCTCTCGCGCCGCACCGGCACGCCCAGCGCGCCGAGCGGGCCGTCCCCGGTCAGCACCTTGAAGAACACCCAGCTCTTGTTCTCGCGCATCAGCGCGCTGCCTTCTGCCGGATTGTCGCGGATATAGGCCATGATGCCCTGCATCGATCCGGCATATTGGCCCGGTCCCTCGCCCAGCAGGCCGCGCGCCCGCATCACGGAACCGATGCCGGTATAGGCGCGCCCGTTCTGCCCGGCATAGCCGATGCGGATCACCTCGCCCTCGGGCGTCAGCAGCCGCCCGGAACCCTGGATCTGGAGGAAGAAGAACTCGACCGGGTCCGCGGCCCAGGCGATCACCTGCGCCTTGCCCTCCAGCGCCCCGTCCTCGATCTCGCTGCGTTCGTGATAGAGCACGAAACGCCCCTGTTCGTCATACCGCCCGAGCGGCGGGCGCCCTGTGCGCTGGGCCTCGGGCACGTCCTCGGGCCAGGCGCGCACCAGATCGGCTGGCAGGGCATAGACCGGCACCTCGTAGCCCGGACGGCGGGTCCGGCTGCCCCTGATCTCGGGCTCGAAATAGCCGGTGGCAAAGGCCTGGCCATCGCCGACCCGGACGGGGGTGAAATGTTCGGCAAAGAAGGACCGCGCCCGGCCCGCGTCCCAGCGCGCCGCAGCATCGCAGGGCGCCTGCCACTCCTCGCGGCGGGTCAGCCCGCTGGCATCCTCGCGCGCGAGCAGGCGCGGACAGGATTCGCGGAACGCCGCGAGCGCGGCGCGCGCGTCATCCGCGCCGATGCCGAGCGTCCCTGCCGAGGGCCCCCGCGCGACACCCGCCAGCAACGCATTGGCGATTGCCGGTGCGGAAGGCGCCGCTGGCGCTGCTGGCGCGGGCGTAACCGGACGCGGCGCGCTGACAGGCGGCGGCACCCGTCCTTCGGGTATGATCCGCCCGCAGGCCGAAAGCGCCAGCAGCATCGCCACAGCAAGCACCGCGCGCATCAACAACTCCCCCGTCGGCCGCAGGGCCGCTTGGCCCGGCGATCAACCCTCGTCGGTTTCGTCGAGCAGCCAGTTGGGATCGCGCGCGCCGACATTGCGCGAGAAGGTCCACACGTCGCGGCTCTCGATCGCATCGTCGAGCGAACCGGCGATCACATGGCCTTCGCGGTCGCGGGTCACGGCGGCGATATCGGCGACGAACAGCAGCGAAATGCGCGCCATGCGCCCGTCGAGCAGTGCCGAATGGACCCGCACGTCCTCGATACGGATGAGCGTGTTATCCATCGTCTCGCCCGCCGCCTCGCGCGCGTCGATGGCAGCGATGAAGCCGGCATAGACATCATCGTCGCACAGCTCGCGCAGGGTCTCGCGGTCGCCCTTCCAGAAGGCTTCGAGAATCATCCGGTAGGCCCCGCGCGCGCCTTCGACGAACTGCGCGAGGTTGAACCCGGCATCGGCCCCGGCGATCTCGCGCAGGGCGCGCTCGACCGCAGGCATCACGCCTTCCAGCTCCGCAGGGCGCGGCGGCACCACCGGCGCGGGCACGGCAGCCGGGCGAATGGCGGGCTTGTCCTCTGCCTCGAAGCGCTGGGGCACGGGCTCCTCCTCTTGCTCGGCACGGCGCCCGAGCACCGAGTAGAGCCGCAGGCCGAGAAAGGCGGCGACCATGGCGAGGAGAACGATTTCGAGCACTGTCACAATTCCGATCATCGAACGTGGCGCTTGCGCCGGGGGGAAGGCCCGCACGACACTGGGCGAGCCCACCCTGCCTTAAATGGGGTCTCATTACAATTCGCCAACGCCCGATAGGTTGCCGCGCGGGCCGAAATCCGGCCGCGCGCGCAGGTGCGGTTGCGGCAATTGTGCGCCCCTGCTAGGCGGCCCTCGCGCGGCGCGGCGTGCAGCATCTTGCTCGGCGCGCACCACCTGTTGCCCACTTTGAAAGACGAACGCGACCATGGCCGAAGAAGAAGGCGTCCTCACCAACCTCGACACCGCAGCCGGCGATGGCCCCAAGCCCAACGGCGCCGACACCCTGCCCGCCGTCGGGATCATCACGCAATATGTGAAAGACCTCTCGGTCGAGAACCCGAGCGCGCCCGACGTCTTCCAGTGGCCCGAACCGCCGCAGATCGACGTGCAGTTCGGCATCGCCGCCGAGCCGGTGCAGCCCGACGTTCACGAGGTGACGCTCAAGCTCACGCTCACCGCCACCTCGCAGCGCGGCAAGGTCTATCTGGTCGATCTGGCCTATTGCGGCCTCGTGGGCATGCGCAACGTGCCCGAGGATCAGGCCCACGCCTTCCTCTATGCCGAAGCCCCGCGCCTGCTGTTCCCCTTCGCGCGACGCGTGGTGGCCGATGCCGTGCGCGATGCCGGTTTCCCGCCGCTGATGGTCGATCCGGTCGACTTCAACGGTCTCTACGCCCAGCAGCTTGCCACGCGCCGGGCCGAGGAAGCCGCCGGCGGCGAGCCGATCAAGCCGGTGACGGGTCAGGCCTGATCCGCGTGCCCGGCAGGGGGCTGGCACGATGAGCCTCATCAGGAACGTCGGCACGATCGGCGGACTGACGGCGGTGAGCCGGGTGTTCGGCTTTGCCCGCGACATCCTGCTGGCCCGGGTGCTTGGCGCAGGGCTTGCCGCCGATGCCTTCCAGCTTGCCTTCACCCTGCCCAACACCTTCCGCCGCCTGTTTGCCGAGGGCGCCTTCAGCGTCGCCTTCGTGCCGCTCTACAGCCGCGCGCTGCACGGCCATGACGGCCAGCCGGGCAGCGAGGAGGCGGCCAACCGCTTCGCCAATGATGTCCTGGGCGTCTTCATCTGGGTGCTGCTGGCCTTCAGCGCCCTGTGCATGATCGCCATGCCGGGGATCGTGTGGCTGCTGGCACGCGAATATGCCGCAGTTCCGGGCAAGTTCGAGCTTTCGGTGTTCCTGAGCCGCGTGACCTTTCCCTATCTGGGCCTCATCAGCCTGGTGGCGATGCTCTCGGGCCTGCTCAATGCGCGCTCGCGCTTCGGGCCGGGGGCGCTTGCACCGGTGCTGCTCAACATCTGCCTGATTTCGGGCATCCTGATCGGCGATCACCTGCGCGCAGGCTCGGACAATGACGTGGTGGTGGTCCATATCCTGGCGGCCGCGGTCTCGCTTTCGGGCGCCTTGCAGCTGGCCTATCTGGCCTGGGCGACCCGGCGCGCGGGCGTGCGCCTCAAGGTCACCCTGCCGCGCCTGACGCCCGAGGTGAAGCGGCTGGGGATGCTGATCCTGCCCGCGACCTTCGGGGCGGGGATCTACCAGATCAGCCAGCTGGTCGACACCTTCTTCGCCACCTCGCTGCCGCAGGGCTCGCTGACGCTGCTCAAGCTTGCCGACCGCCTGAACCAGATGCCGCTGGGGATCGTCGGGATCGCGCTGGGCACGGCGATCCTGCCGATGCTGAGCCGCCATATCCACACCGGCGATGCGGCCGAGGCGCAGCGCTTGCAGGGCAATGCCTTCGAGATCGCGACGCTGCTGACCCTGCCCGCCGCCGCCGCGCTGGCGGTGTGCGCGCCCGCCTTCTGCACGGCCTTCTTCGTCGGCGGCAACTTCACGCCCGCGGACGGCGCGATCATGGCGAACATCGTGGTGGCGCTGGTCGCGGGCCTGCCGGCCTATGTGATCGTCAAGGTGCTGAACCCCGGCTTCTTCGCGCGCGAGGACACCCGCACGCCGGTGTGGACCGCGCTCGTCTCGCTGATCTTCAACGTGGCGCTTAATCTCTATGTGGTGGAGCGCTTCGGCATCGTCGGGCTGGCGGGGGCGACGGCGGCCTCGGCGAGCCTCAATTGCCTGCTGCTCTATGCGATCCTGCACCGGCGGGGCTGGTTCCACTTCACCGGCGCGCTGGCCGGAAAGGTCGCGCGCCAGCTGCTGGCGACGGGGGCGATGACAGGGGTGCTGTGGTACATGGTGCCGCTGCTGGCCGAGCGTTACGGCGGGCCGTGGTGGGACCGCATCTGGTCGCTGGCGGTGCTGGTCGCGGCCGGGGGTGCGGTGTTCTTTGCCGCCGCCTTCGCGCTTGGCGCGCTCGACAAGAGCCTCGTCGGCCAGCTACGGCGGCGCAGGCCGGCCCGCACCAAGGCCGACGACGAGATACTGGAGGTCGAATAACATGCGCGTGGTTTCCGGCATCCAGCCGACCGGCAATCTGCATCTGGGCAACTACCTCGGCGCGATCCGCAACTGGGTGGCGATGCAGGATGCGCTCGAGGATGGCTCCGAGGCGCTGTTCTTCCTGGCCGATCTCCACGCGCTCTCGCAGCCGCATGATCCGGCGGGCCTCCACGCGGGCACGCTGGAGATGACGGCGGCGCTGGTCGCCTGCGGGATCGACCCCGACCGCTCGGTCCTGTTCAATCAGGCGCAGGTGCCCCAGCACGCCGAACTCCAGTGGCTCCTCAACGGCACGGCCCGGATGGGCTGGCTGAACCGCATGACCCAGTGGAAGGACAAGGCCGGCAAGAACCGCGAGGGGCAGTCAGTGGCGCTGTTCACCTACCCCGTGCTCCAGGCCGCCGACGTGCTGCTCTACCAGGCGACCCACGTGCCCGTGGGCGAGGACCAGAAGCAGCACCTCGAGCTGGCCCGCGACATCGCGCAGAAGTTCAACAACGACTTCGCCAGCGACGACGCCCCCGTCTTCACCCTGCCCGAGCCGATCATCCCGGCCGAGGCGGCGCGGATCATGTCCTTGCGCGACGGCAACGCGAAGATGTCGAAGTCGGACCCTTCGGACATGAGCCGCATCAACCTGTCGGACGACGCCGACACGATGGCGCAGAAGGTCAGAAAGGCCAAGACCGATCCCGAGCCGCTGCCGTCCGAGGAAGCGGGCCTCGAGGGGCGGGCCGAGGCAAGGAACCTCGTGGGCATCTATGCCGCCCTTGCGGGACAGTCCGTGGCCGAGGTTCTGGCGCAATATGGCGGTCAGGGCTTCGGCGGCTTCAAGCCCGCCCTCGCCGAGCTGCTGGTCGAAAAACTGAGCCCGATCCGCGACCGCTTCGTGGCGCTGAAGGACGATAGCGAAGCCCTCGACGCCATCCTCGCCCGCGGCGCCGCCAAAGCGCGCGAGCGCGGCATCCCGACGCTCGATGCCGCCTATCGGGCGCTGGGGCTGGTGCGGCACTGACCGAAGCCGTTTGCGACGAACTGTGCGTAACAGGCCGCTGGCATTCAATAGCGGTTCATGGGCATGTAATACGGTATCGCGCTCACGTGCCATTGCTGTAAATGCAATGGCTTCACACCGAGGTTGTGCCATGTTGCCTTTGATGACTCCGATCAGAACTCTCACCCGCCTCGCCCTGCCCGCAGCCATGGCGCTGGGACTTGCAGCCTGCGCGCCGTCTCCCTTCAAGGCTGATGTCTCGCGCTTCGCGGTGCCGCTGCCGGCGCCTGCGGGACAGACCTTTGCGGTCGTTGCGGAAGATCCCAAGCTTGTCGGCGGACTCGAGTTCGGCACCTATGCCGATGCCGTCGCTGCCGAACTCACGCAGCTTGGTTATGTCCGCGCGGCCTCGCCCGAGTCCGCCGACATGCTGGTGCGCTTCGATTACCGCGTCGATGGCGGCCGTGAGCGCGTACGCACCGATCCGGGCGTCGGCTTTGGCCCGTGGGGCCGTTGGGGCGGCTGGGGCGGCTGGGGCGGCGGCTGGGGCGGCGGCGGCTGGGGCTTAGGCTTCAACGACCCCTTCCTGGGCGGCCCCGACGTGCGCAGCTACACGATCTACACCAGCGGCGTCGAGGTCAAGATCGACCGCCGCGCCGACGGTCAGCGCCTGTTCGAGGGCCGGGCCGAGGCCGTGTCGCGCTCGAACCGCCTGCCGCGCCTTGTGCCCAACCTCGTGGATGCGCTGTTCACGGATTTCCCGGGCAATTCGGGCGAGACCGTGCGCATCACCATCCGCGACGACGAAAAGACCGTGCGCCCCGCCGAATGATGGTGTAAGGCGGGCCTCAAGAGACCCTTGGACGGGGACAAGAAGGCGGCACAGGGGATCGTGCCGCCTTTTTTGTTGCCTTGAGCAGGTCGGCCTAGCGGTCGGCCGGGTGTTCGCTGGTTTCGGCGCTGTGGAGCCAGGGGAGGCGCGCGAAACGCGCCCGTCGGCGCGGTGCCCCTGCACCCCCCTCTTCGCTTGCCGCTGCATGGCGGCTGTGGTGCTCGCGCAGAAGCTGGGCGAGAAGCAGCTGCCCGAAGGCCCAGTCCTCGATCCCCGAATCCGCGTTGATGTGCCCGACCGAGCCCGCATAGGCGAAGGTCGCGCCCCAATCCGAGGCGAGCCTGCGCGCGGTGCGAAGCGAGCAGTAGCGGTCGTTCTCGCTTGCGGCGAGGAACGAGGGGAAAGGCAGCGTCTCTCGCGGCGCGGGGGCAAAGCGCGCGAGCCGCTCGTCAACCCCCTCGCGCTCGACATCGGGCGGCGCGACCAGCAACGCACCGACCACGGGGTTACCGATGTCGGGCTGCTCGTAGCGCGCCCACCACGCCACCGCCTGACAGCCGAGCGAATGCGCGACAAGGATCACCGGCCGGCCGGCACGGTGCACCGCGAGGTTGATCTTGTTGACCCAGGTGTTGCGATGCGGATCGTCCCACATGCCGAGCTCGACCCGCTCGCAATCGGGGATCTTCGCCTTCCACAGGGTTTGCCAGTGGCCCGGGCCGCTATTGCCGAGCCCGGGGATTATGAGAATCAGCGGATCATCAGCGAGCCGCGCGCTGTCGAGTTGGAGAGAATGGGTCTGGGTATTGGCCATTTCGGCGCTCCTTGAAGCGGGTGAATGACCGTCCATTGGTATGGTCCGACTCCGGTACGAATAATTCAACCAATCTGGTTGACAAGAGGTCAGCGACGGGATGCAGGTTTTTTTGCGCCGAGCCGTTCAAAGCCGCGCGTGGCCTCCGGTCGAGCCGAAACCGCCCTCGCCCCTTGTCGTCGCATCAAGTTCCGCGACCTCGTCCCACGCGGCCTGCACCACCGGGGCCAGCACCAGCTGGGCCACGCGGTCGCCGCGGGCGATGGCGAAGGGTTCCTGGCCGAGATTGATCAGGATCACCTTCAATTCGCCGCGATAGTCGCTGTCGATCGTGCCGGGGGTGTTGGGCACAGTGATGCCGTGCTTGAGCGCGAGACCGGAACGCGGGCGGACCTGGATCTCGAAGCCTCGGGGAATCGCCATCGCAAGGCCGGTCGCCACCGCATGGCGCGCGCCGGGCGCGATGGTGACCTCCTCGGCACTGACAACATCCATCCCCGCCGCGCCATCTGTCGCATAGGCGGGCAGCGGAAGGCCTTCGCCGTGGGGCAGGCGCTTCACCCCGACCTTGACCGGAGCGCTCATTCCGCCGCCTCGGCGTGCAGCGCCGCCGCGATCCGCTCGACCAGCGCCATTGCCACGGCGGCCTTGGGCATTTCCTCCAAAGTCTCGATCCCCTCGCTGCTGATGATGGCGACGCGGTTGTTCTCGCCGCCCATGACGTCGCCCGAGACGTCATTGGCCACGATCCAGTCCGCGCCCTTGCGGCGGCGCTTCTGCACCGCATATTCGAGCATGTTGTCGGTCTCGGCGGCAAAGCCGATCACCAGTTCGGGCCGGCCATGGGCGGCCGCGACATTGGTGAGAATGTCGGGGTTTTCGGTCAGCAACAGCGCCGGCGGGGCCGAGCCGCGCTTCTTGATCTTCTCGGCCTGATAGTCCTTGGGCCGCCAGTCGGCGACCGCGGCGACCATCACCGCGACATCGGCGGGGAGCGCGCTGCGCACCGCCTCGGCCATGTCGGCGGCGCTCTCGACATCGATGCGGCGCACGCCTGCCGGGGTCTTGAGCGATACCGGCCCTGCCACCAGCGTCACCTGCGCGCCGAGCGCGGCGGCGGCGGCGGCAATCGCGAAGCCCTGCTTCCCGCTCGAGCGGTTGGCGATGTAGCGCACCGGGTCGATCGCTTCCCAGGTCGGCCCGGCAGTGACCAGGACATGGCGTCCGGCGAGCGGGCGGTGGCCGGGCAAGGCGCCCAGCTGCGCGCCTTCGGGGACCGCGCCGATCTCGGCCTCGATGGCATCGGGCACAGCGGGTGCGAGCATTTCGGGCGCGGGCCTGCGCGGATCGAGGACGTGGTTGATCGCGGCAAGGTCGACCGGCGGGGCGGCCGCCGCCGCACCCTTCTTCGCCAGCAGCGGGCCGCCGAAATCGGGCTTGAAATCGGGCGGGAGCGCCTCGTCGAAGGGCGGCAGGCCCGCCGGCCCCGGCTCGGGCAAGAACGCGTATTCGGCGTCGATTTCCTCGTGGGTGCGCCTCGCGGTCGAGCGCGGGATGATCCGGGCGAAGAAATGGCCGAAACCACTTGCCGGCTCGGCAGCTGCGTCGCTTTCCGTCTCGTCCTCGGGCTCGAGCGCCTCGACCGGGATCGCCGGCGCGGCGAGCAGCGGCTGGGGCTCGGGCACAGCAAGGCCGAGAAGCTCCGCGATCGCGCGCCAGATCGCGTCGGGCTCGGGCAGGCGGCCATAGCCGAATTCGCCGCAGGCCATCGCCCCCTTGTCGGGGTGGAGGATGGTGACGCCCGCTGCCCTCAGCACCCCGATATTGCGCTGGGTCGCGGCGTGTTCCCACATCCGCACATTCATCGCCGGGACCGCCATCACCGGCTTGTCGGTGGCAAGGATCAGGGTCGTGGCGAGATCATCGGCAATGCCGTTCGCCATCTTGGCCACGAGATCGGCCGTGGCCGGGCAGACGACCACCAGATCGGCCTCCCGCGACAACTGGATATGACCCATCTCCGCCTCGTTCTTGAGGTCGAAGAGATTGGTGTAGACCTGATTCTCCGACAGGGCGGCGAGCGACATGGGCGTGACGAATTGCTGCCCGCCCTTGGTGAGCACACAGGTCACCTCGGCCCCGCCCTTGCGGATCAGGCGCACGAGTTCGCAGGCCTTGTAGGCCGCGATTCCGCCGCCCACGACCAGCAGGATGCGGGGGGGCTGGCCCGCTGCCGGATCCTCAACGCTCATTCGCTTCTCGCCTCTCGCGCCTCGCTTGAAGGGTCAGACATAGTGTACGCCGCTGTCCTTCGCAAAGTTTGGTTAAGTTTGCCTTGCCGCGCCGCGCCATAGCTCGATCAGCGCGCGCGGGGCGAAGGCAAAGCCGATGCCGTAGGCAGGCAGGGCAAGCTGGGCCCAGTAGAAGTTCTCGGGCCGGGCGAACAGCGCGATCATCGTGAACAGCCCGGCAAACCACAGGCCCGCAAACAGGCCGAGGCGGCCACCGATGGCGATCCAGCCGAGCAGCGGCAGCACGGCAAGCGGCGCGGCGAGCGGAATCGGCAGATAGGCAAGGCCCGTCAGCCGCCGCAGCGCCATCAGCGGCAGGCCATAGCCCGCAAAGGCGTCCCACCCCTGCGAGACGAGATCCCCGGGAAGCCTCCCGGCCTCCACCGCCACGCCGTGGAGCGCCATGCCGCCTGCGAAGACCGCGATCAGGGCGGTGATGGCGGCCGCCTCGCGCCAGCGCCTTGCGGCAAGCGCGAAGGCCAGCCACAGCAGCACGAAGGGCAGCGCCAGCTCGCGCACCGCCAGCGCCATGGCGGCCGCGACCAGCGCGGGCCACCAGCGGTCCTCGCGGTAGACCAGCAGCGCGAGCGTCAGCCACAATCCGGCCCACAGCTCGTGGATCAGGCCCGCCAGCGGCACGCGCACCGCGGCGCCGCCGAAGCCGAGCAGCACCAGCGCCGCCAGCCGCTCGGGCAGTGTCACCACACCGCGAAGCCGCCACCACAGCGCGGCAAGGCAGGCAAGCGCAAGGCCCATCTCGATAAGGCGCACCCCGCCCGCCCCGATCGCCGCCTGAAGCCAGGCGAGGCTGGGCTGGCGAACGGCGACGAAGGGGCTGGTGGGGTAATTGCTGCGGCGCTGCTCGTCCATCGCCGCGCTGTAATAGTCCTCGCCCGCCGAAACCCGCGCGGCGATGCGGCTGTAGAGGGCAAGGTCACCCCTGGCCCTTGGCGGCTTGTCGGGCTTTGCGACAGTCGCCGCCACGACCGGCCTCGGCGCGCGCTGGGCGCGGTCGGCGGGGCCGCTTGCAATCACGCTCCAGGCCATCGTGGCCGCCAGCAGCGCCAGCACCAGCGCCGCCAGGCTTCGGGAAAGATGCGGCAGCGGGCGGCCGAGCGCCTCCCAGCGGGCAATGGGCAAAGCGCCGGCCATGCGCCGGCCCGGCGCCGGGGTCATCCGATCCAGCCGACCGCCAGCGCGCCCCACACAGCCGCCGCGCCCGCAAGCGCGGCGAGGAGATAGCCCAGCCGCCCCGATCCCTCGCGCTTGTCGGTGATCAGCGCGATCTCGGGCAGCGGCGGCGCTTCGGGCGCGCCGCCCTTGGGGGGGAACATCTCCTCCACCCGGCGGATCAGGCCGGGCAGGCGCAACAGGGTCTCGGTGTCCTGCTTCAGGCGGTCGGCGAGTGCGGCTTCCGGCCCCAGCTCGTCCCTGATCCATTCGCGCACATAGGGCGCGGCGGTGTCCCACATGTTGATGTCGGGATTGAGCTGGGTGGCGATCCCCTCGACCATCACCATCGTCTTCTGGAGCAGCAGCAGGTGCGGCTGGGTCTGCATGTCGAAATCGCGGGTGATCGCGAACAGCCCGTCGAGCATCTGGCCGACCGAGAGCTCCTTCACCGGCTTGCCCCGCATCGGCTCGCCGACCGCACGCAAGGCGGTCGCAAACTCGCCGACCGAGTGATAGCTCGGGACATATTGCGCCTCGAAGTGGATTTCGGCGACGCGCTGGTAGTTGCCGGTGGTCAGCCCGTAGAGGATCTCGGCGAGCCACTGGCGCGCGCGGCGATCGATCCGGCCCATGATGCCGAAATCGATGGCGACGATCGTGCCGTCATCCTCGACGAAGAGGTTGCCCTGGTGCATGTCGGCATGGAAGAAGCCGGTGCTGATCGCCTGGGTGAGGAAGCTGATGACGAGGCGCTCGGAGATCGCCGCCAGATCGTGGCCGCGAGCCCGCAATTCATCGACGCGGCTGATCTTGATCCCGTCGATCCACTCGATGGTCATCACCCGCCCGTTGGTGCGGTCCCAATCGACCTCGGGAATGCGGTAGCCCGGCACGCCCGCCATCTGCTCGGCCAGCTCGGAGGCCGAGGCCGCCTCGCGCCGCAAGTCGAGCTCGGAATTGGTCCAGCGCTTGAAGTTGGCGATGGTGAGCCGCGGGCGCAGGCGCGCGGCCTCCCCGCCCATCGCCTCGACATGGGCGGCGGCCCATTCATAGGTCTGGATGTCGCGGGCGAATTTCTCGCGGATGCCGGGGCGCAGCACCTTCACGGCAACCTTGCGCCCGTCGGTGGTGACAGCGCGGTGGACCTGCGCGATCGACGCGGCGCCGACCGGCTCGGGATCGATCTCGGAAAACAGGTTCCCGATCGGCTGGCCGAAGCTCGATTCGATCGCCGCCCTGATCTGCGCGAAGGGGACGGGCGGGAGCGAATCCTGCAAGGACAGGAGGTTGTTCGCCGCTTCCTCGCCGACGAGATCGGGGCGCGTGGCGAGGCTCTGCCCCAGCTTGATCGCCGCCGGGCCGATGGCGCGGAAGGCACCGGCATAGTCGCGGGTGCCGCTCTTGCCGGTCAGCGTCGCCAGCCGCGCGAGCCGCACAAGGCTGCGCACCGGTACAGGCGCATTGGGATCATTCTCGATCCCGACGAGCGCGCGCCGCCGGGCGAGCGTGACACCCCAGCGCGCAAGGCGGGAAAGATGGACGAGCGAGGAGGTCACTGGTCTAGATCTTCCACCCCGAATGGATCGCCACCAGCCCGCCCATGATCGGCTCGACCCTGGTGTTGGCAAAGCCTGCCTGCCGGATCATCTGCTCGAAAGCGGGCATGGCTGGGAACTTGCGGATCGATTCGGCAAGGTAGCGATAGGAATCCGCGTCCCCCGCAATCGCCTGCCCCATGCGCGGCAGCAGGTGTTCGGAATAGATATCGTAAGCCTCCTTCAGCCCCGCCCACTCGACGGTCGAGAATTCGAGACAGAAGAACCGCCCGCCGGGGCGCAGCACTCTCAGCGCCTCTTTCAGGGCGCGGTCGATATGCGTCACGTTGCGGATGCCGAAGGCGATCGTATAGGCGTCGAAGGAATTCGAGGCGAAGCTCACCTGCTCGGCATTCTGGCAGGTGAAGACGAGGCTCCCGTCCTCCTCGTCGAACCCGCGCTCCAGCGCGCGTTCGGCGCCCACGTCGAGCATGTCCTGATTGATATCGGCCACCGTGATGTGCGCGCCTTTGGCGGCCATTCGGAAGGCGATGTCGCCGGTGCCGCCGGCCATATCGAGAATCTGTTCCCCCGGCCTCGGCTTCACGCGCCTGACGAAGCGGTCCTTCCACAAGCGGTGCATCCCGCCCGACATCGCGTCGTTCATGATGTCGTACTTGCGCGCGACGCTGGAGAAGACCTCGCCAACCTTGCGGGTCTTTTCCTGCGGGGAGACCTGCTGGTAGCCGAAGGAGACGGTTTCGTCGGTGTTGTCGCTCATGGGAGGTTCCCTAGATGGAATTGCCGGATAGGCAAAGGGTGATAGAGGCACCCTTTGTTGCGTTTGCCGCGCCGCCCGCGCCTGCGCCCTTCCACCCGGATATCCTGTCCTGGAGGATGGAAGGGCCAAGGCGCGGGCGGCGCGGCCCGTGAGCGAAAGCGAACTCGACCAAGATGCCTGAACTTCCCGAAGTAGAGACTACCGTTCGCGGCCTCGCTGCCTTTCTGGAAGGCGAGCGGATTACCCGCGTCATCCTCAACCGGCCTGACCTGCGCCGCCCCTTCCCGGCCGATCTGGTGCAGGTGATGACGGGCGCGACCGTCACCTCGCTGGGACGGCGGGCCAAATACGGCCTCGTCCATCTCGATCGCGGGGCGACGATGATCTTCCACCTCGGCATGAGCGGGCGCTGGCGGATCGATCCGGAAACGCCCGAGGTGCACGATCACCTGCTGCTCGAGACCGAGGCGCACCGCTTCGCCCTGTGCGATCCGCGGCGCTTCGGCTCGGTCGATCTGGTGCCGACCGCGGCGCTGGAGGACTGGCCGCCATTCGCCGCGCTCGGCCCGGAACCGCTGGGGCCCGGGCTGACACCGGCCCATCTGAAAGCGGCGCTCGCGGGCAAGACCCAATCGATCAAGCTGTGCCTGCTCGACCAGCGGATCGTGGCGGGCCTCGGCAATATCTATGTCTGCGAGGCGCTGTGGCGCGCCGGCATCCGTCCGACCAAGCCGGCCGGCAAGGTCAGCGGGCCGCAACTCGCCCGGCTGGTGCCCGAGATCATCGCCGTGCTCGAGGCCTCGATCCGCGACGGCGGCTCGAGCTTGCGCGACTATGCCCGGCCCGACGGCGAACTCGGCTACTTCGCCTCCTCCTTCGACGCCTATGGCCGCGAGGGCGAGGCCTGCCGCCGCGACGATGGCGGGGTGATCCAGCGCATCGCGCAAGGGGGGCGCAGCACGTGGTTCTGTCCGGTTTGCCAGCGCTGATTGCGGGCCCGCCTCGCGGCGTCTTCGCCGCCGATCGGGAGAATCGTTGACCTCGGAACACTTGCCGACTATGTGCGCCGCTTTCCGGCAGTCAGGCCCCGTGCCCGGCTGCCCGTTTTCGAGCAACCCGACACAGTTTCCCGGTCGCATCAAGGCGGCCAGAACCAACCGCGAGACAGACACGAATTATGGCCAATACGCCGCAAGCCAAGAAGCGCATCCGTCGCAACGCCAACCGCGCCGCCATCAATGGCGCGCGCGTGAGCCGCATCCGCAGCTTCATCAAGAAGGTCGAAGCGGCCTGCGAAGCGGGCGACAAGGAAGCGGCAGCTGCGGCGCTCAAGGCGGCCCAGCCGGAAATGGCGCGCGGCGTTGCCCGGGGTGTGCTCCACAAGAACACCGTGGCGCGCAAGATGTCGCGCCTGACCCGCCGGGTCGGCACGCTCTGAGCCGAATCGATTCGAACCTGGCTTCGTAGACCAGGTTTGTTCCGGCTCCGGCCGGGCTGCACGAAACGCAAAGGGCCGCGCTCGATGGGCGCGGCCCTTTTCCTTTGCGCAAATTGCATGCGCCGTGATCCGGTTTTTTCTCAGGAATCCCTGCGATTCGCGCGCTTTCTCAGGGTTATTCCTTAGGAATCAATTACATGAACGTACGCCTGCGGCTCTGGAGCGAGTCAACAGGATTATTTCACTTTTTTTAAAAGTCCGCGCTTGCGCAAAGCCGCTCGGCGTTCTTTACATGGCGCATCCGGCGGGGACAGTCCGGGTGCTTTTACAAACTGGCCGACAGGGGGGTGCCGCGGAATCAGCGATTCCGGGGTGAGGAACAACAATGCCTGTCGCAATGGGATGAAGTTGCGTCTGTGAGCCCGCGTGGCTGGCGGGCGTTGGGTGAATTGGGGATGAGCTTGTGCACAGGACTGACAAGGCGCGGACAGCAGGTCGCCAGGCCGACGAACATCTGATGGAAGACTCCGAAGCTGTTAATCTCGCTGCCGACTGGTCCGATATCAGTCAGGGCCTGCGCAAGGATCTGGGGCACCAGCTGCACAGCCAGTGGATCAAGCCGATCCAGCTCGGCGCGCTGAACCGCGACTGCGGCACGCTCGACCTCTATCTCCCGACCGAATTCTCGGCCAACTGGGTTCGTGACCGTTTCCATGACCGCCTCCAGCTCGCCTGGAGCATTGCGCGCAGCGAAGTGCGCAAGGTCAACATCATGGTCCACCCGGGTCGCCGCCAGCTGCCCGACCTGCGGCTCGACGACGGTCGCCGTCCCGCCAATGACGGCGCGAGCGCGATCGCCATGGCGGCCGGCAGCCTGGGTGATGCGACCTTCACCTCCTCGGTAGGGCTTGACCCCTCGCTGACCTTCGCCGCCTTCGTGACGGGCGAGGCCAACATCCTCGCCTGCAATGCGGCCCAGCGCATGGCTGCATTGGAACAGCCGCAGTTCTCGCCGCTCTACCTCAAGGCGGCGACCGGACAGGGCAAGACCCACCTCCTCCACGCGATCGGCCACGGCTATCTCCAGGCCCATCAGCGGGCCCGCATCTTCTACTGCTCGGCCGAGCGCTTCATGGTCGAATTCGTCCAGGCGCTGAAGTCGAGCCAGACGATCGAGTTCAAGGCGCGCCTGCGCTCCTTCGACCTCCTGCTGGTGGACGACATCCAGTTCATCATCGGCAAGGCGAGCGCACAGGAAGAGCTCCTCTACACGATCGACGCGCTGCTGGCCGAGGGCAAGCGGCTGGTCTTCGCCGCCGACCGCGCCCCCCAGGCGCTGGACGGCGTGGAGCCGCGCCTCCTCAGCCGCCTGTCGATGGGTCTCGTCGCCGACATCCAGCCGGCCGACATCGAGCTGCGCAAGACCATCCTCGTCTCCAAGCTCGCCCGATTCGCGCCGCTCTGCGTGCCCGAGGACGTGGTCGATTTCCTCGCCCGCACCATCACCCGCAACGTGCGCGAGCTGGTCGGCGGGCTCAACAAGCTGATCGCCTATGCCCAGCTGACAGGGCAGGACGTCTCGCTGCAACTCGCCGAGGAGCAGCTCACCGACATCCTCTCGGCCAACCGCCGCCGGATCACGATTGATGAAATCCAGCGCACGGTCTGCCAGTTCTACCGCATCGATCGTGCCGAGATGAGCTCCAAGCGCCGCGCCCGCGCCGTGGTGCGCCCGCGCCAGGTGGCGATGTATCTCTCCAAGGTGCTCACCCCCCGCTCCTACCCGGAAATCGGGCGCAAGTTCGGCGGGCGTGACCACTCGACCGTGATCCACGCGGTGCGCCTGATCGAGGATCTGCGCCAGCGCGATGCCGACATGGACGGCGATGTGCGCAGCCTGCTGCGCCAGCTCGAAAGCTGACCGGCCGCCGCCTGTCGATCCACCAGCTTTGCACTGCACTTTCGACAGGCCCCTCCACAGGCCTGTCGACAGGCGGTGCACAGGCTGTAAACAGCCTCTCCATGCCTTCCCAGCGCCTTTCTCCCGAGCTCATCGAGCTGCCCGGCGGGTGGATTCCCGCCCTTCTGCGCGGGGCGAAGGGCGGCTGCCCGCGCTGCGGCGAGGCGGCGCTGTTCCGCCAGTGGCTCAAGCCCGTGGAGCGCTGTGGCCACTGCAAGCAGGACTGGTCAGTCCAGCAGGCGGATGACTTTCCGGCCTATATCGGCATCTTCGTGGTCGGCCACCTGCTCGCGCCGGTGGTGATCGCGATGATCGCAGGCGGGGTGTCGGCGTGGCTGACGCTCGCGATCCTGCTGCCGGTCGCGATCGCAATGCTGATCGCCATGCTCCAGCCGACCAAGGGCGCGGTGATCGCCTTCCTGTGGTGGCATGGCATCGGCGCCTTCCGGCAGGAGCGGCGCACGAGGGACAGCGCGAAATGAGCCTGCCGGGCGCCCGGCTGGAGCGGTTCGCTCGGCACATCGTGCTGCCCGAAGTCGGCGGCGCGGGGCAGGTCCGGCTCGCCGAATCGCGCGTGGCGGTGATCGGCCTCGGCGGAATCGGCAGCCCGGCGCTGCAATATCTGGCGGCAAGCGGGATCGGCCGCCTCGCGCTGGTCGATAGCGACGTGGTCGACGTCTCCAACCTCCAGCGCCAGACGATCTTCACCACCCGCGATGTCGGCTACGGCAAGGCGGTCTCGGCGCGGCGCTGGCTGGCGAATTTCGACGATTCGCTCGTGGTCGACGTCTCCGATGCGCGGATCACCGCCGACAATGCCGCCGCGCTGATGGCCGGCTGCGATCTGGTGATCGACGGGACCGACAATTTCGCCACCCGCCTTGCCGTCTCGGATGCCTGCGTCGCGGCGGGCATCCCGTTGCTCTCGGCCGCGGTGGGTCGTTTCCAGGGACAGGTCGGCGCCTTTGCGGGCCACCTGCCGGGCGAGGCCTGCTACCGCTGCTTCGTGGGCGATGCCTTCGATGCCGAAGACTGCGACACCTGCGCCGATGACGGAATGCTCGGCGCGATGGCGGGCTGGGCGGGCACCTTTGCCGCGCTTCAGGCTATCAAGGTGCTGCTGGCCGGCACCGCCGCCCTGGGCGAGCCGGGCTGGGGCAAACTCCACATCCTCGACGGGCTGGAACCCGGGATGCGCACGTTCCGCATCGCCAAGGACCCCGGCTGCAAGACCTGCGGTTAAGCTCGCCGCCGCGCCGCCACGCGTTGCCTGTAGATGGCGATCAATAAGACCATGACTAACGGCCCGATCACTCCCGCAGCGCCGCTACCATAAACAGCGCGAACATAGCCCAACCCTATGCCCCCGCCGGACTGAGCACCTCCTCCACCCACTGCGGCACCAGCAGGCTGGCAGGCCCGCGGCGGCTCTCGTGGAACAGCCGCGATCCCTCGGAAGGCTCGAGATTGAGCTCGAGCGTGCGCGCCCCGCTCGCCCGCGCCTCCTGAACGAAACCGGCAGCGGGATAGACCGCGCCCGAGGTGCCGATGCTGACGAACAGATCGCAGGCCTCCAGCGCCTGATAGATGCGGCCCATTTCGTAAGGCATCTCGCCGAACCACACCACGTCCGGGCGCAGCGTCGGCGCGCGGCAGACGGGGCACGGCGGGCGGTCGATCATCGCCATCTCCCAAGGGCTGCGCATCTCGCACGAGGCGCACAGCGCACTCTTCAATTCGCCATGCATGTGCAGCACGCGGGCCGATCCGCCGCGTTCGTGGAGATCGTCGACATTCTGGGTGACCAGCAGCAATTCGCCCGCAAATTCGCGCTCCAGCCGCGCGAGCGCCGCGTGGGCGGGATTGGGCGCGACATTCGCCAGTGCGGCACGGCGCATGTCGTAGAAGCCCAGCACCAGATCGGGATCGCGCGCAAAGCCCTCGGGCGTGGCGACGTCCTCGATGCGGTGCTGCTCCCACAGGCCCCCGGCCGAGCGGAAGGTGTCGATCCCGCTCTCGGCGGAAATCCCTGCGCCGGTGAGGATGACGATGCTGCAGGGTGCCGCCATGTCTTTCCCTTGTCGTCACCCTGAACTTGGTTGACCTTTGGTCAGCTTCGCTTCCAGAGTCCATAGCTCCACGAGCGCGGATTGAGCCTAGACGCGGGATGGATGCTGAAACAAGTTCAGCATGACGAAACAGGGATAAGATGATGCTGCAATTCGGAGTGATCGGGCACAAGGGCCGCATGGGTCAGGCGCTGGAAGCAGCGATTGCCGATGCTGGACATGTGCTGTTTGCCGGCGTGGATGCGGGCGGGAGCATCGGGCCGTTTGCCAGCCAGTGCGACGTGCTGATCGATTTCTCCGCGCCTGACGCGCTGGCGGCCAACCTTGCCGCAGCCAAGGCAGCCGGCAAGCCTGTGGTGGTCGGCACCACGGGCCTCGAGGAGCCCCATTTCGTCATGCTCGCCGAGGCCGCCCGCGCCGTGCCGGTGCTGCAATCGGGCAATTTCTCGCTCGGCGTCACGCTCATGGCTCACCTCGTGCGCGAGGCCGCAGCGCGGCTCGGGCCGGACTGGGATATCGAAGTGCTCGAGATGCACCACCGCATGAAGGTCGATGCGCCCTCGGGGACAGCCAAGCTGCTGGGCGAGGCCGCCGCCACGGGGCGCGGCATCGCGCTCGGCGACAACATGGAGAGCGGCCGCCACGGCATGACCGGTGCCCGGGCCGAGGGCGCGATCGGCTTCGCCACCCTGCGCGGCGGGACGGTCGCGGGCGAGCATTCGGTGATCTTCGCGGGCAGCGAGGAGCGCCTTACCCTCTCCCACTCGGCCGAAAACCGCATGATCTTCGCGCGCGGCGCGGTGAAGGCAGCGCAATGGCTCACCGGCAAGGGGCCCGGGCGCTACTCGATGAACGACGTGCTCGGCCTGTGATGCTTGACCGCCATGGCGCATGGTGCATTGCCTAGGCAACACACTTGGGAGCCTTAATCATGACTGCCACCCTCACCCCCACGCAGGAAGCCGCGCGGCTGGTCGACACCCTCGGACCTGACGCGCTGGCTCAGGCGCAGGCCTATACCACCGGCAATCACTGGGTGCTGCTGATCAATGTCGGCGTATCGCTGCTGGTCGCGCTCGTCATGGTGCGCCTTAAGCTCCTGGACCGGGTCGCGGCGCGCTTTGGCGATCCGCGACGCTTTCTTGCCACCTTCACGGTGAGCGCGGCTTTCCTCATCATCTCCACCCTGATCGCGCTGCCGTGGGAGATCTATACCGACTGGTATCGCGAGCGCAGCTTTGGCCTCTCCAGCCAGCCGCTGGGCGATTTCCTCGGCCAGGCGGCCATCGGCGAGGCGATCACGATGGTGATGGGCGGGCTGTTTCTGGCAGGGGTCTATGCGCTGATCCGCCGCACCGGCGCGCGCTGGTGGCTGTGGAGCGGGGGGCTGGCGGGCGGTGCCGCCTTGCTGGGTCTGCTGGCCGGTCCGGCGCTGATCGAGCCGCTGTTCAACGAATACAAGCCGGTGCCGCCGGGCGAGGTGCGCACCGCGCTTGAGGCAATCGCGGACGATGTCGAGATCCCACACGACCGGATCTTCATGTATGACGGCTCGCGCCAGTCCGATCGCTTCACCGCCAATGTTTCCGGCATCGGCCCGACCGCGCGGATCGCGATTTCCGATGTGGCGCTGAAACAGGCGAGCATCGCCGAGGTGCGCGCGGTGACGGGGCATGAGGCGGGCCATTACAAGCTCGGCCATGTGTGGCGCTATGCGGTGATCTTCCCGGTGCTGGCGATGGTGTTCTTCTTCCTGCTCAACCGCCTGTTCGCACCCACCGCGCGCCTGCTGGGCAGCGACGCCCGGCTTGACGAGCCGCGCGGCCTGCCGGTCTTCGCGGTGGTGGGATCGGTGCTCGGCCTGCTGGTGACCCCGCTCACCAACACCCTCACCCGCATGGGCGAGAGCGAGGCGGACCGCTATTCGCTGATGACCGTGAACGAGCCCGACGCGCTCGCGACTGCGCTGGTGAAGACCGCCGAATACCGCTACCCGCGTCCATCGGCGCTGGAAGAAGTGCTGTTCTACACCCACCCCTCGGTCGAAAAGCGTGCCTTGCGGGCCATGGAGTGGAAGGCCGCGCATCCCAAGGCGCCGGCAGGGGGCAAATGACCAAGGACCAGATCTTCGAATTCTTCCGCCGCCTTGCGGAGGATGATCCGGCGCCCCAGACCGAGCTGGAATATGGCAATGCCTATCAGCTCGTCGTCGCTGTGGCGCTCTCCGCGCAGGCGACCGACGTGGGGGTGAACAAGGCGACCCGCGCGCTGTTCGCCAGGGTGAAGACCCCGCAGCAGATGCTCGATCTGGGCGAGGAGGGGCTGCGCGAGCACATCAAGACCATCGGCCTGTTCAACTCCAAGGCGAAGAACGTCATCGCGCTCTCGCAGCTGCTGGTGGACGAGTATGGCGGCGAGGTGCCCGCCACCCGCGAAGATCTCGTCCGTCTGCCCGGCGTCGGGCGCAAGACCGCCAATGTCGTGCTCAACTGCTGGTTCGGGCAGGAGACCTTCGCGGTCGACACCCACATCTTCCGCGTCGGCAACCGCACCGGCATGGCCAAGGGCAAGACCCCCGATCATGTCGAGGCGAAGCTCGAAAAGCGCGTGCCCCAGCCCTTCCGCCTTCACGCGCACCACTGGCTGATCCTGCACGGACGCTATGTCTGCAAGGCGCGGACGCCCGAATGCTGGCGCTGCAAGGTCGCGGACCTGTGTTCCTTCAGGAAGAAGGTGCCGGAACCGCCCAAGGGCCGCACCGCAAGCCCGGCTGGCGCGGATTAAGCCGCCGTTCAAGCGTCGGGGCGATCATGGCGCAATCTCAGGTGGAGAGACACGCCATGGACCTGCGCCCGCTCGCTTCAGCCCCCCTCGCCCTCGCCGTTTTGGTGGCCTGCGTGCCTGCCGACCCTGCGCGCGAGGCAGCCCGTTCCGAGGCCGCCATCGCCGCCGCGCCGGCCGCACGGGTGCTGGGCAAGGGCAAGAGCTGCATCAACCGCTCGCAGGTGCGCAACACCGTGGTGCGCTCTGATCGGGTGATCGATTTCGAGATGCAGGGCGGCACGGTCTATCGCAGCACGCTCACCAGCCGCTGCCCGGGCCTCGGTTTCGATCGCGCGATCACCTACGAGACGTCGATCGACCAGCTGTGCACCCAGCAGATCGTCTATTCGCTCCAGAACATCGGGGGCACCGTGCAGCGCGGCGCGGCGTGCTCGCTCGGGCCGTTCGTGCCGGTGGAATATGTGAAGAACGCCAAGGGCTGATCCCCGGCCTGCTTCAGGCAGGGCAGCGCCACAAGGGCAAGGGCGTCTCGTGGATCAGGATCTGCGGGTGGCGCGGATGATCCCCCTTCAGATGGGTGAGGCAATGGAGCGGCTTGCCGCTGCGCCCCAGGATGCCCACCACCTCGCGCCAGCGATCGGCGTGGGCGCGCGGCAGCTTGCCCGCCGCGCCCCAGGCAACCACCAGCCTGTCCGAATCCGCGGCAATGGCGGCAAGGTGGCTGTCATTCTCCGGCCCGACCGGATCGGCAACGCGCGCGAGGTCGGACACGTCAGGCGTCCGCCAGGCAAAGAGGTTGCCGATGATCGCCCGCCCGAAGCCCAGCCGCGCGCACAGGGTCTGCACGCTGGAGATGGTCGGGTCGTCGAGATCCTCGGTCGCCCGCGAGGGGTTGATCATCACGATCCCCATGGTCGGCCCGGGCCCCAGAATGCGCTCGAGCCGGTAGCGGTAGCCTGCGCAGGGAGAATAGACCGCCGGGCCGGGGTGGCGGGTCGGCCAGCGCCGCTCCGCCGCCTTGGCCTTCGCGTCCGGCATGGCGGCCCTAGCCCTTGCCTTCCCCGAAATTGCTGGGGTCGAGATCGAGCCCCGCGCGGCCATCGGCGGCGGTGTGGGCGGGGGCGTGGGGGTGTTCGACCACCTCGGGCTCCTCGACCTCCAGCATACCTTCCCACTTGGTGATCACCGCGGTCGCCACCGCATTGCCCACCACATTGGTGGCCGTGCGGCCCATGTCGAGGAACTGGTCAATGGCAAGGATGATCGCCACGCCCTCGACCGGCAGGCCGAACATGGCGAGCGTGCCGGTGATCACCACGAGGCTGGCGCGCGGCACGGCGGCGATGCCCTTGGACGAGATCATCAGCGTCAGCAGGATCATGATCTGCGTGCCGACGCTGAGCTCGATGCCATAGGCCTGCGCGATAAACAGGGTCGCAAAGCTCATGTACATCATCGAGCCGTCGAGATTGAAGGAATAGCCCAGCGGCAGCATGAAGCCCGAAATGCGGCGCGGCACGCCGAAGCGATCGAGCTGTTCGAACAGCTTGGGCAGCGCAGCTTCGGACGAAGCGGTCGAGAAGGCGATCATCAGCGGCTGGCGGATATAGCGGATCAGCGCCCAGATCCGCCGACCGAGGAACAGCGCCCCGGCACCCAGCAGGATCGCCCAGAGCAGCACCAGCGAGAGGTAGAACTCGCTGAGGAGCTGGAGATAGGTGCCCAGGATCGCAAGCCCGCTTGCCGCAACGACATTGGCCAGCGCGCCGAACACCGCGACCGGCGCATAGCGCATCACATAGCCGGTCACTTGCAGCATCATCTCGGCCAGCGCATCCGCGCCCTTGACCAGCGCCTGCCCGCGCTCCCCGATGGCGGACAGGGCAACCCCGGCGAAGATCGAGAAGACGAGAATCTGGAGGATGTTGTTGGTCGCCAGCGCCTCGACCGCGTTCTTGGGGAAGATCGAGAGGATGAAGTCGGTCGCCTTCAGTTCCTTGACCTCGCCGACGGCGGCGGTGGCAGCGGCGACATCGGGAATCGGCGCGCCGATGCCGGGCTGGAAGAAGTTCACGAGCACAAGGCCGAGGCCGATCGAGATCAGCGAGGCGGTGATGAACCAGGCGAGCGCGCGCACCCCGATGCGCCCCAGCGCCGCGCTGTCGCCCATGTGGGCGATGCCGACCACGATGGTGGACAGCACCAGCGGGGCGACCAGCATCTTGATGAGATTGAGGAAGATGTCCGAGAGCAGCTTGAACCACGGGGCGATGTCGGCCTTGATGACGTCGGAGGGCACCATGGTGTTGAGCGCCTGTCCCACGATCACGCCGAGCACCATGCCGATCAGGATGTAGAGGGTAAGCTTTCGGTCCATTGCTTCGAGGTCTCTCCCGCGCGGCCTGGGCCTGCGCTAGTTTCCGGTTTCTGCAAGCGCCAGCGCGCCTGCCGCGATGCGGGCATAGATCCGCGCGAGCACGGCAAGATCCGGGATGGCCACGGCCTCGTCGCGCTTGTGCATCGTCGCGTTGCACAGGCCGAATTCGATGACCGGGCAGACAGCGCGCAGGAAGCGCGCGTCCGAGGTGCCACCGGTGGTGCTGAGTTCGGGCGTCAGCCCCGTCTCGGCAGTCACGGCGGCGCTGACCAGCTTCGAGAAAGCGCCCGGCTCGGTCAGGAACGGCTCGCCGGAAATCACGGGCCGCGCCTTGCCGCCATGCCGCTCGGCGATGGCGCAGACGCGGTCCGACAGGCTCTTGCCGGTGTGCAGATCGTTGAAGCGGATCGAGATGCGCGCCGAGCCTGCCGCCGGGATGACGTTGTGGGCGCGGTTGGGGGCGGTGATTTCGGTGATTTCGAGGTTGGAGGGCTGGAACCACTTGGTCCCGGTGTCGAGCGTCAGCGCATCGAGCTCCGCGAGGATCGCGACGAGCTTGGGCAGCGGATTGTCGGCGAGGTACGGATAGGCGACGTGGCCCTGCGTGCCCTCGACGTCGATGAAGATGTTGACCGAACCGCGCCGCCCGATCTTCACCATGTCGCCGAGGCGGTGAACCGAGGTCGGCTCGCCGACGAGGCACAGGTCGGGGCGGTGCCCCTCTGCCTCCATATAGTCGATCAGGGCGCGGGTGCCGTGGAGCGCGGGGCCTTCCTCGTCGCCGGTGATGATGAAGCTGATCGTGCCAGCCTCCCGCGGGACTTCGGCAACGGCGGCGACCATCGCGGCGATCGCGCCCTTCATGTCCACCGCCCCGCGCCCGTGAAGCAGCTCGCCGCGCACCTGCGGCTCGAAGGGGTCGGAGGCCCAGCCCTCACCCGGGGGCACCACATCGAGGTGTCCGGCAAAGGCGAAGTGCTTCGAGCCTGCCGGGCCGTGCCGGATCGCGAAGAGGTTCTCGACCGGCGCCTCGTCCGAGCCTTCGGGGCCTTGCCCACGGGTAAAGCGGTGGACCGCAAAGCCCAGCGGCGCCAGCATCGCTTCGAGCACGTCGAACACGCTGCCGGTCGCCGGTGTGATGGAAGGCGCCGCGATCAGGCGCTTGGCAAGGTCGGCTACGTCGAGCATGGTCGAAGGGCCTAGCAGGAGATGGCGGGAATGAGAAAGTGCGATTGTCCTCCCATCCCCCGCCTGCACGCGGCGAGCGGGTCGGCGCCGATCCTGTGATCGATCTTGCGGGCTTCGCGCTGGCCGTCCTCCTGATCGAGCTGACGCCCGGGCCCAACATGGCGTGGCTGGTGACGCTCACCCTGTCCGAGGGGCGGCGTGCCGGGCTCGGGGCGATCACGGGCGTCGCCGCGGGGCTCGCCGCCAATGCCGCGCTCAGCGTGCTCGCGGCCAGCCTCATCCTCGCGCAGGGCGAGGGGCTGACGCAGGGCGTCTCGCTGCTCGCGGCGGCGATGATGGCGTGGCTGGCTTGGGAGGCGTGGGGTGCCTCGGGGCGCGAGAGCGGTGACAGCTCGCAGGTCGCCGCGCCCAAGGCCACCAGCGATCGCCATGCCCTCGCCGGGTTCGTCATCAACCTCCTCAATCCCAAGTCGGCGCTGTTCCTCGTCGCCGTGATGCCGCAGTTCGTCGCGGACGGCCGGCCGAGCCTCGCGCAGGGGTTCACCCTCGCCACCGTCAGCGTCGGCATCGCCACCGGGGTGCACCTTTCGCTGGTGCTGCTCGCCGAGCACGTCCGCGTCGCCTTGATGGCCGAGGCCCGCGCGCGGATGGTGCGGCGGGGGCTGGCGCTGGCGATGCTCGGCGTTGCCGCCTGGTTCATCGCCAAGGCCTTCGCCTAGCGACGCCGTCGCGGTTCGTCGGGCACAAGCGGGCCCGGCTTGAAAGCGCTGTCGAGCAGGTCCGCGATCCTCAGGCCCGCCTGCACCACCCGCTGCCGGGCAATGGGCACGGCGCGCACGATGTCCTCCTGGCTGAGCACGGTCCGTTCGGGCAGGGGCCTTGCGCAGACATCGTCGGTGTCGAAGGCGGTCGGATAGACCAAGCTGCGCGCGATCTCCCAGCTCTCGCGCCCCCAGTCATCGGGCGTTCCTCCGGCAAGCGTCTTGCGCTCCTCGGCCGTATAGCGCCGCGCGACCGGGTCGGCCGGATCGCTGATCGCCCGCTCGGCGAGCGGATTGTCCCAGATCGCGTGAAGGCTGTAGCCCGGCTTGATGCCGTAATCGGCCTTCACCTGGTTGCCACCCTGATCCTCGTTGTCGCCCGAATGGAGCGGGTTGTGCACGTCGCCCGCGAAATGTACCATGAAGGCAAGCGCCTCGAGCCGGACGGCGGGCGGCAGGCTCTCGTCGGCAAGGATGCGGTGGGTGCGGGTGATCTGCGCGGTGACACAATTGCCCCCGGCGCAATTGGCCCTGGGATCGAAGGCCTTGCAGATCGGCGCGGTGCGGTAGTGCCATGCGCCGGTATAGCCCCAGCGCCAGCCCTCGGCGCGGATGCAATCGGCCCACACCGCGGCATCCTCGAGATTGCGGATCGGGCATTGCGGCGTGCCGAGGTCTTTCGCGTGGACCAGCAGCGCGCGGATCTTCGCGCGCACCTCGGGCGAGACATTGGCAAGCGCGATTTCGGCGGTCTTGCGGTGGGCGTAGAAGCTCCATGCCCCGGCCTGGACCGGCACGAGCAGCACCGCGAAGGCGGCGAGGGCGAGAACCAGCCTTCTTGTCATCGCACCCGCTCGAACTGTTCGATCACCCATTCCTCCTCGCTTGCCGCGCGGATCCATTCGGCCATCCAGTCATGCTCCAGAAGCGCCTGCATATAGGCCTGGGCAAAGCCGGGGACGCCGATGCCGTAGGTGACGAAACGCGTCACCACCGGAGCATAGAAGATGTCCGCCGCGCCGAAGGTTCCGAACAGATAGGGCCCCGCGCTGCCGTGGCGCGCGCGCGCCTCGGCCCACAGGGTGAGGATGCGCACGATGTCGTGGCGGGTCGCCTCGGATACGCCGGGCAGCTCCACCCGGCGGCGCACGTTCATCGGCAGTTCCTTGCGCAAGCTCTGGTAGCCCGCGTGCATCTCCGCAACCATCGCCCGGGCCATGCCGCGCGCCGCCTCGTCCTTGGGCCAGAAGCGCTCGCGCCCGACCTTGTCGGCGCAATATTCCATGATCGCGAGGCTGTCCCACACCACCCTGTCGCCGTCCCACAGGATCGGAACCTTGCCGCTGGAAGGCTGGACCTCGCCCATCTCCTCCTTGAGCCGGTCCCACTCCTCGCCCATGATCGGCACGGTCAGCTCTTCGAAATGGAGCCCCGACTGCTTGACCGCGAGCCACCCGCGCAGCGACCAGCTCGAATAGTTCTTGTTGCCGATGATGAGTTTCATGGGGCGTTCCTGTTTCTGCGGCCACCTTCGGTGGCGCAGACCCCCCGCCCCGCCTCCCCGCCCGGCCACCACACCATAGTGGACTATTGGTGGCCGGGCGGGGAGGCGGGGCGGGTGGTCTGCATCGCGCGCCAGCGCAGACAAACGCTCCCCTAGGAATTCAGGCTTCCCCTGTCGAGGCTGAACGGTCTATCGCAAGTTAGCCTTCACCGGAGCCCCGATCCATGAACCTGCCCCCCTTCCACCTCGCCTTTCCCGTCGACGACCTTGCCGCCGCCCGCCGGTTCTATGGCGAGGTGATGGGCTGCGCGGAGGGGCGCTCCTCGGACGAGTGGATCGACTTCGACTTCCACGGCCACCAGATCGTCGCCCACCTCGCGCCCGGGCAGGCGGGCGACCGGGCGAGCAACCATGTCGACGGGCACGGGGTACCGGTTCCCCATTTCGGCCTCGTGATGGAGATGGAGGCATGGGAGGCGCTTGCGGAGCGCCTTCGGGCAGGCGGCTGCGACTTCGTGATCGAACCCACCATCCGCTTCAAGGGCCAGCCCGGCGAACAGGCGACAATGTTCCTGCGCGATCCCAGCGGCAATGCGCTCGAGTTCAAGGCCTTTGCCGATATGGGGAAGCTGTTCGCGACCTAGCCTAGGTCGCAGACCACCCTGCATCGATCATCAGCGCCGATCCTGTCACCACTCGCGCTGCATCGCTCACCAGATACATCACTGCGGCGGCCGATTGCTCCGAGGTGATCCGCTCCTTTATAAGGTGCGGGGTCAATTGCAGTTCGTAGGCCTCGTCGATCGTGAGGCCGTGATCCTTCGCCACCTCCCCGGTCGCATGGCTGACCATCGCGGTGTCGACCAGCCCCGGGCACAGGGCATTGACGGTTATCTTGTGGGGAGCAAGCTCGCCCGCCATCGCCCGGGTGAGGCCCATCAATCCGTGCTTGGAGGCGCAGTAATGCGCATAGTTCGGCGTGCCGACATGGCCCGCGACCGAGGCGACATTGACGATCCGCCCGCCTTGGCCGCGCGCGATCATCTGGGGCAGAACGGCGCGCGCCATCCGCCAGGCACTGGTCAGGTTGACGTCGATCATGGTGGTCCACGTCGCATCGTCGAGCTCGTGCGCGGGCCGCCCGCCGGTGAGGATGCCGGCATTGTTGATGAGGATATCGACCCCGCCGAACGCGGCAGTCGTCGCGGCCATGAAGGCATCGATCTGCGCCTGATCGCGCACGTCGCAGGCCATGGCGAGCGCACGGACCCCATGCGCCTCGATCGCCCGCGCCACTTCGTCAAGCGCGCCGCCGAGCGCATAGCCGACACTAACCATGGCGGCTGCACCGACATCGCAGATCGCTACATTCGCTCCGGCCTCGGCTAGGGCAATCGCAATTGCCCGCCCCTGCCCGCGAGCCGCGCCGGTCACGATTGCGTTCTTGCCTGAAAGTGCCCCTGACATTGCCGCTATCCCCGTCCCGCATTCGGATCGGCAGGGAAGCTATCGTAAAGCCGGGATTTCCAAAGTTGCGGAAGTGATAGGCGGGGCGAGGCCTACCTAACCCATCCACCCCTCGCCCAGCGCGTCCGCCACCACGGCGGCGCGCAGGGCTTCGATGCCCATGCCCTTCTCGCTGCTGGTGAGGTGGATCTCCGGGTGGGCGGCGACGTGCTTCTTGGCCTCGGCGGCGGTCTTTTCGGCGACGGCGGCAAGCTCGCTCGCCTTGATCTTGTCGGTCTTGGTGAGGACGATGCGGTATCCGACCGCAGCCTGATCCAGCATCGTCATCATCGTCCGGTCGACGTCCTTCAACCCGTGGCGGCTGTCGACCAGCACCAGCGTGCGCGCCAGCACCTGCCGCCCGCGCAGGTAGGAATTGACCAACGACTTCCACTTCTCGACGACCTTCACCGGTGCCTTGGCAAAGCCGTAGCCGGGCATGTCGACCAGCCGGAACAGCGGCAGCGCGCCTTCCTCCTCGGGCCGTCCCACATCGAAGAAATTGAGCTCCTGCGTGCGCCCCGGCGTTACCGAGGCGCGGGCGATCGCCTTGCGGCCCGTCAGCGCATTGAGCAGCGAGGACTTGCCGACGTTCGAGCGGCCGCAGAAGGCGATCTCGGGCACCACCGGGTCGGGCAAAAACTGCAATTGCGGGGCCGAGCGCAGGAAATCGACCGGCCCCGAAAAGAGCTTCGATGCCGCCTCCTCGCGCAGCGCCTGATCTTCAGGATCGGTCACCCGCGGCTACCCCTTCGCCGCCTTCTGCTTCTCCGCCGCATTCGCGGCCTTGAGCTGCGGGTGCTTGGAGTAGAGGTAGCTCTGCTGCGCCACGGTGAGCAGGTTCGAGGTCACCCAGTAGAGCAGCAGGCCCGCCGCGAAGGGCGCCATCACAAACATCAGGATCCACGGCATGATCGCGAACATCTGCTGCTGCACCGGGTCCATCGCCGAGGGGTTGAGGCGGAAGGTCAGCCACATGGTGATGCCGAGCAGGACCGCGAGCGGCCCGATCGCGAGGAAGCCCGCGGGCACGGCATAGGGCAAGAGGCCGAAGAGGTTGAGGATATGCGCTGGATCGGGAGCCGACAGGTCGGTGATCCACAGGATGAACGGCTCGTGCCGCATCTCGATCGCCAGCACCAGCACCTTGTAGAGCGCGAAGAACACCGGGATCTGGATCAGCATCGGCAGGCAGCCCGAGAGGGGGTTCACCTTCTCGTCCTTGTAGAGCTTCATGATCTCCTGCTGCTGGCGCTGCTTGTCGTCCTTGAAGCGCTCCTGGATCTCCTTCATCTTCGGCTGCACGGCCTTCATCGCCGCCATCGAGGCAAAGCCCTTCTGCGCGATCGGGAACATGAGGCCGCGGATCACCACGGTGAGCAGGATGATCGCCACGCCGAAATTGCCGGCGAGGCTGTTCAAGTGCCGCAGCAGCCACAGGATCGGCTTTTCGAAGAACCAGAACCAGCCCCAGCTGATCGCGAGGCCGAAACGGGTGATGCCGCTCTCCTCGTAGCGATCGAGCACCTGGCTTTCCTTGGCACCGGCGAACAGGCGGGTCTCCTGGCCGAGGCTGCCGCCCGCCGGCACGGTGGTCGCGCCATAGAGCAGATCGCTGCGGAACAGGTTGTTGCCGAGCGAGCGGAAGCCGGCATCGTCAACGGTGACATTGCCCTTGCCGTCGCCGGGGATCAGCGCGGCAAGCCAGTACTGGTCGGTGAAGCCGAGCCAGTCGGGCGTGCCTTCGGGGCTTTCAGTGCCGACCTCGGCCATCTCCGCGTAGGAATGCGGATCCCACAGCGTATCGCCGAACACCCCGACCGGGCCGGAATGGGAAACGTACTGGTCGATGGTGGCGTTGGTGTCGGTGCGCTTGATCAGCGCGAAGGGCTGGATGATCGCCGCAGTGGCGGTGGGGTTGCTCACGCTTTGGGTGGCGGTGATCATGTAATCGGCGTCGATCGCAAAGCGGATGCTGTAGGTGATCCCGGTCGCATCCGTGCGGGTCAGCGTCACCGGCGTTGCCGGGGTGAGCTTGCTGCCATCGGCCTGCCACAGCGCGTTCGAAGGCTGGCGCACACCGCCCGTGACGAAGCCGAACTCGGCGAAGTACTGTCCCGGCGTGCCCTCGGGCGCGAACAGGCGGACGGGGCCGGAGTCCTTCTTCACCGTCTCGCGGTAATCCTTGAGCTCGATGTCATCGATCCGCGCGCCGAGGAGATTGATCGATCCGGCAAGGCGCGGGGTGTCGATCGCCACGCGGTTTCCGCCCGCCAGCGCGGTCTCGAGATCGACCTTGCGCGCCGCCGCGTCGGCGCCGATGCTGCCGGTGCCGCCCGATTGGGCTGCGGGAGCGGCCTGGGTTGCGGCAGCGGACTTGCTGGCGGTCGGCGAGGAGGCCTGCGTCGAGACGGCGGCCTCGGGATAGAAGTAGCGCATCCCCACGTCCCACCCGAGAATGAGCAGGCCCGAAAGCACGACGGCGAGCAGAAGATTGCGGTTGTCCAAGGTAAGGCCTTCAAGGAAATGCGACAGGTCGGTGTCTTATGGGGATAGAACGGTCCGGATTCCACCCCCGGGGCTGATTTGCTCTAGGGAACCGGATCATGCCCGTGACCTCCCCAGGGATGGCAGCGCATTAGCCGCTTGAAGGCCATCCATCCACCCTTGAGTGCGCCATATTTGCCGAGCGCCTCGATCGCGTACTGGCTGCACGAGGGAGAGTAGCGGCACGAGGGCGGCAGGATGCGCGAGGGGCCGAGCTGCCAGCCGCGCGCAATCAGGATCAGGATCTGCTTCATGGGCGGTTGCCCCCCTTACGATCACCCTTGCGCGGACGCCGCCCGCCCGAGGGATCGCCGCGCCCCTCGCGGGCGCGCGCGAGCGCCCTGGCGAGTTCCTCGGCCATCAGGTGGAAGTCCCGCTCGATCCCGCCCGCGCGGCCGATCAGCACATGATCGTGGTCGGGAAGGCCCAGCGTCGGGAGCGCGGCGCGCAGCAGCTCGCGGAAGCGCCGCTTCATGCGGTTCCTGACGACGGCGTTGCCGATCTTCTTGGTGACGGTGATGCCGAAGCGGATGCCCTGGCCGCTGTTGGGCCGGGTCAGCAGCACGAACCCGGCGCGGGCATTGCGGGTGCCGGCATTGGCCGCGAGGAAATCGGCGCGCTTGGTGAGGACGGAAAGAGTCATTTGTTTGCGCCCTCAAACGCCGGGCGGCGAACATCCGTCCGCCTGGGCTTCGGCCGACTGGCCGGCGCGCGCCAGAACCCTTTGGCGCGCTTGCGAACCGCTGCCGCGGTTCGAATCGTTCTATTCAGCAAGGTCGCAAATGCAATCGGGTCCCCGGAGGGGACCCGCAAGGCCAACCGGCCACCCGCAGCGACGCGGCCTTCAGGCCGCATGCGCGAGGATATCGCACCCGCGGAGGCGGGTGCGCAAAGAATTACGCGCAGAGCTTCTTGCGGCCGCGGGCGCGGCGGGCGCGAAGCACCTTGCGGCCACCCGGGGTCGCCTTGCGCGCGAAGAAGCCGTGGCGACGAGCGCGCACGAGATTGCTGGGTTGGAAAGTCCGCTTCATATCGTCCTCGAAAATGTGACCGGCAGGGCCGCCGGGGCCGCATCGCTGCACGCCGCAAAACAGACCGGGGCCGTTATGGGAAAGCCGCGGACGAGTCAAGCAGCGCCGCACCGCCCGCGCCTCGGGTCACGCTTCGTTGCGGCCGGATGTCCTACGCTAGGAACCGTGCAGAGCCATTCCTACAGCCCCGCGCCGGAAACCGCACCCCAGCATGGCCTTTATCAACTTGCGGGAAGAAGCGCCCGGCGCTCGACAAGTGCCTCATTCCCCTGCACAATTGCCCCCGGGCAACGCAACAGGGGCACGCCGATGGTCGCGCAGGTGAGAACGGTCGCCTACTTGGGGCTCGAGGCCCGCGAGGTCGAGGTGCAGTGTCAGGTCGCGCCGGGGCTGCCGCGCTTTAACGTCGTCGGCCTGCCGGACAAGGCCGTGAGCGAGAGCCGCGAGCGCGTGCAGTCCGCGCTCGCCGCCATGGGCCTTGCCCTGCCGCCCAAGCGCATCTCGGTGAACCTCTCTCCCGCCGACCTGACCAAGGACGGCTCGCACTATGACCTGCCGATCGCCCTCGCCCTGCTCGCCGCGATGGGCGTCACCGACGCCGAGCAACTGGGCGACTGGATCGCGGTCGGCGAGCTGGCGCTCGATGGCAGGGTGGTGCCGAGCCCCGGCGTGCTGATCGCCGCGCTCCATGCGAGCGAGGCGGGCACGGGCCTCATCTGCCCCGCCGCGCAAGGCCCCGAGGCGCGCTGGGCGAGCGGCGTGCCGGTCCTCGCTCCGCGCGATCTCGTCAGCCTGCTCGGTCACCTCAAGGGCAGCATGGTCCTCCCCGAGCCGGAACGCGGCGCGGTCGCCGACAGCCCCGGGGGCAACGACCTCAGGCAGGTGCGCGGGCAGGAGACCGCCAAGCGGGCGCTCGAGATTGCCGCCGCCGGCGGGCATAACCTGCTGATGATGGGCCCGCCCGGATCGGGCAAGAGCCTGCTCGCCTCGTGCCTTCCCGGCATCCTCCCCCCGCTCGGTCCGGCCGAGGCGCTCGAGGTGTCGATGGTGCAGTCGGTGGCGGGGATGCTCGAGGCAGGCCGGATCAGCCGCGCCCGACCGTTCCGCGCCCCGCACCATTCAGCGAGCATGGCGGCGCTGACGGGGGGTGGCCTGAAGGTGCGCCCGGGCGAGGTGAGCCTGGCACACCTTGGCGTGCTGTTCCTCGACGAGCTGCCCGAGTTCCAGCGTCCGGTGCTCGATTCGCTGCGCCAGCCGCTTGAGACCGGCACGGTCGATGTCGCGCGGGCCAATGCCCATGTGACCTTCCCGGCGCGGGTGCAGCTCGTCGCGGCGATGAACCCGTGCCGCTGCGGCTATGCGGGCGATCCGCAAAGGAACTGCAACAAGTATCCGCGCTGCGTCGGGGACTATCAGGCGCGGCTCTCCGGCCCGCTGCTCGACCGCATCGACCTCCACGTCCATGTCGCGGCGGTGAGCGCGATGGACATGGCGCTCCCCCCGCCCGCCGAGGGCAGCGCCGAGGTCGCCCGCCGGGTCGCCGCCGCCCGCGCGCAGCAGACGGCGCGGGGCGTGCGCTCCAACGCCGAGCTGGAAGGGGAGCGGCTCGATCACCATGCCACGCCCGACGAGGCGGGCCGCAAGCTGCTGCTCCAGGCGGCCGAAAAGCTGCGCCTTTCGGCGCGCGGCTACACCCGGATGCTGCGGGTCGCACGGACCATCGCCGATCTCGCCCGGGCGGACACGGTTGGCCGCGTCCACATCGCCGAGGCGCTATCCTATCGGCTGACGAGCGGCTAAGGGACGCGTCCGAAGGCCGCTCGCCCCCTTTGAAGCCGGCCGATCAAGGGCGCTTTGGCCATTCCGGACGAGACTTCAGCATCGGTGACCAAGGAACCGCGCGGCCTCGCCGCGTTGGTCGTCGCCGTGCGCGATGCCTCGCGGCGGCGCAAGCTGGCAAGCCTTGCCATCGCGCTGGCGATCGAAGGGCTGATCCTGCTCCTGCTGCTCACCCTCGGCGCAAACATCGCAGGGGTGGAAGACGGCGACGAGGAAGCGGTGACGTTCAAATCCGTGGAGTTCGCCGCACCGCCCGCGCCCGAACAGTCCGAACCCGCAGAGCCGAGCGAGCCCGAGACGCCGCAAGACAGCCAGCCCGTCACCCCTGCGCCCGCGCCGCCGCGCCCTTCCCCGCTGGCGCTCAACCCGAAGTCGGCCCCGACGCCGCCGCCCGCGCCGCCGCAGCCCCAGCCCCAGCCGCAGCCCCAGCCCAGGCCGAGCGCCGCCCCGACCATCGGCGCCAGGATCAGGCCCAACGCCGGCTATGGCCCGGCCGACACTGGCAACCCGCGGACCGCCGGCGACAGCGAGCGGGTCGGCACCGCGCCCAATGGCGAGCCGCTCTATGCGGCGCGCTGGTACCGCGAACCGACCGATCAGGAGCTGGCGGGCTACCTCTCGACCGCGAATGGCCCGGGGGTGGCGCTGATCGCCTGCAAGACGGTGGCGGGATATTATGTCGAGGATTGCGTGCTCGTCGGCGAAAGCCCCGAAGGCTCCCAGATCGGGCGCGCGGTGCTGGCCGCCGCCTGGCAGTTCCGGGTCCGCCCCGCGCGGATCGGCGGGCGGGAGCAGTTCGGCAGCTGGGTGCGGATCAGGATCACCTATTCGGTCGGCCAGCGTCCGCGCTGATGTAGACGCAGACCACCCGCCCCGCCTCCCCTCCCGGCCACCATAGCCTCATGGTATCCTTGGTGGCCGGGTGGGGAGGCGGGGCGGGTGGTCTGCCGGTTCACGCCAGTGAACCGCTCATCCCCTGCTCAGGTGCTCTCGCACGACTGCGATGAAGTCGGGGCCCCAGGTCTCGAGCTTCTTTGCGCCGACGCCGGGGATCCTTCCGAGTTCCGCGAGCGTCTCGGGGCACTGGTGGGCCATGTCGCGCAGCACCGAATCATGGAAGATGACGTAGGCGGGCAGGCCGTGTTCGGCGGCGAGGGCCTTGCGCTTGTCGCGCAGCGCCTCGAACAGCGGATTGCCGACCGGGTTCGCGGTGTCGCCGCGCTGGCGCTCGCGGCGGGAACGGCGGGCGCGCGCGGGAGGCTCGGCCATTGCCACCGCGGCCTCGCCCTTGAGCACCGCGCGCGCTTCGGGTCCGAGCATCAGCCCGCCATGCTCGGTCGCCACGAGCATCCCCCGCGCCATGAGCGTGCGCGCCAGGGGGCGAAGCAGCGGGGCCTCCTCGCGGCTGACGATGCCGAATACGGACAGCTTGTCATGGGCGCGGGATTCGATGCGCTCGTCGCGCTGACCCAGCAAAACCTTCTCGATATGGCCGATGCCGAAGCTCTGCCCGGTGCGATAAACCGCCGAGAGGAGCTTCATCGCCAGTTCGCTCGCGTCGCGCACCTGCGGCGGCTCGAGGCAGTTGTCGCAATTTCCGCACTGCGGGGCAGGGTTCTCGCCGAAATGCCGCAGCAGGATGGCGCGGCGGCAGGTGGGGGACTCGACCAGTGCGGCCAGCGCATTGAGGCGCGCCTGCTCTGCAGGAAGACGCTCGGGCTCGACCTCGCCAAGCCATTGCCGCGCGCGGGCGAAGTCGCTGGCGCCCCAGAACAGATGCGCCTCGGAAGGATCGCCGTCGCGGCCCGCGCGGCCGGTTTCCTGGTAATAGGCTTCGATCGACTTGGGCAGCCCGGCGTGGATGACGAAGCGCACGTCGGGCTTGTCGATGCCCATGCCGAAGGCGATGGTGGCGACCATCACCATGCTTTCCGAGGCAACGAAGTCGGCCTGGACGCGGGCGCGGGCGGAAGGCTCCAGACCCGCGTGGTAGAAGGCCGCCTCGCGCCCGGCCCGCGTGATCGCGGCTGCGAGATCCTCGGCCTGCTTGCGGCTCGGGGCGTAGACGATCCCCGCCCCTTCGAGGCGTCGGAGCAGTTCGACGATCTGGCGCGTGCCCGAATCACGCGGGGTTATGGCATAGCGGATGTTGGGCCGGTCGAACCCGGCGACGATCAGGCCTTCGTCGGGGATACCGAGCTGGTGGAGGATGTCCACGCGGGTCGCCTGATCGGCGGTGGCCGTGAGCGCGAGGCGGGGCACATCCGGGAACCGGTCGAGCACCGGGCGGAGCATCCGGTAGTCGGGCCGGAAATCGTGCCCCCATTCGGAGACGCAATGCGCCTCGTCGATGGCGAAGAGCGCGATCGGTGCGCGATCGAGCAAGGCCTGGAAGCCGGCGGTCGAAACCCGCTCGGGGGCGACGTAGAGAAGGTCGAGCTCGCCTCGGCGGAAGGCATCGGCGGTGGCGGCGTTGTCGCTGTCGGCCGATGTCATCGATGCCGCGCGGATGCCCGCTGCCCCGGCCGAGCGGATCTGGTCATGCATCAGCGCGATCAGCGGCGAGACGACCACCGCCGTGCCGGTGCGGGCGAGCGCAGGGATCTGGTAGCACAGGCTCTTGCCCGCCCCGGTCGGCATCAGGGCAAGGGTGTGCCGCCCCGCCATGACCCGGTCGATGACGGCCGCCTGCTGGCCGCGAAAGGCGGTGTAGCCGAAGGTGCGGCGCAGGATGTCATGGAGGTCAGGGGTGGCGAGGCCGGACATGGCTGCGCGCCTAGCCCAAGCCCTGCGGCATGGGCACCCGCCGGTGCGACCTATCGACCGATTATCGCGCGGCGGCCTTCTTGGCAGCGGCCAGATCGACCACGTCGCCCTTGCCGAGCGCCGCACCGGGTGCCGCGATCGTGCCATCGGCGCGCTTGCCGAGGTCCGTGGGACGGGTCAGCCACAGGTCCTGAGGGCCGAGAATGCGACCATCGTGGGCAAGGATCGAAACCGGACCAATCGGCAGACGATCACGCTCGTCGACCAGCACGGGATCCTCCACGACCGTCTCGACCGCATATTTCTGCCCCCACTGGCGCAGTGCGACCATCGCCGGAAGCAGGTCGAAGCCCTTTTCCGTGAGGCGGTACTCGATCTTGCGCCGGTCATCGGCACAGGGCTCGCGCTTCAGGATGCCGTGCTCGACGAGCTTGGCGAGACGGTTGGAGAGGATGTTGCGGGCAATCCCGAGTTCGCTCAGGAACTCCTCAAAGTGCTTGAGACCGTTGAAGCTGGCGCGCAGGATCATGAAGGACCAGCGCTCCCCCATCACCTCGAGCGCCTGCGGCAATCCGCATTCGATCAGCTCGCGCAGCGGTTCTCTCAGCTCACCCATAGGTCTCGTTTCCCTTCCCCTTCGGGGCGGTGTGTAGCCGTTTTTGCAGCGGCTCACAAAAAGATTCAGTTTTCAGTTGCAACCCGCAACCTAGTAAGTTAGGTGGCGAAGAGCAACCGGTTTCGAATCGAAATGTTGCATTGCAAAACGATGGTAAAGAGACCTAAGGGGCAGCGGCCCCCATCAAAGAAAAGGCAAAGGATACCCCGATGACGAGCACCCTCTCCCTCCCCCGTTCCGGCAAGCTTGCCGTCCTTGCTTCTGCGCTGGTCTACACCGGCCTCAGCTTCGGCATTGCCACCACTGCGGCACCCGTGGAAGCGGCCGGTACGCCCTATTACACCGCCAAGCTCACCGTCCCCGCGAGCGACCTTCGCGCAGTCGCCGATGGCGTTGCCTGGGCGTGCAAGGGCGAAACCTGCGTCGCCAACAAGACCTCCGCCCGCCCGCTGCGTGTGTGCCGCGGCCTCAACCGCAAGTTCGGCGAAGTCGCCGAGTTCAAGGTGAATGGCGAACTGCTCGCCGCCGAAGAACTGACCAAGTGCAACGGCTGATCGCAGCCTGACACCAGCATTCCTCTCCGTCCGACTGTTCCTCTCTCTCCGCCGGACGGAGCTCCAAGAACCCCCGGCGCCCGCTATCCCCAGAGCGCGCCGGGGGATTTTTTGATGTGGTCGAGGGGAATGGGCCTGGTCGGACCTGAAGGGTCCGCAAGGCCACGCGGCTGCCCCGCAGGCGCCCCGGCGCGGAGCGGTGGGAACTGCGCCGAGGATGTCCGCGCGGAGGCGCGGACGGAAACTAGAGCAACCCGGCTGCCACCAGCTGCGCTTCGAGAGCTTGGGCGTCCGTGAACAGGTGGGCATCCCAGCCGCGCGCGCGGGCCGCGGCGATGTTTGCGACGTTGTCATCGGTGAAGAACAGGTCGGAGCCGCTCCGGCCGCTGCGCTGCTCGACGATCGCGTAGATGCGCGGATCGGGCTTGGCGATCTTCTCCACCCCCGAGACCACGATGTCGGCGAACAGGTCGAAGATCGGCTGTGCCGGGCGGAACATCCCCCAGAACTCGTCACCGAAATTGGTCAGGCAGAACAGCGGCACGCCGCCCGCCGCAAGGCGCTCGACCAGCGCGTGCGAGCCTTCCACCGGTCCGGGAATCGTCTCGTTGAAGCGCGCGGCATAGGCCCGGATATGCGGCTCGTATTGCGGGTAGAGCGCGATCCTTTCGGGCAGCATCTCGGCCAGCGCCCGCCCCCGGTCATGCTCGAAGTGCCATTCCTCGGTGACGACATTGGCGAGGAACCAGTCGAGCTCCCGCGGATCCTCGATCAGCTTCTCGAACAGCGCTGCGAGCCGCCACTCGAACAGCACCCGCCCGATATCGAACACGACAGCCTTCTGCATTGCCCCAGCGCTCTCCCCATCCCCAAAAGCGTGCGGCCCGCGCTCCGGTGAGGAGGCGGGCCGCGAATTCCTCAGCCGCCCCTCGGGCAGCCGCGCCGGTTTAGCCCTGGCGGGCCTTGAAGCGGCGGTCGGTCTTGTTGATCACGTAGGTGCGGCCGCGACGACGGATCACGCGGTTGTCGCGGTGACGGCCCTTCAGCGACTTCAGGCTGTTGACGATCTTCATGGCTTTTTTCCAAATACAAAGCGCGCCGGATCGGCCCGACGCGCGGAAATTCGAGCGGCCCCGTTAGCGGCCCGCCCCGGGCGCGTCAATGCGAGTCTGTCAGGCGGCGCCCCGGAGATCGGTCAATTTTCGTTCCCAGGCGAGTGCATGGGCGATGATCGTGTCGAGATCGGCGTGTCGCGGCTCCCAGCCGAGGGTCGCCTTGAGGTGCGCGGGATCGGAAATCAGCGAATCGGGATCGCCCGCGCGCCGCCCCTCGATCCGGCGGTCGAGCTGGCGATTCGTCACCCGGTCGACCGCGTCGAGCACCTCGTTCACCGAGAAGCCCCGCCCGTAGCCGCAATTCATGGTGAGCGAGCGCCCAGGCTGCGCAATCAGCGCCTCCAGCGTCAGCACATGTGCGGCAGCAAGGTCGCTGACGTGGATGTAGTCGCGCACCCCCGTGCCATCGGGGGTCGCATAGTCGGTGCCGAACACGCTTACCGATTCGCGCTTGCCGAGCGCCGCCTCGATCGCGACCTTGATGAGGTGGGTCGCCCCCGCAGTCGATTGCCCGCTGCGCGCCTGCGGATCGGCGCCCGCGACATTGAAATATCGCAGCACCCCGTAATTCATCGGATGCGCCGCCGCGACATCGGCAAGCATCTGCTCGGTCATCAGCTTCGACCAGCCATAGGGATTGATCGGCCGCTGCGGCGTATCCTCGTTCACGGCGGCGACCTCGGGGATGCCATAGGTCGCCGCGGTCGAGGAGAAGATGACGTGCGCAATGCCCGCCTCAATGGCGGCGGCGATCAGCGCGCGGCTCTTGGCGGTGTTGTTGTGATAATACTTGAGCGGGTCGGCGACGCTCTCGGGCACGATGATCGAACCGGCGAAATGCATAATCGCAACGGTCTGCTGCTCGGCGAAGATCCGCGCCAGCAGGTCGGCATCCGCGATATCGCCCTCGTAGAGCGGCACGCCTTCGGGGATCGCGAAGCGGAAGCCGGTGGTGAGGTTGTCGATCACCGCCACCGGCCAACCGGCGTCCTTCAGGGCGAGAACCGCATGACTGCCGATATAGCCGGCACCGCCGGTGACGAGGACGGAAGGTTTGCTCTGGGTTGTCATGGCAGGGGCCCGTAGCACAAATTCCGGTCAGAACATCGCAACCTGGAGCAGACAACACAGGTCTGTGCGCGTGAGCGGCTCCGGCCTATGATGCCGCGCCACGAAAGGAAGTCCCTGACATGCCTCGCGCCTTGCCCATCGCTGTCGCCGCCGCCGCCTCACTCGCGCTCTCGGCCTGCGCGACCACGGCTTACACCGGCCCGGTGGAGGTGACCCGCTTCGTCTCACCCGGCCCCGAGCGCGCGGGCCTCGGGAGCGGCACCATCGCGGTCACATTCCCGGACAAGATTGCCAACGAAGCGGCGCGAACAGCCTTCGCCTCAGCCGTGGTCGCCGAACTGGCGCGGCTCGGCTACACGGTGGTGGCCGAGGGCGCTCCCGCTGACCAGACCGCCGCGATCCGCACCACCCGCAGCCCGATCACTGCAGCACCTATCGACGAGCGCCAGCGCCCTGTCAGCGTCGGGGTCAGCGGGAGCACCGGCAGTTTCGGCTCGGGCGTCGGCCTTGGGGTCGGCTTCGATCTGGGCGGCGGACACGAGGGGCCGAGCACCATTACCGAGCTATCGGTGCGCATCGCCCGCAGCGGCGGAGCCACCCTTTGGGAAGGGCGCGCGCAGATCACGACCAGCGTGAAATCGCCCTACTCGCAGGTGGACACCAGCGCCCGCACCCTTGCCGCAGCCTTGTTCCGGGACTTTCCCGGTGGCAATGGCGAGACTGTGACGATCGACGTCAGGAAGCTTCAAGGAACCCAATGACCTCTCTCCATATCGATGCCGGCTTCGATAGCGGCAATATCGAGGTGCTGGGGATCGAGGGCGCGACGGCGCGCCTCGCGATCCGCCGCGACAACAGTTCCGACTTCTTCCAGTGGTTCCACTTCCGCGTGGCGGCCAGGGCGGGCGAGGAGGTGGTGCTCAAGCTCACCGGCCTCAATGCCAGCGCCTATCCGGGCGGCTGGCCGGACTATGACGCCTGCGTCTCGGAAGACCGCGCCTACTGGATGCGCGCGGCTTCCAGCTTCGATCCGGCCGAGGAAAACGGCACGCTGACGATCCGTCATCTCCCCGCCACCGACGTCTTCTGGGTCGCCTATTTCGCACCCTATTCCATGGAGCGTCACCACGACCTGGTTGCCGACGCGGCTGCGGCCGAGGGCGTCGAATACATCCGTCTTGGCACCACGCTCGACGGGCAGCCGATCGATTGCCTCGAGATGGGCGAGGGCGCGACGCAGGTCTGGCTCTATGCCCGCCAGCACCCGGGCGAGACCCAGGCGGAATGGTGGATGGAAGGGGCGCTCGAATGCCTGACCGACCCCGCCGATCCGGTCGCGCGCGCGCTGAGGGCCAGATGCCGCATCCACGTCGTGCCCAATTGCAACCCCGATGGTTCGCAGCGCGGGCATTTGCGAACCAATACGGTTGGTGCCAACCTCAACCGCGAATGGGCCGATCCCTCCCCCGAGAGATCCCCCGAGGTGCTCGCGATCCGCGATCGCATGGACCAGACCGGCGTCGATTTCGCGATCGACGTCCATGCCGACGAGGCCATTCCCGCCGTCTTCCTCGCCGGTTTCGAGGGCATCCCTTCGTGGACCGATAGCCAGGGCGAAGGCTTCTATCGCTACCAGCGCATCCTTGACCGGCGCACCCCCGACTTCCAGACCAAGCTCGGCTATCCCAAGGCGCGCCCGGGCACCGCGAACCTCTCGATGAGCACGAACCAGCTTGCCGAACGCTTCGGTGCGGTCGCGATGACGCTCGAAATGCCTTACAAGGATCTCGCCGACTTCCCCGAGCCCGAACAGGGCTGGTCGCCCGAACGCTGCAAGCTGCTGGGGCGCGAATGTCTCGCGGCGCTGGCCGAGTGGCTGGAGGCCAGGGACGCGTGAAGATCGACGTCTAACTGAGGTGCGATGGTCCAAAGGCGTGCGGCAGCAGCGCGGATAGCCGGACCCGCCGCACGTCGCCCCCCTCGCCCTTGCCAGCAACGCACAGAACCAGCGGATCGGTGCTGCCGAGCGCGGCGACCTCGTTGAGCACCTGGCGGCAACGTCCGCAGGGGGTGATCGGTTCGGCATCGGCCTTGAGCCCGACCACGGCCACCGCCGTCAACCCTCCGCGCCGCCCTTCGCCCAGCGCCTTGGCAACCGCGACGGTCTCGGCGCACAGGGCAAGGCCATAGCTCGCGTTCTCGACATTGCAGCCGGTGATCACCGCCCCGTCATCGAAGAGTAGCGCCGCACCGACGGGGTAGTCCGAATAGGGTGCATAGGCCTTTCCGGCAGCCGCGAAGGCAGCGGCGATGAGCGCCTGTTCCTGCGCCGCGTCGAGCATCATTTCTGCACCACCACCCATTCGACCGGCTCCTCGCTCGCCTCCGTGACGCGCGCGCCATTGGCACTCCATAGCAGCCACGGACGGCCTGCATAGTCGGGCCTGGCGCGGTCGCGCGCGAGCCACAGGTCCCGCGCGAGTGTGGTCGCGGTGTTGTGGCGGTCCTGGAAGCGGGAGGACAGCTTGAGGATGACCGGCTTGCCGGCGTGGGTCTCGATCTGGTTGATGAGCGTCATCAACTCGCTCTCGACCGCCGCATCGCTGACCTTGGGCGCGCAATTCTCGCCGGTTGCATCGAGCCCGATAGCAGGCGGCAGCACGTCTGCCTCGCGCGGGACCATCTGCGCGAACACGCCGCTCTGCGCGTCGGCGCCAAGGCAGGGATTGAAATGGAGCACCACCCCGACCCGCAACCGCGCCGCGCGCGCCTGCACGAAGCGGTCGGCAAAGCCGCCCGGCGCCTCGGTCTCGCGATCCTCCACCGCAAGCGAGAGATAGACGAATTGCGCCCCGACCGCCTTCAGGGTCGCAAAGCGAACCTCGCCGACGCCCGCCGGCACGAGCGCGCCCTGTTCAGGATAGAGGCCGGGATCGGGCCGCCAAGAACGCATGTCCCACCACAGCCACGCCGCGAAGGCGATGGCGAACAGCACCGCCAATGCCGCGAGCCGCAGCAGCCAGCGCCGCGGCACCCCGCGCGACTTGCCCCGTCTTGCCATGTCCCCGTCAGCCCTTGATGTGCAGCACGCAGATGAGCGTGAACAGCCGCCGCGCCGTGGCGAAGTTGGTCTCGACCTTGCCGTCGAGCCGTTCGAGCAGCAGCTCGGCAGCGTTGTTGTGGATGCCGCGCCGCGCCATGTCGATCGTCTCGATCTCGGCCGGCGTCGCCTTGCGGATCGCCTGGTAATAGGAATCGCAGATCGCGAAATATTCACGGATCGGACGGCGGAAGCGGGCCATCCCGATCAGCAGCGTCTCCAGCAGAACCTCGCCGGTATCCTTGATGTCCATCGCCAGCCGCCCGTCGGTGACCGACAGATGCAGGTGATAGGGCCCCGGCGCACCGCGCTCGGCCGAGCGCAGCGGCTTGAAGGTGTTTTCCTCGATCAGGTCGTAGATCGCGACCCGCCGCTCCTGCTCGACATCCGCATTGCGCCACAGGATCGTCGCCTCGTCGAGGGTGATATGGGCAATGCGATGCGCCCCCGCAGCGCCGGGCGCGAGGGAAGAAGGCAGGGAATCGGACGGCGACTGGGCCATGGCGCCTGCCTTCGCAGATCGAAGGGGCGGACTTCAAGCACTTCGATAGGGTTGGAGGACTCACTCTCCCCACTATCCACAGCACCTGAGATAAATATACCAGCTCCCTGCCCTTGCCCGGCGCGATCGGGACGCGCATCAGGCGGGCATGGCCGAGCCTGAAAAAGTCACCCCGATCAAACCGCAAGCCGAGGGCGAACTGCCCGTGCGCAAGCTTCCCGCGAATCTCGAAGCGGAGGCGGCGTTCCTCGGCGCCGTGCTGATCGACAACCGGGTGATCGAGGAATTGCAGGTGCCGATCCGGCCCGACCACTTCTTCGAGCCGCTCCACGCCCGCATCTACGACCGTGTGCTGACCCTGATAGAGCGTAACGCGACCGCCTCGCCGGTGACGCTGCGGCCGTTCTTCGAAGCGGACGAGGCGCTGACGGAACTGGGCGGCACCTCCTATCTCGCCCAGCTAACCGCCAGCGGCGCCGGTCTGCTGGTCCCGCGCGAGCTGGCCCAGCAGATCTACGACCTGGCCCTGCTGCGCGAACTGGTCAGCGTCGGGCGCGGCCTCGTCGAAGGCGCGCTCGATACGTCGGAAGACACCTCGCCGATGGACCGCATCGCCCAGGCCGAGGCGGACCTCTTCAAGGTCGCCGAGGGCGCGAGCACCGGCCGCGAGGCGGCGACCTTCCGCGAGGCGGCGATGCAGGCCATCAAGATGGCGGAAGCCGCGATGAATTCGGGCGGGGGCTTGTCGGGCAAGACCACCGGCCTTGCGACGATCGATCAGAAGACCTCGGGCCTCCATAATTCGGACCTCGTGATCCTCGCCGGGCGGCCGGGCATGGGCAAGACCTCGCTCGCCACCAACATCGCCTTCAACTGCGCCGAGGCCCACCTCAACTGGCAGCGCGAGGGCGGCGAGTTCAACTACGGCGCGCCGGTCGCCTTCTTCAGCCTCGAAATGAGCAGCGACCAGCTGGCGACGCGTATCCTGGCCGAACAGGCCGAGATCTCGTCCGAGGCGCTGCGCAGCGGTAAACTCACCCGCGAGGATTTCCAGAAGCTCTCCTACGCCAGCCAGCGCCTTGCCGAACTGCCGCTCTATATCGATGACACCCCGGCGCTCACCATCGCCGCCCTGCGCACCCGCGCGCGGCGGATGAAGCGCCGGCACGACATCGGGCTCATCATCGTCGACTACCTCCAGCTGCTGCAGGGCTCAGGGAGAGCCAACGACAACCGCGTCAACGAGATTTCCGAGATCAGCCGCGGTCTCAAAACGCTGGCGAAGGAACTGCAGGTTCCGGTGATCGCGCTCTCGCAGCTCTCCCGCGCGGTCGAAAGCCGCGAGGACAAGCGCCCGCAGCTTTCAGACCTGCGCGAATCCGGCTCGATCGAGCAGGACGCGGACATGGTGTGGTTCATCTTCCGCGGCGATTATTACCACCTGCTGGTCAAGCCCGACACGCCCGACGCCTCCTCGGCGCCCGACGTGCAGGAGAAATACCGCCAGTGGGAGGAGAAGTTCGAAGGGCTGGTGGGCCGCGCGACGTTGATCGTGGCAAAGCAGCGCCATGGCTCGACCGGCAACGTGCCCCTGCACTTCCAGAGCGACATCACCAAGTTCACCTCGCCCAACTTCAAGGACTATTCGGACTACGGTTACGAATAGCCAAGAACGGCAGCTTTTGGGCGACCGGCTTGAAAATGCGAATGACTGAGGCTGGGTGGGAAGCTGCCACTCCGAGCCCCGTCGTCCCGTGCCTGACACGGGGCTTGGCTTTTCCTCTTTCCACCTTTGACCAAAGGGAGCCAAGCCCAGGATCAAGCCCGGGACGACGGCGGGGTGAGGTGACCGCTCCGGGGTCGCTTCCCGAATGGCAGCTTTCTGTCGGCAAAAGCCCGAAGCGGACGCCTTGCGCTAGCTCGTGCCGAGCTTGCTTACGCGGTAATCGGCGAGGCTCATCCAGTAGGCGATCCGCCATTTCATCCGGGCAAGCGGCGTGCTGTGGCGCGCATACCAGCCCGGGGTGATCGCCTCGCTCGATGCTGCGAGGTGGTCGATCATGGCGCGCAGCTTGGCCGCAAGTGCGGCATCCTCGACCCGCACCATAAGCTCGACATTGATCCGCAAGGAGCGCTTGTCGAGATTGGCGCTGCCGAAATAGCTGACATCGTCGACCACCACGAGCTTCATGTGCAGCTTGCAGACCGCGAATTCGTAGAGCTTCACCCGCGCGCGCAGGAGCTGGCCGTAGATCAGGCGCGCCATCGCAATCGAGGCGGCGATATCGGACTTGCCGGCCATGATCATCCGCGCCTCACCGCGCCGACCGACCCGCGCCATCAACCTGCGGAAGCTCCGCGGCGGCGAGAAATAGGCCGACACCGTGTCGAGCCGCCGCGCCGAGACGAGATCCTTGCGCAGCACCCAGGCCCAGTGCCCCTTCCTCACCAGCGGCCCGCCGACCAGCAGCCGGACGGGGCCGTCCCCGCCGTCCCAGTCCTTGACGATATCGCGCAGACGCCGCAGCTGCCGGGTGCGCCCGTCAGCCTCGTTGGCGACCCAGCATTCGAGCAGCTCTGACCAGCGGGTGAACTGCCCTACCACCGGCCCCTCGACGAGCACGGACAGATCGCACCAGCCGTTTTCAGCGGGCACGGCGAAATAGTGGTCGGAGACATTGGCCCCTCCGGTCATCACCCGGGCCTCGTCGACAATCGTGAACTTCTGGTGGTTGCGCACAAGATAGCGCATCCCCCATTTCGGCGAGAAGATCGCAAAGCGCCCGCCCGCCTCGACCAGCGGCTTGAAAAAGCCCGCGCCCGCATCATTGCCGAAAGCATCGACCATCAGCGATACCGCCACGCCGCGCCGCGCCGCGCGGATCAGCGCATCGCGCACCATCGTGCCCGATACGTCGCTGTCGAACAGATAATAGAAGGCCCGGATGCTCGCCCTGGCACTGTCGATCAGGTCGAGCAGTGCCTTCAGGCGGTCCTGTCCGTGAGGAAGAAAGGTGAACCGGTGCCCGGCCGCGCCCACTGTGAAGGGATCAAGATCGCAATAATCGCCCGCTGCGTCCGGCGAGCCGGCGCCCTGATCAGGTGGTGGAGTGGCAGCAGCGGCCATAGGCCGGAGATTAGACACACCAGCAGGCAAGTCGACAGTCCGAAGCGACGAAGGGTGGCGGGCATGAGGGACGCGGCGCAGGTGCGACACCTTGACCTCATTGCCTACCGGGCAGATAGACAATCCATGCTCTCGCAGAAAACCCGCTATGCGATCCGCGCCATGCAGCACCTTGCCGATCATTACGGGCAGGGCCCAGTGCAGCTCGCCGCGATTGCCGAGGTGCAGAAAATCCCCGCCAAGTTCCTGACCGTGATCCTGTCCGAGCTGAGCCGTTCGGGCCTTGTCGAAAGCCAGCGCGGGCGCGACGGGGGCTACTGGCTGGCGATCCCGCCGATCGACATCACCTATGGCGATCTGATCCGCCACATGCGCGGCAGCCTGGCGCTGGTCCCCTGCGCCAGCCGCTATGCGCACGAGAAGTGCCAGAACTGCCTCGAGGAAGGCGAATGCCGCACCCGGGCGCTGATGCTCGACGTGCGCGACCGCACCGCCCAGATTCTCGACGCGATCCGCCTGTCCGACCCGATCGCGCCGGTGCCGCCCTTTGCTGAGGACACCGTTTGAGGCAAGGCGGTACGCCCCGGCGCACAAAGCCAACCTTTCACCCCGTCACAGAATTTCTGCGCGGCTCCGCTATTGTCAACCAGATCGCTTGAATTTAAGTCCTTCGCTGCGGGCCCGGCCCGCCGACCGAAAGGCCCAAGCATGGACCGCAAGGAAAAAAGCTCTGCCGCGAAGGGGTTTGCCCCCGAGGCCCTCGCCGTTGTCGACGAGGCGCTTTCCCGCCTGCGCTACGGCACCATCCAACTGACCGTGCACGACGGCAAGGTCATGCAGATCGACGTCACCGAAAGGAAGCGGCTGACCGACTGACGCGCGACCGCTTCATTCATCCACCCCTAGGAACGCGCAGACCGGACGGCCGGATGCATGCCCGCTTGCAAAGGCGAGACATCATGACGACCACCGCAATCCGCTCTGCCCTGCTGCTCGGCGCAGCCCTCGCCGGGCTGGCCGCAACACCGGCCGCGGCGCAGGACGCAGGCACCACCGCCGAACAGCCCGAAACCGACACCGCCAGCGCCTCGGACGGCGACATCCTCGTTACCGCCCGCCGCCGGAGCGAGAGCGCGCAGGACATCCCCTTGGCCGTGACGGTGCTCGGCGGACAGCAGATTGCCGATACCGGGGCCTTCAACGTCGGGCGCCTGCAGCAGCTTGCGCCGACCTTGCAGTTCTATTCCTCCAACCCCCGCAACACCACGCTCAACATCCGTGGGCTGGGCGTGCCCTTTGGCCTGACCAGCGACGGGTTCGAGCAGGGCGTGGGCATCTACATCGATGACGTCTATTACTCGCGCGTCGCCTCGGCGACCTTCGACTTCCTCGATCTCCAGCAGGTCGAAGTGCTGCGCGGGCCGCAGGGCACGCTCTACGGCAAGAACACCACGGCGGGCGCGATCAACATCAAGACCAACCAGCCGACCTTCGATTTCGAAGGCACGGCCGAGGTCAGCCTCGGCAATTACGAGTTCAAGCAGGCGCACGTAGCGCTGTCCGGTCCCTTGAGCGACACGATCGCGGTGCGCGTGGCTGCCTCAGCGACCGACCGGCGCGGCACGATCCGCAACGTGCGGACCAATCAGGACATCCAGAGCCTCGACAACCTTGGCCTGCGCGCGCAGCTGCTGTGGCAGCCCAGCAATGATCTCAGGATCACGCTGGCGGGCGATTACAACAAGCAGGAGGCCAATTGCTGCGGTTCGGTGTTCGTCCGCACGGTCTCCACGCAGCGTCCTCTGAACCGGCAGTTTGCGGCACTGGCCGCAGCGCAAAACTATGCCCCGCCGAGCACCAATCCCTTCGACCGGCTGAGCGACCTTGATTCCTCCCTGCGCGCCGGCAACGTTATCGCTGGCGTTGCGCTGCGGGCGAACTGGGATGTGGGGCCGGGCACCTTCACCTCGGTCACCGCCTGGCGTTACTGGGACTGGCTGCCCGAGAATGACCGCGACTTCACCGGCCTGCCGATCGTCAGCCTGTCGCAGAACCCCTCGCAGCAGAACCAGTACACACAGGAATTCCGCTACGCCTATTCGGGCACCAAGTTCGATTTCGTGGTCGGGGCTTTTGCCTTCGACCAGCGGATCGACACGCAGGGCCTCGAAGGGCAGGGGGCTGCGGCGAGCCGCTGGTCGATTGCGCCGAGCAACGCGCTCTCGAACGATCCGAGCCTGCTCAACGGGCTGATCGCGCGCAACACACAGTTTCTGAAGAGCACCAGCGCCGCCGTGTTCGGCCAGCTCAGCTGGAAAGTGACTGACGCCTTCATCATCCAGCCCGGTGTGCGGCTCAACTACGACAAGAAGAGCGGCTTCTACCAGCGCCGGGTATTCACCAGCACTGGCACCGAACTGACCGGCCGCGAGACCGATGCGCGCAGCCGTGCGCAGCTTGCGATCTTCCAGCCCCAGTTGACCGCGCCAGAGGATACGGACTGGAACTTCACCTATGATCTGACGCTCAGTTACGAAGTGGCGCCCGATGTCCTGGCCTATGGCACCTATGCCAAGAGCTTCAAGACCCTCGGCATCAACCAGAATGGCCTGCCGACCGATGCCAACGGCGTGCCCCTCGAAGCGGCAGGGACGATCAAGCCCGAGAACGTCGATCACTTCGAAATCGGGCTGAAGTCGCGGTTCTGGGACCGCAAGGCGACGCTCAACCTCGCCGCCTTCCGCACCGATATCCGCGATTTCCAGGCGACGGTCACCAACGGCCAGTTCGGGGTGCTGCGCGGTTTCCTCGCCAATGCCGGCAAGGTGCGCTCGCAAGGCATCGAGGTCGATTTCTCGGTGCAGCCGAGCGACCGCTTCACCGCCTATGTCAACGGCGCCTACACGGATGCCAAGTATGTGCGCTTCGTCGATGCGCCGTGTCCGCCCGAGCTGTCGGGCGGCACCACCGTCGGCGCAGGCCAGACCCCGTCTGCGCCCGGCACACCCGGCGGTCTGAGCCCGGCCAACTGCGACATCTCCGGCCAGCGTCTGGCTGGGGTTTCCGAGTGGTCATTCTCCTTCGGCGCAGAGGCCAATGCACCGGGCAACGTGTTCGGACAGGCCGGCCAGTTCTATCTCGGCTATGACGGCAGCTACCGGTCGGACTTTTCGTCCAACGCATCACCTTCGGCGGCCACCCGGATCGACGGCTACAGCCTGTCCAATTTCCGCCTTGGTTTCCGTTCAGACGATGGCCTCAATGTCTTTGCCTGGGTGAGAAACGCGTTTGACGCCAACTATTTCGAGCAGCTCTTTATCGCGCCGGGCAACACCGGCCTGATTGCCGGACTGCCCGGAGATCCCGGCACCTGGGGCGCGACCGCCAGCCTCGCCTTTTAGCCCTGCCCACGCAGAGAGGACAGCCTCATGCCCGATTTCGCCGACCTGCTGCTCCAGATCGCCCCCTTCATCGCCATCGGCTTTGCCGCGCAGATGATCGATGGGGCGCTGGGCATGGCCTTCGGGGTCACGACCCAGACCCTGATGGTGAGCGCGATGGGCGTGCCCCCCGCGAGCGCCTCGGCGAGCGTCCACCTTGTCGAGCTGTTCACCACCGGCGCCTCGGGCATCAGCCATGTCTGGCACAGGAATGTCGACTGGGGGCTGTTCCGGCGGCTGGTGCCCTTCGGCGTGCTGGGTGGGGTGACGGGGGCCTATGTCCTCTCCAGCATCGACGCCTCGGCAGCGCGGCCTTTCGTGATGCTCTACCTCACGGGAATCGGTTTCTACCTGCTGTGGCGGGCGATCCGCATGCTTAAGCCCCGCTTCGAGGACCCGCGCTTCACCCGCCCGCTGGCGCTGGTGGGGGGCTTCCTCGACGCGGCGGGCGGCGGCGGCTGGGGGCCGGTCGTCACCTCCAACCTGCTGATCCAGGGCGGCGATCCGCGCAAGGTGATCGGCACGGTCAACACCGCCGAGTTCCTGCTCACTCTGTCGATCTCCGTGATCTTCCTGCTCACCCTCGGTCCGGCGGCCTTCACGCTGATCACGCTGGGCCTGATCGCCGGAGGGATCGTCGCCGCCCCCTTCGGCGCGCTGCTCGCCAGCCGGGTCGATCCGCGCACGCTTTTGTTCGCCATCTCGCTGGTCTTGATCGCCACCAGTGCTTACAGCATCTGGAAGGCGTGGCCGATCCTCTAGGGACGCGCACCCACGCCAGGGAACCGGGATGGACACCGAACTGCTGCTGATCTGCGCGCTCACGGGCGTGATCAACCTCATCGGCGCGCTCGCCTATGCGGCGCGCATCGCGGGCGTGAGGACCGGGCGCATCGCGCTGTCCTTTGCGCTCTTCAACGTGCTGCTTCTGGTGAGCCGCACCTCGAACGGCTTCCTCGGCCCCTTCCTCGCAAAGCGCATCGAGACCGCACTCGCCAGTGGCAAGGGCGACATGCTGCTGTGGGATCTGCGCCTCGTGCTGCTCGCTGCCGCGGCGGCGGTGGCGCTCGGGATCGTCCTGGTGCCGACCGGCCAGCGCGTCTTCGCCGCCGCAATCACCTCGTTCCAGCACAACCGCTCGACCAGCCGGCTCCTGCTGCGCAGTGTCACCCCCTCAGGCCTGCGCACCATCCGCGAGGCGGTCGCCATCCCGACCACCGAGACACTGCGCTCCCTGCGCGGCCCCAAGGGCGTGAGCTGGGGCGTGCTCGCCGCCAATGCGATCGCGCAAGGATTGCTCGCGGTCGGCGTCCTCGCCTCGCTCTACGCGGGCTACCTCGTGCCTGAATTCCGCGTCACCGCCTCGCAGATGACCGCAATCGTCAATGGCTTTGCCACGATCCTGCTCTTCGCCCTGATCGACCCGCAGATCTCCGCGCTCACCGACGATGTGGTCGACGGCTCGGTCTCCGAGGCGACTTTCCGCCGGGCCATGATCTGGGTCTCGCTGAGCCGCCTTGCCGGAACCCTCGCCGCGCAGGTGCTGCTGGTCCCCGCCGCGGTGGCCATCGCCTGGGCAGCGGGCTGGCTGTGAGCCTCTAGCCCGCCAGCCCCAGCGCCAGACCGCCCGCCGCGCACGCCGCCAGCAGCCGCAGCACCGACCACTTGGCCCCGAAAGCGAGGACAAGGGCCAGCGCTGCCAGAACGCCTGCCCGCCAATCGACGCTGGCAAGGTCGGGCCATGACAGCCGCAGCGGCCCTGCCTCCACCTCGCCCACGCGGGCGAACAGCACATGGAGCGCGAACCACGCGGTGAGGTTGGCGATCACGCCCACCACCGCCGCGGTCACCGCCGCGAGCCCGCCCTTGAGCCACACCGCCTGCCCCAGCCGGTCGATCCACGGCGCGAAGGCGAAAATCCACAGGAAGCACGGCGCGAAGGTCACCCACGTCGTCAGCCCGGCTCCGAGCAACCCGGCGACCAGCGGCGAGAAGGGCTCCGGCGCGCGGAAAGCAGCGAGGTAGCCGACAAATTGCGTCACCAGGATCAGCGGCCCGGGCGTCGTCTCGGCGAGCCCCAGCCCGTCCGCCATCTCGCCGGGCTGGAGCCAGCCGAAGCCCTGCACCGCCTCCTGCGCCATATAGGCAAGCACCGCATAGGCTCCGCCAAAGGTCACGATGGCGAGCTGCGAGAAGAAGGCGCCGATCTCCCACAGCACATGACCGCGCCCGAGGGTGGCTGCGATCAGCACCATCGGGGCCGCCCAGATCGCGCCCCACGCCAGCACCGACAGGATCGTCGTGCGCCACGGGTTCGCAGGCAGCGCGCCGCCCGCCTTGGCGGGCTTGAGCGCGAGGAGATCGGGCCGGGTCCGCGCGATCGCCATCCCGATCACCCCCGCCCCCAGCACGATCAGCGGAAACGGCAGGTCAAACAGGAACAGCCCGGCGAAAGCCGCCAGCGCCAGCCCCTTCTTCACCCCCGTGTCGAGCGCGCGCCCCGCAATCCGCAGCAGGGCCTGCACCACCACCGCCAGCACCGCGGCCTTCACCCCGAGGAACAGCGCCGCCACCCAGCCGAGGTTCGCCGCCAGCGCATAGAGCACCGAGAGCGCGAGGATGATACAGGCGCCGGGAATGACGAACAGCAGTCCGGCGGCAAGCCCGCCCTGCCAGGCGTGCAGCCGCCAGCCGATCCATGTCGCAAGCTGCTGCGCCTCCGGCCCGGGGAGCAGGTGGCAGAAATTGAGCGCGTGGAGATAGTCCTCCTCGGCGACCCAGTGGCGCTCCTCGACCAGCTCGCGGTGCATCAGCGCGATCTGTCCGGCAGGTCCGCCGAAGCTGAGGAAGCCGATGCGGGTGAAGACGCGCAGGAGATCGGCGAAGGATGGAGCCACGGCGATGTCCGCCGCGCGGGAAGGAGAAAGCGAAACGTCCGGTCCGGTCATGCCTACCTCGAAAATGCCCCCGCCTCGCGCGTGGGGCGCGAGGGGGTGATGACGAGGCAACGCTTGGGCTTTTCTCGGCCTGGACGGGAGGTTGCTCGGCCCCGTGCGGCGAGAATTACCGGGCCGCGCGCAAGGCTGCAAGAGGGCAGATCGCGCTCTCGCCCGCCGCAGGCATCAGGCCACGGCTTTGCGCCTGCGGTTCCGCTGGATGATGTTGAGCAGTTCCACCCCGACCGAGAAACCCATCGCGGCGTAGATGTAGCCCTTGGGCACATGGAAGCCGAAGCCGTCGGCGATCAGCACCAGCCCGATCATCACGAGGAAGGCGAGCGCCAGCATCACCAGCGTCGGATTGTGCTCGATGAAGTTGGCGAGCGGCGTTGCGGCAAAGAGCATGATGCCGACGGTGATGACGACCGCTGCGACCATGATCGGGATATCGTCGGTCATGCCCACGGCCGTCAGGATCGAATCCACCGAGAAGACGAGATCGATAGCGATGATCTGCACGATCACCGCGCCGAAGGTGGCGGTGGCGGCGGCAGCCACGCCCGGCGTCTTGTCGAGCAGGTCGCCCGAGGCGTCCCCGGGCTCCATCGAGTGGTGGATTTCCTTGGTCGCCTTCCACAGCAGGAACAGCCCGCCCGCCAGCAGGATGAGATCGCGGCCCGAGAAGGCGGTCTCGAAGCTCGCCTTGTTCGTCCCCTCGACCGGCGGGCCGGTGATGCCGAGATCGAACAGCGGCTGCTGGAGCGTGACGATCCAGCCGATCAGCAGCAAGAGCCCGATGCGCATCCCCAGCGCGAGCAGCAGGCCGATACGGCGCGCGCGTTCCTGCTGGTCGATGGGCAGCTTGTTCGACAGGATCGCGATGAAGATGAGGTTGTCGACCCCCAGCACCACCTCGAGCGCGATGAGGGTGAGGAGCGCCGCCCAGGCGGCCGGATCGGAGAGCAGCGCGAGAATATCCATTGGCTCCGTTTGCAACAGGCTGCCCGCCCGCGCAAGCCAGTCCCGGGCGGCCTGCGGCAGGGAGCGACACTGGCGCGGCCCCGGCGCGGCACTGGCGCGTCACCGGCACGCGCGCCTGCCTTTTTCTTGACTTCGCGCCCCCTGCCGCCTAGTCGTCGCCCTTTCCTACATCCCACGATTCTTGCGAAAAGGCCGCCCATGGCACGCGTTACCGTTGAAGATTGCGTCGACAAGGTTCCGAACCGCTTCGACCTGGTGTTGCTCGCCGCCCAGCGTGCGCGCGAAATTTCGGGCGGCAGCGAACTGACCATCGACCGCGACCGCGACAAGAACCCGGTCGTGGCGCTGCGCGAGATCGCGGAACAGACCATCACGCCTGCGGGCCTGCATGAATCGCTGGTGACGGGTCTCCAGAAGATCCTGCCCGACGACGAGGACGAGGCGGACGAGATCGGTTCGCTCAGCCAGTCGGCCGAAGCGCTGCGGATCACCGCCTCGGCGCCGGCGCGCACCTCCTCGCTGGGCGGCGATTACGACGGTTAATCGTTTTATTTCAAATTGTTATGGGATTCCGGGGGCGGTCTAGGCAGGGTCTAGGCCGCCCTTTGCATAGGCCTTGCGCGGTTTAGACCCCGTCCAGACCCCGTCCAGACCCCGTCCAAACCCCGTTTCTCAGCCGGGTGTCGCAGCAGGAGCTATCGCAGGCGCGGCAAAAGGGTTTATATCGGGCATATTCAGGGTCATGGGGGCGGGAGCGGCAATGGGCGACTTGGGGGACAGCATCGGCACGGTGATCGAAGGCGGCCTGCTGGGCCGTGCGGTGGAGCCCCATGCCGTCGAAGCGGCAGGGCGGCAGGGTGCAGGGCAGGCGATCGAGTGCCAGAATTGCGGCACGACCTTCACCGGTCATTTCTGCCCGCAATGCGGTCAGAAAGCGCACCTCCACCGCAGCCTTGCCGCCATCGGCCACGATATCATGCACGGCGTGCTGCACCTCGACGGCAAGCTCTGGGCGACGCTGCCGCTGCTGGTCTTCAAGCCGGGCGACCTCACCCGCCGCTTCATCGCGGGCGAGCGGGCCAAGTTCGTCAGCCCGATGGCGATGTTCCTGTTCACCGTCTTCGCGATGTTCGCGGTGTTCCAGATGGTCGGCATTTCCGCCCCCACCGACCTGCCGGTCGAGGCGTTGCAATCGGACGACGGCAACCCCTTCCGCGAGGAACTGCGCAAACAGATCGCCACGCTCGAGCGGGAGCGCACCTCGCTCCCCGTCGGCAGCCCGCGCCGCGCCGAGATCGACGACGAACTGAAGGGGCTCAACCTCGTGCTGGAGAAGGGCATAGCCCAGACCATGGCGGGCGGCGGCCGGATGTCCATCAACACCGGCAGCGACTGGCTCGACAAGGTGCTGATCGAGAAGTGGGAGAAGAACCCGGGGCTGATGCTCTACAAGCTCCAGACCAACGGCTACAAGTTCAGTTGGCTGCTGATCCCGCTATCGGTCCCCTTCCTGTGGCTGATGTTCGCGTGGCGGCGGCGGTTCAAGGCCTATGATCACGCGGTATTCGTCACCTATTCGCTGAGCTTCATGTCGGCACTGTTCATCGCCATGTCGCTGCTCAGCACGGTCCCTGAAGGCGGGGTATGGGCAATAGTCCTGTTCGTGATCGGGGCTCCGCTGCACCTCTACAAGCAGCTGCGCCACGCCTATGGCCTCACCCGCTTTTCGGCCTTGTGGCGCTGGTTCGTGCTGCTCATCTGCATGCAGATCGTGCTGCTGCTGTTCTTCTTGATCCTCGGGGTGCTTGGCGCGTTCTGAGGGCCTCGTCCGGCGACATCCTCAGGGACAGGGGTAGCGTTTGCGAACTAGCTCCGCGAAGGCCTCGGCCACCGAGGTCCGGCGCGCTGCATCGACCGAATAGCCAGCGAGATGGGCGAAGAGCTGGTTGCTGTCGATCTCGGCCTCCTCGGGAAGGCAGGCCTCGGGCACCGCTCCTGCCGCGCGCTGCTCCGTCAGAGTCTGGCGGTAGGTCTTGCCGATACCGGAGATCACCGCAAAAAGTTCGCTCGCTTCCGGGCTCTGTATCCAGCCCGGCCCCGTCTTGGCGAGATCGCCGACCCGCTCGAGGAAGTCCGCGGCGCTCATTTGCGGCGAGGGAATGGGCGGTGAGGCCGAGAGCGGCGTCGCGGCGTGGAGGGCCAAGGCGGCCAGCAAGATGTTGAAAGCGTTGGTCATGCGGACTCCCCTGTGGAGACCCTCACTTGCGTGGCGCTGGCTGAACTGCGGCTGAGCGCCGAGCGGGACGGCCCAAAAAAAGGGCGTCCGGATCGCTCCGGACGCCCCTTCATGGTGATCTGTCCTGCGTGATCAGGCGCCCTGCGGCGCCTCGTCACCGCCGGTCTGTCCGCCGAACCGCTTGCCTGCCCGGGGGATTGCCGAGCCGCGCACCGGCGCCGTGACCGAGGGCCCGCGCGGAGAGTCGGGCCGGTCGATCTTCCCGTTTTCGAGCAGCGAGTTGATTTCCTCGCCGGTCAGAGTCTCGTATTCGAGCAATGCCTGGGCGAGCAGGTGGAGCTGGTCCTCATGGGTCTTGAGGATGTCGGTCGCGCGCTTGTGGGCACCCTCGACAAGACCTTTGATCTCGGTGTCGATCAGCTCGTTGGTGCTGCCCGAACGGAAGGTTCGCTGCGCCGCGCCCATGCCGAGATAGCCTTCCGACTGCTCCTCGTACTGGAGCGGGCCGAGCTTGTCGGACATGCCCCACTGCGTGACCATGTTGCGCGCAAGGCTGGTCGCATACTGGATGTCGGACGAGGCACCGGAGCTGACCTTGTCATGGCCGAAGATGATCTCCTCGGCCACGCGCCCGCCCATAGCGACCGAGAGGTTCGCGTGCATCTTGTCGCGGTGATAGGAGTAGCTGTCACGCTCCGGCAGTCGCATCACCATGCCCAGCGCGCGGCCGCGCGGGATAATTGTCGCCTTGTGGATCGGATCGGACGCCGCCTCGTGCACCGAGACGATCGCGTGACCGGCCTCGTGATAGGCGGTCATCTTCTTCTCGTCGTCGGTCATGACCATGGAGCGGCGCTCGGCGCCCATCATCACCTTGTCCTTGGCGTCCTCGAACTCCTGCATGGCGACGAGCCGCTTGTTGCGGCGCGCGGCCAGCAGGGCGGCCTCGTTGACAAGGTTGGCAAGGTCCGCGCCCGAGAAGCCCGGCGTGCCGCGCGCGATCACGCGGGGGTTCACATCGGGGGCAAGCGGCACCTTCTTCATGTGCACGCCGAGGATCTTCTCGCGCCCGTCGATATCGGGAACGGGGACCACGACCTGGCGGTCGAAGCGGCCCGGACGCAGCAGCGCGGGGTCGAGCACATCGGGCCGGTTGGTCGCGGCGATGATGATGATGCCCTCGTTCGCCTCGAAGCCGTCCATCTCCACGAGGAGCTGGTTCAGGGTCTGCTCGCGCTCGTCGTTGGAGTTGCCCAGGCCATGGCCGCGCGAACGGCCGACCGCGTCGATTTCGTCGATGAAGACGATGCACGGTGCATTCTTTTTCGCTTGTTCGAACATGTCGCGCACGCGGCTGGCGCCGACGCCGACGAACATCTCGACGAAGTCGGAGCCCGAGATGGTGAAGAACGGCACGCCCGCCTCACCCGCGATGGCGCGGGCGAGCAGGGTCTTGCCGGTGCCCGGCGAGCCGACCAGCAGCGCACCCTTGGGGATCTGGCCGCCGAGCTTGGAGAAGCGCTGCGGATCACGCAGGAACTCGACGATTTCCTGAAGCTCCTCGCGCGCCTCGTCGATGCCCGCCACATCGTCGAAGGTCACCCGGCCGGAGCGTTCGGTGAGCATCTTGGCCTTGGACTTGCCGAAGCCCATCGCCCCACCGCCGCCGCCCTTCTGGACCTGGCGCAGAGCAAAGAAGGCGATCCCGAGGATCAGGATGAACGGCAGGGAATTGAGGAGGATGAAGAGCAGAACGTTCTGCCCTTCGCGCTGCTTACCGGTGAAGCGCACCCCGTTGTCTTCCATCAGCTTGGTGATCTCGACATCATTGGGCACGGGGACAGTGCTGAAGGGCTCGCCGTTCTTGAGCGTGCCGGTGATGAGCTCGGCGCCCATCTGCACATCCTGCACCTCGCCCTCGGCGACCGCAGCGCGGAAATCGGAATAGCGGATTGCTGTGCCGGGCGAGGAGCCGGCGTTGCTGAACATCGTCACGACGAGCAGCAGGGCCAGAAAGATCCCGCCCCAGATCATCAGCTGCTTGACCCAGGGGTTGGGACCATCGCCTTGCGGCTGTGGATCGTTCTGCTGGCTCATGTCCGGGGAATCCTTTCGTCACCGGTAATGTAGGTTGCGAAGGCTGAATGGCAAGATAACGCGCGGGGCAGCACCGCGTGACAATTTTCGAACATCGCGATGCAATTCATCGATGTTCGTTGCGACCGCACCGCAGGCCGTATGCGGCAAGGAACACATCGACCGCGCCAACAATCCGCCGATCACGTTCAAGGGTGCTGACACTCACGGCGAAACGTCGCTCGAGATCGCCCATTCCCTTGCACATGGAGACGAATTGTTCAGCGGCCAGCATCGGATCAGCGATCGACAATTCGCCAGCCCCGGTCTCCCGCGCCAGCCATGCCCCGAAGGCCTGCTTCATCCGCCACGGCCCCGCCTCGAGGAAAGCCGCGCCAAGGGAGGGATCGCCCTCGGTCTCGGCGGCGATGCGGCGTTCGAACCGGAGCATCTCGGGGCGCGAGAGGAATGCACAAATCGCCTGACCGATGTCGGCGAGGCGCTCGCGGATGGACCCTCTTGCGCCATCCTCAAGCGAGAAATGGCCGCGGATCTTCTCGCACTCCCATTCGACCGCAGCGGTGAAGAGCGCGCGCTTGTCTCCGAACTGGTTGTAGATCGTGACCTTCGAGACGCCCGCATCGGCGGCGATCTGCTCGATCGCGGTGGCGGCATAGCCGTGATGGAAGAAATGCTGGGCCGCAGTGTCGACGATCGCGGCTCGTTTTGCGGCATCGAGCGGCCGACCAGCCTTACGGCGGGCAGGTTTTTTTTCAGGACCGACTGAATGCCCGATTGACAAAATGAACGGCTCCGTTCAGTTAAACGCGACCGTTCAATAATGCAGCGAGTTGCTTCCTCGCGCAACCCCACCTCCTGATAAAGGTTCCCGCCGACGTGCTCTGGATCGCCATCAGAATGCTTACCGGGGATGCCCAGAAGTTCTATGGGCTGTTGTTCGGCATCGCCTTTTCGACGCTGCTCATCACCCAGCAAATGACGATCTTCGTCAACCTCGTCGAGCGCGGGGCGAGCGGCGTTTACAATGCGCCCGAGGCGCAGGTCTGGGTGATGGACCCGGTCAGCCGGACCACCGATGTCAGCTACGCCATGCCCTCGACCGCGCTCGACAAGGTGCGTGCGGTCGAGGGCGTGGATTGGGCCGTGCCGCATCTGCGCGCAGTCGCCAATGTCCGCACCTCGGACGGCGATCTGGAAGGTGTGGGCGTAATCGGGGTCGACGATTCGACGCTGATCGGCCTGCCCAAACGTATGGCCGTCGGCGACAAATCCGTGTTCTTCGCTCCGGACACCGTGGTGATTGACGATGTCGGGACCACCCGCCTCTTTCCCAACGCCGAAGCCGCGATGGGCCAGAGGCTCGAGTTGAACGACCAGCGCGCGGTGATCCGGGGCGTTGCGGATGCGATCCCGAGCTTCACCAGCACCGTGGTGCTTTACACCCGCTATTCCAATGCGCTCAACTTCGTGCCTGGAACCCGAAACCGCCTGAGCTTTGTGCTGGTCGGCATCTCCCCAGGCGAAACCCCCGAGGGGGTCGCCGCGCAAATCGAGCAGGAGACGGGGCTGAAGGCCGAAACCCGGGCCGAATTCGCCCGCGCAGGGGTCAACTTCATCATCGAGAATACCGGCATCCCGACCAATTTCGGGATCACCGTGTTCCTCGGCTTCGTCGTCGGGGTGGCGATTGTGGGCCTGACCTTCAGCCTGTTCCTGCGCGACAACATCAAGCAGTTCGGTGCGCTGAAGGCGATCGGCGTCACCAACAGCAAGATCGTGCAGATGGTCGCCGCGCAAGCGGGGATGGTCGGTACCATCGGCTATGCGCTGGGCGTGATCGGAACGGTCGCCTTCATCAAGGCCTTCAGCGGCAATCCCTTCTTCAAGGGCTTCTACATCCCCTGGCAGATTCCGCTGATCAGCCTTGTCGCAGTGGTCGTGATCCTCGCCATCACCGGCTTCGTTGCGATCCGTTCTGTCCTGAAGACCGAACCGGCGGCGGTGTTCCGGTGAGCGAGACGAGACACATGGACACGACCTCAATCGGCGGCTGCGCTCCTGAAGCGGCCATTTGCGCACGCGGCATCGCCCGCGATTTCGAGGCCGGGCAGACCACCATCCGCGTCCTGCACGGGATCGACACCGACATCCGCCCCGGCGAGCTTACCTACGTGGTGGGCGAGAGCGGATCGGGCAAGACGACGCTGATCTCGATCATGTGCGGCATTCTCTGGCCGACCGAGGGCGAGGTGAAGGTGTTCGGCACCGATATCTACAAGCTTTCGGACACCGAACTGGTCAAGTTCCGCCTCCAGAACATCGGCTTCATCTTCCAGCAGTACAACCTCATCCCCTCGATCGACGTCGCCTCCAACGCCGCGGTGCCGCTGATCGCACAGGGGATGGGGCGCGAGGAAGCGCGCGAGAAGGCCAAGGTGCTGCTCGAAAAGCTCAACATCGGCAACCAGGCCGACAAGCTGCCGCGCCAGCTTTCCGGCGGACAGCAGCAGCGCGTCGCCATCGCCCGCGCGCTGGTGCACGAGCCGCGGCTGGTGGTCTGCGACGAGCCGACTGCCGCACTCGATGCCTCCTCAGGTCGGCGGGTGATGGACCTTTTGCGCGAGGTGGCTGTCGCCCCCGACCGCGCCTGCATTATCGTTACCCACGACAACCGCATCTTCGATCTGGCCGACCGGATCATCGTTCTGGAAGACGGCCGCGTCACCCATGACGGGAAAGAAATGCCCGATGGCCACTGACACGCTTCCGCTCTCCCCTTCCCGCTACCCGCTTCAAGACGCCCGAGGTCACCATGCTGCGTAATGTGAGCTTTGCCCGCCAGATCCTGCCGGCCGCCGCCCTGATCGGCATTGCCGTGGCCGTGTGGCTGATCCTGGTCGGGCTGCCCGACCGCTCGACCGCCGAACCGGTCGAGCAGCCGCCCAAGGCGGTCGGCGACCTCGCCGGCAAGCCGCGGGTGGCGGGCGCGGGGATCGTCGAGCCAGCGAGCGAGGTGATCGATATCGGCGCGGCGCTCTCGGGCCTCGTCACCGACGTGCGGGTGCGCCCGGGCGACCGGGTGGCCAAGGGCCAGGTGCTGTTCACCGTCGACGCCCGCGCCGCCCGCGCGCAGCTCGACCAGGCCCAAGCCGCGATCCGCGAGGCACGCGCCGCGATCGCCGAGGCGGACGCCGCGCAGAGGACCGCGCGCCAGCAGCTCGACCTCTACCGCAACCTTGCCGATCCTGCCGCCGTCAGCCGCTCGGAAGTGATCCGCGCCGAGGGCGAGGAGGCCGCCGCGACCAGCCGCCTTGGCCTTGCCCGCGCGCGCCTCTCCAGCGCCGAGGCCGCCGCCGCCGCCGCGCGCACCGAGATCGATCGTCTCACCGTGCGCGCACCGATCGCGGGCGAAATCCTCGCGGTGAACATCCGCGCAGGCGAATTCGTCGCCACGCAGGGCGGCGGCAATGCCCAACCCTTCATCCAGATGGGCGAGACCAACCCGCTGCACGTGCGCATCGACATCGACGAGAACGAAATCGGCCGTGTCGCCCTCGGCCAGCCCGCGGTGATTTCCCCGCGCGGTGCCGCCGAGCTCCACGTCAACGCGCGTTTCGTGCGCGCTGAGCCGCAGGTGGTGCCCAAGCGCTCGCTGACCAACTCAGCCGCCGAGCGCGTCGACGTGAGGGTGCTGCAACTGATCTATGCCCTGCCCCCTTCCGAAGCCTTCCGGGTCGGCCAGCAGATCGACGCCTTCATTCCGGCCAAAGCGGGTGCGCCCGCCAAGACGGGGGGTTGAGGCCGTGCGCCGCCTGTCCCGCGCAGGGGCGGCCCTGCTTCCGCTGGCGCTGGCCGCCTGCGTGATGCACCCCGCCCCGAAGATCGCCACTCCGACGCCGGACCTGCCCAAAGCGTTCTTCCACTCGCCGCAAGCAGGCACCGGGGCTGCCCTCGCTGCGCTGATGCCTGAAGGCGATCCGGCATACGCCACACTCTCGCAAGCCGCGCTATCCGGTGGGCCGAGCCTCGCCGAAGCCCTCGCACGGATCGATACAGCCCGCGCAGGCGCGCGCGGTGCGGGAGCCGCACGCCTGCCCAACCTCGCCGCCGATGCCGGTGTCACCCGCACCCGCATCAATCCCGCCCAGTTCGGCCAAGCCGGGCAACAGGGCTTCATCCCGCGCGAGCAGACCTCCTACGGCGCCAATATCAACGCCAGCTGGGATCTCGACATCTTCGGACGTCTGAAAGCGCAGGAACGCGCTGCTCTTGCCCGGATCGATGCCGCCACCGCACAGGCACAGGGCGTACGGCTGGCGTTGCTGGCCGAAATCGCGGCGAGCATCACCGACTGGCGCGTGCTTGATGCCCGTGCCGCCGCCATCGAGGCGGACGCCGCCGCAGCACGCCAGCTTGCCGGCCTTGCCAAGGTGCGCGAAGATGCCGGGATCGCCCCCGGCTTCGACCGCGTGCGGGCCGAGGCGAATGCCAGCGCTTCGGCAACTCGTCTCGCCACGCTCGATAGCGAGCGCGCGCGGCTGACGGGACGGTTGGTGACACTGACAGGGCAGGACGCGGCAACCGTGCGCGCCGCGCTTGCCTCTTCTGCCCCGGCGCTCGCACCCGCGCCGGCACCCGCTGCGCTGCCGTCCGATCTCGTCGCCAACCGGCCCGACGTCGCTGCCGCAGCCGCCAATCTCGCCGCGAGCGATGCCAATCTGGCCGCTGCCGCACGCGCGCGCTTCCCGCGCATCACCCTGTCAGGTGTGATCGGCTTGCTTGCCTTCGATCCGGGCGCGCTGTTCGACGATTCGGTGGTCGGCACCCTGGCCGGCGGGATTGCGGGGCCGCTGCTCGATTTCGGGCGGGTCGCCGCGCAAATCGATGCCGCCGCCGCCGACAAGCGCGCCGCCTTCGCCGCCTATCGCGGCGCGGTCTATCAGGCGCTGGGCGATGCCGAGGCCGCCTATGGTCTGGTCACTGCGGCCGATGCCGAGGCGCGGCTTGCCGTAACCCAGCGCGACCAGTTGACCCGTGCCGCCGCAATTGCCGAGACCCGCTATCGCGCCGGTCTCGCGAGCTTCCTCGACGTGCTCGAAGCGCGGCGCGCGGCGGATTCAAGCGGCGAGAATGCAGCCGCAGCCCTCGGCCGCGCGGCCCGCGCGCGCATCGTGCTGTGGCAGGCGCTGGGCGGCGAGGTGAATGCCGCCGACTGATCAGGACTTGCGCCGGATCAGCGCCGAACGCTCGCAGCGACACACCACTTCATCGCGCTGGTTGGTCATTTCGTGGACCCAGGTGACGATCCCGGCATCCGGGCGCGACGCGCTCTCCCGCAGCGACTTGACCTCGGAAGTCGCCCGCAGCGTGTCGCCGATGAACACGGGCTTGGGCGTCACCACCTTGTCGAAGCCGAGGTTGGCGACCAGCGTGCCGAGCGTCGTCTCGCCGACCGACAGCCCGACCAGCAGGCTGAAGGTGAAGGTGGAATTGACGAGGATCTGCCCGAACCCGCTCGCCTTCGCCGCCTCGACGTCGATGTGGAGCGGTTGCGGATTGTGGGTCATGGTCGAGAACAGCAGGTTGTCGGTCTCGGTCACGGTGCGGCGAATCGGGTGTTCGATTCGCTCGCCAACCTGCCATTCGTCAAAGAATTTGCCGGCCATCAGGAAGCTCCCACCTGCCAACGCGTGACTACATCCGCGCCGTCATCCGCGCTGGAGCGGACAGCGCCGGGGGTGCGGCTGAAGCGGGGCGCTGGGGCGGTGTGCCACATCCCGTCATGCTCCACATAGGCACCGCGCGCCTTCATGTGCGGATGCTCGCGGGCTTCATCGATGCCGAGCACGGGCGCAAAACACGCGTCGGTGCCTTCGAGCAGGGCGCACCATTCGGCCTGCGTCCTGGTGAGGAACAGCGCCGCCAGCTTCGCCGCGTAATCGTCCCAATTGGCGGGGTTCATCTGGCCCTGCGCCAATTCCGCCGGAGCGCCCGCGCGCTGGAGCAGCTCGGCGTAGAACTGCGGCTCGATGGCCCCGAGGCTGATCTCCTTGCCGTCGGCGCAGGTGAAGCAGCGGTAGAAATGCGCCGCCCCGCCGAGCATCCCCTTGCCGCGTTCGGTGGAAAGGTGCGGCAGGTGGCGCACGCCGAAGAAGAAGCTCATCAGGCTGGTCGCCCCGTCGACAATCGCGGCGTCGACCACCTGCCCCTTGCCTGAACGTTCGCGTTCGTAGAGCGCAGCCAGGATCCCGAAAGCGCAATACATCGACCCGCCGCCGAAATCGCCGACGAGGTTCTGCGGCGGCGTTGCCGTCTCTCCGGCTTTGCCGACCGCCGAGAGCGCGCCGGTGATCGCAATGTAGTTGATGTCGTGCCCGGCGGCCTGGGCGAGCGGCCCTTCCTGCCCCCAGCCGGTCATGCGGGCATAGACAAGGCGCGGGTTGGCGTCGAGCAGCACCTCAGGCCCCAGCCCCAGCCGCTCCATCACGCCGGGGCGGAAGCCTTCGATCAGCACGTCCGCGCTGGCGGCAGCGGCGCGCACTGCGGCCTTGCCCTCCTCGCTCTTGAGGTCGAGCGCGAGACGATGGCGTGCACGTTCGACGACCGGGTTGCTGACGTTGCCGCCGGGCCGGTCGATCCGCACCACCTCGGCACCCAGATCGGCCAGCAGCATGGCAACGTGCGGCCCCGGCCCGATCCCGGCGAATTCAAGAACGCGAAGGCCCGAAAGCGGCCCTGACGATTGGCTCATATACCTCTCCCTTTTGCCCAGCCATATGCGCGCCGCCCGAGGCAGGGCAAGTATCGAGATCGTCAGCCCCAAAGCGCCGCCTTGGCAGCGCAAAGGCAAAATTGCTTGTGAGCGCACCTCCAGCCTATACCTGCGGGTGCCATGCGCAGTCTGACCCATCTCGAACGGCTTGAAGCCGAAAGCATCCATATCTTCCGCGAAGTCGTCGCCGAGGCGGAAAACCCGGTGATGCTTTATTCGGTGGGCAAGGACTCTTCGGTGATGCTGCATCTGGCGAGGAAGGCGTTCTACCCCGCGCCGCCGCCGTTTCCCGTGCTCCACGTCGCGAGCGGATGGGATTTCGCCGATCTCCTCGCCCACCGCGACCGGACAGTGCGCGAGTACGGCCTCAAGCTCATCATCGCTGAGAACGAGGAGGCCGAGGCGCAAGGGATCAACCCCTTCGACACCGGCAGCGCGCTCTATTCGCAGGCGCAGCTCACCGACCCGCTGAAGCGCGCGCTCACCGCCCACGGTTTCGACGCGGCTTTCGGCGGCGGGCGGCGCGACGAGGAGAAGGCGCGGGCGAAGGAGCGCATCTTCTCCTTCCGCAATGCGAGCCACCGCTGGGACCCGAAGAACCAGCGCCCCGAGCTGTGGAACCTCTATAACGCCAAGAAGGCCAAGGGCGAAAGCATCCGCGTCTTCCCGATCTCGAACTGGACCGAGCTCGACATCTGGCAATACATCGCGCTGGAGAAGATCGACATCGTGCCGCTCTATTTCAGCAAGCCCCGCCCGACGGTGGAACGCGACGGGATGATCCTCGTGGTCGACGACGATCGCTTCCGGCTCGATCCCGGTGAGGAGCCGGTAACCCGCTCGGTGCGGTTCCGCACGCTCGGCTGCTACCCGCTCACCGGCGCGACAGTGAGCAGGGCCACCGAAATGAACGACATCATCCAGGAAATGCTGCTCGCCACGGGCTCCGAGCGGCAGGGCCGCGCTATCGACAAGGGGCAGTCGGCAAGCATGGAAGACAAGAAGGCGGAAGGGTACTTCTGATGAACAAGCCGCCCTCCTTCCTGACCGATGCCCTCATCGCCGAGGATATCGACGCCTATCTTGACCAGCACCAGCACAAGAGCCTGCTGCGCTTCATCACCTGCGGCAGCGTGGACGATGGCAAGTCGACGCTGATCGGTCGGCTGCTCTACGATTCGAGGATGATCTTCGAGGACCAGCTCGCCGCGCTCGAAAGCGACAGCAAGCGCCACGGGACGCAAGGCGAGGAAATCGACTTCGCCCTGCTGGTCGATGGTCTCGCCGCCGAGCGCGAGCAGGGCATCACGATCGACGTCGCCTACCGCTTCTTCACCACCGAAAAGCGCAAATTCATCGTCGCCGACACGCCGGGGCATGAACAATACACCCGCAACATGGTGACCGGCGCCTCAACCGCCGATCTGGCCGTGATCCTCGTCGATGCGCGCAAGGGCGTGCTGCAGCAGACCCGGCGGCACTCCTATCTCGTCCATCTGCTCGGCATCCGCCATGTAGTGCTGGCGGTGAACAAGATGGATCTGGTGGGGTACGATCGGGCGGTGTTCGACCGCATCGTGGCCGATTACCGCGCCTTTGCGACCAGCATCGGGATCAGCGATTTCACCGCGATCCCGATCTCGGGTTTCAAGGGCGACAATATCACCGCGCTGTCCGCCAATACCCCGTGGTATTCCGGCCCCGCACTGATCGCGCATCTCGAAACGGTGGAGGTCGATGCCGCCGCCGCGCAAACCCAGCCGTTCCGCATGCCAGTGCAGTGGGTCAACCGCCCCAACCTCGACTTCCGCGGCTTTGCCGGCCAGATCGCCAGCGGCACGATCCGCCCAGGCGACCAGGTCAGGATCGTGCCCTCGGGCAAGACCAGCACCGTCGCGCGGATCGTCACCTTCGATGGCGACCTCGACGAGGCCGTCGCCGGCCAGTCCGTCACCCTCACCCTTGCCGACGAGGTCGATTGCTCGCGCGGCGACCTCATCGCCGCAGCGGGCGATCCGCCGCAGGCCTCCGACCAGTTCTGCGCGACCTTCGTATGGATGGACGAGGAAGCGCTGAAGCCCGGGCGCGGCTACTGGCTCAAGATGGGCACGCAGATGGTCACCGCCACCATCCAGCCGCCCAAATACGAGATCGACGTCAACTCCCTTGAGCATTTGGCCGCCAAGACGCTCGGCCTCAATGCGATCGGGGTGGCAGAGTTCGCGACCGATCGGGCGATTGCCTTCGAGGCCTACGGTGTCAGCCGTCAGCTCGGCGGGTTCATCCTCATCGACAAGTTCACCAACGCGACAGTTGCGGCGGGGATGATTGCATTCAGCCTGCGCCGGGCGGACAATGTGCACTGGCAGCCGCTCGCTATCACCCGCGACGATCATGCGGAACTCAAGAACCAGACACCGCGGGTGCTATGGTTCACCGGCCTCTCCGGATCGGGCAAGTCGACCATCGCAAACGAGGTCGAGAAGCAGCTGTTCCTGATGAACCGCCACACCTTCCTGCTCGATGGCGACAATGTCCGCCACGGCCTCAACCGCGATCTCGGCTTTACCGAGGCTGACCGGATCGAGAACATCCGCCGCGTGGGCGAGGTGGCGAAGCTGATGGCGGATGCGGGGCTGATCGTGCTCACCGCCTTCATCAGCCCGTTCCGCGCCGAGCGCGAGATGGTGCGCGCCATGCTGCGGAAAGGAGAGTTCATCGAAATCTTCGTCGACACGCCGCTCGACGTAGCAGAAGCGCGCGACGTGAAGGGCCTTTACAAGAAGGCGCGGGCCGGCCAGCTGAAAAACTTCACCGGTATCGACAGCCCCTATGAGCCGCCTGAAAACCCCGAAATCAGGGTCAACACCGTGGACATGACCCCCGAGGAAGCCGCAAGGCACATCATCGCCAGGATCCTGCCGCTCAAATGACCCTTGCCCAACCTGACGATGCCGAACTCGCGGCGCGCCTCGCCGCTGAGGCAGGCCGCCTTTTGCTCGCGGTACGCGACAGATCAGGGCTGACGGGCAAGGCGCTGGGCCAGGCCGGCGACGCCGCGGCCAATCGCTTCCTGTGCGATGCAATCCGCGCCGCGCGGCCCGAGGACGGGCTCCTCTCCGAGGAAGAGAAAGACAATCCCGAACGCCTGTCAAAGAGCCGGGTCTGGATCGTCGATCCGGTTGATGGGACCCGCGAATATGGCGAGGGGCGCGACGACTGGGCCGTACATGTCGCGCTCGCCATCGACGGTGTGGCGCGCATCGGCGCGGTGGCGCTGCCGGGGCTCGATGGCGGAATGGTGCTTCGCTCCGACAAACCCCTTCCGCTCCAAGCCTTGGCAAAGCGTCCGCGCTTCGTCGTCAGCCGGACCCGGCCTCCAGAGGTAGCCGCAGCTGTCGCGGCTGCGCTTGGCGGCGATCTCGTCGCAATGGGCAGCGCCGGCGCGAAAGCCATGGCGGTCGTGCGCGGCGAGGCCGAGGTCTATCTTCACTCGGGCGGGCAATACGAGTGGGACAATTGTGCACCCGTGGCCGTGGCAGCGGCTCACGGCCTGCACTGTTCGCGGCTCAACGGTAGGATAATTAGATATAATAAATCTGATACTATGGTACCGGACCTGTTGATCTGTCGCCGGGAATTGGCCAATCTGGTTCACGAGCAACTTAGCCTGCTGAATGGCGACGCTGATCGAGCCTGAAGCGCTCCTGCGGGAAGCACTGCCCCCCGGATCGACCGGAAGCCGATCAAGCAGCAGAGGGGGCAAGGACGCTTGGAGGGCAGTTCCATCCAGCAATGCCTGCCAGACATCGCAAGGACCGGTTGGTGCCTGTCGATAGACAGAGCCTGACCTTCTTCGGTGCCAAAGTCGACCTTTTGTCCGAGGGCGAGGTCGTCGGGATCGCTGAAGAAGCCATGAAGTCACGCGCCCGCGTCAGGCACACGGCCCTGAACGTAGACAAGCCATTGAATTTGTGCGATGATGCTTAACTTGCGCGTGATGTGAACAGCAGCGATATCGTCGGGGTAGACGGGATGGGCATCGTCTACGGGCTATAGCTGTTCGGTCACCGAAATGTCGAACGGGTGGCCGGGATCGATGTCTTCTTCGCGCTGCTGCAGGAACCGCTCAAGATGCTGCCGCGATACTCCCGCACCAACGCCGTCTACTCGGCCATGCTCGCAAATGCTCTCTTGACAAGGACCAACCCGGTCACGGTCTTGCCCGCGAAAGAGGCGGCAGAGTGTCTCGATGAAATCCGTATATCTGCACCAGCGAGAGCCGCGATGAGCCAGGCCATGATGCAAGCAGCAAACCAAAAGCCTTCCCCGGCGCATCAGGTGGCGGTGGTCGGGCTTGGATATAGCGGGCCTCCCACCGCAGCTGTGCTCGCCTCGTCCGGTTGGAACGTCTGCGGGGTCGATGTCTCGCGCCGCGTTGTCGAGACCGTCAACGCCGGTGGCGTGCACATCGAAGACTTCCGGGAAAGTCCCGCGCTCGAAATCGCCGAAGTTCTGCCCGCAGCCTTCGACGGCACAGGCGCGAAGCTGGTGCCGCTCGATCCGGCACTGCGTGAAGCCGAGGTGGTCGTGGTGTTGGCCGACCACACGGCTTGCAGGCATCTCGGTTCCGATGATCTCGTCGGCAAGCTGGTCTACGACGCGCGGGGAATGTTGAGCAAATGAGCGACGGAGGACGCGGAGCCAAAGGCAAGTCGCGGATCGTGGTGACATTCGGGACACGGCCCGAAGCAATCAAGATGTTCCCGGTCGTCTTCGCCTTGCGCGCGGCAGGGCGCTTCGACGTCAAGGTGGTCGTCACCGCGCAACACCGCGAGCTGCTCGATTCCGTGCTCGCCCTAGCCAGCCTTAGCCCCGAGCTGGACCTCGATCTGATGCAGCCCGACCAGTCCCTGGACGCGCTTGCGACCCGCATCCTCACGCGCTTCGGCGCAGCGCTCGATGCGCTGCGCCCGGACCGCGTACTGGTCCATGGCGATACGCTGACAACAATGATGGCCTCACTGGCCTGCTATTTCCGGCGGATCCCGGTGGGGCATGTCGAGGCGGGACTGCGGAGCGGCGATATCTATTCGCCGTGGCCGGAGGAGGTGAACCGCAAGGTGACGGGCGTCGTCGCCGATCTGCATTTCGCTCCGACCGAAACCGCAGCCTCTGCCTTGCGCGCCGAGAATGTTGCTGCCGACGCGATCCATGTAACGGGCAATACAGTGATCGACGCACTCCATTATGCGCAGGCGAGGATCACTGCCGACCCCTCGCTGGCCCCGACCATTGCGACGCTGAGAGAACGTTTCGCGGGCAAGCGGATCATCGCTGTGACAGCTCACCGGCGCGAGAATTTCGGCAAGGGAATGGCGCAGATTGCGGAGGCGCTGCAAGAACTGGCACGGCGAGACGACATTGCCATCATCTACCCCTTGCGCCCCAATCCGAATGTCGGCGGCGTGATGCGTCAAGCGCTCTGCGGCTATGACAATATCGCGCTGATCGAACCTCTCGACTACCTCGATTTCGTCGCCATGATGGCGGCGAGCGACATTGTTTTGACCGATTCCGGCGGGATCCAGGAAGAAGCACCGAGCCTGGGGAAGCCTGTGCTCGTCATGCGGGACACAACCGAGCGGCCGGAGGGGGTGGCTGCTGGGACGGCGCGACTGGTCGGCACCGATGCCCGGGTAATCGCTGAACAGGCGACGCGATTGCTGGATGATCGCAGCGCGTACCTGGCCATGTCGCGCGCGCACAATCCTTATGGCAACGGCCAGGCTGCCAGACGGATCGCAGAAATCGTCACCAACATGCTGGATCACGGTTGAGCTTGCGCCTCAACCGGGCCGGACCCCGACCACCAGACGGTATCGCACCCCGCAGGCCAGGACGGACAAGCTCAACCCGAGGTCCAGGCACCAGTTAAGCTTCAGTGGGCCATACAGAAGGTCATCGATGAAATGCAGCGAAATCACTCGAAACGCTGCCAGAACGATCACCCCCCAGAACACCCCAAGGCGGCGATAAGGGCGACATTGCGCCTGCCTTTCACGAATGTCATCACGAAGGACATAATCCAGGCGGCGGCCCCTGCAGCACCCACGATAATCAGGACCGTCAGGGGCTCCTGCAGAACGCGACGCTGCTCGTAGGAATGCCTTTCGTAGAGCATTTCGCGCAAGTCGCTGCGCAGCCATTCTTCTACAGCGAAGACCCGCATCAGGGCGAAGCCAAACCATGCCAAGCCGCCTGCCGCTGAAGCACCGCGCGGGAGCACGCGGACGCACCGACAAAAGCAACTGCGACAAAGAAACCCGCTGCCACCAGACTGAGCGCCGAGCGCGCCCGGCGCAGTGGCGCGCCACCTCATCCGCCGAGCACGGGGAAGCAACCCATCTGCGGCCCAAGCACCAGCAGCTGCAACCACTCCATACTCTATACACGCGCAGTTGATCGTTGCGTTCTGGCTCATTCTTCAAACGCTTCGTCAATCCGGCAGGGCGCTGCGCCTGCGCGATGCCGGCTGGGTGCTGAGCCTGACCGTCCAGGCCTTCATCAGGCTGGTTCGGGCACGGATCGCATTCAGCAGGCTCGCCGCACGCGAGTTGCCGGCCCGCAATGCCGCCGCCGCAGGGGCCGATAGGGCGGAGCAGGCCGACGAGCTTCTTGCCGACCGGATCGGCTTCGTGGTCGCCCGCCTTGCCAAGCGGCTGCCCTGGCGCAGCGCCTGCATGATCCAGGCAATTGCCGCGCTCGCGCTTCGCCCCACCACCGGTGCGCGGTTCTGGCGCCAATCGCCGCTGCTCCTGCGAGGTCTCATCGTCCTCAGCCTCGCCCTGCCGGTCGCGCAGATCGTGCGGCTGCCCGAGGCGCTGTAGGCGCCGCGCTCCCCGGGCATGACCTTGCAGCACGTTCCTTTGCGGCGGCGGGAGCCGCCGGCTGGACGACATGGAGCCTCGTTCCCCTGCGCACGGCCCTCGCCTGGACTGCGCTGGTGACGCCGCTCGCAGTGGTGATGGCCGGCTGGCCCCTGCCCCGCCACCATCTCCTGTCGCTTGCTTGGCTGGCGGTCGGCTTCGGCCTTGTCACGGCCCTTATGGGCCTCTTCCAGCTCAATCCGGCAGAGGACAATTTCGTGCTCGATCCGGCGGCGGCGGCAAAGCTCGAAGCCCCGGCCGCGCGCCGCTGCCGCTAGAGCGTGCGGATGATCCCCGAGAAGTCGGTCGCCGCGTTCTCGGCTGCGAAGGCTTCATAGATCGCCTTGGCGTGGTCGCCCAACTCGACCTTGGCCCCTGCCCCCGCCGCCGCTTCCATTGCGAGCTTCAAGTCCTTCAGCATCAGCCCCGCGGCAAACCCGCCCTGATAGCCGTTGTCCGCCGGGGTCACCGGGCCGACGCCCGGCACGGGGCAGTAGGAGGTCATCGACCAGCACTGTCCGCTCGAAACGCTCGAAATGTCGTAGAAGGTCTGCGGGTCCAGTCCCAGCTTTTCGGCCATGGCAAAGGCCTCGCAGGTGCCGATCATGTGGATCGCGAGCAGCATGTTGTTGCAGATCTTGGCCGCCTGTCCGTTGCCCGCCGCGCCTGCGTGGATCACCGCCTTGCCCATTGCGGCGAGGATCGGCTCGGCGCGGGCAAAGGCTTCGTCCGACCCACCGACCATGAAAGTGAGCGTGCCACCATTGGCCGCAGCGATCCCGCCCGAGACGGGAGCATCGACCATCTGGTAGCCATGCGCCTCGGTCACTTCGATCACCTCGCGCGCGGTGGCGACATCGATGGTGGAGCAGTCGAGCAGGATCGCGCCTTCGGGCGCGTGGCCGATCACCTCGTCCCAGTAGACCTGCTTCACGATCGCGCCATTGGGGAGCATCGAGACGACCGCCTCGGCCCCCTGACAGGCTTCCTTCGCGGTGGCGAAGGTGGCGCACCCTGCCTCGCGTGCGGCGGCAAGCGCGGCTTCGCTGAGGTCGAAGGCGCGGACTTCGTGGCCTGCCTTCAGAAGGTTCGCGGCCATCCCGCCGCCCATGTTGCCGAGGCCGATGAAGGCTATTCTCATGATGGCTTACCTCTCCCTCGTGGCGGGCTTAACGCCCCTTCCACTGCCCTTCGCGCTTTTCGATGAAGGCGGCCATGCCTTCGGCCTTGTCCTCGGAGGCGGTGAGGATCTGGAAGATCCGGCGCTCGACGATCAGGCCCTGATCGAGCGTCATCTCGAAGGCCGAGTTCACCATCTCCTTGTTGGCGATGGTCGCCATCGGCGGCATGGCGGCAATGGTCGCTGCGGTCTTCAGTGTCTCGGCGATCAGCTCCTCATGCGGCACCACGCAGGCGACAAGGTTGCTGCGCTCGGCCTCCTCGGCGCCCATCATCCGGCCGGTGAGGCACATTTCCATCGACTTCGACTTGCCGATCGCGCGGGTCAGCCGCTGGCTGCCGCCCATGCCGGGGGCAACGCCGAGCTTGATCTCGGGCTGGCCGAACTTGGCCTTGTCGGAAGCGATGATGAAGTCCGCCATCATGGCGAGTTCGCAACCCCCGCCGAGCGCGAAGCCATTCACGGCGGCGATCCAGGGCTTGCGGGTCTTCTTGACGATCTCGGACGTCCAGGGGGCGAAGAAGTCGTCGAGGTAGAAATCGGCCGCCGGCTTGTCGGCCATCTCCTTGATGTCGGCGCCCGCCGCGAAGGCCTTGTCGCCGCTGCCGGTGAGGATCGCGCACAGCTGCGAGGCGTCGGCCTGATAGACGGCGAAGGCGGCGATCAGTTCGGCGAGCACCTGCGAGTTGAGGGCGTTCAATGCCTGCGGGCGGTTGATCGTGATCAGCGTGACGCCCTTGGTGCCCCGGGCGTCGGTCTCGACGAGAATGGTTTCGTAAGTCATGCTGTTCTCCATACATCGTCATTGCGAGGAGCGGAGCGACGCGGCAATCCAGAGCCGTTTCGCACGAGGCTCTGGATTGCTTCGCTGCGCCCGCAATGACGATTGTTCAATTTGGCAGCGGCGCCCACTCCTCGCCTTCGGGCAGCGGCGCGAAGATCGCGTCGAGCAGGTCGTCGGTGACCTCCTCGGCGCTTGCCGGGTTCCACTTGGGATCGCCGGTCTTGTCGACGATCACCGCGCGCACCCCTTCGGCAAAGTCGGGGCGGGTGAGCACGCGGCTGGCGATGCGGTATTCCATCCGCATGTTGTCGGCAAAGTCGGCAAGCTTCGCGCTTGTCGCAAGCTGGCGCAGGGCCACCTTGCAGGTCTGCGGGCTTTTGGTGCCGAGCGTGTCGCGCTCCTTCGTGGCCCAGTCATCACCGGCATCGGCGGCGGCCTCGAGGCTGGCGAGAATGTCCTCGTAGCGGTCCGAAGCGAAGTGCTTGGCGATCTTGTCGGCATTGGCCTCGATCCGCGCCTTGGGCGGCGTGCCAACCGGCTCGGCGAGGATTCCCGCGATCCGCTCGGGACGATCATGGATGCGCGCCTTGATGTCCTCGAGCATTTCGTGCGGAACGTAATGCGTGGCGAGCCCGGTCCACAGGCATTCCGCCCCATCGAGCCGTGCGCCGGTGAGCGCGAGGAACTGCCCGAGCCGCTGGCCCAGCCTCGACAGGTACCAGCCGCCGCCCACGTCGGGGAACAGGCCGATGCCGGTCTCGGGCATGGCAAAGCGGGTGTTCTCGGTAGCCACGCGGAACTTGGCGGGCTGCGAGATGCCCACGCCGCCGCCCATCGTGATGCCGTCCATGAAGGCGACGATCGGCTTGGCGTAGGTGAACATCTGGTGGTTCAATTGGTATTCGTCGTGGAAGAACTTCCGGCCCGACACGCCGCCGTCGTTCAACGCCGAGTCCCTGAGGAAGGCGATGTCCCCGCCCGCGCAGAAGCCGCGCCCCTCGGCATGATCGAGGATCACCGCCTTGATTGTCTCGTCCGCCGCCCACTCCGTCAGCGCCGCGCTCATCGCGTGGCACATCGGCAGGGTCAGGGCGTGGATCGCCTTGGGCCGGTTGAGGCTGATGTGGCCGATGGGGCCATTGGTGCGGATCAGAACGTCGTCGGTCATTGCCCCGTTTCTCTCGGTTCGATCAGGTCCCAGCGGTTGCCGAAAGGATCGCTGAAGACGGCCACTGTGCCATAGCTTTCACGACGTGGCTCTTCCTGAAAATTCACCCCTGCAGCGGTAAGCCGTGCCCGGGTGCCAGTGAAATCGTCGGTATGGGCGAAAAAGCCCACCCGTCCGCCGGTCTGCTTGCCGATTGCGGCGGATTGCTCGGGTGTGGCGGCCTTCGCGAGGAGCAGCCGCCCCCCGTCCCTGCCGCCGACCACGACCCAGCGCTTGCCGTCACCCCTATCGCTGTCCTCGATCAGATCGAAGCCGAGCGCACCGACGCAGAAGGCGATCCCCTCGTCATAGTCGGGCACCACCAGCGTCGTCAGGGCAAGGCGGATGCCGGTCACTGGCGCAGCAGGTCCCGGCCCACGACCATGCGCATGATCTGGTTGGTCCCCTCGAGGATCGAGTGGACGCGCAGGTCGCGCCAGAAGCGCTCGATCGGGTAATCCTGAAGGTAACCGTAGCCACCGAACAGCTGGAGCGCGCGGTCGACCACCGACGAGCCATTGTCGGTCGCAAGCCGCTTGGCCATGGCCGAGAAGCGCGTCTTGTCGGGGGCATTGTCGGTGACCTTGGCGGCGGCAAGGTAGAGCAGCGCGCGCGCCGCCTCCAGATCGGTCGCCATGTCGGCGAGCATGAACTGGGTGTTCTGGAAATCGGCCACCGCCTGGCCGAACTGCTTACGGTCCTTGGTGTACTGGATCGCCTCGTCGAGGCACCTTTGCGCCCCGCCCAGCGAACAGGCCCCGATGTTGAGACGCCCGCCGTCCAGCCCCATCATCGCGATGCGGAACCCCTCACCCTCGCCGCCGACGAGGTTCTCGACCGGCACGCGCACGTCCTCGAGGATCAGCTGCGCGGTCGGCTGCGAGTGCCAGCCGAGCTTCTTCTCCTGCGCGCCGAAGCTGACGCCGGGCATGTCCTTCTCGATCACGATACAGGAAATGCCCTTGGGGCCATCCTCTCCGGTGCGGACCATGGCGACGTAGACCTCGTTGGCGCCCGCGCCCGAGATGAACTGCTTGGTGCCGTTGAGAACGTAATGGTCGCCATCCCTGCGCGCCGTGGTCTTGAGCGCTGCCGCGTCCGAGCCCGAGCCCGGCTCGGTGAGGCAGTAGCTGGCAATCGTGTCCATGGTGACAAGGCTGGGAAGATACTTCGCCTTGACCGTCTCCCCCCCGAAGCGGTCGATCATCCAGGCGGCCATGTTGTGGATCGAGATAAAGGCGCTGGTCGAGGGGCAGCCATAGGCCATCGCCTCCATGATCAGCGCAGCTTCCAAACGCCCGAGGCCGATACCGCCCGATTCTTCCGAGACATAGATCGCCCCGAAGCCGAGCTCCGCGCTGCGCTGGATCGTCTCGCGCGGGAAGATGTGCTTCTCGTCCCACTCGGCCGCGTGGGGCGTGATGGCGTCGGCGGTAAAGCGCCGGGCGACCTCCTGGATCGCCAGCTGGTCGTCGGTGAGTTGAAACTGTCCGGTCATGGCGGGTGCTCTAGCGGCCTTGCGGGCGCGGGAAAAGGGCGAGACGCCGGCCTCGGTGGCGGAATTTTGCTAGGCTGGCGCGACAGGCCTCAGGTGCGGGCGCGCTCGAGGCGGCAGGTGTCGGCCCTCCCCGCTTCAACAGCCGCATCGAAGCGCGCCGCATCGGGGGCGAGGCGGCGAATCAGGATCACGCCTTTGGTGCTCGGACTGACGATCGCACCCTTCTGCGCCGCGCTCCCAGGCGGGAGCAGGCGGACGGTCACCTCGCGCCCCGTACCGCGCAAAGTCGCGAAATTGTCGGTCTGCGCATCGAAGAAGGCGAGCGACTGGTAGCCGGGCCAGCCCCCCATCGTCACGTCGAGCTGCGAGCCCGGCGCGCTCAGGTCATAGCGGCACAGCGCGTAGTAGAGATCGGGCGAGGAGCGCACCACCTGCTGGGTCTGCGGCGTGACCCGCTGCGGGGTAGTGAAAGCGTGGAGCGCCACCCCGCGCTTGGCGAGCGCGTCCAACGCGCGGTCCATGATGACAGCGGGCGCGCGGTGGAGCGTCAGGGCGTGGACGCCCGCCGCCACCAGCAACAGCACCGCGAGGGGGCCGATCCAACGCTTCATGCCGCGCCTCCGCACGACAGGCGCTCGATCCGGGGCGGGGTAAGCGCGGTGTTGGGGCTCGCGAGCAGCGCGGGATTGGGGATATAGAGCCGCAGGGTCAGGTCGAAGTCGCCCGCACCCTTGCTCGAGATCCATGCACCGCCATTCGCCGGACGCGTCGGCGCGATCACCGCCTGCCACGCGCCGTTGGGAAAGCCTTGCGCGTTGACGCTGAGCGCACCGTCGGTGTTGGCGGGGAGCATGCTCTTTCCGTCATAGAGCGTCACCGACCACCATTCGGCCGGCATCGCCCCACCCGAGAGGCGATAGGTGCAGGCCTCGCGCAGCCGCGCACCCGTCTCGTCGGTGGCGCGGGTGAGATAGACCGCCTCGCTCTTCGCCAGCGCGAGCAGCCCGTGGCGCGCCACCCGGGCGCGGGTGTAGGGATCGGCGGCTTTCGATCCGACCGCAAAGTCGCTGCGCCAGCCGCCGACATCGACATTGCCGAACGCCATGTTGCGCCCCTCGGGCCACAGCCCGGCCATGTACAGGGCGCTGCCAAGCCCCAGAGCGCAGCCCGTCACGATTGCTGCAAGATAGATCAGCGCCCGCCGCACCATCATGCGATCACCGCCTCCGCCTCGATCTCAACCTTCCATTCGGGGCGGCACAGCCACGCCACGCCGGCCATGGTCGCGGCCGGCCGCGCTGGGCCGAAGAAGCGGGCATGAACCGCGCCGACCGCGTCCTGATCGGCCGGGTCGGTCAGCAACATCCGGGTGCGCACCACGTCGGCCGCAGTGCCACCCAGTTCCTCGATCGCGGCAAGGATGATCGCGCACACCCGCGCCGCCTGCTCGGCGGCTCCGCCGGGCGTTGTCGAACCATCGGGTTCGACCGGACCCGTGCCCGCAACGATGATGCGATTACCCTCCCGCACGGCGCGGGCAAAGCCGAAGGCCGCCTCGTAAGGCGAGCCCGAAGTGACGCGGCTGCGCTCCATCTCGGTGGCGCTCAACCGCAGGTGACGGCGGTGATCTTCATCACCTCGTCATAGCGGACGTTCACGCGGTCCTGTCGATAATCCATCGTCCATGCGGTGTTCGGCGGACCCCAGCGCAGCGTGCGCGCACCGCTGTCCTTGAGGATCGCATTGCCCATCGCCTGGGTGGCGTCTTGGCCGACATGATACTGCGCCTTCTCGGCGTTGCAGGTCATCGGCACGGGTGGCGGGGGAACGGCCTCGGCACGATCATTGTCGCTATCGGAGATGCTCACCACGCAGCCGGAGAGGCTGACCGGCGCCAGCACCGTAACCGCTGCAAGCTGCACTGCTTTCGTGATCCGCATGATGATCCCTCTCACGATTATCCGGCCTGCACGGCCCCGCCGGTGCACGCTAACAGGCTCTCGCGAGGATTTGAAGCGGAGGAGGGCAGAGTATACCTGTCGATCAGCTCTTGTGCTTGTCGAGCTCGTCGCCGGTCAGGGTCACGACATGGAGCAGGTTGGTCGCCCCCGGGGTTCCGAAAGGCACACCCGCGAGCACGATCAGCTTCGCCCCGGCAGCGGCGAACTTGTGGCGCAGCGCCATGCGCTTGCCCTTGCCGATCATCTCCTCGAAGCTGCCGATGTCCTTGGTCGCCACCGCATGTGCGCCCCACAGCAGGGCAACGCGACGTGCGGTGCGGGTCGAGGGGGTGAGCACCAGCATCGGCGTCGCGGGCCGCTCGCGCGCCACCCGCCGCGCGGTCGAGCCGCTGGTGGTGAACACGGTGATCGCGCTGATCGGCACGGTGTCGGCGATCGTCATGCAGGCATGGGCGAGCGCATCCGAGGTCGTCGCATCGGGCGGCGTGTCGAGGAAGCGCACCCGCGCCTTGTAGCCCTCGTCGCGCTCCACCTGCACCGCGATGCGGTCCATCATCGCCACCGATTCCTCGGGCCAGGCACCCGCCGCACTTTCAGCCGAGAGCATCACCGCATCGGCCCCGTCATAGACCGCGTTCGCCACGTCCGAGACTTCCGCACGGGTCGGCGAGGGGCTTTCGATCATGCTTTCGAGCATCTGCGTCGCCACGATCACCGGCTTGCCCGCCCGGCGCGCGGTGTTGACGATCATCTTCTGGAGCGGCGGCACCTCGTAGGGTTCGAGCTCGACGCCCAGATCGCCGCGCGCGACCATGATCCCGTCGGCCATCTCGATGATCGCATCGAGCCGGTCGACCGCCTTGGGCTTCTCGATCTTGGCGCAGATCGCGGTGCCGTGGGTGCCGATGAGCTTCCTCGCCTCGGCGATATCCTCGGGACGCTGCACGAAGGAGAGCGCGATCCAGTCCGACCCCTGCTCGGTGGCGAAGGCGAGGTCGCGGCGGTCCTTCTCGGTCAGCGCCGGGATCGGCACCTCGGCATCGGGCACATTGACGCCCTTGCGGTCGGAGATCACCCCGCCGACCTCGGCGGAGCAGAGGATGCGGCTGTCATCGGCCTCGAGCACCTTGAGGCGGATCTTGCCGTCGTTGATGAGGAGGCGCTGGCCGCGCTCCATGATGCCGAACAGCTCGGGATGCGGCAGGCACACGCGGGTCTCGTCGCCGGGGGTCTCGTCACGATCAAGCACGAAGTGGCCCGAATGGCGGATCACCGCCTGGCCTTGCGCAAAGGTGCCGACACGCAGCTTGGGGCCCTGAAGGTCGGCGAGAATCGCGATCGGGCGCGCGAACTGCTTTTCGAGTGCCCGGATCGCGGCGACCACGGGCTCGTGATCGGCGTGGCTGCCGTGGCTCATGTTGAGGCGGAAGGCATCCGCCCCGGCCCTGACCAGCCGTTCCAGCATCTCGGGCGAGCGGCTGGCCGGCCCGATGGTGGCGAGAATCTTGACCTTGCGGCCGCGCGGGTCGATCCGTGACTGATCGCGTCGTGACATTTATGGCTATCCCTCTTCGCACCGGCCTATGGCACAGGCACGTTGCAACTCAAGGATAAGCGACGATGAATAGCAATGCCGATCCGCTCGATTCCCTCGATGATGCGCAGGCCGCCGCGGCCTTCCGCCGCCTCGTGCGCCACCTGAGACACCGCCACGATGCGCAGAACATCGATCTGATGGGCCTGGCCGGTTTCTGCCGCAACTGCCTTGCCGACTGGATCCGCGAGGCAGGCTACCAGGGCGACAAGGAAGCCGCACGCGCAGTGATCCACGGAATGCCGAGCGAGGAGTGGAAGGCGACCCGCCAAGCTCCCGCAACCCCCGAGCAGCTTGCCCGGATGGAGGCGAGTGTAGCGAAGAACGCACAGGAATAATTGGTTGCGCCTGTTCACCCGGGTCGGTCGGCTGGCTATCGCACCGGCCAACCGATTCTCGTACCGATGGAGACCCCCACATGGCTGACGCCACCGACGACCGCCTGCGCCTGCTGATCGAGCGCATTGAACGCCTCGAGGAAGAAAAGAAGGGCATCGCCGACGATATCCGCGACGTCTACATGGAAGCCAAGGCGGTCGGCTATGATCCCAAGATCATGCGCCAGATCGTGCGCCTCAGGAAGATGAAGCCCGACGACCGCAGCGAACAGGACATGCTGCTTGAAACCTACAAGAACGCGCTCGGGATGGGGTGATTGCCTCGGGATGCCATTGAAGCTTCTCCGGTCTGTTTTATATCGCTAAGACGGCCGAAAAAGGAGATAATACAATGGCATCCCCCTGGAAAGACGCACGCGGCATCATCGTCAGCACCACCCCGACCCTCGAGGGTCGGCCGATCCAGGACTATCTCGGGATCGTCACCGGCGAGGTTATCGTCGGCGCGAACCTGTTCCGCGATCTCTTCGCCAATATCCGCGACATCGTCGGCGGGCGCTCGGGCAGCTACGAGCGGATCCTTGCCGATGCGCGCCACCAGGCGATCGAGGAACTGCAGGCCGAAGCCGCCGCGCGCGGGGCCAATGCGGTGGTCGGGATCGACCTCGATTACGAGGTGATCGGCGACACCGGATCGATGCTGATGGTGTCCGCGAGCGGCACGGCGGTAAGGGTCTGACCGCTCACGCCGTGCCCCAAGCGGCGAACAGCACCAGAGCATTATATCCCGCGTGATAGGCCATCCCCGCCGCCAGCCCCGCGCGGGTGCGGATGAAGGCCAGCAGGAGCCCGCCCAGCACCTGCGGCAGCACCACGGCAAGGCCCAGCGGGTTGGTGAGGTCGGCGTAATTGCCGAGGTGGATAGCGCCGAACAGCAGCGCCTGTGCCCAAACGATCACGCCGAAGTAACGGATGAAGGCGGGCGGTATCTCGCGACGCCGTTCACGAGTCAGGCTCCAGTGCACGAGGCCCGCCAGAGCGACGCCTGCGCCCGCCCATGCCAAGATCCGGCCGTGATCGGGCACCAGCGCCACGCCCGCCAGCATCAGCGCCATCGCCGCAAAGCCGCAGGCGGCAAAGCGTAAGCCAGCGACCCGCCCGGTGAGCCAGCCGCGGAACACCAGTTCCTCGAGCAGTGGAGCGATCACGAGGAAGGCAAGCGGGCTGGCCGCGAGGCTCTCCGCCTTGGCGTCGGGCGCGGGCAGCACCCCGGCGCTCCGGCCCGCCAGCCACAATGGGCCAACGACCAGTGCGAGCAGCACGAGGTGCACGGCGCCCGCCGACAACAGCACGCGCACCCGCTCGCCCGTCGAGGCCATCGGCTGCGCGACGAAGGTCGGGCGAAGCGCGAAGCGGCCGGCATCGGCCACCCGCTCGCGAAAGGTCATCGCGCCCGCCCTTGCATCGGCTGTGGCTGCCGGAGTAAGGCCCGCGCTCACATCCCCATCAATCCGGTGAAGTTCGTCCAATGGCAGGCCATTCCAAGTTCAAGAACATCATGCACCGCAAGGGTGCGCAGGACAAGAAACGCGCGGCGATGTTCTCCAAGCTCTCGCGCGAGATCACCGTGGCGGCCAAGATGGGGATGCCCGATCCCGACATGAACCCGCGCCTGCGCCTCGCGGTCAACGCCGCCAAGGCGCAGTCGATGCCCAAGGACAATATCCAGCGCGCGATCGACAAGGCCGCGCAGGCGGGCGGCGAGGACTATATCGAGATGCGCTACGAGGGCTACGGCCCGGGCGGCGTGGCGCTGATCGTCGAGGCCCTGACCGACAACCGCAACCGCACCGCCACCAATGTGCGCACCGCCTTCTCGAAGAACGGCGGCAACCTCGGCTCGGAAGGCTCCGTGTCGCACGGCTTCGAGCGCCGCGGGCTGATCGAATATTCCGCCGCCGCGGGTGACGAGGAGAAGGTTCTCGAAGCCGCGATCGAGGCGGGGGCGGATGACGTCGAATCCTCAGAGGACGGCCACACCATCTGGACCGCCGCCGAAGACCTTCACGGCGTGGCGGGCGAGCTCGAGAAGGTGCTCGGCCCGGCCGACAACGTAAAGCTGGCATGGAAGCCGGTGCTTTCGGTCGAGGTCAACGAAGAGACCGCCGGCACGCTGATGAAGCTGATCGACACGCTCGACGACGATGACGACGTGCAGACCGTCTGGGGCAATTACGAGATTCCCGACGCGGTGATGGAGAAGCTGGGTTGAGCCCGCTCCCCTCCCGCGTGCGGGAGGGGCTGGGGGTGGGCACTTGCCCGGCTCTTTCCCACCCCCCGGCCCCCTACCGCAGGCGGGAGGGGGAGGAATGCTGATCCTCGGCCTCGATCCCTCGCTGACTTCGACCGGGTGGGGCGTGATCCGCGCCGAGGGCGCGCGGCTGGCCCATGTCGCCAACGGACAGGTGAAGACCGACGCGGCCGCGCCTATGGCCGAACGGCTGGCGGCGATTCACGCCGGCATCGCGGCGGTGATCGGCGAATACCGCCCCGACCGCGCGGCGGCCGAGGAAGTCTTCGTCAACAAGAACGCGCAGTCGACCCTCAAGCTCGCCCAGGCGCGCGGCTGCGTGCTCGCGGCCTGCGGAGGTGCGGGGCTGGCGGTCAACGAACACGCCGCGCGGCTGGTGAAGCAGGCGGTCACCGGCACCGGCGGGGCGGAAAAGGCTCAAGTCGCGGCCATGGTGAAGGTCCTGCTGCCGGGCGTGGCCATCGCGGGCAGCGACGCGGCCGATGCCCTCGCGGTGGCGATTGCCGACGCGCATCTCGCCCCGCGCTCTTGACCCTGAACTTCGTCATTGCGAGGAGACAGGCATGACGATCCACCTCTACGGCATCCCCAACTGCGACACCGTGAAGAAAGCGCGCACCTGGCTCGACGCGCAGGGCAAAGCCTACACTTTCCACGACTACAAGAAGGAAGGCGCCGAGCCTGTGCGGATCGCGGGCTGGATCGCTGCGGCCGGGCTCGATCTGGTGGTGAACCGCAAGGGCACGACCTTCCGCGCGCTGTCGGAGGAGGACAAGGCCAAGGCCACGCGCGCCACCACGGCTCCCGCCCTGCTTGCGGCCAACCCCTCGGTGATCAAGCGCCCCATCGTGGAGCACCCGGGCGGCATCCTCGTCGGCTTCAAGCCCGACGAATGGGCTGCGGCGCTCGGCTGACCCTGACCTGATGGACACGCTCGAAATCGTCGCCGTCGTGCTCGGCATGGCCAATATCGGCCTGCTGGTGCGCCGCTCGATCTGGAATTACCCCTTCGGCATGGCGATGGTGGCGCTCTACTTCGTGATCTTCGGCGAGGCGCGGCTCTATGGCGAGGCCGGTTTGCAGGTGTTCTTCTTCGTGATGCAGGGATGGGGCTGGTGGCTGTGGGCGCGCGCCGGGGGTCTCACGCACATGGTCGAGGTGACGTGGATGGGCGCCCGCGCCCGCGCCGCCGCGCTGGTGCTGGTCGCCGGGTCGAGCCTCGGGATCGGCTGGGCGATGGCGCGCTGGACCGACGCGGCTCTTCCCTATGCCGATGCCGCGATCGCGGGAGCGAGCGTCGTGGCGCAGGTGCTGCTTGCGCTCCGCCGCGTCGAGAACTGGGCGCTGTGGATCGCCATCGATGTGCTGTCGATCGGCGTCTACCTGCACCGCGAGCTCTACCTGACGGCGGGGCTCTACATGGTGTTCCTCGGCTTCGCCACCGCAGGCCTCGTCGAATGGGCGAGAGCCGCGCGCCAAGGTGAGGCGGTTTCGGCATGAGGGGGACGGCATGAAGCGCGGCTTCCTGCTTGGCAAGTTCATGCCCCCGCACGCCGGGCACCTGGCGCTGATCCGCGCGGCGCGCGCTTTGGTGGACGAGCTGACCGTGCTGGTCTGCTGGCTGCCGGACGATCCCGTCGCGGGCGAGACGCGGCTCCAATGGATGCGCAATCTCTGCCCCGATTGCCGCGTCGTGGGCCACGGCGCTGTGGTCCCGCAGGCGCCCGGCGACAGCGCCGACTTCTGGCCCGTCTGGCGCGACATCGTCGCGGCTGCCCATCCCGAGCCCATCGACTACCTGTTCGCGGGCGAGGCCTACGGTGCGGAGCTTGCGCGGCAGGTCGGCGGCTTCTTCGTGCCGCTGGGCGGGCGGGTGCTGGGTCTGACCGATGATCCGGTCGCGGGCCTCTCCTCGAGCGCGGTCAGGGCCGATCCGGCCGCGCATTGGCCCTGGCTCCCCCGGCCCGTCCGCGCCCATTACCGCCGCACCATCTGCCTCCACGGCGCGGAGAGCACCGGCAAGACGACGCTCGCCGCCGCGCTCGCGCAGGAGACCGGCGCGCTTACCGTCGGCGAATATGGCCGCAGCCACTGCGAGGCGCACAGGGCGCCGCTCGCTCTCGATGACCTCCTTCTCATCGGCCGCGCCCAGACCGCGATGATCGCGGCCGCCGGCGAATGGGCCGGGCCGCTGCTGCTCGCCGATACCGACGCGCTGATGACGGCGGCGTGGTGCGAGATGCTGCTCGGGACACGCCCCGCCGAACTGATGCAGGCGCCCAAGGCCGATCTCTATCTCCTGCTCCAACCCGATCTGCCCTGGGTCGATGACGGCACGCGCTTTTTCAGCCAAGCGGCCGATCGTCACCGCTTTGCAGCAATTGTCGAACAGGTGCTGGTCGACGCAGGCGTGCCCTTGGTGCGTATCGCCGGACAAGGCCCCGAGCGTCTGGCAGCGGCGCGCGCCGCAATGGGAGTGTGAGATGAACCGACTTGCGATGTTCTGCGCCGCCCTGCTCGCCGCCGCCCCCGCAGGAGCGCAGGCACAGGACATGCTCGTCATCGCTCACCGCGGATCGAGCGCCGAGCGGCCCGAACACACGCTCGCCGCCTATAACCGCGCCATCGACCAGGGGGCCGACTATATCGAGCCCGATCTCGTCGCCACCAAGGACCTCGTCCTCGTCGCCCGCCACGAGAACGAGCTGTCAGGCACCACCGATGTCGCCACCCGCGAGGAGTTCGCGGATCGCCGCCGCGACAAGACGATAGACGGACGGCGCGTCGCGGGCTGGTTCACCGAGGACTTCACCCTTGCCGAACTGCGCACCCTGCGCGCCAAGGAGCGGATCCCCACGCTGCGCCCCGCGAACGCGCGCTATGACGGGCTCTACCAGATCCCAACCCTTGCCGAGATCGTGCAGCTGGTGCGGGCGCGGGAGGCCGAGACCGGTCGGCGGATCGGGCTCTACCCCGAATTGAAGCACCCCGAATTCCTGCTCCAGAACGCCGGGATCGACCTGGTCGATCTGCTGTTGCGCGAATTCCGCACACTCCGCATCACGCCCGCCGATCCGGTCTTCGTCCAGAGCTTCGAGATCGCGCCCTTGCAGCGGCTGCGCGCCCGCGCCCCGGGGTTCAGGCAGGTGCTGCTGGTCGAGCCCTTCGGCGGTCCGGCGGACGAGCCCGGGATGCGCTATGCCGACATGGTGACGCCGACCGGGCTCGCCGAGGTCGCAGAATATGCCGACGTGGTGGGCGCCCATATCGCGATGGTCCTCAACCCGGATGGCACGCCGACGCCGCTGGTCGCCGACGCCAAGGCGGCGGGGCTGGCGGTCCACGCCTGGACGATCCGGCCCGAGAACGAATTCCTGCCGGTAAGCTTGCGCACGGGAGACGCCCCCAAGGGCAAGGGCTGCGGCGACGTGAAGCTCGCCGCCATGCTCAAGGCGGCGGGGGTGGCGGGGGTGTTTTCCGACGGGCCGCTGAAGGGGCGGAGCTGTCCTTAATCGTCATCCCAGCGCAAGCTGGGACCTAGGGCCTCCAGCGCCGCACTTTGCCGCCCTAGGCCCCAGCTTTCGCTGGGGTGACGGAGTTACACCCGCCGCGCGCTCAGAATATAATTCAGCGCCATATCCTCCGACAGGTGCAACCCCTTGCCCGGACGCCACGCGATCCCGCGCCTTGCCGTAACCGCAAGCCCTGCCTCCGACAGCAGCGCTTCCAGTTCCTCGGGCGTGACGAAGTCTTCCCAGTGATGCGTGCCCTTGGGGACATAGCCGACCGCCTCGGCCGCGCCGACCAGCAGCACGCGGCTCGCCGCCGTGCGGTTGGGGGTGGACATGACAAGCAGGCCATCGGGCGCCAGCCGGGCCGCGACATCGCGCAGGAAGGCGGGCTTGTCGGCGACGTGCTCGATCACCTCGACGCAGGTGACAAGATCGAAAGTCCCGATATCGAGCGCGCCCACTTCGCCCGCCATGTAGCGGATGTCGAGCCCCACCCCTTCGGCATGGGCCGCTGCCGCCGCGACATTCTCCGCGGCTGCATCAACGCCGGTCACGCTGGCGCCGAGCCGGGCCAGGGGCTCGCACACCAGCCCTGCCCCGCAGCCGATATCGAGCGCGGACTTGCCCGCGAGCGGTCTGGCTGACGTCGCGGCACCCGGCCAATGCGCGTCAATGCCATCGCGGATGAACGCGAGCCGCACCGGGTTCACCTGATGGAGCGAGGCCATCGGACCTTTCGGATTCCACCAATCCCGCGCGAGGCTGGCGAAGAATTCGGCCTCCTCGGGACGGATGGTTACACTTGAGACGTTTGCGTTTCCCATGAAGCATCCCTAACAGCGCGCGCGGACACTCACCAGCGGGAGCTGAACCTTGGCCCGGATCGTGATGAAATTCGGCGGCACATCAATGGCCGGGACGGAGCGCATCCGCCGCGTGGCCAATATCGTGCGCGCGCAGGCCGCGCGCGGCGATCAGGTCGCGGTGGTGGTGAGCGCGATGGCGGGCGAGACCGACCGGCTGGTCAATTTCTGCCGCGAGGCCAATCCGCTCTACGATCCTGCCGAGTATGACGTGGTGGTCGCCAGCGGCGAGCAGGTGACGAGCGGGCTTCTCGCGCTCACCTTGCAGGCGCTCGGCTGCAAGTCGAGGAGCTGGCTCGGCTGGCAGCTGCCGATCCACACCATCGAGGCCCATGCCAAGGCGCGGGTCGAATCGATCGACGCCGAGGCGCTGATCGCCAGCATGGAAGCGGGCGAGATCGCGGTGATCCCGGGCTTTCAGGGCCTGTCGGAGGACAATCGGGTCACGACGCTGGGCCGCGGCGGATCGGACACCTCGGCGGTCGCGGTCGCGGCGGCGATCAAGGCCGACCGCTGCGACATCTACACCGATGTCGATGGCGTCTACACCACCGACCCGCGCATCGTCGCCAAGGCGAAGAAGCAGAAGGCGGTGACCTACGAGGAAATGCTCGAACTCGCATCGGTGGGGGCGAAAGTGCTCCAGACCCGCTCGGTCGGCCTTGCGATGAAGGAAAAGGTGCGGGTGCAGGTGCTTTCGAGCTTCATCGGCGAGGGCGCGCCGCCCGCCGATGAACTGCCGGGGACGATGATCGTCTCCGACGAGGAAATGGACGAATTGGTGGAGAAGGGCCTGATGGAACGCCAGCTTGTGACCGGCATCGCGCATGACAAGAACGAGGCCAAGGTAATCCTCACCCGCGTGCCCGACCGGCCGGGCGCGGTGGCGAACATCTTCGAGCCGCTCGCCGCGGCCTCGATCAATGTCGACATGATCATCCAGAACGTCGGCCGCGACAAGGGCGAGACCGACGTGACCTTCACCGTCCCGCAATCCGACCTCGCCCGCGCGCAGGCGCTGCTGGAAGACCGGCGCGGCGAAATCGGCTTCAACCGGATCATCACCGACAGCAAGATCGCCAAGATTTCTGTCGTGGGCGTGGGCATGAAGAGCCACGCGGGCGTCGCCTCCTCGATGTTCCGCGCGCTGTCCGATCGCGGCATCAACATCCAGGCGATCTCGACCAGCGAGATCAAGATCAGCGTGATGATCGACGAGGACGAGACCGAGCTTGCGGTGCGCGTGCTGCACACCGCCTACGGGCTGGACGCAGCCGACTGATCGCGAGGCGGATCGTAAGTCTTCAGCGCCAGCCAGCGCCCGAACAGCGCATAGGGGTGCTCGCCATCGGGAGAAGGCCCGGCGCGGCGCAGGTTGGTGGCGAGGGTGAGCGGCCCGTTGCCGTAGGCCGCGTCGCTGCCGAGGTGTGACGGGAACAGGAACGGCGGAATGATCGGCACGCGGACCACTGCCGTGGTGCGCCGGGCGATCACCGCGCGCCCGCGCAGGATTTCGTCGGCGGAGGGTCGCAAGGTGTAATAGGCGCGGGTCACCGGCGCGCTGCGCACCAGCCGCTCCGGCCCCGCAAGACGCGCCTGCCACAGCGCCTCGACCTGCCCGCTGTCCTCGCCGCTGCGTCCTTCGCTTTTGGCCCATGCGACGAAACCGCCGGGATTGCGCGGCTGGGCCACCGCCGCCGGGTCGGCATCCTCGCGCGCCACAAGGCGGAAGGTGGTCGCCCCTTGCGGGTCCGCCACAGTGACCGAGGTCACGCCGTCCATATCCAGCACCGCGAGGCACAGGTCATCGCAGACGCGGCTGGGGGCGGCATAGCCCTGCTCAATCCGCACATCGCCCGCAAGCGCGATCCGCGCGGGCGGGACGAGATCGGGCACGCCCGCGCGCCGCTCGAAATCGGCGATGGCGGCAAGGCGCAGCGGCAACACGGCAAGGCTCGCCAGCCCCAGCACGATCACCAGCGCCGCGCCGCGCGCCAGCCACACGCGCCGGATCGGCAGGATGGCCGACACACCCCACACCGCCAGCAGGTAGATGAACAGCGAGGGCGCCAGCAGCAGCAGGCCGACCGGCGGGATGAAGGCGAAAAAGCCGATCATATCGCCCAGCAGCAGCGTCAGCCCCGCCAGCATGCCTGTGATGATCACCGCCCACTTCATCGCTTGCCCTGTCCGCGCCGCCTTCCCGTTAGCTGAAAAATAGGTTAATACGTCGGAATTAACCAATTCTGGTGACTTCATCTTAGGAAAATTAGCCGGACTGTTGCCGCGTTCATTCCCGAACCCGGAGCCCCCTGTGTCATGGCCATCAAGGCCCACCTCGATCAGCAGCCCACCGCCAACCCCGCCGAAGGCAACCAGCGCGGCACCGCGCGCCGGGCGCTGTGGCTGGAGACCAGCGGCTTCTTTGCCGGTGCCGGCCCTGACGGGCTGGAGGCAAATGTCACGATCCACAACATCTCGGCAGATGGCCTGCTGCTCGAGACCGCGCTGATGCTGGCCGAGGGCGAGCAGCTCGCGCTCGATCTGCCCGAGGCCGGCGCGGTGATCGCCGCAGTGGTGTGGCGTTCGGAGACCCTCTACGGCTGCGCCTTCGCCGCCCCGCTCTCCGCCGCCGCGCTCGCGGCCGCGCAGCTTCAGGGCTTTGCCCCCGGCGTGCCGACCCGGCCGCAGGCCAGTGCGTTTGCGGGCGGACCGCTGCCGGGAGGCGGCGCGCCAAGCGAAGGCCTCGGCTCCCGGCTCAACCGGCTGCGGCGCGAGGCGGGGTTGACGCTCGCCGATGTCGCTTCGGCGTTGGGGGTCAGCAAGCCGACCGTCTGGGCATGGGAGAAGGGCAAGGCCCGTCCGCTGCCCGAGCGGCTCGACGCGATCGCCGCAGCGCTGGGAGTCGCTCCCGAAGTACTCGCCGCCGCCCCCGCCTCGCGCGAGATCGAGGGCGTCATCGCCGATTGCCGCGCGCGCATCGCCGAGGCCTGCGGCACCACGCCGGAAGCCGTGCGGATCATGATCGAGCTGTGAGCCGCCCGAGTTCCCGCAGCTAGAAGGCCCTACCTATCGCGCCCAATACGTATTGGATGGGCTGCCCCGATGGAAAACTATGGTAAACGAAATCCGGAAGTGATTCGTTTTTTATTCAAGTAACTTTACTTAGATAATTAAAAAATGCTTTGTATTCCGGAAAACAGGGGAATTTTTTCTGAAAATCGGCTCAATTTAGTTACCAAGTAAATCTGACTAGAAGCGAGTCGGCGAATTCATCGTTGGACCGCTGGGGCACTGTTGGGATGAAAATTGGTTTAAGCGAGGTCGAAGGCCATGTTCTGCATGGTCTGCTGGAAGAAACGTCCGGCGATATCGTGATCAGGCTCGACCGGCATGGTTTCATCGTTCACGCATCCGCGAACATCGCCGAGCTAGGATCAGACCTCACCGCCGCGCTGCTGCCGCCGCACATCACCGATCTGGCGGCGCGCGATCATGCCGCCTTCCTTGGCGAGCATGTGACGCGCGGCCTCAAGGGCTGCACGCAGATTGGCTGGATCGAGTTTCCGGTGGCCATCTGCGCCGATCACGGCACGGTGCGCGAGGCGCATTTCCCGCGCTGGTATGCGCTCACCCTCAAGCCGATGTGCGATTCCGCCGGCACGCCTGACGGGGCAATGTGCCTGATGCGCTCGGTCCAGCAATTGCGCAGTCTCGAGGGCGAGCTGCATGCGCGCGCGGTCACCGATCCGCTCACCGGGCTCGCCAACCGCACCGCTTTCTGCGCGAGCCTCCGGCGCCACCTGGCGCGCGGCGGCGGGCAGATGGTCGCGGTCTTCGCGGTCGACTCCATGCGCGCGCTGCTGCTGCGCTACGGCCAGCGCACCGCCGACGAGGTGCAGTGGGGCTTCGCCAAGTTCCTCGAGACGATGGCCCAGACACCGACAACGCCCGGCCACGAGCTTGCGCAGCTCGATGGCGAGCGCTTCGCGGTGCTGCTCCCCGACATGACCGCAAGGGCCGCGCGCGAGTGGGCCGAGGACGTGATCGATACTTTCGCCGGCCTTGCCGCGCCTGCTTCGGCCAAAGCCCGGCACTTGACCGCGAGCGCCGGGCTGGCGCGGGTCGAATGCACCGTCGACTGGACACTGCGCGAGGCGGAACTGGGTTTGGTGCTGGCGAGAGCCGGCGGTGGGCGGCAGGTGGCGGTCGCGGGGCACAGGCGCGCGGCCTAACTGGACTCGCGCGGACGGTTCGCTAAACCGCCCGCATGAGCCACATTGCCACCATCCTGCTGCTCGGTTCGGGCGAGCTGGGCCGCGAATTCGTCATTTCCGCCAAGCGTCTGGGCGCGCGGGTGATCGCCTGCGACTCCTACGACAACGCCCCCGCGATGCAGCTGGCGGACGAGCGCGAAGTCTTTTCCATGCTCGACGGCGAGGCGCTGCGCGCGGCAGTGATCCGCCACCAGCCCGACTTGATCGTTCCCGAGATCGAGGCGATCCGCACCGAGGTTCTCGCTGATCTCGAAGCCGAGGGCTTCCGCGTCGTCCCCTCCGCGCGCGCGGCGCAGCTGACCATGAACCGCGACGCGATCCGCGATCTGGCGGCGGGCGAGCTGGGCCTCGTGACCTCGCAATACGGCTATGCCGAGAGCTTCGCCGAGGCGCAGGAAGTCGCCGCCCGGATCGGCTATCCGCTGGTCATGAAGCCGGTCATGTCCTCCTCGGGCAAGGGCCAGAGCAAGGTCGAAACGCCCGACGCCCTCGAAGCCGCGTGGCAATATGCCGTCGCCAACATGCGCGGTGACCGGGCGCGGGTGATCGCCGAGCAGTTCATCGCCTTCGACTACGAGATCACCCTGCTGACCGTGCGCCACAAGGACGGCATCAGCTTCTGCCCGCCGATCGGCCACTGCCAGGAACGCGGCGATTATCGCGAGAGCTGGCAGCCCGCCGCCATGTCCGCCGCCGCCCTCGCCAGCGCGCAGGACATGGCCGCCAAGGTCGTCATGGCGCTTGAGGGCGAGGGGCGCGGCTGGGGGCTTTATGGCGTCGAGTTCTTTGTGAAGGGCGAGGAGGTGATCTTCTCCGAGCTTTCCCCCCGCCCGCATGACACTGGGATGGTGACGCTGGTTGCCCAAGATCTCACCGAGTTCGACCTCCACGCCCGCGCGATCCTCGGGTTGCCGGTGCCCGCCGAGATCGCCGCCCGCCCTGCCGCCTCGGCGGTGATCCTTGCCGATCGCGAGTCGGACAGCTTTGCCTTCGCAGGCCTCACTCAAGCGCTGGCGCTGGGCGACACCGATGTGCGGATCTTCGGCAAGCCCGTCACCCGGCCCTATCGCCGCATGGGCGTGGCGCTTGCCCGCGCAGGTGACGCGCCCGCGGCGGTAGACCTCGCCAAGGCGGCGGCGGGCGCGGTGCGGATCGTCTACGACTGACGCAAAAAGGGCGGCCGCGCAGTCCCCGCGCGGCCGCCCTCCTGCTTATCGCAGCAGCGATCAGAGCCCGGCGAACACCGCCAGCTTGGTCGACAGCACCGCCACGCGGCGGGCATTGGCGGCGTTGAGAGCAAGCTCAACCTGCGGCGCGGCCGAAGAGCGCGCGTCGGCGACACAGGCCTTCTGCGCGGCGATACGCGCCAGATCGCGCGCGCCGGCGGTGCCGCACAGGCGGGTCGCAGCGCGGGTGATGCGGGCGTCGAGCGCCTTGCGGCCCGCGTCCTTGGTCAGATCGAGATCGCCGTAAGGCACGGCAATGCTGGCCGTCTCGGCGGCAGCGGGAGCGGCGATGGCGAGGGCGAGAGCGGGAAGGACGATGCGCATGAGCATGGCGGGGGTTCCTTTGCGTTGAGGTCCGTCGAACAGGTGTCAGCCGGAACAGGGGGGAGAGGAGAGGAGCCCGGCTGACGCGCCGCCAATGGCAGGGCTGGATTACACCTTGCGGTCGCTTGAAAGAAAATTTCCTTATGAAGCAATCATAACGCGGTCACGCGACAGACTCGCAAGCGCCACCTATGCAACACGACTGTCTTGCACGCCCGCTTGCGACAAGCCGCGCCAGCGCCTAATCGCCGCTCCCATGGAAACCTACCCCAAGACCGCCGCGCGCATGCATCGCGGCACTGAGTTCCTCGGCTGCGAGACCGCGATCCTGTGCGGAGCGATGAGCTGGGTGTCCGAGCGCAACCTTGTCGCCGCCATCTCCAACGCGGGCGGCTTCGGCGTGATCGCCTGCGGGGCGATGACGCCCGAGCTGCTCGACACCGAGATCGCCGCGACCAAGGCACTCACGAGCAAGCCCTTCGGCGTCAACCTCATCACCATGCACCCCGCGCTGTTCGATCTGATCGCGGTGTGCCGCAAGCATGGCGTGACCCATGTGGTGCTGGCGGGCGGCATTCCGCCCAAGGGCAGCGTCGAGGCGATCAAGGCCGAAGACAGCGGCATCAAGGTGATCTGCTTCGCGCCGACGGTCGCCCTCGCCAAGAAGCTGCTGCGCTCCGGCGCGGATGCGCTGGTGATCGAGGGCATGGAAGCGGGCGGTCATATCGGCCCAGTCTCCACCTCGGTGCTGGCGCAAGAAATCCTGCCTGCGCTGGCCGAAGAACACCTGATCTTCGTCGCCGGCGGCATCGGCCGGGGCGAGGCGATCGCGAGCTACCTCGAAATGGGCGCGGCCGGCGTGCAACTCGGCACCCGCTTCGCCTGCGCGACAGAAAGCATCGCCCACCCCGATTTCAAGAAGGCCTTCTTCCGCGCCAGCGCCCGCGAGGCGGTGGCGAGCGTGCAGGTCGACCCGCGCCTCCCCGTGATCCCGGTGCGCGCATTGAAGAACAAGGGCACCGAGGAATTCACCGCCAAGCAGCGCGAAGTCGCCGCACTGCTCGACGCAGGCGACGTCGACATGCTCGAAGCACAGCTCCAGATCGAACACTTCTGGGCCGGTGCCCTGCGCCGCGCGGTGATCGAGGGCGATGTCGAGAACGGCTCGGTCATGGCCGGGCAGTCGGTCGGCATGGTGACCAAGGAAGAACCCGCCGCCGACATCATCGCCGAACTGATGGCCCAATGCGAGGCGGCGCTGGCGCGGTAAGGTGGCACAACCCCTCGTCCTCACCCTCGCCTGCCTCGACCGGCCCGGTATCACCGCGCGGGTCACCGGCTTCTTGTTCGAGCGCAACTGCAACATCCTCGACGCGCAGCAGTTCAACGACCGCTGCGAGGCGGGCGGCACCGACCGCTTCTTCATGCGGGTGGTGTTCGATCCCGACGGCTCGACCCGCGACAGCCTGCGGGCGGAGTTTGCCGGGCTCGCGGGCGAATTCGGCATGGAGTGGAAGATGGCGCGCGAGGATCGTCCGCGCCGCACCATCATCATGGTGAGCAAGTTCGACCACTGCCTCGTCGACCTGATCTACCGCTGGCGCACCGGGGAGCTGGCCATTGATCCGGTCGCGATCGTCTCAAACCACCCGCGCGAGGCCGCGATCCGGGTGGATATCGGCGACATTCCCTTCCACCACATCCCCGTCACCCCCGACACCAAGCCTGAGGCCGAGGCGCAATTGCGCGCGCTGGCCGAGCAGACTGATGCCGAGCTGGTAGTGCTGGCGCGCTACATGCAGGTCTTCTCGGACGCATTGTCGGCTCACTTCGCCGGGCGCGCGATCAACATCCACCACTCCTTCCTCCCCGGCTTCAAGGGCGCGCGGCCCTATCACCAGGCCCACGCGCGCGGCGTGAAGATCATCGGCGCAACCGCGCATTTCGTCACCGCCGACTTGGACGAAGGCCCGATCATCCACCAGGATGTCGAACGCATCACCCATGCCGACAGCCCCGAAGACCTCGTGCGCAAGGGCCGCGATATCGAGCGCCGAGTGCTCGCGGAAGCGGTGCGGCTGTTCGCCGACGATCGCGTGCTGATGAACGGCAACCGGACGGTGGTGTTCAGGGGCTGAGCCAAGTCACAAGGGAGGGAGAGACAATGATCCGCACCATCGCCGCACTGGCGCTCGCACTGGTAGCGCTACCCGCATCCGCCGAAGAGGCCCCCTACCGCCCGGACTGTGCGAAGATCGACGCTTTCCTCGGCAAGATGGTGGCCGATGGCCGCACCGTCGGCGCATCGGTGCTGGTGTGGAAGGACGGGGCCGAGGCCTGCTTCGAGAGCGCCGGCGATGCCGACCGCGAGGCGGCTCGTCCGGTAAAGCGCGACACGCTGTTCCAGATCTACTCGATGACCAAGCCCGTCACCGGCGTCGCGCTGATGCAATTGTGGGAGCAGGGCAAGTTCGGCCTCGACGATCCGCTCGAATGGCACCTGCCCGAATATGCGGGGTTGAAGGTGGCCGACGGGACGAACCCCGATGGCTCGCCGGTGCTGCGCGAACCCAAGCGCAAGGTCACCATCCGCGACGTCCTGCGCCACACCGCAGGCTTCACCTATGGCCCCGAGGGCCCGCCGCAGAACCCCGCAGACCGCGTCTGGGCCGCGCTTCAGCCACTGTCATCCACCAACACGCTCGCCGAGTTCTCGCAGAAGATGGCGCAGGTGCCGCTGCTGTTCGATCCGGTCACGCATTGGCACTACAGCGCGGGCGTCGACGTGCAGGCGCGGCTGGTCGAGGTGCTCTCGGGCGAGGTCTTCGCCGATTATGTCGCGCGGCATATCTTCCAGCCGCTCGGCATGGCGGATAGCGGCTGGAAGCGCACTCCCGAAGACCGGGCGCGGCTGGCGCGGATCTATGAAGGCGAGGCAGGCGCGCTCGCACCGTGGCCCGAGGACCGGCTGATCGACGCCAATTTCATGGGCCGCCCGATGACGATGGGCGGCGCGGGGATCGTCACCACGGTCGATGACTACATGAAGTTCGCGCGGATGCTGCTGGGACAGGGCACGCTGGGCGAGGCGCGCATCCTCAAGCCCTCGACCCTGCGGCTGATGGCGACCGACCAGCTCGACCCGCGCATCGGGCAAGACAACCGGTTGTGGCTGCCGAGCAAGGGCAGCGGCGGGTTCGGCTTCGATTTCTTCGTGCGCACCGCCGCGCCGCAATCCGTAGGTGAGAACCGCGGCAGTGTCGGCGAGTTCTTCTGGGACGGGTTTGCCTCGACGCTGTTCTGGGTCGATCCCGCGCAGGACATGGCGGTTATCTTCGCGACGCAGAAGGTGCCCTTCGACAACGACATGCACCGCGAATTCCGCGTGGCGGTCTATGGGGCGGATTACACCGGGCCAGTGGGTGACTGATTTTCGAGAGGTGCGCTCGCGGCGCGGGTGAGGCATGGTGCTGACCATGATCGTCCAGCGCCTCGACCATGTGAACATCATCACCGACCGGCTCGCCGAGACCGCGCGGTTCTATGCCGAACTGCTCGACCTCGAGGAGCGCGACGGGCCGCCGCCGCTGACGCCGCAGAACGCGCGCTGGATGTATGATGCGGGCGGGCAGGCGATCCTGCACCTCAATGCGGTCGATTGCCCGCGCACCTTCGAGCGCGCGGTGACGCCGGGGGCCGAGACCGGCGCGATCCACCACGTGGCGCTGCGCTGCGGTGACTTTGCAGAGGTGAAGGCGCGGCTTGATGCCCGGGGGGCCGATTACAAGGTCAACGACATTCCCGCGATCGGGCTCAGGCAGATTTTTACGGCTGATCCCAACAACGTGCTGCTGGAGCTGAATTTTTTCGGGGGCTAATCGCCCCGCAAGAGCGCGCGCCACGCTTCGGGCGCGCGCTCGTCCTCGAGCGGGTTCCACACCATCGCCATGCGCGCCCGCGCTTTGGCCTCAGGCACTCCTGCAGCGACATCGAGCAGGTAGAAAAATGCCGTCACCCGGAAGTTCATGATGCAATGCACGTGGACAGCGCCGGGATGCGTCGCGAGGGCCTCGGCCAGCGCGGCGACGTGGTCGGGCGTTGGCGCGTCGAAGGGCACCGGGATGTGGGTGTAGGCGATGCCGTGGGCGGCCAGCAGCGCGCCCTCGCCCGCCAGCGCCTCAGGGTGGCTGTCGAGCGCAAGGTTCACGACGTGCCGCACGCCGATCGCGGCGAGGCGCGCCGGGTCACCCGCCTCGAGCTTGCCCGAGGTGGTGATCCCGTCAGGCCGCCGCTGCCAGTTGCGGATGTCGGCGGGATCGCCTGCCATGCTCAGCGCTTGCCCGGTGCGGGGAGGTCGATTGCCTGCACCTCGGTGCCGATGGCGTAAAGCCTGACGCCTGCCCCGGTTGGCACGGCTTGGAACTTGTTCGCCGCCCGCGCGATCGGCGCGCGCTCCCACGTTACGCCGCCGTCCCTGGTGGCAAAGCCGCCCGCCGCAGTGCCGACGAAGCCGACTTCGGCGTTGACGAAGCCGATGCCGAACTGGCGCGCGGTGTTGTCCTGCGCCATCTCGATCTCGCGCCAGGTCTTGCCCTTGTCGTCGCTGCGGATCACCAGCTGGGTGGCGCGCGCCGCGTCATAGGATTGGACCGTGGCATAGCCGGTGTCGCCGCCTTCGGGGAAACTCGCCTTCCAGATCAGCTCGAGCTTGCGGCCCGAGCGGTAGACTTCCTTCCACGTCTTGCCGCCATCCTCGGTGCGCAGCACCAGCCCCTCGGCCTGCGCGGGATCGGGATGGCTCGCGGCGAAGACGAGGCCGATCATCTCGTCGAAGAACTTCACGTCGAGGATCATCCCGGCGTGCGGGGCCATGTCGATCACGTTCCACGTTGCGCCGCCATCGACCGAGCGCAGCATGCCGGTCGGTCCGCCCACACGCCCGGCGGCGTGGATCACGGTGCGCGGCTGAAGCTCGCCCTGATAGATGCGCTTCACCGAAAGAATGTCGATCGCGCAGACGCCCTTGATGGTGGCCTCTCCGGTATCGACCGCCTCCCACGTCTGCCCGCCGTCGCGGGTGCGGTAGAGCGGGGTCGTGTCGGTGACGCCGGGGTAGTAGTCGGTGCCGATATTGCCGATGAAGCCGTTCTGGCGGTCGACGAAGCCGACCGCGCGCACGAAGGTACCCGGGCGGCTGGCTACCTTCTCCCACGTCGCGCCGCCATCCTTGGTGGCGATGAGATCGCCCGCGCCGGTGCCGTACCAGCCGTGGCTGTCATCGACGAAGCTGACGGAGTCGCGCTTGCCGCGATAGGCCTCAGTGGCGAAGGTGCGCCACTCGCCCGATGCGGCCGCCGCCGGAGCGGGCGCGGCCTCTTCGGCAGCGAGCGGCGCGCTATAGGCCAGCGCGGCGAGCGCTGCGACGGCAAGCATTCTCATATTGTAGCGACCCTTTGCTGATCAGCGCCGGGCGATTTTCTTCCCCGCCTCGAGCGCCTTGTCCTCGTTCGCCCGCTTGATGACATAAGCGCGGATCGCCTCGATCTCGTCTTTCGACAAAGAGCCTGCAAAACTCGCCATACCGCGATCCTTGAGCGCGCCGTCATGCACCACCGCGCTCCACGTGGCGGCGCTCTCGAGCGATCCGGCGCGGCGCAGGTCGGGCAGCACGGTCGATCCGACCGCCCCCGGCGCATGGCACACGGCGCAATAGCGGGCATATTTGGCCTGCCCCACTGCGATCAACGCAGCCGGCGCGGTGCTCGGCGGCGGGTCGAGCGGCAGGTCGGCAAGCGCGGGCGGCGCAGGCAGCTGCGCCTTGCCGCCGATCTTGAACACCAGCAGGCGGCTGATGTTGCGCACCGGGGCCTTCCTTGCGAGCAGATCGCCGTCGACCGTGATCGCATAGGCGCCGCCCCACCCGGCCAGCACCGCGACATATTGCTCACCATTGACGGTGTAGGTGACGGGCGGCGCGACGACGCCGGTCTGCGCGGCGAAGCTCCACAGCTTCTTGCCGTTCGCCGCGTCATAGGCGTTGAACTCGCTCCCCGCAGTGCCCTGGAACACAAGGCCGCCGCCGGTGGCGAGCAAGCCGCCGTTCCACGGGCCGGGATGCTCGACCGTCCAGCGCGGCTTCTGCGCGACCGGGTCCCAAGCGACGAGCATGCCACGCAGCGTGCCCGCGACCTGCTTGCGGAAGCCGCCATCGGGCGGGAGGTCGCCCGCGCCCAAGTTGAAGCCGACATTGAAGCCGCGCGCCTTGTCGGGCTTCCAGCCGGCCTCGGGCGCGTAGAGCATGCCGGCCTCGAAGGCCGGGATATAGACGAGCTTTTCGGTGGGGCTGAAGGCCATCGGGTGCCAGTTGTGGCCGCCGAGCGCGCCCGGCATCACGAGCGCAGGCTTGCCGGTGCGGTCGACGCGGGTCTCGGGGTTCTCGATCGGACGGCCAGTCTTGGGATCAATGCCGGTCGCCCAGTTGATCGACACATAGGGCTTGGCGGAGATGAACTCGCCCGTCTCGCGGTCGATGACGTAAAAGAAGCCGTTCTTGGGCGCCTGCATCAGAACTTTGCGCAGTTTGCCTTCGATCTCCATGTCGGCGAGCATGATGTGCTGGGTGGCGGTGAAGTCCCAGGTTTCCCCGGGCGTGGTCTGGTAGTGCCAGACATATTCGCCGGTCTTGGGCCGGATCGCGACGATGCTGGAGAGGTAGAGGTTGTCCCCCTCCCCGCCGCTGCCGTCCTTGGCCGGCGAGCGATAGGCACGGTTCCAGGGCGAGCCGTTGCCGACGCCGATGTAGAGGAGGTCGAGCTCGGGGTCGTAGGCCATCGAATCCCACACCGTGCCGCCGCCGCCGATCGCGTCGGTCGCGCCGAGCACATCCATGTTCCACGTTTCCGCGGCCTTCTGGAGGTAGGCGGGCTGGTCTTTCGCATCACCGCCCTCGGGAACGGTGTAGAACTTCCACAGCTGCTCGCCCGTGTCGGCGGAATAGGCCGCGACGAAGCCGCGCACCCCGAACTCCGCGCCGCCATTGCCGATGATCACCTTGCCATCGATCACGCGCGGCGCGCCGGTGATGGTGTAGCTCTTGGACTGGTCAACCGTGACGGTCTCCCACGCGGGCTTGCCGGTGTTGCGGTCGAGCGCGATCAGGCGCCCGTCAAGCGTCCCGAAGAACAGCTTGTCGCCATAGGCCGCCAGCCCGCGGTTGACGACGTCGCAGCACGCCTTGACCCCGGTCTCGCCCGGGACTTTGGGGTCATACTCCCACAGCTTGGTGCCGGTGGTGGCGTCAAAGGCCTTCACCTTGCTCCACGCGGTGGTAAGGTAGAGCTTGCCGTCCATCACCAGCGGCGTCGCTTCCTGCCCGCGCCCGGTGTCCATGTCGGCATACCACGCAAGGCCGAGCTGGCCGATATTCTCGCGGTTTACGCCATCAAGCGGCGAGAAGCGCTGTTCGGAATAGGTGCGCCCGTGGCTGATCCAGTTGGCGGCATCGCCGTCCGCGCCGACCAGCATTGCGGTGGTGACGCCCCCTTCCCCGCCGCTCCCGAAAATCTGGCTGCAATTGGCCAGCATCCCCGCCGAAAGCAACACGGCCGCCCCTGCGGCCCAGCGCCTTACATCCATCGATCCCACTCCCCTGTGTTCTTTTGTCCCATGTTGCCGCTCCACTGAGCGCTTGTCCATCGCCTTGGTATGTGCGAACCCTTAGCGGCGTCCAACCAGACAATCCGTGCCGCTCGCGCGGGACGCGCCGGCCAGTAAGGGGGAGTTTCAATGGGTACGAAGTCGACTCAGGATTTCAGCAAGGGCCAGCCTGTCTCGCGCCGCCAGTTCGGCATGACCACCAGCGTCGCGGTGCTCGGGACCGGACTTGTTGGCCTGGCGCTGATGGAGCAGCCCGGCAAAGAGCTCACGACGACCGGCCAGACGGTCCTGGTGGGCGATCCTGCCAGTCCGATTTCCGCCTTCTATGTCCGCCCCACCACCGGCACCCATCCCGGTGTGGTGACCTGGCGCAAGGGCGACGTCATGACCGAGGCCGAGCGTGCCGAAGCGCGCGACCTGTCGGCAAAGGGCTATGCGGTGCTGGTGCTTGACCGCCACACCGGCGATGCTCTGTCGGCGGCGAACGATACCCATCAGGCGATGTGGTGGCTGCGGCACCAGCAGCAGGTGAGCAAGAAGGCAGCCATCGGCACACCGGAATGGGCGCGCCTCCGGCTGGAGCCGGTCACGCGCGTCTGAGCGGAACGCTCCCGGCGCTTCGGGCGGGTCTCGGCAAGCCGTAAATCTTGGAATGCGGCCGCTGGGCCACCCGTCGGGAGAGATCGATCATGTGCGATGAAACACAACTCGACACCTGGGCGCGCGGCGTCATCAGCCGCCGCCAGTTCGGCGCGCTGAGCGGCGCGGCGGCGCTCGCGGCCTGCGCCTCGGGGACGAGCGAGAGCAAGGCCAGCGTCACTGCGGGCCTCAAGGAACAGGGCGTCAGCTTCGCCACCCCCGACGGCACGATGGACGGCTTCCTCGTCCAGCCCGACAAGGGCAAGCACCCCGCGGTGATCCTGTGGCCCGACATCGCCTCGATCCGCGAGTCCAAGCGCAACATCGCCCGCGCGCTGGCGGGTGCGGGCTACACCGTGCTCGTCGTGAACCCCTATTACCGCGACGTTGCGGGCGAGCAGTTCACCGATTTCGCCGACTTCATCGCCGACGGCGGCTTCGGCAAGGTCGGCCCGTGGCGCGGCAAGCTCACCGCCGAGGCGATCATGCGCGATGCGACCGCCATCACTGGCTGGCTCGACAAGCAGGACGGCGTCGACACCGCACGCGGGATCGGCACGCAGGGCTATTGCATGGGCGGCCCCTTCACCGTCTGGAGCGCCGCTGCGGTGCCGGGCCGGATCAAGGCCGCAGCCAGCTTCCACGGCGGCGGGTTGGTGCGCCCCGACAACCCGATGAGCCCGCACGCCCTGCTGGGCAAGGTCGACGCCAGCCTGCTGATCGCGGTCGCGCAGGACGACGACGCCAAGGCTCCCGCCGACAAGACCACTTTTGCAGAAGCCGCCAAGGCAGCCGACGTGACAGCGACGGTCGAAGTCTATGCCGGCGACCACGGCTGGATGGTCCCCGACAGCCCCGCCTATAACGTCGCGGCCGCGACCAAGGGCGAGGCGGACCTGCTCGCGCTCTACGGGGCAGCGCTGGCGTAGGATGCGTGCCCGCCGGAATTAAACGGCCGCTCGCGGGCGACAAAACTTGATTGCTGCCGTTGATCGCAGCCAAGCAATGCGTCGCCTTCTCACCCAACCTAAGAAGTTCGCGGACTTGTGCCAAATCGGCTGCTTTTGCTGAAACAGCCGATACCCGCATCATTATCCCGAACGGCAGCACGATACCTCAAGGGCCTTCGCTCCAACTAGCTGCAAACGGTTGTTAAAGTTGACGCTAGTGAACCGCCCCGGCTTTCCCGGAGGCATTTTCAGTTGAGTCATGCAACCATATCGAGTGTCTCTTTGGCTGCATAGTAGTTTGCCTCGGCCTCGGCGGGTGGGATGTAGCCGATGGGG
>JAIXPX010000043.1 GCA_027486035.1 Erythrobacteraceae bacterium | reverse complement strand
TCGGGGTGTCCAGCAGATACGGATTCCGAGGTGAACAGGCCATTGAAAACAGACATGGTAGTCTCCGGTTTTAGCCATTTCGACGACGTCGGGGGTGGCAATCAGGAACAAATCCCCCCGGCCCGTAAGGTGGGCCAGCCCAATGTGTGGCGCGCCGACTAACGGAGTAAGATCAGTTCGCCGGTGCCGGTTGCATCGATCCAAACGATCGCATTTTGCTCGTACTTGATGCCAAGCCCACACGCTTGATCACGGGTGATGCCGATAGCGGTGAAGCTCGCTTCAGCAGGCCAGGACGGATCCTCACCCTGTCCGGCACCGTCAATTATAAGGGCGCCGAGCACGGCCAGATCTTCCCGCAGGCGGTCCTGCCGATCTTTGTTCTCATCGACAGTAAGCGGCTGGCTGAAGGGATTTTCGGCAGTGATGAATGCCCCGCCATCCGCTGCGGCGGCCTCGATAAGCGCCGCAATCGCTTCTGACGGCTCACCGATGCGAAGCACGATTTCACCGTTTTCAGTTTGCATCCGGTACTGCGTACGATTGTAAGCCTCGACCAGTTCGGCTGGCACTTGGGAGACAGACATAAAAAAACCCTCCTTTCGGAGGGTCGACACGGCTTCCGCTTCGTTGCTCCTAAGAGCCACATCTGCTTTCGCAAAACCACCTTGCCCGGATCGGCAGGTTGGCGTGGGTGTCGACCCAACTCTTGATGACAGTAGTCGCATACCCCCATTCCGCTGGCTGTGCAAGAGGTCTGGAAACCGGTTCGAACACGCGCCGCCCAGTTAGTGTGTCGATCGAGGTCACACATCGGCCGCCATCTCAGTTGACGCCTGATCAAAAATAAGCCCAGATCTCAATATACTAGCAAGGGCCAAACAAGGCGTACGTTAGAGAATTGGCATGCAGAGGGGCAAGCTTGTGCTAGACGATGATGAATTGAAGATGGCTGTCATGTCAGCTTCGCATCTGAGACGGACTAACCTACATGATTGATTCTGACTTTTCCGGCCTTCCTGATCAAACCTGCCATTTTGTTCGGCGGTTGCATGCATTGGGGATTGATCGGATCAGGATCCACGGCCTTTTTGTCTGGTTAGGTCTGAATGCTGGCACACCTCGCTCGCAAGGCGAAATTGAGACCCTTTTCCAAAATCTTGATCAGGTCGTGCCGACAGACCGCTCCAGAAACATCGACGATATTGTCGGCGAATTTTACGACGGATACGAACGTGAACTCAATGAGTTATGCTTCAGGAGCGGTTCGACCTTCGAATTTCGCCAGATCAATGTACCCCCTGTCGAAAAAAACTTCGCAATCGTATATTTAAAAGACGAAGGCCTTCTGGATACGAAGGTAATCTCCATCCAAAAGCTCTCCGACAGTTTCAGCCTCTTTGACGCATTCATCTCAGCGATAGGCCGGTCGACTGCAACTAAGAACCGCAGCCTTTTGGACGCTTTTTCCTGCGGCGTATTCCAAATGCAATTGCACGCCCAAATGGACGTCAAAGGTGCGCAGCAAATATCGATAATGCTCAGGCATTTCCGACCTCTATTTTATGGCCAGTGCATAAATGCCTTGTCCCTTAATCACATCGAATACTTCCTTGGCCTGGAAGCCGGGCAAATGGCGTTGCTCCAACTGATGTCGTCCCTTGAGGCCAACTTCGCGCAGCAAATGTGGGGTTTCCAATCACGCCTTTTCTTCGAGAAGGGGGGCTCCCCCATCGAGGAGGTCGAGGCGCTCGACATCGAGCATTGGCATGCCTGGGTCGTGAAAAATGCCATAGATTTTTACGAAGAGGTTGGGGCTCAAATGCTGCCCTTCAGCTCAGCCGGGGCGGCACTCTCAGGGCTTCCATCATGGACAAGCCTCGCCTCTGACCTAAAATCCTGCGATGATTATATCGATGCTGTATGGGGCTATCGATGGAAGTTATTGAGCAATAAAATCAGCAGAATGGAGTACCGATCCATACTGGTATACATCATATATTCCTCTTTGACGGCTGCTATAGAATAGTGATTGCGGCCAAGCATCGAATTAGCAGTGCCGAGCGATTTTGATGTTTGTTATTTTAAAGCATTAGGGCTCCGAAAATGGATAAAAAGCCTGCATCACCGGTACTGCTAGCCCTCTATCAGGGGGTCATAGCATTTGACCAATGGGTCGAAGTTGAAAGCGAAACGGAACGGGGTGTGGCCGCGAAGTGCCAAGACGGATCCGACCAGTTCTATGTCGCCCTCAGCGACCCAACTTATGGTGACTGCCTTGGCGTTGATGTGTCGCATCATCCCACTTTTGAGAACCTTAGAACAGCGGCGATGGATGCTGGTGGATGGGGCGTAGATGACCAGTTGCCCTGGTGCGACTTGGATGATGACGATGAGGTTTTGCCAGAAACGGACACACTCGAGAGGCTAGTCGCATGGCTCCAATCTCCCTTGGGAAGCGATGGCTGGACAGATTGGGAAATCAACTTGATGGAGCATTGGGCGGTTGATGAAGCGACGGTCTATGCCCCGGGTATGCAAATTTACTCAGCGCTTTCTGATGCCGAGCGGAATGAGCTTTCATTGTCATATGGTGATGCAAGAGGAGGGCCTGGCTCGAGCATCCCATGCGTCACATCTAAGGCGTCTTTAGACAAGCTCAACGAGGCAATGCGCGCGCGCTCATTACCCTTTCTCTTCGTTTCAGAGAACTCCTACCTGCCTGAGTGATTACCGCCTTGGGGCTGGAGACTGGGAGGTAGCGAGTTAGTTGCACCTACTCATCAGATGTGCACAAGGGTGAGATATAAAATATATTTAACAATATGGTAGGGATCGGAGAGAGTTCGTCCGCAGGCTCTCGCCCACCGCCATATCCGCGCCGCGCCTTGGGCAATTGCCATAACGACGTGCGATCCCGATGATATGAGGACGCGCCCCACTTTTGAACCCCTGCGCATTCTAGAGAAACCTCGCCCCCGGCGACCGGCGGGAAAACACCCCGCCGGATCGCTCCGACAGGGTGTAGCTACCCAAGGTGGCAAACCTGTTTTTTCAGGTGGTGCGAATGGGCGCAACCGAGATGAAGCTTTCCCGTCTTGTGCGGCGCCCAATCCGCGCGATCTGCGCGCTCTAGAGTGCGCCCACCGGCAAGGCCGCTGCAGAGACCGCCGCCGTGATCGCTGCGCGCTCGGCCGGCGAGAGATCCGGGTGCCACAGATCAAAGATCAGGATCACGCGCAGGTCGCCGGTCTCGTTCCTGGCCTCGTGCTCGATCGTGTCGTCGAAGACCCATGCCTCGGCTTCTGCAAAGTCGCGCGTCTCGGCCCCGACCCGGAACCAGCAGCGGTGCGGCACGATCAGCGGCAGGTGGCACAGCAGGCGGAAATTGGCGACGCCGACATGGGGCGGAATGTGGGTGCCCGGCGCGAGCAGCGAGAACATGGCGTTGGCCGCGCAGCCGGCAATCGCCGGTTGATCCATCCCGGCCAGAAATGCCATCGTCTCGGGGCAATGCACTGTGTTGGCAGCGACCGGCATCCCCCGTTCGATGAGGTGGATCGCTGTCCAATCGCGGTTGTGATTAAGGTCGCGCCATTGGGCGAGCGGCTCGCTTTCGGCATATTTCACGTAAGGCACGAGTTGAGAGGCGGGGGCATTTGCCACCTGATCAAGCTCTGCGCGGATGACAGGGGTGAGGCTTTCGAGCGTCCCGAGCCAGGGGAAGGCCTCTCGATCATGAAACTCCCGCTCGTGCAATCCCGGCCATGCGAAGTGGGTAGGCTCGGAGTGATAGGGGCGCGTGGTGCGGGCGATGTTGCTCGCAAAGCGCTCGGCCCGGCGGCGCTCGGCCGGCGTGAGGTCGGCGCCGCTCGCCTCGAAGGCTGCGCCGAGCCGTTGCGCCATGGTTTGCTGGTGCTGGGCCCAGGCCGCCTCGGCACGGGCGATGGTGCGCTGGAGCATCGGCGGGAGCGGATCAGGGCGCGGCTGCGCGAGCGCTCGGCCATAGGCCTCCCCGGCCTCCGGATGCCCCGCAGCATCGAGCAGGTGGGCGCGCATCATCAGATTGACGAAATCGAGCGGTGCCAGAGCCAGCGCCCGGTCGATCGCCTCGAGCGCGAGCAGCGGGGCACCGGCCAGTTTGCGGACCGTCGCGAGCCGCTGCCAGAAATCCGGCGCCTGCGGATCAAGGCGTGCAGCGTCCTCGAGAATGCTGCGCGCTTCAGCCAGCTTGCCGCCCGAAAGATGGCGGTCGGCCGCCAAAATGCGGTCGGCAAGATCGGGCGCGATAGAGGTCACGGCCGGAATCCTGACCTAGATCGGGATGAGTTGCAAGCTTCCGCCCACCGGGATCCGGAACCTAGAAGTGGAGCGCCCGTCCATAAGCGTCGAGCACGCTCTCGTGCATCATCTCGCTGAGCGTGGGGTGCGGGAAGACGGTCTGCATCAGCTCGGCCTCGGTGGTCTCGAGCACCTTGCCGATGGTGTAGCCGTGGATCAGCTCGGTCACTTCCGCACCGATCATATGCGCGCCGAGCAGCTCGCCGGTTGTCGCGTCGAACACGGTCTTGATGAAGCCCTCCGCCTCGCCGAGCGCAATCGCCTTGCCGTTGCCGATGAAGGGGAAATTGCCGACCTTGACCTCGTGACCGGCCTCCTTGGCCTTCGCTTCGGTCATGCCCACGCTGGCGATTTGCGGATGGCAATAGGTGCAGCCCGGGATCGCCGAGCGGTTGAGCGGGTGCGGGTGGACCTCGGTGTTGCCCAGCTCCTTCGCAATCGCTTCCGCGGCGGTGACGCCCTCATGGCTGGCCTTGTGCGCCAGCCACGGCCCCGGGGTGCAGTCGCCGATGGCCCACAGGCCCTTCGACCTTGTGCGGCCATAAGGGTCGATCTGGATGAAGCCGCGGTCCATCTCGGCAAGGCCTTCAAGCCCGATATTCTCGGTATTGGGCACGATGCCGATGGCGACGATCACATGGGTGAAGTCGTTGGTGGTGCTGGCGCCCGCCTTGTCCTTGATGGTGGCGGTAATGCCCTTGTCGCTGACCTTGATCGCCTCGACCCCGGCGCCGGTCATGATCGAGATGCCCTGCTTCTTGAGGCTCTTTTCGAGGAAGGCCGAGACATCCGCGTCCTCCACCGGCACGATCCGGTCGAGCATTTCGACGACCGTCACCTCGCTACCAAGGTCGTTGTAGAAGCTCGCGAACTCGATCCCGATCGCGCCCGATCCGATCACCAGCAGCTTGGCGGGAAGCTCGGTGGGGGTCATGGCGTGACGATAGGTCCACACGCGCTTGCCGTCAGCCGGGGCAAAAGGCAGATCGCGCGCGCGCGCGCCGGTGGCGACAATGATGTGCTTGGCGGTGAGCTGTTCCTCTCCCTTGTCGGACTTCACCGTCAGGCTGGTCGGCCCGGTCAGGCTGCCCTCGCCCATATGCACCGTGATCTTGTTCTTCTTCATCAGGTGCGTGACGCCCTGGTTCAGCTGCCTGGCCACCCCGCGGCTGCGCTTGACGATGGCAGCGAGGTCCGCCTCGATCCCCTTGGCGACAAGGCCATAGTCGCCCGCGTGTTGCATGTAATGGAAGATCTCGGCCGAGCGCAGCATCGCCTTGGTCGGGATGCAGCCCCAGTTCAAACAGATGCCGCCGAGGTTCTCGCGCTCGACGATCGCGGTCCTGAGCCCGAGCTGCGCGCAGCGGATCGCCGCGACATAGCCGCCGGGGCCGGAGCCGAGCACGATCACGTCATAGTCATTGGCCATTGTCATTGTCCTTGGGGAGGAGAAGGGTTGCATTGGCGGCAATCGCGCGGGGGCGATCATCCTCGCCGATCAGCACGAACTTGAAGGTGCCTTGCGCGACCTTGGTGGTGGCCTCACCGTTACGCTCGCGGGCGATGGCCTCGGCGGCGATGGTCATCGAGGTGGTACCGGTGGCGAGGATGTCGCAGTAGACGCTGAGTTCATCGCCCACCGCCATCGCGCCGGGAAAGGCGAAATCGGTCGCCGAGACGACCACCGCCTTGCCCTTCCCCACGCGGCTCGCGAGCGAGCCCGCGCCCAAAGCCATCTGCGCCATCAGCCACCCGCCGAACACCCCGCCATAGGGGTTGGTGTCGGCCGGCATGGCGGTTGCCCTTATCGTCAACTCGCCGGAGGGCATCGGCCTAGACCACCAGGCCCATCGGGTTCTCGACGAGCTGCTTGATCGCCTCCATCAGCTGCGCCCCATCCGCGCCGTCGATGGCGCGGTGATCGAAGCTGCCCGAAGCGTGCAGCACGGTCGCCACCTCGATTGCGCCGTTCACCACATAGGGCTGCTGCTGGCCCGCACCCACGGCAAGGATCATGCCCTGCGGCGGGTTGATCACCGCGTCGAACTGCTTGATCCCGAACATGCCAAGGTTGCTTAGGCTAGCCGTGCCACCCTGATATTCATGCGGCATCAGCTTGCCGTCACGCGCCTTGGTGGCGAGCGTCTTCATCTCGGTCGAGATTGCAGCGAGGCCCTTGGTGTCGGCGCTGGTGATGACCGGGGTGATGAGGCCCGAAGGCGCGGCCACGGCTACCGAGATATCGGCGCGGCTGTAACGGCGCAGCGTATCGCCATGGAAGCTGACATTGCACTGCGGCACGCGGATCAGCGCGCGGGCTAGGGCTTTGATCAGCAGATCATTGACCGACAGCTTCACGCCGTCGGGCTCCAGCGACTTGTTGAGCTGGGCGCGCAGTTCCAGCAGCGGGTCCAGCCGGATGTCGATGGTGAGGTAGAAGTGCGGAACCGTCTGCTTGGACTCGGTCAGGCGACGAGCGATGACCTTGCGGACGCCGGAGAGCTTTTCCTCGGCAAAGGGCGCACCACCCTCGACTGCCGTCGCAGATGCCGCGGCTGCGACAGGATCCGGTGCGCTGGCCGCCGGAGCGGGCGCTACTGCTGCTGGCGCAGCGGCCGCACCGGGGGTGAAGGTCTCCACGTCATCCTTGACGATGCGCCCATTGGGGCCGGTGCCCTTCACCAGCGCAAGGTCGATGCCCTTATCCGCCGCGATCCGCTTGGCCAGCGGCGAGGCGACGACGCGCGCGTCCGATGACGCTGCCGCAGGTGCGGGAGCCGGGGCGGGAGCCGGCGTTGCGACAGGCGTCCCGCCGCCCTTGGCAATCGCGGCTTCGACGTCTTCCTTCGTGATCTTGCCCTTGGGGCCGGTGCCGGTGACACCCGCGAGATCGATGCCGTTCTGTTCGGCCAGCTTGCGGGCGGTCGGGGTGGCGGCCGGGCTGTCCGCGACCGGGGCGCTCACAGCCGGAGCCGGAGCCGCTTCCTTTGCGGCAGAAGGAGGCGACGCCGGCGCGGCGGCCTCGCCCTCAACGGTCAGCCGCGCGATCACCGCGCCGACCTTCACACCTTCGGTGCCTTCCCCGATCAGGATTTCGGCAATGACGCCCTCGTCGACGGCCTCGAACTCCATGGTTGCCTTGTCGGTCTCGATCTCGGCCATCACGTCGCCCGAGCTGACAGTGTCACCCACCTTGACCAGCCATTTGGCGAGCGTGCCCTCTTCCATGGTGGGCGACAAAGCCGGCATCTTGATATCGAGGGCCATGATCCTCTGTAACTCCCGTAATCGATCCTTGAGGCTGTCTCTGGCCAATTCCCTTGGTCCGGGCAAGGGGGTGGATGGGGTTAGGAGGGGCAGGACTTGCCATTCCATACGAATGCATCGATATCCTCGGGCGGAACGGGGCTGACAGACATGCGCACATTCCTGGTCATCATCGACGAAAGCGAGGAGGCTACCGCCGCCCTGCGCTATGCCGCGCGCCGGGCTGCTGCCGTGGGCGGTGCCGTGCACCTGCTCGCGCTGGTCCCGCAGCAGAACTTTTCCGCTTTTGGTGCTGTGCAGGCGACCATCGAGGCCGAGGCGCGCGACCGTGCCGAGATGCTCGCGCATGGCGTGGCAGGCAACCTGCTTGCCGAAAGCGGGATCATGCCGACCATCTCGGTCAAGATCGGACCGGGCCAGAAGATCGTCGCCGATTTCCTCGCCGAGCACGCCGAAGTGACCGCTCTGGTGCTCGGGGCGGCCAAGGGTGCGGCGCCCGGGCCGCTGGTGACCCACTTTTCGGCCTGCGCGGGATCGCTCCCCTGCCCGCTCTACATCGTCCCGGCCGATTACGACGAGACCGCCGCCTGAGACGCTACTTCTTCCGCCCCTGGTGGCGGATGTTGCCCGGCCGACCGCGTTTGCCGATCATGAACTTGCCCGCCTTCTTCGGCGGCCCGCCTCCGCTGCGCCGCCGCTCTTCGGGACGGATGCCGCGCGGCTCGATCGCGCCGCTGTCGGCATCGGGCAGCACGAATTTCAGTGATCCGGTCAGGGCATTGGCCTCGGCGAGGCGGAGCTTGAGGCGGTCGCCGGTCGCATAGGTCGTGCCGCTCTCGCTGCCGACCAGCGCCTTGGCCGCCTCGTCATGGCGGAAGTATTCGCCCCCGAGCGTCGAGATCGGCACCAGACCGTCACCGCCAAGGCCGGTGATGGTCGCAAAGAAACCGAAGGCCTGCACGCCCGTAATGCGTGTGTCGAACACCTCGCCCACCCGGCCCGAGAGCCAGGCCGCGACATAGCGGTCGATGGTGTCGCGCTCGGCCTCCATCGCGCGGCGCTCGGTCTGGCTGATCGCGTCGGAAACCTGTTCGAGGCTGGCCCGGTCGCGGTCCGACAGCCCGCTGGTGGCCGGGATGGACCCCGGCGGGGCAGGCTGTTCGAGCTTGTAGGCATCCACCAGCGCACGGTGCACCAGCAGGTCGGAATAGCGGCGGATCGGGGAGGTGAAGTGGGCGTATGAACCAAGGCTCAGCCCGAAATGTCCCGCGTTCGCCGGCCCGTAATAGGCCTGGGTCTGGCTGCGCAGCACCGCCTCCATCACCAACGCCTTTTCGGCCTCGTCGCTGATGTCCTTGAGCATCCGGTTGAACAGGCCCGGCGTCACCACCTGACCGAGCGCCAGCTTCTTGCCCATGGTTGCAAGATAGTCGCGCAGGGCAATCAGCTTTTCGCGGCTCGGCGGCTCGTGAATGCGGTAGACGACAGGCGCGGTCTTGGCCTCCAGCGCCTTGGCAGCAGCGACGTTGGCGGCGATCATGAAATCCTCGACCACGCGGTGCGCATCGAGCCGTTCGCGGATGGCGATCGAGGCGATGCGGCCCTGCTCGTCGAGCACAACGCGGCGTTCGGGCAGTTCGAGTTCGAGCGGATCGCGCGCCTCGCGTGCTGCCGAGAGCGCGCGCCAGGCCGCCCAGAGGTTGGCGAGGTATTCGGGCGGGTTGCCCGCATCCACCGCCGCCTGCGCGTCCTCGTAGGCGATATTGTGCGCAATCCGCACCAGGGCGCGGGTGAAGCGGAAGCTCGACACCTTGCCATCGGCGTTGATGTGGAGGTGGCAGGCCATCGCAGCGCGGTCCTCGCCCTCTTTCAGCGAGCAGACGTCGGCCGACAGAACCTCGGGAAGCATCGGCACCACGCGGTCGGGGAAATAGACCGAATTGCCGCGTTTCCTCGCCTCGCGGTCGAGCGCGGAGCCGGGGCGGACATAGAATGACACATCGGCGATGGCGACCAGCGCGTTGAAGCCACCCTGTCCGTCCGGCTCGGCCCAGATGGCATCGTCATGATCCCGCGCGTCGGCCGGATCGATCGCGACAATGGGCAGGTGCCGCAAGTCCTCGCGCGCCTTTTCGGAAAGCTTCAGCTTCGCGGCACGCGGTGCCTCTTCCAGCACTTCCTCGGGGAAGATGTGCGGGATGCCGTGCTTGGCGATGGCGATGAGGCTGAAATTGCGCGGCGCGTAGGGGTCGCCCACCACCTCGACGACCTTCACGCCTGCGCGCTCGGAGCGCCCCACCCGCTCGGCGATGACAAGCTGGCCTTCCTCCGCATGGCCGAGGTCGGCGATGGGCGAGGACTGGCGCACCCGCTTGTCGACCGGTGCCAGCCAGGCCTTGCCGGTGCGGTCGATCTCGACGACGCCCATCAGCCCTTCGGTCCGGGCCGGGAGCTTCTTCATCGGATGCGCGATCCAGCCGCGCTCGGTTTCCTCCGTGCGCGCAAGGATGCGGTCCCCGCGCTTTAGTGCCGGAGGCCGCTTGGCCCCTCGCACTTTGGGCTCACGCACCACGAGGCGCGGGGGCTTGCCGGGCGCCTCGGGATCCCAGTTGTCGGGCTCGGCGATTAGTTCGCCGTCATCGACATCGATGATCTTGAGCGTCGTGACCTTGGGCACCCCGCCCATGCGGTGAAAGGTGCTTTTCTTGCCGTCGATCAAACCGTCCTCAGCCATGTCCTTGAGCAGGGCCTTGAGCTTGATCTTCTCCTGTCCCTTGAGCCCGAAGGCTTTGGCGATCTCGCGCTTGCCGGCGGGAATGTCGGAGGACTGGATGAAGTCGAGCACCTGTTGCGGCGTCGGCATGCCTTGCGGCAGCTTGGGAGGTTTGGGCATAGGCTATCCCCTAACCGAACACCTTCGTCATTGCGAGGAGCCTTTAAGCGACGCGGCAATCCATGGCCGGACATCGCAGCACGCAGCACCGTCCGTCCGTGGCTTGCGACGCTTCGCTCGCAATGACGAGGGGATTATTCCTTCGCGACTGGCTCGAATGCCCCGCCGGGGACCGCGCTGGAGACCGGGGAGCAATAGGTGCCTGCGCAAGCCGCAACCCCGAACATCCAATCATCGCCGCGCAGTTTCTTGATGTGGGTAAACTGGCGGTCTGCCGTGGCTCCGGTCTGGGCACCGTCAATAGAGACCAGCGCGACATCATCGCGCCATTCAGGGGCATCGGTGGCGCGCGTGGTGACAGCGTAAACCTGTGCACCGGGGACGGCGGTCCACTTGATCTCGGTATCCACCCGCACCGCCGCATCCACCCTCACCTTGGGCGGCATCGGCGCGCGGGCGAGTGCATCGAGCGCCCGCACGTTCAACTTCGTCACCCCGGCAAGATAGGCGAAATCCATCTCGTCGATGGTGTCGCCGAACGTGACCCCGTTCTCGGTGCGCAGGTCCTGATGCTGGTGATCGTAATCCTCGACCCCGACGGAGAAGCGGATCGCGGGGTAGCCCTTCTGGAGGAAAGGCACCTGATCCCCGCCGCGCCCCATGCGGTCGGTGCGCCAGATCTGGCGGACTTGCAACTCGCCGGGATGCTTGGCCGAAAGGTCCGCCACCCAGCGCGAGAGGTTGCGCGAGGGCGTGTCGTTCTCGCCCCCGAACCGGGTCGCGGCGGCGCGCAAGCGTTCGGTCAGGTCAGCGCGCGGGCCCTCGGAAAAAACGCGCACCAGTTTGGGTTCGCAATAGCCGTCGCTCCCGCAGGAATTGCCGACGATGTCGTTGTTGAGCACCGCCTTGACGGTGAAGCCCTGCGCCTCGGCCCATTTGGCGAGGATCTGCCCGCCGTGGAGCCCTTGCTCCTCACCCGAGAGCAGCGCGTAGATGATGGTGGTGGGGTACTTCGTGTCCGACAGCACCCGCGCCGCCTCAAGGACCAGCGCCGTGCCCGAGCCGTCATCGTTCGCGCCGGGCGCATCGGCGGTCGCGTCCATCACGTCCGACACCCGGCTGTCGATGTGGCCCTGCACGATTACGACCTCGTTGGGCCGCTCGGAGCCGCGCTGGATAGCGACGGCGTTGCGCACCAGCGTCGGAATTGGCACCCGCGGGCCGGTGACGGTCTCGCCGACGGGGAGCACGTCGAGGCATCCGCCGCACTTCGCGCCGATGCGGCGGAACTCCTCGAGGCCCCAATCGACCGCCGCGCCGATCCCGCGCTTCGGATCGGTCTGTGAGGACAAGGTGTGGCGCGTGCCGAAGCTGACGAGCTTGGCAACGTCCTGCTCCAGCCTTTCGGCGGAGACATTGTCGGCGGGGTTCGGTTCGGCGGCGAGCGGGCTGGCCGCGAGGGCGGCGATCAGGATGGCGCGTTTCAACATGCGCCCAGTCTGCCCGCCCGCCCCTCGCTAGGCAAGATTAGTAGGCGCGCGCGACCAGAATGCGCTCGGTCGCGGGCGCGCCGGTGAAGATGCAGCTGCCGGTGGCCGCATCGCCGCTGCGGGGCACGTTGCGGATGGTGAGTTTCAGCGCCTTGAGCTTCTCCACGACGGCGTCCAGCGCCGCGCCGGTCGGCTTCGACCACTCGACCTCGACCCAGCCGGGATACTTGCCGCCCTTCTCGAAGTGGTCGGCCACCGTCTGCCACTCGGTCACGCCGCGGGTGATGTTGGCATCGCGGCGAGCCTTGGCTTCCTCGTAGAGACCGCTCTGGATCGCTTCGAGCACCGCGCCCGCCTCGCCCACAAAATCCCCGTGGGCCGGATAGGTAAAGGCGGGCTTGCCGTTGGCCGCGTTCCACAGCTGGTCGCGGCGCAGGACCGCGATCTTGCCCTCGGCCATGTCGCGCGGACCGACCTCGATAATCACCGGCGCGCCCTTTCGCACCCAGTCCCAGCGCTTGGCCGCAGCCTTGCCGGGCTTGGTGTCGAGCAGCACGCGCACCCGTTCACCCAGCGCGATCTGGCTCGCCAGCGCTGCACGCACTTCCTCGCAATAGGCGATCAGCTCGGCATCCTCGGGCGCCTCGCGCAGCATCGGGATGATGACGATCTGCTGCGGTGCGATCGCGGGCGGCACGCGCAAGCCATCGTCGTCGCCATGGGTCATGATCACCCCGCCGATCAATCGCGTCGACACGCCCCAGCTAGTCGTGTGGCAGTATTGCTGGCTGCCCTCGCGGTCCTGATACTTAATGCCCGCAGCGTGGGCGAAATTCGTGCCAAGGTAGTGCGAGGTGCCCGCCTGAAGCGCCTTGCCGTCCTGCATCATTGCCTCGATCGACCAGGTTTCGACCGCGCCGGGGAAGCGCTCGTTCTCAGGCTTTTCGCCCGCGATCACGGGGAGCGCGAGGTCATCCTCCGCACACGCACGATACATTTCGAGCGCGCGGTGCGTTTCCGCGAGCGCGTCCTCGCGGGTCTCGTGCGCGGTGTGCCCTTCCTGCCAGAGGAACTCGCTGGTGCGCAGGAACATCCGCGTGCGCATCTCCCAGCGCACCACGTTGGCCCATTGGTTGGTGAGCAGCGGCAGGTCGCGCCACGATTGCACCCAGCGCGCCATGGCATCGCCGATGATCGTCTCCGAGGTCGGGCGCACCACCAGCGGCTCCTCGAGCTTCGCTTCGGGATCGGGGATCAGTCCGCCCTTGCCGTCGGCGATCAGGCGGTGGTGGGTAACGACCGCCATCTCCTTGGCGAATCCCTCGACATGCTCGGCCTCGCGGGTGAAGTTGGCGAGCGGGATGAACAGCGGGAAATAGCAGTTCTGCACGCCCGCCGCCTTGATGCGGTCGTCCATAAGGCGCTGGATGCGCTCCCAGATGCCGTAGCCCCATGGCTTGATCACCATGCAGCCGCGCACGCCCGATTCCTCGGCGAGGTCGGCGGCGGCGATCACTTCCTGATACCACTTGGCGAAATCGTCTTCGCGCTTGACGGTCAGCGCGTGGCGGATCTGGGACACGGGTGCGGGCTTTCTGCTTTGACGGGTGCGGCGGATGCCGCGCGCGCGGGGCGCTATGCGCTATTTGCCGAGTTCGTCCAGCTTCTTTTGCATCGCCGCCATCTGCTCGCGCAGGGCTGCGATCTCGTCGCGGCTATCGGGCGCGGAGGCTGAGGCAGCCGGCTTGGGCTTGCTCTTCCCCTTGGCGAGGCCCGGCATGAGAACATCGGCCGCGGCGCGCATCATCGCCATGTTGGTTTCATGGATCGCAGCAAAGGGCGTGGCGCTGATGCCCTTCTCGAAAGCCTCGCGGATCTTGGCCTGGTTCTCGCGGAAGTTGGTCATGCTGGCTTCGAGATAGGACGGCATCATCGCCTGCATCGAATTGCCATACATGCCGATCAACTGGCGCAGGAAACTGACAGGGAGCATCTGCTGGTTGCCGTTGGCTTCCTCGTCCATGATGATCTGGGTCAGGATCGAATGGGTGATGTCGTCGCCGGTCTTGGCGTCGAGCACCTGAAACTCGACATTCTCGCGCACCATGCGGGCGAGATCTTCTAGGGTGATGTAGCTCGAGGAGGCCGTGTTGTAGAGCCGCCGGTTGGCGTATTTCTTGATGATGATGGCATCGCCCGTCTCGCCCGATGCCGCTTTTGCCCTGCCTGCCATGATGCTTGCTCGACCCCGCTGTGTAACCCGCTTTGCCCGTCTTAGCACCTGCACAAGCTGCGGTGCAACACGTGCCACTCGAACGGGTTAGACGCGGCGAAGCCGGGCGCCGACAAGTGTCAGCATCTCATAGGCGGACAGCCCTTTTTGCTGAACAGCATCGTTGATTTCCCAGGGCACTGTCACCCAGTCCCCGGCAGCCAGATCGGGGGCTGCGGCAAGATCGACCACCACCATGTCCATCGACACCTTGCCCAGGATCGGCAGCATCCGGCCATCGTGGATCAATGCGTTGCCGGGGCCGCGCTGGCGCAGAAAGCCGTCGGCATAGCCGATCGAGACGGTGCCGACGCGCATGTGGCTCCCGGCGATGAAGGCAGCATTGTAGCCCACCCCCTCGCCCGGCGCGATCCGGCGGCATTGCAGAATCCGGGCCTCGACCCGCACCACGGGCCGGATTGTCGCGGCCAGCTCCGCGCGCGGCACGCCGCCGTAAAGTGCAAGGCCCGGGCGGGTGAGATCGCAGGCGAAATCCGGCCCGAGCGCAATCCCGGCACTATTGGCAAGGCTGAGGCGATGGTGAGAGATCGACTGCGCGGCCTCGGCCAGCAATTCCGCCTGGATCCGGTTCATCGCCGTTGTCTCGTCGGCGCTGGCGAGGTGGCTCATGAGGATGTCGATGTCGAGCGCGGCGATGGCCGGATCACCCGCCTCGCTGGGTCCGATGCCGAGCCGGTTGATCCCGGTATCGAGCATGAGGTGGCACTGCCCGCCGCCGGTCGCGGTCCACAGCCGTGCCTGTTCCAGCGAGTTGATCACCGGCACCGCGCCGAGCGCGCGGGCATAGGCGCAATCGGCCTCGTTTTGCGGCCCGTGGAGCACGGCGATCTGCTGTGCCGGAACATGCGCGGCGACGCTCGCGACCTCGCTCCAGTGGGCAACGAAAAACTCGCGGCACCCCGCGTCCCGAAGCACCGGCACGCAGGCATCCACCCCGAGGCCATAGGCATCCGCCTTGACCGCCGCCCCCGCCCGGCCAGGCCGCGACATGCCATCAAGCGCGCGCCAATTGGCGCCAAGCGCATCGGCATTGACCGTCAGGCGCAGACTGGAAGGGGGCAAGGGTAGCGGCGCGTCACTCATCAGCGAAATCTCGTGGCGGTCCACCCGGCAGGCCCCACCAGGCCACCGCCAGCCCGAAAGCGACAACGCCCCAAGTGTACCAGAGCCCTGCATAGATGTCCCCCGTCCGGGCCACGATCACACCCGCGATCAGCGGGAGGAAACCGCCCAGATAGCCCGCGCCGATATGATAGGGGATCGACATGGACGAATAGCGGATCCGCGGCGGGAACATCTCCGACAGCAGCGCCGCGACCGAGCCGTAGGTGAGCGCCGAGAGCATCCCCAGCCCCAGCAGCACGCCGATAATCCCGATCACGCCGGCAAGCGAAGGTTCCTGCTTGGAGAAGTCGAAGCCATAGGCGGCGAGCCCCTCCTGAAGGCCCTTCTTGCGTGCCACCCCGTCTGTCAGCCAGACTGGGGCGATTGCAACCGGCCGCCCGCCTGCCGTGATGGCAAGCGTGTCGCCCGGCTCGAGCCGGTAGGCGACGCCCGAGGCGGTGAGGGTTTCGAGGATCTTGCCGCAATCGGTCTGGTCGCGCTGGAACAGCTCGGCAAAGGGATCGGTACGGCATTCGGGGCCAGTGATGACGACCGGCGCACGCTCGGCTGCGGCTGAAAGGCCGGGGTTGGCGAAGCTCCCCATCAACCAGAACAGCGGGAACAGCAGCACCAGCGTCAGCGCCGCGCCGATGATGATCGGCTGCTTGCGCCCGATGCGGTCGGACCACTTTCCGACGACCACGTAGAAGCTCATGACGACGAGGCCCGAGACGAGCAGCACCAGTTCGACCGTGAGATCGGCGACGTGCATCGGCCCGCGCAGGAAGCTCATCGCCGAGAAGAAGCCAGTGTACCAGATCGTCGTCAGGATGCCGGTGATGCCAAACAGGGCGACGAACAGGCGCTTGGGGTTGCCCGGATAGGTCAGGCTCTCGACAAAGGGATTGCCCGAAGTCTCGCCGGCCGCCTTCATTGCCTGGAACACCGGGCTTTCCGACAGCTTCAGCCGCATCCACAGCGAGATCGCCAGAAGGGCGATCGACAGCAGGAACGGCACCCGCCAGCCCCAGTCCGCGAAAGCATCGGCCGGGATCAGCGCGCGGCAGGCAAGCACGACGATGATCGAGAGCACGAAGCCCCCGGCAACACTGGCCTGGATGAAACTGGTGTAGAAGCCGCGCTTCTCCGGCGGTGCGTGCTCGGCGACGTAGATTGCCGCGCCGCCGTATTCACCGCCCAGGGCAAGGCCCTGGATGACGCGCAGAAGGATGACGATGATGGGCGCGGCAACGCCGATCGTGTCGATTGTCGGGATCAGGCCGACCCCGGCCGTGGCGATCCCCATCAGGGTGACGGTGACAAGGAAGGTGTATTTGCGCCCCAGCCGGTCTCCGAGAAAGCCGAAGAGGATGGCGCCGAGCGGGCGGAAGGCAAAGCCGACCGCAAAGGTCGACCACACCAGAAGCAGGCCGAGTGTTTCATTATCAGTGGCGTAGAAGGCATCCTTGAGAATATAGGCGAGCGTTCCGTAGATAAAGAAATCGTACCACTCGAAGATCGTGCCAGCGCTGGACGCGCCGATCACCAGCCGGATTTCCTTCTCGCTCGGCTCGCGGTCCGCGAGTGCCTGCGCCTCTGCCATGTCCCTCTTGTCCCCTTTGCCGCCTGCAAGCAGGCGGTCGCTTGGAGAATGTCCCTAGCCTCACACCGCGCGGCTTGAAAGCGCCTCGCAGGCAGCCTTCCACGGCAATAGCAGCGCGCCGTGGCGGCCGGGATGGCCCAAGGCGGGGGCGAGCGGTGCCAGCCCGGGCCAGCAGGCGGGCAGATCGCCCTCCCCTGCCAGCCATGCGGCGAGCCCCGCGGCGGTCTCGCGCAGCAGTGCCGGATCGGCACCGATGGCACTGCGTGCCAGCAAGGCGGCCGAGGCCTGCCCGATCGCGCAGGCGCTGACCTGCAATCCGATCCGCGCGATCGCCCTGTGATCGTCCAGCGCGAGGCCGATGGTGATTACGCTCCCGCAACTGCGCGAACGCGCCTCTGCGCGCAGCGGAAGATCGAGGGTGAGCGGGAATTGCGCCAGCCCTGTCGCCAGCCCGAGCAGGGCGGGCGAATAGAGCCTTGTGGGTGCGGAGGCGCTCACCGGCCGGCCCGTGCGGCAGCGGCGCTGCGCGCCTCGCCCTCGCTGCGCAGCCGCTCACGGCGCACCGCTATCGAGGGGAGCAACTGGCGCGCGAAAGCATCGGCCGCCGGGTAGGTGCGGGCCCCGGTGATCCATTGCGGGCGGCCGGCATAGCCCCACTTCTCGTCGAAGCCGGTGACCAGCACCGCAAAGGCAAAAACCGCGATCAGCGCACCCTTGATCGCTCCGAAGCCGAACCCGAGTACGCGGTCGACCGGCCCGAGCAGAGCACTGTCAGAGGCCGCGCCGGCTTTGCCGATGATCACCTTCATCGCCGCATGGGGGATCACCAGCAGCAACGCGAAGGCGAGCAGCGAGACTGCCGGTTCGGCGGTGTAGAACGTGCGCAGGCCCTCAGTCAGCGCGGGGTGGAGGTAGTACAGCGCCAGCGCGGCGAGGAACCACGCGGCGAGATTCAGCACTTCCTGCACCAGCCCGCGCTGGAAGCCGCCGATCGCTGCGGTGATCACGATGATGGCGATGATGATGTCCAGACCCATGACGCAGTCAGGGTTATGCGCTGCCCATCACCTGGTCAACGACGTTGGCAAGCGCCTCCATTCCGCGGTAATCCGCGCCTGCCGAGCCACTTGCCGCGCCCGTCGGGCCATAGCAGCGCGCAAAACCGAGCTTGGCTGCCTCCCGCAGCCGCAGCGGGGCATGGGCGACGGGACGGATCTCGCCGGCAAGGCTCACTTCACCGAACCACGCCGCCTTGTCCGGCAGCGGCCGGTCGGCAAGCGCGGAGACCAGCGCAGCGGCGACGGCAAGGTCGGCGGCCGGGTCGGTCAGGCGGTAGCCGCCGGCGATGTTGAGATAGACCTCGGCCGAGGAGAAATTGAGCCCGCAGCGCGATTCCAGCACCGCAAGCAGCATGGCCAGACGGCCCGAATCCCACCCGACCACGGCACGGCGCGGGGTCGCGCCCGATTGCAGGCGCACGATCAGCGCCTGAATTTCGACCAGCACGGGCCGCGTGCCTTCGAGCGCCGGAAAGACCGAACTGCCCGCTAGCGGTGTCTCGCGGCCCGAAAGGAACAGCAGCGAGGGATTGGCGACCTCCTCAAGCCCCTCGCTGGCCATGGCGAAGACCCCGATCTCGTCGACCGCCCCGAAGCGGTTCTTCAGGGCGCGCAGGATGCGGTACTGGTGCGAACGCTCGCCCTCGAAGCTCATGACCACATCCACCATGTGTTCCAGAACGCGGGGACCGGCGATGGTGCCGTCCTTGGTGACGTGGCCGACAAGCACCAGCGCGCAGCCGCTCTCCTTGGCGTAGCGGATCAGCTCGAGGGCGCAGCCACGAACCTGGCTGACGGTGCCCGGCGCGCCCTCGATGGTATCGGAGTGCATCGTCTGGATCGAATCGATCACCAGCAGCGCGGGCGGCGGGCCCATGCCGAGCGTCGTAAGAATATTGCGCACCGAGGTCTCCGAGGCGAGGCGGATCGGCGCGTCGGCCACGCCCATGCGGGCGGCGCGCAGGCGCACCTGCCCGGCCGCCTCCTCGCCGCTCACATAGACCACGTCATTGCCCCCCCGCGCGATGGTCGCCGCGGTCTGGAGCAGCAGGGTGGACTTGCCGATGCCCGGATCGCCGCCCAAAAGCACGGCGGAGCCGGGCACGAGGCCCCCGCCCAGCGCCCGGTCGAATTCGGCAAGGCCCGTGGACTTCCTTACCGGTAACTGCGTCGGCGCGTTAAGGGGTTCGAAAGCGACCGCCCGACCCCCGCTCGACAGGTCGTGCTTCTGCGAGAACACCGTCGCAGGAACATCCTCGACCAGCGTGTTCCACTGCCCGCAATCGGCGCATTGCCCCTGCCAGCGGTGCGAGATCGAGCCGCACTCCTGACACACATAACGGCGCTTTGTTTTTGCCATAGGTGGCCATCCATAACGAGAACAGATGACGAACGCAATTGCCATGCGGCCTTCTTTCCCGCTAAGGCGATGTTATGCGCCAGAAGGAATTGCGCCTTGCTCTGGTATGTTACGGCGGCGTCAGCCTTGCGGTCTACATGCACGGGATCACCAAGGAGGTCTGGCATCTCGCCCGGGCGAGCCGCGCCTTCCACCACCCCGCCGCGGTCAGGCTCGACGGGGTGGCGGCGGCCTATCGTGACTTCCTCCGGACAATCGAGCGCGACCACGCGCTGAGGGTGCGGGTGCTGCCCGACATTCTCACCGGTACGAGCGCGGGCGGGATCAACGCGGTGTTTCTCGCGCAGGCGATCCATGCCGGGCACAGCCTCGAGCCGCTCACCGACCTGTGGTTGACCAATGCCGATGTCGGCGCCCTCACCGACAAGAACGCCGAACCGGTGTGGCGCTATGCCAAGCTCTGGGCCCAGCCGATTGCCGAATGGTTCCTGTCGCGCCCGGGCAACGCGGTCAGCGCCACCGTCTCGCCCGAAACCCGCGCCGAGGTGCGCGCCAAGGTCTCGCGCCTGGTGCGCGGTCGCTGGTTCGCGCCGCCGTTCTCGGGGGACAAATTCTCTGGGATGCTGTTCGAGGCGCTGACCCGCATGGAGGAGGAAGGCGATGGCCTGCCGCTGCTTCCGGCCGGCTACCCAATCGATCTTGCCGTCACCGCCACCGACTTTCGCGGTCATCCGGAGACCCTGCGCCTGCATTCGCCCGCGCAAGTGGAGGAAAGCGAGCACCGCCTGCCGATCACCTTCCGCGCCCGCGTCGGTGAAGGTGGCAGCAAGCGGCAAGGCGGAAGGCTCGGCGATCCGCTTGAGCTGGTGCTGGCCGCACGGGCGACGGCGAGCTTTCCGGGTGCCTTTCCCCCGCTCACCCTCGCCGAGATCGATCGCCTTGCCGAGGCGGAGGGGCATTCCTGGGAGACCCGTCAGGCGTTCCTGCGGCGCATCATGCCTGCCCACCTTGCTCGCGGCACCCTCGACGAGGTCGCGTTGATCGACGGGGCGGTGCTGGTCAACGCGCCCTTCGGCGCCGCCCTTGCGGCACTTTATGGCCGCCCTGCCCAGCGCGAGGTCGATCGCCGCTTCGTCTATCTCGATCCGCGCCCTGAAGGCACGGCACCATCGCCCGCCATGCGCGCCCGGGAGATCGGTTTCTTCGGCGCGATCTTCGGCTCGCTTTCGACCATCCCGCGCGAACAGCCAATCCGCGACGATCTTGACCGCATCGCCCAGCAATCGCGCGATGCCGCGCGGCTGAAGCGCATCATCATGGCGTTGCAGCCCGATATCGACCGCGCGGTGGAGAAGCTGTTCGGCTACACCTTACTGCTCGACCGGCCGACACCCAGACGGCTCGCGGCCTGGCGCGCACGGGCACAGCAAGCCGCCGCCGAACGGGCGGGCTATGCCTTCGGCGCCTATGCGCTCACCAAGTTCGAGGCGATCCTCGATCAGCTCGCCGCGCTCACGCTCAAGGCGGCAGGCCAGCCGCTCGCCGATCCCGGTCCGCTGGCCCGGGCCTTGCGCTGCGAGCTCGAAGCGCGCGGGCTGCGCAATCTCACCGACGCCAAGGGCGGCGCGACCCCGGAGGCGATCGCCTTCTTCCGCGCGCACGACACGGGCTTTCGCATCCGCCGCCTCGAATTGCTGGCCCGAAAGCTCGCGCGGGACTGGCAGCTCGATCCGGCGATCCCTGAAGACGCGAGCGACCGCGCCCGCGACCGGCTCTACGAAGTCCTCGCGCTCTACCACCGCGCCGACGGGGATGTGCTGCAATCTGCCCGCTTTGGCGTGCTGGCTCTCGACGCGCTGCGCCATCCGGGCGCAGTGCTGGACTATCTCGCCACCCAACGCCTCCTGCCCGCCACCGATCTTGCGGCCGAGGAGCTGCTGATCGAGGCGCTCGAGGATATGCCGAAGACCCTCAAGCGGCGGATGCTGCAGACCTATCTGGGCTTTCCCTTCTACGATGTGGCCACCCTCCCCCTGTCGCGGCGCGAGGGGCTTGACGAATTCAACCCGGTCAAGATCGACCGCATCTCGCCCGACGACGCCCTCTCGATCCGCGAGGGCGGGACGGCCGCGACGCTGAGAGGCGTCGAATTCTACAACTTCGGCGCCTTCTTCAGCCGCGATTACCGCGAGAACGACTACTTGTGGGGACGTCTCCACGGCGCGGAGCGGATGATCGACCTCGTCGCCTCGACTGTTGGCGGGGCTGTGCCCGCCGCCACCATCCGGGAAGGCAAGCGCGCGGCGTTCCTCGCGGTGCTCGACGAAGAGGATGCGGCCGGGCGATGCCAGAAAGGCCTGATCGACCAGATCCGCCTCGAGGTGCACGAGCGGATGGGTTAGGCCTGCGCCACTCCGAAGAACAGCAGCATCACGAGGCGCGAATCCTCGGGCGTCGTGCCGAAGCCGGGGGCGGCATTGTGGAACTGCCAGGGCGAGAACAGGAGCAGGCGGTTGAAGCGCGCCGGGACGCGCAAGGTCCGCTCCCATTTTGCGGGCAGCGTCGTGTCCTTGTTGACGACATCCTCGATAAGAGCGTTGACATCGTCATACCCCGAAGCGGCGATCTTCACCGGATCCTGCGGGACGGCCTCAAGCCCGGTGCGCCGGTGACGGAAGAAGTCCGTGCCGCCCGCGTCCGGTCTGGCGCAGTCCTCGGGGCGCGAGAGGTAGAGGATGCCCGAATAGGCGGCCGGATCGATATGGACGCCGCTCCTGCCCTTGGCGCCCTTCCCCGTCAGCCGGCAATGGCCGTGCTGGGTGCCCGGCATCGGGCCGAGCTTGATGCCGAGCAGGCGCGAGACCGCCGCATCGATCGGTGCGGTGTCGAGCGCGAGGCTCGAATTGAGGCCCGGAAAATTGCCGTGCTGGAGCGCCGGATCATAACCCAACCCCAGCGCCGCACGCCGTGCGGCATAGGGATCGGACAGGAAATCGTCGACGATCAGCAGGGATGGCAGCATCCTCGCGCGCTCAGCCCCCGAAGGCGTCCTTGAGCTTGGCAAAGAAGCTGCGGCTCTCAGGGCATTCCTCGCCGGTCTCGGTCGCCTTGAACTCCTCGAGGATTTCCTTCTGGCGGCGCGAGAGCCTGGTCGGGGTTTCGACCACGATCTCCGCGACCAGATCGCCGCGCCCGCGCCCTTGCAGCACCGGCATGCCTGCACCGCGGATGCGCAACTGCTTGCCCGACTGGATGCCGGCCGGGATGTCGAGGCGGTTTGTCGAGCCGTCGAGATCGGGAATCTCGACACAGCCGCCGAGCGCGGCGGTGGTGAAGCTGACCGGCACGCGCGTGGCAAGCGTTGTGCCCTCGCGCTCGAACACGGGGTGCGGCTTCACGTGGAGGAAGATGTAGAGATCGCCCGGCGGCGCGCCGCGCTGCCCGGCCTCCCCCTTGCCAGAGAGACGGATGCGGGTGCCGGTGTCGACGCCGGCGGGGATGTCGACCTTGAGGGTCTGCGCCTTGTCGACCCGGCCCTCGCCGCGGCACGCGCGGCAGGGGTTCTCGATGACGGTGCCGCGCCCGTTGCAGGTCGGGCACGGGCGCTCGATCACGAATAGCCCCTGCTTGGCGCGCACGCTCCCCATGCCGTGGCACAGGTTGCACTGGCGCTCCGAGGTGCCCGGTGTCGCCCCGGTCCCGTCGCAGGTGTCGCAGGATTGCGAGACTTCGATCTCGATCTCGGTCGACTTGCCGTGGAAGGCTTCTTCGAGGCTGACCTGCATGTCGTAGCGCAGGTCCGCGCCGCGCCGGTTGGGCTGGCGCTGCTGGCCGCCCCCGCCGAAGGCACTGCCGAAGATCGTCTCGAAGATGTCGCCGATATCGGCAAAGCCGTCCGCGCCGCGCCCGCCGAAACCGCCGCCGAAGGGCCCGCCGCCGCCGCCGCCGTTCATGCCTTGGGTGAAGGCCTCGTGCCCGTAGCGGTCATAGGCCGCGCGCTTCTGCGGGTCCTTGAGGCAGTCATAGGCCTCATTGATCGCCTTGAACTTCGCTTCGGCGCTCGCATCGCCCGGATTGCGGTCCGGGTGGAACTTCATCGCGAGCTTGCGATAGGCGCTCTTGAGCATCGCCCCGTCGCAATCGCGGGTGACTTCGAGCGTGGCGTAGTAATCGAGCTGGGCGCTGGACATGTGCGTCACCTATTCCCCGTCACCACCGCCCGCCACCGCGCCGGATGCGTGATCCGGGCGCGCGCAGCGGGACAATGGGTTGCATCGGGGCCTTAGCCCTTCTTGTCTTCGTCGACCTCGGAGAACTCGGCATCCACCACGTCTTCGGCCGGAGCTTCGTCAGCGGCAGCAGCTTCGCCCTCGGGGCCTGCGGCCTGCTGGGCCTCGTAAATCTGCTGGCCCATCTTCATCGCCGACTGGGTCAGCGCCTGCGCCTTGGCGTTGATGTCATCGGCATCGCCGCCTTCGAGCGCGGTCTTGACCGCGGCGATGGCTTCCTCAACCTCGGTCTTGGTCGCGGCATCGATCTTGGCGCCGTGTTCTTCGAGCTGTTTTTCGGTCGCATGGACGAGGCTGTCGGCCTGGTTGCGCGCTTCTGCGGCCGCCCGGCGCTTCTTGTCTTCCTCGGCGAACTTCTCAGCGTCCTTCACCATCTGGTCGATGTCAGCATCGCTGAGACCGCCCGAGGCCTGGATCTTGATCGTCTGCTCCTTGCCGGTGCCCTTGTCGCGCGCGGCCACCGAGACGATGCCGTTGGCGTCGATGTCGAAGGTCACCTCGATCTGCGGCACGCCGCGCGGGGCCGGCGGAATGCCGATCAGGTCGAAATTGCCGAGCAGCTTGTTGTCCGCCGCCATCTCGCGCTCGCCCTGATAGACCTTGATCGTCACCGCGTTCTGGTTGTCCTCGGCGGTCGAATAGGTCTGGGTCTTCTTGGTCGGGATGGTGGTGTTGCG
>JAIXPX010000050.1 GCA_027486035.1 Erythrobacteraceae bacterium | reverse complement strand
GCGGCAACACGCACTTCCATGTCGAGCTGGAACGCGAGCTTGCCGACCTCCACGGCAAGGACACCGCGCTGCTGTTCACGAGCGGCTATGTCTCGAACGATGCGACGCTTTCCACGCTGGCCAAGCTGCTGCCGGGCTGCGTGATCTTCTCCGACGAATTGAATCACGCCAGCATGATCGCCGGCATCCGCAATTCGGGCTGCGAGAAGAAGGTCTTCCGCCACAATGACGTGGCGCACCTCGAAGAGCTGCTGCGTTCGGTCGATATCGACACGCCCAAGCTGATCGCCTTCGAAAGCGTCTATTCGATGGACGGCGACGTCGCCCCGATCCACGCGATCTGCGACCTGGCCGAGAAGTACAACGCATTGACCTATATCGACGAGGTCCACGCGGTTGGCATGTACGGCGCACGCGGCGGCGGTATCTCCGAACGTGACTGCGCGGCGCACCGCATCGACATTATCGAGGGCACGCTCGGCAAGGCCTTCGGCGTCATGGGCGGCTATATCGCGGCATCTTCGAAGGTGGTGGACTGCATCCGCTCCTATGCCCCGGGCTTCATCTTCACCACCTCGCTCTCGCCGGTGCTGGTCGCGGGCGTGCTCGCCTCGGTGCGGCACCTCAAGGAAAGCAGCGTCGAGCGCAACGCCCAGCAGCGCGCCGCCGCGATGCTCAAGCTGAAGTTCGCCGAGGCCGGGCTGCCGGTGATGGATTCTGTCACCCACATCGTACCGCTGATGGTGGGCGATCCGGTGCGCGCCAAGAAGATCAGCGACATCCTGCTCGCCGAATACGGCGTCTATGTGCAGCCGATCAACTTCCCCACCGTGCCGCGCGGGACCGAGCGGCTGCGCTTCACCCCCGGTCCGCACCACACCGATGCGATGATGGACGAGCTGACGGCGGCGCTGGTGGAGATCTGGGACCGGCTCGAAATCGGGCTGGCGGAGGCGGCGTGACGCGCCCCGCCCTGCCGTAGCGTCCTTTGAGCGGGGCTCAGGGTGCGCTAGCACTCCCCGCGAACAGGATTCGGGAGAGAGCGACAATGGGCGGCACGCCTGACCAGACCTATGCCGAGGTGGTGCTCGGGCGGCGCAGCATCCGGGGCTATCTCGACAAGCCCGTGCCGCGCGCGCTGATCGCGGAGATCCTGGCGATGGCAATGCGTTCGCCGACCTCGATGAACACCCAGCCCTGGCACTTCCACGTGATCACCGGCGAACCGCTCGACCGGATCCGCAAGGGCAACACCGAAAACATCCTCGCCGGCGTCCCTGACAGCCGCGAATTCCGCCGCGGCGAAGCTTTCGCCGGGGTCCACCGCGAGCGGCAGGTCGAGGTCGCCAAGCAATTGTTCGGCGCGATGGGCATCGCCCGCGACGATGCCGCGGCCCGGCAGGACTGGGTGCTGCGCGGCTTCCGCCAGTTCGACGCGCCGGTCTGCGTGATCGTCACCTATGACAGGGAGCTTTCCGGCAGCGACGACACCGCCTTCGATTGCGGCGCGGTGACGACCGCGCTGGTCAATGCGGCATGGTCCAAGGGCCTCGGCTGCGTGATCAACTCGCAAGGCATCATGCAGAGCCCCGTGGTGCGCGAACACGCCGGGATCCCCGAGGATCAGGTCATCATGAAGGCGGTCGCGATGGGCTGGCCGGACCCGGACTTCCCGGCCAATGCCGTGGTGTCCTTACGCAAAAGCGTGGACGAGGCAGCGCGCTTCGTGGGGTTTGATTGATGCGTCACGCAGCTTGAAGCGCTGATCCCCGGCCGAGAGCGGAAGCCTCCTCCACCCGTCACCGCGGCAGTTCGGAAACCCCCATCAGCGCCTCGTCGACCGCGCGGGCGGCCTGGCGGCCTTCACGGATCGCCCAGACGACGAGGCTCTGCCCGCGCCGCATGTCGCCGCAGGCAAAGACGTTGGGCTCGCTGGTGGCATAGCTGTTCGTATCCGCCGCGACATTGCCGCGCGCGTCGAGCGTGACGCCCGCCTGTTCGAGCAGGCCTGCCTTGCGCGGACCGACGAAGCCCATCGCGAGCAGGATGAGGTCGGCCTTGATCACGAACTCGCTGCCTGCGATTTCCTGCATCTGGCGGTCTACCCACACGACGCGAACGCATTCGAGCCCGGTCACGGTCTCGCCGTCGCCGATCACGCGCTTGGCGAGCACCGCCCAGTCGCGCTCGACGCCCTCCTGATGCGAGGAGGAGGTGCGCAGCTTCATCGGCCAGTCGGGCCAGGTCAGCGCCTTGTCTTCCTTCTCGGGCGGCTTGGGCATGATTTCGAGCTGGGTGACGCTCAGCGCGCCCTGCCGGTTCGAGGTGCCCACGCAGTCCGAGCCTGTGTCGCCGCCGCCGAGCACGACGACATGCTTGCCAGTGGCGGTGAGGCTGCCGCGGGGCGCGGCGCGCAGCTCGTCATCGCCCGCGACGCGCTTGTTCTGCTGGGTCAGGAACTCCATGGCGAGGCGCACGCCGGGCATTTCCGCGCCGGGGATCGCGAGCTGGCGCGCGTCTTCCGCCCCGCCCGCCAGCACCACCGCGTCGAAGTTCTCCTGCAAGGACTTGAACGAGATGTCGACGCCGACCTCCTTGGAGGTTTTGAACGTCACCCCTTCCGCTTCCATCTGCTGGGCGCGGCGGTTGATGAGATGCTTTTCCATCTTGAAGTCGGGGATGCCATAGCGGAGCAGACCGCCGACGCGGTCCGACTTCTCGAACACCGTCACCGAGTGCCCGGCGCGCGCCAGCTGCTGCGCGCAGGCCAGGCCCGCCGGACCCGAGCCGACGACGGCGACCTGCTTGCCGGTCTTCTTCTCGGGCACCTGCGGCGTGATCCAGCCTTCCTTCCACCCGCGGTCGACAATCGCGCATTCGATCGACTTGATGGTCACCGGCTGGTCGATGATGTTCAAGGTGCACGCCGCCTCGCAGGGCGCGGGGCAGATGCGGCCGGTGAATTCGGGGAAGTTGTTGGTCGAATGGAGGTTCGCCAGCGCCCGCTTCCAGTCCGCCTCGTAGACGAGGTGGTTCCAGTCCGGGATCATGTTGTTCACCGGACAGCCGTTGTGGCAGTAGGGGATGCCGCAATTCATGCAGCGCGAGGCCTGCCCCGTCAG
>JAIXPX010000004.1 GCA_027486035.1 Erythrobacteraceae bacterium | reverse complement strand
GACGTGCAGGCCAAGATGGTCGAAGGCGCGGTGAAGAAGTTCGCCAAGGAAAACGCGCTCCTCAGCCAGATCTTCGTCAAGGACGGCAAGGCCACGGTCGAAGAATACATCGCCAAGGCCGCCAAGGACGCGGGCAAGTCGATCAAGCTGATCGACTACGTGCGCTTCCAGCTTGGTGAAGGCATCGAGAAGGAAGAGGTCGATTTCGCCGCGGAAGTGGCGGCCACCCTCAAGGGCTGATCGCCATCTTGCGAGCAAAACACGGCCGCTGCAGCACCACGCTGCGGCGGCCGTTTCCTTGAGCGCCCCCCGCCGTTCACCCCCAACCGTTCACCTTAGCCTTTGCGAAATTGCGCCCGGGCCGTTAAACGCCCCCGCAACCCACCCAGCATCCGGAGCCTGCCGCCCCATGTCCCTGCCTGCCCTCAAGCGTGTGCTCCTCAAGCTTTCGGGCGAGGTCTTGATGGGGGGGCAGCAGTTCGGGATCGATCCCGAATTCGTCGCCGAACTCGCCAAGGAGGTGAAGGCCGCGAAGGAAACCGGGCTCGAAATCTGCCTCGTGATCGGCGGCGGCAACATCTTCCGCGGCATGGCGGGCGCAGCCAAGGGGATGGACCGCGCGCAGGCCGATTACATGGGGATGCTGGCGACGGTGATGAACGCGCTCGCCATGCAGAACGCGCTCGAACAGCTCGGCGTGCAGACCCGCGTGCAATCCGCGATCGAGATGGACAAGGTGTGCGAGCCGGTGATCCGCCGCCGCGCCGAGCGCCATCTGGAAAAGGGCCGGGTGGTGATCTTCGCCGCGGGCGTCGGCGCACCCTATTTCACCACCGACAGCGGCGCGGCCCTGCGCGCTGCCGAAATGAAGTGCGACGCGCTCCTCAAGGGCACCAGCGTTGACGGGGTCTATGACAGCGATCCCAAGCAGAACCCCGATGCAACCCGTTTCGATACGGTGACTTATGACCGGGTGCTCGCAGATAATCTCAAGGTGATGGACGCCTCCGCCGTGGCCCTGTGCCGCGACAACAGGATCCCGATCGTGGTCTTCTCGATCCGCGAGAAGGGCAACCTTGCCCGCGTGCTGGCGGGCGAGGGCGTCCAGACCATCGTGCAAGACAGCTAAGAACAAAGGAAAACCCAGCCATGCCGCAATTTGACAAGGCCGATGTCGAGCGCCGGATGAAGGGCGCGGTGGAAAGCCTGAAGAGCGATCTTCAGGGCCTGCGCACCGGCCGCGCCAACACCACCCTGCTCGATCCGGTGCAGGTCGAGGTCTATGGCTCGATGATGCCCTTGCAGCAGGTTGCCACGGTCTCGGCGCCCGAGCCGCGGATGCTGAGCGTGCAGGTGTGGGACAAGTCGAACCTCCACGCGGTGGAGAAGGCGATTGCCTATGCCAATCTCGGTTTGAACCCGATCATCGACGGCCAGACCCTGCGCCTGCCGATCCCCGACCTGACTCAGGAGCGCCGCAAGGAGCTGGCGAAGCTCGCCGGGCAATATGCCGAGAAGGCCAAGATCGCGATCCGCAACGTGCGCCGCGACGCGATGGAAAGCCTCAAGACCGACGAGAAGAAGAAGGAAATCTCCGAGGACGAGCGCAAGCGGTCCGAGGATCAGGTTCAGAAGCTGACCGACCAATATGTCAAGGAAACCGACGAGGCGGCGGCCAAGAAGGAGCAGGAAATCCTGACGCAGTAAAAGGGCGGCAAGGATCGTGGGGAACGGGTTGGACCAGTCGCGTGCCAGACATGTCGCCATCATCATGGATGGCAATGGCCGCTGGGCCAAGCGGCGGGCTCTGCCGCGCGCGGTCGGCCACCAGCGCGGCGTTGAGGCGGTGCGGCGGCTGGTCCGCGCGCTCGAGCCGACGGGCCTTGAATGCCTCACGCTCTACGCCTTTTCCTCGGAGAACTGGAAGCGGCCCGACGAGGAGGTCGATGACCTGATGAACCTGATGCGCCGGTTCATCAAATCCGACCTGCCCGAATTCGTCGCCAACAATGTGAAGCTCAAGATCATCGGCGACTGGCAGAGCCTCGCGCCCGATATTGTCGCGATGCTGGAAGATGCGCTGGCGCAGACCGCGAACGGCAAGCAGACGCTGGCGGTGGCGCTCAACTACGGCGGGCAGCACGAGATTGCCCGCGCCGCGGCCAAGGCGGCGGCCGAGGGCGAGGTCAGCATCGAGACGATCGCGGCCCATCTCGACACCGCCGATCTGCCACCGCTTGACCTCTTGATCCGCACCAGCGGCGAGATCCGCCTGTCGAACTTCCTGCTGTGGCAGGCAGCCTATGCCGAGATGCTCTTCTTGGACACGCTGTGGCCCGATTTCGAGCCCGCCCATCTGGAACAGGCCCTCGACGACTTCGCGCGCCGGGAGCGTCGCTATGGCGGGCGCTGAGGTGCGCGTGCGCGATCCCGGGGCGGGCGTGTCCGACCTGCCGGTGCGCTTTGCCTCGGCACTCGTCATGCTGGGCGTTGCGGGCGGAGCGCTGTGGCTGGGCGGCTGGGTGTGGACCGGCTTTGTCGCGGTGCTGGCGCTGGGCGTGTTCTGGGAATGGAGCCGGCTGGTCGCCCGTTTCGGGGTCGGCCCTCTCGCACGGGTCGTGTGGCTTGCGGGCGGCGTGGTCTATATTGGTGGTGCGGCGCTGGTCATGCAGGAACTGCGCGGCGTCGCGGGCGGCATCTTTCTGGCGGTTCCGGCCGGGGGCTGGGGGCCGCTGGAGGTGCTCGCCGGAGCGATCGCGCCGGTCGTTGCGGTCGATGTGGGCGCCTATTTTGCGGGCCGCGCTATCGGCGGGCCGAAGATTGCGCCGCGGATCAGCCCGGCCAAAACCTGGGCGGGGCTCGGCGGCGGCGCACTTGGCGCGGCGGCGGTGCTCGCGCTTGCCGATCTGGCCGGCACAGGGATTTCGGGCCTGGCGTCGGTCAGCCTCGCCCTGGCGCTGGCTGGCGGGGCTGCGGTGGCCGTGGTGGCGCAGGCCGGGGATTTCTTCGAAAGCTGGATGAAGCGCCGGGCGGGGGTGAAGGATTCCTCTGCACTCATTCCCGGGCACGGCGGACTGTTCGACCGGCTCGATGGCTTCATCGCGGTGTTCTTCGTGATGTTTGTCATTGCCAGCATGGCGGCTTTGCTGGGATGATGGCGCGATGACCCGCTCCCTCACCCTGCTTGGCGCCACCGGCTCGATCGGCGCTTCGACGCTCGATCTGGTGCGCCGCAATCGCGGGGCGTGGCAGGTGGAGGCGCTCACCGCCCAGTGCAGCGCGGCCGAACTGGCCGCGCTCGCCATCGAATTCGGCGCGAAGCTGGCAGTGGTCGGCGAAGAGGCCTGCCTGCCCGAGCTGCGCGATGCGCTTGGTTCCAGCGGCATCGCGGCGGCAGGCGGGCGGCAGGCGCTGGTCGAGGCGGCGATGCGGCCCGTCGACATGACGGTCGCGGCGATCGTCGGCTGTGCGGGCCTCGCGCCGGTCATGGCGGCGGTCGAGCGCGGCGGCACCATCGCGCTCGCCAACAAGGAGGCGCTGGTCTCCGCAGGCGAGGTGCTGATGCAGGCTGTGGCAGCGCACGGCGCCACGCTGCTTCCCACCGATTCCGAGCACAACGCGATCTTCCAGTGCCTCGCCGCGGGCCGCATCGAGGACGTGGCGAGGATCACCCTCACGGCCAGCGGCGGGCCGCTGCGCACGTGGTCGCAGGCCCGGCTCGACGCGGCGACCCCGGCCGAAGCGGTCAAGCACCCCAACTGGTCGATGGGTGCCAAGATCAGCGTCGATAGCGCGACGATGATGAACAAGGGGCTCGAGTATATCGAGGCCTATCACCTCTTCCCGGTCGGGCTGGAAAAGCTCGGGATCGTGGTGCACCCGCAGAGCGTGATCCATTCGATGGTCGAGTTCCGCGACCGCTCGACGCTGGCGCAGCTTGGCCCTTCGGACATGCGCGTGCCGATCGCCTCGTGCCTCGCCTGGCCGCAGCGGATGGAGACGCCGCTCAGCCCCCTCGATCTCGCCGCGATCGGGGAGCTCACCTTCTTCCCGCCCGACGAGGAGCGCTTCCCCGCCACCCGCCTTGCCCGCGAGGCGATTGCGGCAGGGGGCTCGGCGCCTGCGATCCTCAATGCCGCGAACGAGGTGGCGGTGGCCGCCTTCCTCGCCGGTCAGATCAGGTTCACCCGCATTGCCGCATTGGTCGAGGAGACCCTCGCGCGCAGTAATGATGCCCCGCGCCCGGCGAGCCTCGATGAAGTCCTCGCCGTCGATCAATCGGCTCGCAGGCACGCCCAAAGCCTGCTGGAGACCAGTGCCCTTGTTTGAATCGCCCCCTTTCTGGATGTACGTGATCGGCTTCGCGCTGCTGCTCGGACCGCTCGTCACCTTGCACGAGCTTGGCCACCTGCTGGTCGGCCGTTTGTTCGGGGTGAAGGCGGATGCCTTCTCGGTCGGTTTCGGCAAGGAGCTTGCGGGTTTCACCGACCGGCAGGGTACGCGCTGGAAGCTCTCCGCGCTCCCCTTGGGCGGCTATGTCCAGTTCAAGGGCGACATGAACCCGGCATCGGTTCCCGATCCCGACGCGCCTGCCGAGCCCGGCTCGTTCCAGCATGCCGCGCTGTGGAAGCGCGCACTGATCGTGGCGGCGGGACCGGTGACGAACCTGCTGCTCGCCATCGGCATCTTCGCCGCCTTCTTTGCGATCATCGGCAAGCCGGAGATCGTGGGCGAGGAGGATTCGCGCACCATCGGCACCTTTGCCGAGGGGAGCGTCGCCGAGGCTGCGGGAATGCGCGAGGGCGATGTCGTGGTTGCCATCGACGGACGGCCGATCCGCGATTTCACCGACATGAAGACCAAGGTCGCGCTGCATCCCTCGACCCGGATGGTGTTCACCCTCGACCGCGCAGGGCAGCGGATCGATGTGCCGGTCACCACCGCGCGGATCGAACGGCGCGACGATTTCGGCAATGTCAGCACCGAAGGTCTGGTCGGCATCGCGCCGGCGGGCGGGCAATACGAGCTGCGCCAGGTCGGCCTGCTGGAAGCGGTTCCGCTCGCGGTGAGGCAGAGCTGGGATTTCACCGCGATGATGATCACCGGGATCAGGCAGATCCTGGGCGGCGAGCGGTCGGTGAAGGAGCTGGGCGGCCCGCTCAAGATCGCCAAATACTCCGGCGAGCAGATGAGCATGGGGGCGGCCGCCTTCATCCATTTCGCCGCGCTGATCTCGCTTAATTTGGCATTCATCAATTTCTTGCCAATCCCCGCACTCGATGGCGGGCACCTGATGTTCTATCTGGCCGAGGCGATCCGCCGCAAGCCGGTCGGGCCGCAGGCGACCGAGTGGGCTTACCGCACCGGGATTGCCCTGGTGCTGATGCTGATGGCGGTGGTGACGGTGAACGATATCATCGCGCTGCCGGTGTTCGGCAGCTGACCGCGAGGCGGGGGATACGAGCGGCCGGCCGGGCCGCGCGGCTTGACCCGCGCACGACACATGGGGCACAGGCGTCCCGGGGTCGGGACAAGCGCAAAGCGTGGGCGGCAGGATTGCACATGGCGCGGCTCGGCAAGAGCCTCGCGCACAGGGTTGAGAACGGGATTTTGGCTGGATGAACCGAATGAGCAAGACGGGCACGGGGCCGGCGAACCGAAAGCCTGTCGTCGATCGCAGCCCCTTGCGTCTTGCAAGCCTGCTGTGCTGCGGCTCGATCCTTGCCGGAATGCCGACGCTTGCCTTGGCGCAGGCCGTCCCCGCAAGCCCGCCCGCAAGCCCGCCCGCAAGCCAGCCGACCCCGGCTGCAGCCCCTGCGGCTCCGGCGCGCAGCACGATCCGCTCGATCAGCGTGGTGGGTGCCGAGCGTCTCGAGGCAAGCACCATCCTCAGCTACATCCGCCTTCGCGTCGGCCAGGAATATACCTCGGTTGCCGCCGACGAGGCGCTCAAGGATCTCGGCGCGACCGAGCTCTTCTCCAACTTCTCGATCCGCAACGACAACGGCAACGTCGTCATCAGCGTGACCGAGAACCCGGTCATCAACCGCGTCGTGCTGGAGGGCAACAAGCGCCTCAAGAACGACAAGATCCTGCCCGAGATCAAGCTCTCGCCGCGCCAGATCTTCACCCGTTCCAAGGTCCGCGCCGACGTGGCCCGCATCATCGAGCTCTACAAGCGCCAGGGCCGCTTTGCCGCCCAGGTCGAGCCCAAGATGGTGCAGCTGCCGCAGAACCGCGTCGATGTCGTGTTCGAGATCAACGAAGGCCCCAAGTCCAAGGTCCGCCAGATCAACATCCTCGGCAACGAGAAGTTTTCCGATGGCGAGCTGCGCGGCGAGATGGTGACCAAGCAGGCGCGCATCACCAGCTTCTTCAGCTCGAACACCAGCTACGATCCCGACCGCCTCGCCTTCGACCAGCAGAAGCTGCGGCAGTTCTATCTGATGCAGGGCTATGCCGACTTCCGCGTCGTGTCTGCCGTAGCCGAGCTGACCCCCGACCAGCGCGACTTCATCATCACCTACGTGGTCGAGGAAGGCCAGCGCTACACCTTCGGCGAGGTCAAGGTCGACAGCCAGCTCCGCGACTTCGACAGCGACGCGATGAGCGCCAACCTGCCGATGAAGGACGGCGATTTCTACAACGCCAAGTCGGTCGAGGATACGGTCGAGCAGCTCACCGAGCTGGCCGGACGCTTCGGCTATGCTTTCGCGGACGTCCAGCCGCGCTTCAAGCGCGATCCCGACAACCTCAAGATGAACGTGACCTTCGTGCTGCGCGAGGCGCCGCGCGTCTATGTCGAACGGGTGGACATCAACGGCAACACGCTCACGCAGGACAAGGTGATCCGCCGCGAATTCCGCATCGCGGAAGGCGACGCGTTCAACAGCCTTGCGGTCCAGCGCACCAACGCGCGCGTCAATTCGCTCGCCTATTTCCAGGAGAACTTCGAGGTCAAGCAGGTCGAGGGCAGCGCCCCTGACCGCATCATCCTCGAGGCCAACGTCGAGGAGCGTCCGACCGGCGAGCTCCAGTTCTCGGCCGGGTTCTCGTCGATCGAGCAGTTCATCCTTGCCGGCTCCATCCGCCAGCGCAACTTCCGCGGGCGCGGGCAGACGATCGGGCTCAGCCTCAACTACTCGCAGTTCTCGCGTTCGGCGCAGGTGAGCTTCTCCGATCCCTATATCTTCGATCGGAATATCTCCGGCGGCATCGACATCTACCGCCGCGACTTCAACAGCTTCAACTTCCTCGGCAACGATCGCAACACGACCTTCAAGCAGGCGACTACCGGCTTTTCGGCGCGGGCGGGCGTGCCGCTGACAGAATACATGTCGCTGGTCGGCAGCTACACCCTCAACTACGAGGACGTGACGCTCGACCGCAGCCTGTTCTTCTCGGACGTCGACGGCAACGGGATCACCGAATGCGATCCGCTGCGGGCAGGCCGCTTCCTGTGCGACGCAATCGGCACCCGGCTGAGCTCGATCGTCGGTCTCAGCCTCAACTACAACTCGCTGAACTCGCGCATCCGTCCCTCGCGCGGCAAGACCATTTCGCTCAGCGGGGAATTCGCCGGTCTTGGCGGCGATGTGCGTTATGCGCGGTTCCGCGGCCGCGCGCAGCAGTTCTGGAATGTCGGCAATTCGGGCTTCATCTTCTCGGTGCTGGCCGAGGGCGGCACGATCATCCCGCTGCAGGAGCGTCCCGGCCAGGGCGTCGATGACGTGCTCCTCACCGACCGCTTCTTCCTTGGCGAGCCGCAGTTCCGCGGCTTCGCAATCCGGGGCGTGGGGCCGCGCATCCTCACCCAGACCTCGCAGCTCGACAATCTCGGCCGGCCGCTGCTCGACGACAAGGGGAACATCCTGTTCTTCACCGAGCGTCGCCAGGTGCGCGATGACTCGATCGGCGGGCGCAATTACTATCTGGGCCGCGCGGAGCTCGAGATCCCGCTCGGAAGCGGTGCCCGCGAGCTGGGCTTGAGGCCCTCGATCTGGGCCGACATCGGCGCTCTGTGGGGTGTCGAGCAGCCGATCCTGACGGTCAATCCGGCCGGCACCCCGCTGCGCAACGAAAACGGCCAGGCACTCTACCAGATTCCCGGGACGGCCACGACCACGACCGACCCGACCCAACCCGACGGATCGGCCAATGTCCGCCTGATCCAGCAGGGTTCGAACATTCGGGAGCTCTTCCTCGGTAACACGCCGAGCCCGCGCATCACCGCCGGGATCGGGGTCAACTGGAACTCTCCCTTCGGTCCTTTCCGCATCGACTTCGCCCAGACCATCCGCAGGGTCGAGGGCGATGACGAGCGGCGCTTCACCTTCAACGTAGGAACACAATTCTGATGACACGTCTTGCCAAGATTCTCGCTCCGGCCGGCCTGATGGTGGCCGCCGGTCTCGCCATGCCCGCGCACGCCCAGGTCGACGGGAAGATTGCCACGCTCGACATGCCCGGCGTTTTCGTCGGCACTGATGCGCTGCGCAATTCGAACGAGCAGATCCGCACCCAGTATGCCCAGCAGATCGATCTCCTGCGCACCCGCTCGCAGGAGCAGCAGACGGTCCTCGCCAAGTATGACAAGAACGGCGACAAGAACATCGACGATGCCGAGATGGCAGCGATGAAGAAGACCCCTGACAACACCAAGTACGAGGCGCTCGAGAAGGAAATCGTCTCGCTCGGCAACCAGGTCGACGGCGCGGGCATGTTCGCGGTCGAGCAGATCGCGGTCCAGTACCGCAGCGCGCTCGACGATGTGGTCAAGCGCGAGCAGATCAAGGCCATCATCGATCCCAAGTCGCTGATGTTTGCCGCGCCCGAGGCCGATATCACCGCCAAGGTGATTGCGGCGCTCAACCTGCGCGTGCCTGCCGTCGGCGTGATCCCGCCGGCCGGCTGGCAGCCCACCAACCAGGTTGCGCAGCTCTACCAGCAGATCCAGCAGCGCCTGTTGCTTCTCGCCCAGATGGCGCAGCAGCAGCAGCAGCAAGCCGGTCAGGCGCAGGCCCAGCCGGTGCCCGCCGATCCCAACGCCCCGGCGGGCCGCTGAGGCGGGCGGAGAATACCATGAGCGAAGCGGATAGCGCGCCGGCAGAGGCGCTCGACTATGACATCGTCAAGGTCCTCAAGGCCTTGCCGCACCGCTATCCGCTGCTCCTGGTCGACCGGGTGAAGGCGATCACGCTTGGCGAGCGCATCCACGCGGTCAAGGCCGTGAGCATGAACGAGCAGTTCTTCCAGGGGCACTTCCCCGGTGCGCCGATCATGCCCGGCGTGCTCCAGATCGAGGCGCTGGCGCAGGCCGCCGGCATCCTCGGGATCGAGACGATGGAACTGGCCGGCACGGGCAAGCTGGTAATCTTCATGGGCATCGAGAACGCCAAGTTCCGCAGCCCCGTGACGCCGGGCTGCCTGCTCGATCTGCACGTCGAATTCACCCAGAAGCGCAGCCGCGTCTACAAGTTCAAGGGCGTGGCCAGCGTGGAGGGGAAGACCACGTGCGAGGTCGAGTTTACCGCGATGATGGTGGATAAAGTTTGATGCGTGTGCACCCGCCTCCGAGGGTGCTTGTCCTCGCTCACACGGCTTGACGGCCGCGTCGCTGCGGGCGCCCGGTCGGGCTTGCGGTACCTTCGGCGCCGTCCCAGTGCTTCATTGCTGGTTCGCGCTGGTTTCGGTCGCGCCAGCGACCGCAAGCGCGACTGCGCGCCCGCAGGCCCGCAAGGGCCGAGGATGTCGCAGCCCGGACGGGCTGCGGAAAACAAAGAATCCTCAGTCGGGCTTGCCTTTCAAGGCAAACCCGACTAGGCGCCCCGCTTCCCGTTTCATAGCTGTGCCGGTCGGTACCGGTGCCACGCTTCAAAGGAATACGTCATGAAGGCCGAAGGTCATCCCAATTACCACCTGATCACGGTCAAGATGACCGATGGTACCGAATTCCAGACCCGCTCCACCTGGGGCAAGGAAGGCGATGTGCTCGCGCTCGATATCGATCCGCTGAGCCACCCTGCCTGGACCGGCGGCAAGCAGCAGGTTTCCGAAGGTGGCCGCGTGGCGCAGTTCAACAAGCGCTTCGGCGGGCTCAGCCTCAAGAAGTAATCAGCTTTACCAGCTAGCGGCCTTCGGGCCGTGCGAGGAAGGCGGCCCGACGGGGTCGCCTTTTTCGTTTCAGGCGCACGCGATGCAGCGCGTGGCGGCAGGTTCCGCCTCAAGCCGCGCCAGCGCAATTGTTGCGCCGCAATTGGTGCAGGTTCCATAGGTGCCGTTGTCGATCCGGGCGAGGGCGAGGCTGATCTGCCGCGCCTCGGCGCGCAGGACGGCGTCAACCCCTTCCAGCGCCTCGTCATCGGCCAGATCGACTGCCTGTTCGGAATAATCGGCATCGAGGGGCCCGCGCAGATCGTCCCCGATCTCGCCTGATCGCTCGGCCAGTTCGGCAAGTCTTGCGCGCAGCTTGGTCGCCAGTGCGGTATAATCGGTCATCAGCCCCTCCACGGGTTTTCGCGATACCACTTGGTGATCACGTATTTGACGCCCTTCCTGACCTTCATCCCGTGATGGAGCGTTGCCGGGTTGACGCCGCCACCGGGCAAACGATTGTTCCAGCACAGCAATTTTCCCACCTCAGGGTGAAAGGTCTTGTCGAGCAGCTTGAACCGTGTAGCACCCCCTGCAGCCACGTCATTGAGATAGATCATGAAGGTCCAGGTGCGGTTTCCCGATTGGGCGCAGAAGGTCTGGTAATCGCGACCGCCTGGGGTGAAGTAATCGGTGTGCGGCTTGAACTCCTGCCCTTCGGCATAGCGCTGGCCCTGCAAGGGTTCGCCAAACGCCGGGTCAAGCCCGCATAACCCCGACAACATCGCCTCGAATCGCTCCACCGCCGGGTGATCGGCCGCCAGATCGCAAGTCTCGCTGGTGCGGAAATAGGCATCGCCATTATCGTCGGCGATGGTCGAGGGGCGGCGACCCTGATCGATCAGCGTGATCAGATCGGCGCAGAGATCCGCCGGTACGAAATCGCGCAGCTGGAACAATTCGGCCTTGGGGGTGGGCAAGCGCTGGATGCCTGCTTGCGCCATCAGCTGTGCAGCCACGGATTCGCCGGTCTGGATCATGGTCACAAGGATAGTTTGCGCGCGCCGCTTCGCAACGCTTTCAGCGCCCACGTAACAATCTTGCGCTGTGCGCGTGGAAAAGCAGTTTTCGCTTCCCATCCGTAGGCCTTTGTGCAAGACGCGCGGGCCCGTCCAAAGCGGACTTGACCGGGCGCGTGCCTTGCGTAAACCGCGCGCTCTTCGCGTGGACTTGGCAGCAACCGGACGGTGTGCTTTCAGGCAGGGGCGTGTGGCGATCGTAGCTCAGTTGGTTAGAGCGCCGGTTTGTGGTACCGGAGGTCGGGGGTTCGAGCCCCCTCGATCGCCCCATCATCCCCTTCCTTGCCGATGTTCCTCGCGCTGCGAACGGGGAAACATTGATGACCGCTTTCTGGGCCGAGCCCGATTTTGACGCGCATGAATGTGTGCAACTGGTCCATGACCGGGCGAGCGGCCTGACAGCGATCATCGCAATCCATTCCACCCATTGCGGCCCGGCAGCGGGCGGCACCCGTTTCTGGCACTATGCCGATCCCGCCGGCGCGATGCGCGATGCGCTGCGCCTCTCGCGCGGGATGAGCTACAAGAACGCGATGGCTGGCCTGCCGATGGGCGGGGGCAAGGCGGTGATTCTCGCTGACCCTGCAGGCACCAAGACGCCCGCCATGCTCGCCGCGTTCGGCGATGCGGTCGAGGCGCTGGGCGGGCGCTATGTCACGGCCGAGGATGTCGGCATCACCGAAGCGGACATGGTCGCCGTCTCGCAGCGCACGGCGCACGTTTCGGGCCTGCCGGTCGCGGGCGAGGGCAGCGCGGGCGGCGATCCCGGCCCCTTCACCGCGATGGGCATTTTCCTCGGCATCAAGGCCGCGGTGCGCCACAAGCTGGGCAAGGATAGCGTTGCGGGCGTCCATGTCGCGCTGCAGGGCACCGGTTCGGTCGGCGGCGGCGTCGCGCGGCTGTTGGCGCAGGACGGCGCGAAGCTGACCCTTGCCGATATCAACGCAGCCCGCGCCGCCGATCTGGCACGCGAATTGGGCGCGAGCGTCGCAGCGTCGGATGCGATCATGTCGGTGGCGTGCGATGTCTTCAGCCCTAATGCGCTGGGCGCGATCCTCGATGACGAGGGCATCGCCCGGCTCGATTGCGCAATTGTGGCGGGCGGGGCCAACAACCAGCTCGCCAAGGCCGAGCACGGCGCTCAGCTTTCGGTGCGCGGTATTCTCTATGCGCCCGACTATGTCATCAATGCCGGCGGGATCATCTCGGTCGCGCTCGAATACCTTGCGCGCCGCGCGGGGACGCCTGCCGACATCAACGAAGTGCGCAAGCGGCTGGCGCAGATCCCCGGTCGGCTCGAATCGATCTGGCAGGACAGCGATGCCACCGGCACCTCGCCCGATGTCGTCGCGGATCGCATGGCGCAGGGGCTCATCGGTCGCGGGTGATCCCGGCGGGCTGATCCGGCGCCTTTTGCGGCGTGCATTCGGGAACAATTGGGGGCTCGCGTGAATTGCAGTCTTGTCCCCGGCGGGTGTAAGGCTACAAGCCCCGCCAGACGCAAAAACCTATGCACATTTACGCAAACCCCACCCGATTTCTCGCCCTTGCCAAGTGGCTGATGCCGCTGTGCTTCTGGAGTGGGCTTGTGCTTGCCGCAGGGGCGATGGCGTGGGGCCTGTTCATGGTCCCGCCGGACCGGCTGATGGGCGAGACGGTGCGTATCCTGTTCATCCATGTGCCGGCCGCGTGGCTCGGCATGGGCGGCTGGGCCGGGATTGCGCTTTCCTCTGCGATGCTGCTGATCTGGAAGCACCCGCTGGCCGCGCTGGCCGCCCGCGCGATCGCGGTGCCGGGGATGGTGTTCTGCGCGATTTGCCTTGCCACCGGCTCGATCTGGGGCCGCCCGACATGGGGCACGTGGTGGGAATGGGACGGGCGGCTCACCTCGATGCTGGTGCTGCTGTTCCTTTACGCCGGTTACATCGCCCTGTCGCAGGCCGCCAGCCGCGAGGGTTCCTCGTCCAAGATCGCGGCGATCTTCGGGCTGGTGGGCGCGATCAATGTGCCGATCATCAATCGCTCCGTGGTGTGGTGGAACTCGCTCCACCAGCCGCCCAGCATCACCATGGGCAAGAGCGCGATTGACGCCGCCTATCTGTGGCCGCTGCTGATTGCGGTGATCGGTTTCTCGCTGCTCTTCGGCGGGATCGTGCTGATGCGGATGCGCACGCTGATTGCCGAAAGCCAGGTCGAAGCGCGGCTGCGGCGCCAGGCGCTCGATGACGACGCGCCGCGCGCGGGCGTTGCAGTGATGGAGCAGGCGTAATGCGCGAGGAACTGGCGCAATGGGATTTTGTGATCCTCGCTTACGGCGTGGGGATTGTCGCCTTGGCGGCATTGGCCGTGTGGGCTTGGCAGGCCATGCGCCGCGCCGAGGCACGCCGCGATGCCACCCGGCGGCGCTGAGAGGAAACAGGGCATGAAGGCCAAGCATCAACGTCTCGTGCTCGTGCTGATTGCACTGCTGGCGATTGTCGGCGCGGGGCTGCTGGCGGCGTGGACGCTGCGCAATCAGGCAAACTATTTCTACCTGCCCGAGCAGATGGCCGCCACCCCGCCCGAAGCGGGACAAGCGGTGCGGCTGGGCGGGATGGTGCAGACCGGATCGATCAAGACCGAGGCTGACGGGGTGACCGTCAACTTCATGGTCACCGGCAACACCGATGATGCAATCCCGGTGCGTTACAGCGGCATTCTGCCCGATCTGTTTGTCGAGGGATCGGGCGTGGTTGCCGAGGGCAGCCTTGATGACAAGGGCGTGTTCGTCGCCACCAATCTGCTCGCCAAGCATGACGAGAATTACGTGCCCAAGGAGCTTGAAGGCATGGGCACCGAACAGGCGGCCAAGATGGCGGCGGATACCACGGTGGGGCTGAACCAGTGATCGCCGAAATCGGCCTTGCCGCCCTGTGGCTCGCTGCGGCGCTGGCGGTGTTGCAGATGGTTTCGGGCGGGTTCGCGCTGCGCTCGGCCGAGGGTGCGCCCAATCCGATGGCGATCTATGCCCGCCCCGCTGCGGTGGTGCAGGCGGTGCTCGCCGTGCTGGCCTTCCTGCTGCTGCTCTATGCCTTTGCGATCACCGATCTTTCGATCAAGCTGGTGGCCACCAATTCGCATTCGATGAAGCCGATGATCTACAAGCTCACCGGCACCTGGGGCAATCACGAAGGTTCGATGCTGCTGTGGGTCGGCGTGCTGGCGCTTTCGGGTGGCCTGCTCGCCGCATTTGAAAAGCGCCTGCCCGAACGCACCATGGGTGCGACGCTGGCGGTGCAGGGGTTTGTGGCGCTGGGCTTTTATGCCTTCCTTCTGCTGTCTTCCAACCCGTTCGAGCGGTTGCCGGTGCCGGCGGTTGAGGGCGTGGGTCTCAACCCGCTGTTGCAGGACATCGGCCTCGCGATCCATCCGCCCACGCTTTACGCCGGCTATGTCGGCCTGTCGGTCGCCTTTAGCCTCGCGATGGGCGCGCTGCTGACCAAGGAGGTCAACCCGAACTTCGCGCGCGTGATGCGCCCGTGGGTGTTGGGCGCGTGGGTGCTGCTGACCTTCGGGATCACCGCCGGCTCTTACTGGGCCTATTACGAGCTGGGCTGGGGAGGCTGGTGGTTCTGGGATCCGGTCGAGAACGCCTCGCTGATGCCGTGGCTGGCGGCCACCGCGCTGATGCATTCGGTGAGCGTGCTGGCCGCGCGCGACGCGCTGCGCACCTGGACGATCATGCTCGGCGTGCTGGCCTTCTCAATGTCGATGCTCGGCACTTTCCTGGTGCGTTCGGGCGTGCTGACGAGCGTCCATGCCTTTGCCGTGGACCCCGAGCGCGGGGCCTTCATCCTCGGCCTGCTGGGCCTCTACATCGGCGGAGCCTTCACCATCTTCGCGCTGCGTGCAGGGGCGGTGGCCGAGGGCAAGCGTTTTTCCGCCACCAGCCGCGAAGGCGCGCTGGTGTTCAACAATGTGATGCTCTCGGCGATCCTCGCGATCGTGCTGCTCGGCACGCTCTATCCGCTGCTGACCGAGGCGTTCGATGTGCGCGTCAGCGTCGGCCCGCCCTATTTCAATCCGGCTGCTGCGATCTTTGCCGTGCCGATGTTCCTTGTGATGGCGGTCGGGCCACTGCTGCGCTGGAAGGAAGACAAGCCGGCGCGGATCCAGTTTGAAATGCTGCTGGTGGCCGCCGTGCTGATCGCGGTCATCGCCTTGGTGAGCTTCTTCGGCAACTTCCCGCTGCTCCCGTTGCTCGGCCTTGGGCTGGCAGCCGCGCTGGCGGTGGCGGCCGTCCTCCCGCTGAAGGGTCGCAAACTGACCCGCGTGCCGGTGGCAACATGGGGCATGGTGCTCGCCCATTTCGGGGTCGCGGTCTCGCTGTTCGGCATGGCCTGTGAAGGCGCTTTCACGCAGGAACGTCTCGCGGCCGTTGCGCCCGGCGGCACCGAGCAGGTCGGCGATTTCGCAGTCACCTTGCAGAGCGTTACCCCTGTGGCCGGCCCCAACTGGACCGCGATCGAGGCGCGTCTCGCTGTCAGCCAGAACGGCGGCGAGCCTGTCATCCTTGCCCCGCAGGCGCGCAATTTCTGGTCGCCCCCGCAGGCCACCAGCGAAAGCGCGCTGCTGACCCGCTGGGACGGCCAGCTTTACGCGGTGATCGGCAATCAGGCCGAGGACGGGCGGTGGCAGATCCGCGTGTGGTGGAAGCCGTTTGTCACCTTCATCTGGTATGGCGGACTGCTGATTGCGCTGGGCGGCGTGCTGGCGATTGCAGGGCGCGTGAAGGTCGATGTGAAGCGCCGCAAAGCGACCGCGATGGGCGATGCCCGCCGCGCCGATCTTGAAGCGCTGGGCGCTGCCGCGCCGGTTCCGGCGGAGTAGGCGCGTGTCCCAGAACCGGTTGTGGCTGTGGCTGCCGCTCGCGCTGTTCGCGTTCTTCGCGGGGCTGGCGGGCTATATGCTCACGCAGGAAAAGGACCAGTTCGTCGAAAGCACGATGATCGGCGAGCCGTTGCCCGAATTCGCGCTGGAACCGGCGTTCGGCGGCCTGCCGGGTGCGGCCCGCTCTGACTTTGTCGGCGGCAAACCGCGCCTGCTCAATATCTGGGCGAGCTGGTGCCTGCCTTGCATCGCCGAAGCCCCGCAACTCGAAGCCCTGAAAGCCCAGGGCGTCGAAATCATCGGCATCGCCATCCGTGACCGGCCCGAGGATGTCGCCAATTTCCTCGGCCAGTATGGCAATCCCTATACCCGCATCGGCTCTGACCGGATTTCCGAAGTGCAGTTGGCGATCGGATCGTCGGGCGTGCCGGAAACCTTCGTGATCGATGCCAAGGGCGTGATCCGCTACCAGCATATCGGCGACATCCGCGAGGACGATGTGCCGGTGCTGCTGGCCGAGTTGGAGAAGGCGCAATGATCCGCGTGATGCTTGTGCTGCTGGCTGCGCTCATGGCTCTGCCGGTGGCGGCGCAGGATTCGATGCCGCCTGCGCCCTATGCCTATAACCAGCTCGAAGATCCGGCCATGGAAGCCGAGGCCGCCGCGCTGATGGCGACCTTGCGCTGCCTCAAGTGCCAGTCGCAGTCGATCGCCGATAGCGATGCGCCAATGGCGGGCGATATGCGCCATCAGGTGCGCAGCCGCATTCTGGCAGGCGAAAGCCCCGCTGAAATCCGCGCCTGGCTGATCGCGCGCTATGGCGATTACGTCAGCTACGAGCCGACCGTGAGCGCATCGACCTGGCCGCTGTTCGCGGTGCCGGTGCTGGTGATCCTGATCGGCGCGGGCGTTCTGCTCCGGCGGCTCGGCAAGCGCCGCTCGGATGCAGGAGATGCGGCATGATCCAGGGCTGGCTCGCCGTTGCCGCGCTCGCGCTGGCGGCCTTTGCGCTTGCGGCGTTCCTGCTACGGCTCCCGCGCGAGGGGCTCACCTTGTTTGGCGCGGTGCTGGTTTTCGGGCTTGCGGGCTATGCCTGGCAGGGCTCCCCCGGCCAGCCCGCCGCGCCCAAGCCGCCCGCAGCGCAGCTTTCCGATCAGGGCGAGGCCATGGTTGAAGGGCGCGCGGCGCTGTTCGATCGCACCAGCCCGCCGCCCGATTACCTGCTCACCTCGGATGCCTTTGCCAGGCGCGGGCGGTTCGGCGATGCGGCCGGGCTGCTGCGGCGCGGGCTGGAGGAGAACCCGCAGGATCTCGAAAGCTGGCTGGCACTCGGCCTTGCGCTGGTGGGCCATGCGGACGGGTTCGTGACGCCGGCCGCGGTGCAGGCCTTCGGCCGCGCGCGCGCGATTGATCCGGCACATCCGGGCGCGGATTACTTCCTCGGCTTTGCCTATCTCCAGAGCGGCGAGATCCGCGCCGCGCGTTCTGTGTGGGCGGGCCTGATCGCACGTTCGCCCCCCGATGCCCCGTGGCGCGAGGGGTTGGAGGCCGAAGTGGCGCGGCTCGACGATATGATCGCCCGCGCCCCGATGCTGCAGGGGCAGTGACACATGTGTGTCGTCCTCGCATCCCATGTTGCGGCTGCGAAGACACAGTGCTAGGCGCGCCGCCTCACGGGCTGGAGTCGCTCCTGCGCGTTGGGCAGTACCGCCAGAACGGGAAATCCGCCTGAGATGAACAATTCCACCAGCACTGCGCAGCCTCTTCATCCCACTGCCCACGGCCACAAGGCCTCCACCGCCACGCTGGCGATTGGCGCGGTGGGCGTGGTGTTCGGCGACATCGGCACCAGCCCGCTCTATGCCTTCCGCGAAACTTTCGCCTCGCACCACGGGGTGCCGGGCATCATGGCGGATGCGACCCATATCCACGGGGTGCTGAGCCTGGTGTTCTGGTCGATGATGATGGTGGTGACGGTCAAATATGTCCTCACCATTACCCGCGCCGATAACCGCGGCGAGGGCGGCAGCCTGGCGCTGCTGGCGCTGATCCGCAGCGTTTCCGACAATGCCAAGTGGACCGCGCCGCTGATCCTGCTCGGCGTGTTTGCCACCGCGCTGTTCTATGGCGACAGCATTATCACGCCGGCGATCTCGGTGCTTTCGGCGACCGAGGGCCTGCAATATATCGTCCCCGGGTTCGAGCCATGGATCGTGCCGACCGCCATCGCGATCCTTGTTGCCCTGTTCGCGATCCAGTCGCGCGGCACGGACAAGGTGGGCAAGCTGTTTGGCCCGATCATGCTCTGCTATTTCGGGATGCTGGCAACGCTCGGCGTGATGCACCTGTCGGCCAATCCGGCGATCATCCTCGAGACGATCAATCCGATGAATGCCCTCAATTTCTTCATCACCGACGGGTTCACCGCGTTCGTCGCGCTCGGCAGCGTGGTGCTGGCGGTGACGGGGGCCGAGGCGCTCTATGCCGATATGGGCCATTTCGGGCGCAAGCCGATCGGCCTGTCGTGGATTACCTTCGTGTTCCCGGCGCTGATGCTCAACTACATGGGGCAGGGCGCGATGGTGCTGTCTCAGACCTCGCCCGAGGCGACCGCGGCGCTGCTCAAGGATCCGTTCTTCCTGATGATCCCCGATGCGGTGCAGGTGCCGGTGGTGATCCTCGCG
>JAIXPX010000025.1 GCA_027486035.1 Erythrobacteraceae bacterium | reverse complement strand
CGCTGCACCTTGCGGGCGCTGGCTCGATCCTGGGTGCGACCAACTTCATCACCACCATCTTCAACATGCGCGCTCCGGGGATGACCCTGCACAAGATGCCGCTGTTCGTGTGGTCGGTGCTGGTCACCGCCTTCCTGCTGCTGCTGGCGCTCCCGGTGCTCGCCGCGGCGATCACCATGCTGCTGACCGACCGCAACTTCGGCACAACCTTCTTCGATCCGGCCGGCGGTGGTGATCCGGTGCTCTACCAGCACCTGTTCTGGTTCTTCGGCCACCCGGAAGTCTACATCATGATCCTGCCGGGCTTCGGCATGATCTCGCAGATCGTCGCCACCTTCAGCCGTAAGCCGGTGTTCGGCTACCTCGGCATGGCCTATGCCATGGTCGCGATCGGCGTGGTCGGCTTCATCGTCTGGGCGCACCACATGTACACCGTGGGCCTCGACGTGAACACGAAGATGTACTTCACCGCGGCGACCATGGTGATCGCGGTGCCGACCGGCGTGAAGATCTTCAGCTGGATCGCGACGATGTGGGGCGGCAGCCTCCAGTTCAAGTCGCCGATGGTCTGGTCGATGGGCTTCATCTTCCTGTTCACCGTGGGCGGCGTGACCGGCGTGGTGCTGGCCAATGGCGGGATCGACGACAACCTGCACGACACCTACTATGTGGTGGCGCATTTCCACTACGTGCTGTCGATGGGTGCGGTGTTCTCGATGTTCGCCGGCTTCCACTACCGGTTCCCGAAGATGAGCGGCCGGATGCACAGCGAGTTCCTCTCGCACCTGCACTTCTGGTTCTTCTTCATCGGCGTGAACGTGATCTTCTTCCCGCAGCACTTCCTCGGGATGCAGGGCATGCCGCGTCGCTATCCGGACTACGCCGAAGCCTACACCTACTGGCACCAGATCAGCACCCTCGGGTACTACATCATGGCCGGCTCGATGGTGTTCTTCTTCGTGAACGTGCTCTACGCGCTGCTGGCCGGCAAGAAGGCCGAAGCCAATCCGTGGGGCGAAGGCGCGACCACGCTCGAGTGGACCCTGCCGAGCCCGCCGCCCTACCACCAGTTCGAAACGCTGCCGGTGATCACCGACGCGCACGACTACCACGATCACCGTCCGGCGACGGCGTAAGCTGCCGGACCTGATCGGCTCCCTTCGGGGGAGCGCAAGATGATGGGGGGAGCGCGGGGCACGTCCCGCGCTCCTTCGCAATGGAACCGAGCTCACGATGGCAAGCACACCGCCCCAGACTGTCGCGATGATGCCCACGGAGTGGCGCGATTTCTTCGCGCTGACCAAGCCGCGGGTGATGACGCTGGTGATCTTCACCGCGATCTGCGGCGTGCTCGCGGCGCCGGGGACGATCCATCCGGTGATCGGCTTCACCGCGATCCTGGCCATCGCCATGGGTGCCGGCGGTTCGGCGGTGCTCAACATGTGGTGGGAAGCCGACATCGATGCCGGCATGAAGCGGACCATGAACCGTCCGCTCCCGGGCGGACGGATGCGCCCTGAGGATGCGCGCGATTTCGGCATCTTCCTCTCGGGCGTCTCGATCGTGCTGATGGGCCTCGCCGTGGGCTGGCTCGCTGCCGCGCTGCTGCTGGGCGCGATCATCTACTACGCCGTGATCTACACCATGTGGCTCAAGCCGCGCACGCCGCAGAACATCGTCATCGGCGGCGGTGCGGGCGCCTTCCCGCCGCTGATCGGCTGGGTGGCCGTCACCGGCGAGATCACCGCCATGCCGATCCTGCTCTTCGCGATCATCTTCTTCTGGACCCCGCCACATTTCTGGGCGCTCGCGCTGTTCGTGCAGTCGGACTACGCCAAGGTCGGCATCCCGATGCTGCCCGTCGTCGCGGGCGAGAAGGCGACCCGCCAGCAGATCATGATCTACACCCTGCTGCTCGCGCCGATCACGGTCGCGCCGTGGTATATCGGGGGGACGGGCTGGATCTACGGCTCCGTCGCCGTGGTGCTGTCGGCGCTGTTCGTGGTGCTGGCGCTGCCGGTCTTCACCCGGATGCGCGCCGAGGCCGATGCGATGCTGCCGGAAAAGAAGCTCTTCAAGTTCTCGATCGCCTATCTCTTCGTGCTGTTTGCCGCGCTCGTGCTCGACCGCGTGGCGGCCTATCAGGGGTGGCTCGCATGACGCCCGAAGAGGAAAAGGAATTCCTGCGGCGCCGCAAGGCGAGGAACTGGGTGGTGCTCGGCACGCTCATCTTCTTCGTCGTGCTGTTCTACGCGATCACCATTGTGCGGATCGGGGGGCAGGCCGGCTGATGGCGAGCCTTGCGCCTCCTGCTGCGGACACCGCGCGGCGCAATCTGCGCACGGGGGCTTTCGCCTTTGCGGGCGCGCTTGCGATGCTGGGGCTCGGCTATGCCTCGGTGCCGCTCTACCGCCTGTTCTGTCAGGTCACCGGCTTCGGCGGCACCACGATGAACGCGACCGAGAGCGATGCGGCCCGCGCCGCTGCGGCAGCCACGGGCCAGACGATCTCGATCCGCTTCGATGCGACCACCGCGATGGGGATGCCCTGGAGCTTCCATCCCTCGCAGGTCACCGACACCGTCACCATCGGCCAGCGCGACATCGCCACCTATGTGGCGCGCAACAACAGCGACAAGCCCATTACCGGCACGGCGACCTTCAATGTCGAACCCGAGCAGGCGGGCAAGTATTTCAACAAGATCCAGTGTTTCTGCTTCACCGAGCAGACCCTCGCGCCGGGGCAGGAAGTGACCATGCCGGTGCTCTATTTCGTCGATCCCGCGATGCTTGAGGATCCGAACATGAAGGGCGTCGAGCAGATCACGCTGAGCTACACTTTCCACCGCTCGCAGGAACCGCTAGCAGCGGCTTCCAAGAGCACCGATTGATCCGCTAACCCAGGGACGGGAACGACCACATGGCTGGCAAGGCAAACCACGACTACCACATCCTCGAACCCGATATCTGGCCGCTGGTCGGCTCGATTGCGGCGCTGACCTTCACCAGCGGCATGGTGCTGTCATGGCACCCTGACCTGTTCGGCCCCTTGTCGAACGTCGTGATGTGGGCGGGCCTTGCGGGCCTCATCGCCACCTTCTTCATGTGGTTCAAGAACATCGTCGTCGAGGCGCAGCGCGGCGACCATACCCCCGTCGTGCAGCTGCACCTGCGCTACGGCATGATCCTGTTCATCGCCTCCGAAGTGATGTTCTTCGTCGGCTGGTTCTGGAGCTTCTTCGACTTCGCGCTGTTCCCGACCGCGCTCGCGTTCGACGAGGCGACCGGCAAGACCACCAGCCTGTTCGGCACGGATGGCGCGATTGCGAGCTTCATTCCTGAAGGGATGCAGGTGCTCGATCCCTTCGCGCTGCCGCTGCTCAACACGCTGATCCTGCTGTGCTCGGGCACCACGGTGACCTGGGCGCACCACGCGCTGATCCACGGCGACCGCGATGGCCTCAAGCAGGGCCTGTGGGCCACGATCGCGCTGGGCGCGTTGTTCAGCTGCATTCAGGCCTATGAATACGCAGCGGCACCCTTCGGCTTCGGCGGCAACACCTATTCGAGCGCCTTCTACATGGCGACCGGCTTCCACGGCTTCCACGTGCTCGTGGGGACCATCTTCCTCGCGGTCTGCCTGTTCCGGGCCTACAAGGGCCACTTCACCCCGCGCCAGCACTTCGGCTTCGAAGCGGCGGCGTGGTACTGGCACTTCGTCGACGTGGTGTGGCTGTTCCTGTTCGTCGCCGTCTATGTCTGGGGCGGCTGGGGTGCCGAATTCCACTGATGAGCGCGGACCCCGCAGGTCCGAATCAACCGAAAGGGCAGCCGGGACTCGTTCCGGCTGCCCTTTCCGGTTTGTGCCCCCGCTGCGGGGCGAAGACATTGTTCGCCGCCCCTGCCGCGCTGGCTGACGAGTGCGGCACCTGCGGGCTCGATTTCCTCGCGCTGGAGCGGGGCGGGCGGTTTGTCGGTGTGGTGACGATGCTCGCCGCGCTTGTGCTGATCCTCGCCGCGCTGGCCGTCGACGAATGGCTGCGCCCGCCGCTATGGGCGAGCTTCGCCTTCTGGTTGCCGGTGACAATCGCTACGGTGATCGGCGGGCTGCGGTTCTACAAGGCCATGTGGGTCTATCACCAATACGAGGAGCGCCAGACATGACCCGCCGCCCTGTTCCGGTCGTCGCCACGATCATCGTGATCGCGGCCGTCCTGACCATGATTGGGCTCGGCGTGTGGCAGCTTGGCCGCAAGACCGAGAAGGAGGTGCTGATCGCGCGCTACGCCGCCGCGCTTGAGGAAAGTGCCGAGGTGCGCTGGCCCCTGCCTGCAGACTACGACAGCAGCCTGTTCCGCCGCTCGACCATCGATTGCGGGGTGGTGCGGGGCATCGACGCGATGTCCGGCAAGTCGGCAAGCGGGCGATCGGGCTGGGTCCATGTCGCAAGGTGCACCCATGATGGCGGCGAGGCGGCCGTCACCATCGGCTGGTCGCAATCGCCCCAGCCGCCTGCATGGCAGGGAGGGCGCGTGACAGGGCGTATCGCCAGCTACGGGGACACGATCCGTCTGGTGGCCGAGACTCCGCAAGCGGGCCTCCAGCCACTTGCCGCCCCCGATCCGGGCGACCTGCCCAACAACCACCTCGCCTATGCCGGGCAGTGGTTCTTCTTCGCGCTGACCGCGCTGGTCATCTACGTGCTGGCCTTGCGCCGCCGCGCGGGGTAGGCGGCTTCGCATATGCAATATGTCTCGACACGCGGGAGCGCGCCGGCGCTCGATTTCGAAGGGGTGACGCTCGCTGGGCTCGCCAGCGACGGCGGGCTTTATGTGCCGGCCGAGTGGCCGCGCTTTTCCGAGGCCGAGATCCGCGCGCTGCGTGGCCTTCCCTATTGGCAGGTCGCCGTCACAGTCATGCGGCCCTTCATCGGTGATGCCCTCACCGAGGCCCAGCTCGCGGCGATCTGCCGCCAGGTCTATGGCGAGGCTTTCGCCCATGCCGCCGTCGTCCCGCTGGTGCAGCTCGACGAGCGCAACTGGCTGCTCGAACTGTTCCACGGGCCGACGCTCGCCTTCAAGGACATCGCCCTGCAACTGCTCGGCCGGCTGTTCGAGACCTTCCTCGAACGCCGCGACGAACGCCTCACCATCGTCGGCGCGACCAGCGGGGACACGGGCTCGGCGGCGATCCACGCGGTTGCGGGGGGCAAGCGCACCGAGATCTTCATGCTCCATCCCAAGGGCCGCGTGAGCGACGTCCAGCGCCGCCAGATGACCACGGTGCTCAGCCCCAATGTCCAGAACCTCGCCATCGAGGGCAGCTTCGATGATGCGCAGGCGCACGTGAAGCGGATGTTCACCGATCCGGACGTCGCGGGCGTCCTCAACCTCGGCGCGGTCAATTCGATCAACTGGGCGCGGCTGATGGCACAGGTGGTCTATTACTTCACCTCGGCGCTGCAACTGGGCGCGCCCGACCGGCCGGTCGCCTATGCGGTGCCGACGGGCAATTTCGGCGATGTCTTTGCCGGCTATGTCGCGGCGAAGATGGGCCTGCCCATCGAACGCCTGATCGTTGCCACCAATGTCAACGACATCCTCCACCGCGCGCTGTCGCGCGGCGACTATTCGGCCGGAGGGGTGACGCCGACCATCACCCCCTCGATGGACATCCAGGTCTCCTCGAACTTCGAGCGGCTGCTGTTCGACGCCGGCGGGCGTGACGGCGCGGCGCTGGCCGAACAGATGCTGGCTTTCGAGGCCAGCAAGGCGATGCAGCTCACCAATGCCCAGGCCGAGGGCGCATCGCGGCTGTTCGCCAGCCACGCTGTCAACCCGATCGAGACCGCGCGTGCGGTGCAGGCGGCCTATCAGGCTTCGCAGGAGATCATCGATCCCCATACCGCCGTCGGCCTAGGCGCGGCCCATGCACTGGCAGGTGCGATCGATCCTGCGGTGCCCATCGTCACCCTCGCCACGGCGCACCCGGCCAAGTTCCCCGACGCGGTCGAGCGCGCCATCGGCCTGCGTCCGGCGCTCCCGGCGCGGGTCGGCGACCTGTTCGGGCGCGAGGAGAGCTATGTCGAGCTTGCCGGGGACTATGCCGTCACCCGTGATCACGTGCTCGCCCATGCGGCGGCTTCCGGCCCGCGCTGATGGCCACTCTCGTCCAGCAGCCGCTGGTGATGGAATGCACTGGATGGGGCTCGTACCGCCTGCTCGACAGCGGGGCGGGGCGCAAGTGGGAGAGCTTCGGCGCCTACTCCTTCATCCGTCCCGAGCCGCAAGCTCTGTGGCAGCCGCGCCGCGACAGCTGGCAGGCCGATGGCGAGTTCATCCCCGGCTCCGATGAGGACGGCGGCGGGCGCTGGCAGTTTGCCGGCCGTCTGCCCGATCAGGGCTGGGAGCTCGCCTGGAACGAGGTGCGCTTCACCGCCCGCCCGACCCCTTTCCGCCACCTGCAGTTCTTCCCCGACATGGCCCCGGTGTGGGACTGGATGCGGGAGCAGCTCGGCGAGATGACCGAGGCGGAAACCATGAACCTGTTCGGCTACACCGGCCTCGGCACGCTCGCCCTGTCGCGGCACGGGCGGGTGACCCATGTCGATGCCTCCAAGAAATCGGTCGCCCAGGCGCGCGAGAACGCCGCGCTGTCGGGCATGGAGGATCGCCCGATCCGCTGGCTGACCGACGACGCTGCCAAGTTCACCGCCCGCGAGGTGCGGCGCGCGCGGCGCTATGACGGGATCATCCTCGATCCCCCCAAGTTCGGCCGCGGGCCGGAGGGCGAGGTGTGGCGGCTGGAGGAGCATCTCCCTGGCCTTGTCACCGATTGCGCGCAGCTGCTCGACACCGGCAGCCGCTTCCTGTTTCTCACCGTCTATGCCGTGCGCATGAGCAGCCTTGCGATTGCCGGCCTGCTTGAAGAAGCGCTCGGCCATCTTCCCGGCGTGATCGAGCACGGCGATCTGGCCGTGCGCGAGGACGGAGCGGGCGGGCGACTCCTGCCCACCGCAATCTTCGCCAGATGGAGCAATCCGGGATAGTTGTCGCATTGCCGGTAGCCGAAAACCGGTGCCCACTTTTCGGCGCGATGTTCTAAGGGCGCTCCCATGCATGATTCGCTTACCCTCGAAGTCAATGATCTCGTCGTCGATGTCCTGACCGGCATCTATTCCGAGGAGACCGGCAAGCCCCAGCCGCTGCGCATCTCGGTCGCGGCGCGTTATGCGGTGGCGGATCGCTACGAACCCGACACCCCGCTCGACGCCTCCAAGAACTACATGGATCTGAAGTTCGCCGCCTCCGACGGGCTGCCCGAGGGCGTGCACTTCAAGCTGATCGAGGCGGTGGCGGACCACATCTGCGCAACGCTGTTCGTGCAGGATGCCAGGGTGCAGGCGGTGACGGTCAAGATCGTCAAGCTCGCCATCGCCGAGGCGAACGAGCAGATCGGCATCACCCTCCACCGCGAACGCCGCCCGGAACACGGGGGCTGAACGGGTGCAGCGCGAGCTCGAGGTCGGCCTGCTGCCGGACAGCGCGCTCGATGCGGCAGGCGCCTTCATGGCCTTCCACCTCGCGGCCGCCCGCGCGATCCTGGCCGAACCCGGGACCACCGCGCTCGCCATTCTCCTGCCGCCTGCCGCGCGCGATCACCGCGATTGGCGCCTCGCGCTCGCCCGCGATCTGGCCCGCGAAGTGGCGCCGGCGCGCGTCAATGTGGTCGCTGGGGCGCCCGGCGCGGCGCGCGAGGCAACCTTGTGTTTTTTGGCAGATGCGCCCGGCGTGACAGGGCAGTATCTGGTGTGCGATGAATGACCGCGTGTCGCCCGCTCCTGCCCGCAAGCCCGACCTGATCCTCGTCGGCGATCGGCCCGCGCCGCTGGTCGATGCCTTTATGCGCCGGATAACCTATCTGCGGCTGTCGGTGACCGACCGCTGCGACCTCAGGTGTTCCTATTGCATGCCCGAGCGCATGACCTTCCTTCCCAAGAAGGAGGTGCTGAGCCTCGAGGAGCTCTACGACCTTGCCACCGGCTTCATCGCGCGGGGTGTGACCAAGATCCGCATCACCGGCGGCGAGCCGCTGGTGCGGCGCGACATCATCGATCTGTTCAGCGCCTTGGGGCGCAGGCTGGGGCATGGCCTGGAGGAGCTGACGCTGACCACCAACGGCACCCAGCTCGCCGCCCATGCCGAGGCGCTGGCGCGGGCGGGGGTGCGGCGCGTCAATGTTTCGCTCGACACGCGCGACCGCGCGAAATTCGCCGCGCTGACCCGCCGCGACAGCCTGCCGCAGGTGCTCGAAGGCATCGCGGCGGCCAAGGCCGCCGGGCTCAAGGTCAAGCTCAACGCGGTGGCGCTGAAGGGCGTGAACGAGCAGGAACTGCCCGATCTCATCGCCTGGGGCCATGCCGAAGGCCACGACGTGACGCTGATCGAGGTCATGCCATTGGGCGATGTCGAGGAGGAGCGGCTCGACCAATATCTCCCGCTCGACGCCATCCGCGCGCGCCTCGCGGAGCGCTGGACCCTGACCGAGAGCGACCACAGGACCGGCGGGCCTTCGACCTATGTCGACATTGCCGAAACCGGCGGCAGGCTGGGCTTCATCACCCCGCACACCGGCAATTTCTGCGCCGGTTGCAACCGCCTGCGGGTGACCGCGACCGGCCAGCTCTACCCCTGCCTTGGCGGGGGTGAGCGGGTCGATCTGCGCGCGGCGCTGCGCTCCGATGCGCCCGAGGCCAGGCTTTCCGCCGCGCTCGACGAGGCGCTCAGGATCAAGCCCGAGAAGCACCATTTCCGCATGGACGAGCGGGGGGCGGCCCCGGCGCTGGCGCGGCACATGTCGATGACGGGGGGATAGGGTGGTCACCATCGTCTTCCTCGGCAAGCTTGCCGACCTTGCGGGCGCGCCCTCGCTTCAGCTCGCGGCCCCGCTCGGCTGGGCCGGTCTGAAGGCCGCGCTGCCTTCGGCGCTGGCCGAGGCGGTGGATGATCCGAGGAACCGCGTAGCGCTGAACGGCGCGCTGCTGGCCGACAAGGCCGGTCTGCAGGCGGGCGCCGGTGACGAGATCGCGCTGCTGCCGCCGGTCTCGGGGGGCTGACCAATGCCGATGCGCGACATCCGCCTGCTCCACCAGATGTTCATCCCCGGCACGCTGATCGGCCCGTTCACGCAGGCCAATCCCGGCCTCGGGGGCGTCTGCACCTTCGTGGGCGAGGTGCGCTATGATCAGGGGGTCGAGGCGCTCGAACTCACCCATTACGAGCCGCTGACACTGCCCGGGATGCACGCGCTTGCCGACCGGGCCTTTGGCCGTTTCGACCTGATGGGCCTGCTGATGGTCCACCGCGTCGGCGTGCTGCGCCCGGGCGAGCCGATCGTCTGCGTCTCGGCCGCCGCGCTCCACCGCCGCGACGCCATCGACGCGGTCGATTTCTGCATGGATCACCTGAAAAGCGCCGCCTGGTTCTGGAAGCGCGAGAAGCGGGGCGGGCAATGGCACTGGATCGAGCCGCGCGATCAGGACCACGCCGACCTTTCGCGTTGGCACGAGCCGATTTGATCCCCGTCAAAGCAGGTAGGACCTGCGCCCGGTAATCCTCCTTCCACTATCAAGGAGGATCACATGAGCCACATCGTCCACAATCTCATCGCCCGCGGCGAGGCCCGGATCGTCGCCCTGCCCGACGCCGAAGCGCCGGTCCGTCATCAGGTCGAGAGCGACCGCAATTTCGGCCTGCCCAAGGCGCTCTATGGGGCGACGGTGGCGGGCTATCTCGGCTTCCTGCTGGTCGTCGGCAGCGCCTTCGCCAACCCGCAGCTGGCGATCCCCATGGCGATCTTCGTCGTCTTCATCATCGCCGGCTTCGGCGTTCCGGCTGTCTGGACGCGCCTTGCCGGCAACACCAGCGAGCCGCAGACCATGGGCGAGTTCGGCCTCAAGGGGATCATGACCAACACCGGCAGGCTTGCGGCGCGGGATGCAACCATCCAGGTCCTGATCCTGCCGGCGCTGCTGGTGGTCTGGGGCCTTGCGGTCGCGGTGATTGCGGCGCTGGTCCGCTAGATCGTCCCCTCGGGGCGGCAGCTCCTCTCCCCCGCTGCCGCCTCGCGGCCCTACCGTCCCGAAATTGCGTGCAGCAGCTCCGGGTTGCGCAGGGCGATCCCGCGCTTCCCCTCGCGCTTGATCGCGCCCATGTCCTCGAGCTCGCCCAGCTTGCGGCTGACGGTCTCGATGGTGAGGCCGAGCATGTTGCCGATCTCGCCGCGGGTCAGCGGCAGTTCGAAATGGGGGGCGGGGTGGCATGAGCTTTCGCTCGCGGCGGCCGCGAAATCGTGGAGCAGGGCCGCCAGCCGCGCCTCGGCGCTGGCGTGGCCGGTCAGCTCGAGCAGGTTGCGTGTCGCCAGCAGGTCTGCCTGGCTGCGGCGCAGCAGCGCGCGGGCGAGAGCGGGGTAGTCCTCGATCGCCCGTTCGATATCGGCCTTGGCGAAGGTGCACAGCCGGCTATCGGTCAGCGCGACGACGTCGTGATGGGCGAAAGGCGCGAACAGCTCGCCGATGAAGCCGGCCGGATGGACCAGCGCGAGGATCTGCTCGTTGCCATCCACGTCGATCGCCGAGACCTTGAGCGCGCCCGTCAGGAGGGTGGCACAGGCAGCCTCCTCGTCGCCTGCGGCAAACAGCATCTCGCCGCGCTTCAGCGTGCGGGTGCGGCCTGCCGCAGCCATGGCGCCGCGTTCCTCCGGGGTCAGGACCGCGCAGGCGGCGGTTTCCTTGACGGGGCAGGTGCTGCACGCAAGGTTCACGATCCCATTACCTCCCACAGCCGCGCAATGGTCGCATCCTGACGGGCGAGCAGTGCGGCAACTTCGGCCTGTGCTCCGGCAAGCGCCGGATCGGGGCTGAGCGCGCTGGCGGCCTCGGCAGCGAGACTGTCGAGGCTGGCAAGGGTGCCCGCGGTCGCTGCGCGTTTCGAATCGAGCTCGGCCAGCGCCACCATGGCCGTCGCGCGCGCGTTGCTTTCGAACGGCTGGCCGGCCGCGGCGCGGGCGAGGCGTGCGGCATCGTTCTCGCGGGCGGCAAAAGCGTCCTGCGAGGCGGCCGCGGCGGCGCGCAGTTCGGCGATCCGGGCGGCGGGCGTCGCGGGACGAGTCGGGGCAGGCGCACGCGGCGGACCGCCAAGCGGAACAGCGCCGGTTTCGAACGGGCGCAGCGCCAGCGAGGGGTATTGGTCCTTCCCGCCGGCACAGGCCGACAGCAAGGCCGCAATCGGCAAGAGAGCCAGCAGTTTCATTCCGTTCACACGCATTGTCGATCCCCCGATCCCACTACCATGCCGCCCGGCCGGGGCAAAGCGCCGTGACCGATTTCCTCCGGCGGCTTCAGGATGCCACTTTTTGGCCCCGGCCGCGCTGCTCGGGCGTTGACTTGGCGGAGCCTTTCCCCTAACGGCCACCATCTTTCCGGGGCCTGCACCTTCGCAAGCCTCGCATTGCCGTTCGGTTGGCGTGGCATCCGCTCCGCCTGTCCGGGCACAAGCACAGTTAGAGAGTTTAGAGCCATGTTCGCTGTAGTGCGCACGGGCGGCAAGCAATATCGGGTTGCCGCCGGAGACAAGATTGCCGTTGAGAAGCTCGCAGGCGAAGCCGGCGACACGATCACGCTGGGCGACGTTCTGCTGGCCGGTGAAGGCGACTCGCTCGCCGATGCCAAGTCGGTGACCGTCTCGGCCGAGATCATCGCCCAGGCCAAGAGCGAGAAGGTGATCGTCTTCAAGAAGCGCCGTCGGCACAATTATCGCCGCAAGAACGGCCACCGCCAGCAGATGACCCTGCTGCGCATCACCGCCGTGGGCGCGGGCGAAGCCGCGAAGCCGAAGAAGGCTGCCGCCAAGAAGACCAAGACCGAAGCCGCCGAAGCGGCTGCCTCGGCAGAATAAGGAGCGACTGAGCCATGGCACACAAGAAAGCAGGCGGTTCGTCGCGCAATGGTCGTGATTCGGCCGGTCGTCGTCTCGGCGTGAAGAAGTTCGGCGGTCAGGAAGTGATCGGCGGCAACATTATCATCCGTCAGCGCGGCACCCGCGTCTATCCGGGCGTGAACGTGGGCATGGGCAAGGACCATACCCTCTACGCGCTGGATGCAGGCGTGGTCCGATTCCACGCGGGCAAGCTCGGCCGCAAATACGTCTCGGTAGACGTGATGGCCGAAGCCGCAGAGTAAGCGGACGATTCGATAAAGGGATCGTCCGGCAAGGACGGTCCCGGTCGGTGAAAGACCGACCAGATGAGGGAGATGGGACCGTCCTCGCACCGAGGGGGTCCGTCTCCCTTTTTTCGCATTCTCCCTCGAAAAAGCTGCGCAAGCTTAATGTTTCGCGGCCGCGAAACCGTCATCCACGCGGCCTAGAGGCGGCGCGGGGCGAGGAAGGGAGAACGCAAGTGTTCCATCGCAGTCACAGATTGCTGCTCCGGCCCATCTGGCCCGAAGACTGGCAGGCCCTGCTCGCAGGCATCGCCGACGAGGCGGTGGTGCGCAATCTCGCCCGCGCGCCGTGGCCCTATCTGGAAAAGGACGCGCGCGAATTCGCCGCGCAGCCGGCCGATCCCCTCGCGCCCCGCTTCCTCATCACCCGCGCCGCCGATGCCGAGGCTGTCGGCTGCATCGGCTTCGGGCCCGTCGGCGATGCCGCCAATGATCCCGGCGCGCTCGAATTGGGCTACTGGATCGCGCAGCGCCATTGGGGGCAGGGCTATGCCACCGAGGCGGGCCGCGCGGTGCTCGACATTGCCGCCACGCTCGGCCACCGCGAACTGGTCGCCTCGCATTTCCTCGACAACCCGGCCTCGGGCAAGGTGCTGAGGAAGCTCGGCTTCGAGCCGACCGGCGTGACGCAGGAGCGCTGGTCCTGCGGGCGCGGTAGCCATGCGCCGTCCGCCCTCTACCGCCGCCTCCTGGGCAGCGCCGCAGCCGGCCACCAGCAGGCGGCGTGACCCGCCGGCCCCCCGCGGCTTGTTAGGCTCCGCAAAAGCGGTTAGGCGGCAGGCATGGCCAGTCGCAAGAGGTTGACCCCCGAGCAATCGCGCAATTCCGCGCTCGAGGCCGCGCGCGCGCTGCTGATCGAGACGGGGCCGCAGGCCGTGACGCTGAAGGCGGTCGCCGCGCGGATCGGGCGCACCCATGCCAATCTGCTGCACCATTTCGGCTCGGCCTCGGGCCTCCAGAAGGCGCTCGCCGGACATATCGCGCGCACCGTGTGCGAGACGATCCTCGAGGCGGTCCATGCCAGCCGCGCAGGCCTTGGTTCCCCGCGCGAGGTGGTCGATCTCGCCTTCGACGCCTTCGACCGCGAGGGCGCGGGCGCGCTGACGAGCTGGATGCTGCTGACGGGCAACGAGGACGCGCTCGACCCGATCATCGCCACGATCCACGATCTGCTCGACGAGCTCGCCCCGTCCGAGCCTGCCGAGCACATTGCCGAGCGGCGGCTGCACCGCGACACCCTGTCGCTGGTGCTGCTCGCCCTGGGCGACGCGCTGATCGGCGGGGCGCTGGCGAAATCGCTCGAACTGCCGCGCGATGCGGCGCGCGAGCGGGCAACGGCGATGCTCGAGGCGAGCTTCGCCGGGCACCAGGTGGCCTAGCTCTCGGGCTGCTCCACCACCCCGGCGCGCTGCCAGGCGGGCAGGCGCGCGGGATCGAGGCTCTCGACCCTGAGGTGATCGACGGCAAGCTTGAGCTGCGGATAGGCCGCCACACGCCGCGCCTCGTCCGACTCGCCCAGCGGCACCACCACCAGACGGCGATTGACCTTCTGCCGCCAGTTCATCCGCGCCGTGTTCTCCTGACCGACATAGCAGCCCTTGGTGAAGCTGACGCCGCGGAGTTCGACGGCGTTGGTCTCCAGCCACAGGATGTCGCCCAGCTCGCCGCGCCCCTCGGGCACGCCGAGCGTCAGGCGGTGGGCGAGCCAGGCGGCATCGGCGCTTTCGCCTTCCGGCGCCGCGAGCCAGCGGTGGCCGAGCGCCGGCAGGCGCGGATCGGGGAGGGCGCCTTCACGCGGGACAGGGCTCCAATGCACGGCGAGGCTCTCGTCGCGGGCGATCGCGATCCGGCGGCGCAGGCGGTACATCGACAGGCGCTTGACCAGCTCGTCGGCATGGGCGGCCTCGCAATCGAGCAGCAGATCGGCGCCCCCCGCCCAGACGAGGAAATCGAACAGGTGCTTGCCCTGTGCCGAAAGCAGGGCGGCGTAACTGGGGAGCGGACCCTTCACGTCACTGGTGACGAGGCCCTGAAGGAAAGCGGCGACATCCTCGGTCTCGTCCAAGGGCGAGAGGCGGATCACGGCGCGGTTTGTCAGAAGGGTTGCCATCATGCGTGACAGATAGGCACGCCAAAAGCTAAGGGGAAGCCATGACCGACCGCCTCACGATCCGCCGCCCCGACGACTGGCACCTGCATTTCCGCGACAACGCGATCATGCGCGAGGTGGTGCCCTATACCGCGCGCCAGTTTGCCCGGGCGATCGTGATGCCCAACCTCACCCCGCCGGTGACAACGACCGAGCTTGGCCGGGCCTATCGCGCGCGCATCCTTGCCGCCGTGCCCGAGGGAGTCAGCTTCACCCCGCTGATGACCTGTTACCTCACCGACAACACCGATGCGGACGACCTTGCCCGCGGCGCGGCCGAGGGCGTCTTCACCGCCGCCAAGATGTATCCGGCGAACGCGACGACCAATTCGGCTGCGGGCGTGACGAATGTCGAGAAGCTCTATCCGGTCCTCGCCCGGATGGAGGCCGAGGATATCGTGCTGTGCATCCACGGCGAGGTGACCGATCATTCGGTCGACGTGTTCGACCGCGAAAGGGAATTCATCGAGAGGCACTTGCGCGGCATTGTTGCGGCCTTTCCGAAGCTCAGGATCGTGTTCGAGCACATCACCACCTCGGACGCGGTGGACTTCGTGACCGCCGCCGGGCCGCAGGTCGCCGCGACCATCACCCCGCAGCACCTCCACATCAACCGCAACGCCATGCTGGTGGGCGGGATCCAGCCGCATAATTACTGCCTGCCCGTCGCCAAGCGTGAGAGCCACCGGCTGGCGCTGCGCAAGGCGGCGACGGGCGGGAGCCCGAAATTCTTCCTCGGCACGGATTCTGCGCCGCATCTCAGGAAGGACAAGGAAAGCGCCTGCGGCTGCGCGGGCATCTTCGGCGCGCCCTATGCGCTCGAAAGCTATGTCACCGTGTTCGACGAGGAGGGCGCGCTGGACAGGTTCGAAGGCTTCGCCTCGCTCCACGGCCCGGCCTTCTACAAGCTCCCCGTGAACGAGGACACCGTGACGCTCGAGCGCGCCGAGGTGGCGGTGCCGCCGGTGCTGCACGTGACCGGCGAGGAGATCGTCCCGTGGCACGGCGGGCAGGTGCTGGGGTGGCGGTTTATCGGATAGCCAGGTGCATGTGGCCACCTTCGGGTGGTCTGCATCACGCGTAAGCGCGATCCGAACTCAGGCCTTCCGCTTCGCCCACAGGTCCCAGACGAACACGCCGACCGCCACCCAGATCAGCACGAAGCTGGCGAGCTTTGCGGGGGCGAGCGGCTGGTGGAAGACGAACAGGCCGAGGAAGAACACGATCGTCGGCGAGAGATACTGGATGAAGCCGAGGGTGGAATAGTCCATCCGCCGCGCCGCGATCGCGAACATCAGCAGCGGTACGGCGGTGACGACGCCGGAAAAGACGATCAGCAGGCTCATCCCCAGGTCCTGCCCGAAGGCCGATCCTTGCGGGCTTGCCGCATACCACCAGGCAATGCCGACCGCGACCGGCAGCAGGATCGCGCTCTCGATCGTGAGGCCGGGAAGCGATCCGACAGAAACCTGTTTTCGGACAAGGCCATAGAGGCCGAAGCTGAGGCCGAGTGTCAGGCTGATCCACAGGCTCGTGACGGCCCCCGCAGCCAGCAGCGCGACCGCGACGGCAGCGATGGCGACCGCGAGCCACTGCCGCCGCGACAGCCTTTCGCCCAGCACCAGCGTGCCGAGCAGCACGTTGAGCAGGGGGTTGAGGTAATAGCCGATCGAGGTTGCATAGACCTCGCCCGCCATGATCGCCCAGATGTAGACGAACCAGTTGATCCCGATCAGCACGCTGCTGGCCAGCAGGGCGAGAAGGCTGCGCGGCGAGCCGAGCGCAGCGCGAAGCTCGGGAAACTGGCGGCGGACAGCGACGATGGCGAGGCACAGCGGCAGCGTCCAGATGATCCGCCAGCCGACGAATTCGAAGGCCGGCACGCTCTTCACCAGCACCAGGTAGAGCGGGAGGAAGCCCCAGATCAGGTAGGCGCCGAGGGCAGGCGCCAGGCCCGAGGCGGTCGGTTGGCTGGCGGGTGCGGGGGTGTTCATCACGCCCCGCGTTAGGGGGCGGGGCGACGCGGCGCAAGCGCCCGCAAGATGAACAATGCCTGTCGGAGGTGGTGCGGCTCTGTTCAGCTAAAGCGGCTTAGAAATTAACAACACAGGGAAGTTGATTTGCGGGCCCAGCACGGGCTCGGGATGGCTTTCATCAACTTGCGGCCGTTTCCCACCAGACGGCCGCCGGCGCGGAGGCAAGATGCCGCCGCGGGATGCGCCCCCGGGAAGCCTCGGCTTGCGGGGGCGTTTCCATGTCTGCGTCAGGCGTGACCGGCGGCACCCGGAGCGGGGCCGTGGGCCTCGCCCATGCGGCGCAAGGCAGCGACCTTGGCTTCGAGCGGCCCCCAGTCATCCTCGCCTGCGATCGCCTCCCAGATCGCCTCGACCTCGTCGATCAGCATCGACTGGGGTTCGGGGTCGGCCCAGTAGGGGTGATCCGGGAGGACCGGCTGGTACGCCGCCAGTGCCTCGCCCAGCGCGCCCCCCGCTGCGCCGCGCCCGCCGCGGTGGACGAAGAAGAAGGCGTCGGGCGGGAGCGCGCCCTCGCGCATCGCCGCCTCGCAGGCGGCAACGAGCTGCGTGTCGGCCTCCACGCCTTGCGAGACCACGCCGAGCCGCCAGCACCAGCGCCGGGCCACGGCCGCCATGTAGAGCGGTCCGAAGCGTTCGAGCGCGGCGACCAGCGGTGCGGTCTCGGCATGGAGCCGCAATGCGACCGCAAGCTGCCCACAGTTCCAGTGCAGCGCCTGAGGCTGGCGGCCAAAGGCGTAGAGGCCGGCATGGTCGAAATAGGCAGCGGTGAAGCCCGGCTCCCATGCCGGGAGCCAGCGCCACGGGCCATAGTCGAAACTCTCGCCGGTCACGTTCATGTTGTCGGTGTTGAGCACCCCGTGGACGAAGCCCGCCACCATGTAGCTCGCCGCCAGATCGGCCATCCGCTCGACCACGGCGTGCATCAGGCGGATCGCGGGCTGGTCGCGGTCCGGTGCGTCCTCGGGCGGGGGCGGGCCGGGGAAGTGGGCGAGGCAGTAGTCGATCAGTTCGGCCATGGCATCGGCATTCTCGATCGCCAGCAGCCGCTGGAAGGTGCCGATGCGGATGTGCGAATGGCTGAGGCGCACCAGCACGGCGGATCGCGTCGGGCTGGGCTCGTCGCCGCGCCACAGCGCCTCGCCGGTCTCGATCACGCTGAAGGTCTTCGAGGTGTTGACGCCGAGCGCCTCGAGCATTTCGGTGGCCAGGATCTCGCGCACCGCGCCCTTGAGCGTCAGCCGCCCGTCGCCCGCGCGGCTCCAAGGGGTCTGGCCCGAACCCTTGGTGCCGAGGTCCATCAGGCGGCCGTCAGCGCCCCGCATCTGCGCGAACAGGAAGCCGCGCCCGTCGCCGATCTCGGGATTGTACACCCGGAACTGGTGCCCGTGGTAACGCAGGGCGAGCGGCTGGGGGAGGTTGCCTTCAAGCGGGGCAAAGCGGCCGAAGTGCTGCGTCCACTCCGCGTCCGTCAGCCCTGCCAGCCCGACCGTTGCGGCGGCGCGGTCATTGCGCCAGCGCAGCCGTGTCCCGGGAAAGTCGGCCGCTGCCACCCGGTCCCCCAGCCAGCCCGCCAGCGGCAGGATCGCCGGATCGGGACGATAGGGGACGGACGCAAGGGATGGTTGCACAGGTTCGCTCATGCCGCGATAGTGGGGCCAAGCCCCGGCGCGCGCAAGCCGCCGGGTTAGGCACATACAGGGGTTACCGGCGCATTATGGCCGCATCTTACGAAGACCGCTTCTGGACCAGCAGTGACGGGCTGAACCTGCATTATCGCAACTATCCAGGCCCGGCGGGTTCCGGGAAGCTGCCGGTGCTGTGCCTCCACGGCCTCACCCGCAACGCCCGCGATTTCCACGCTCTGGCGGAGGAACTCGCCGCCACCCGCCGCGTGGTTGTGCCGGAGATGCGCGGGCGCGGGCAGAGCGGCTATGCCTCCGATTCCGACACTTATTCCCCGGTCACCTATGTCGCCGATGTCGAAAGGCTGCTCGCCGAGCAGGATATCACCCGCTTCATCGCGGTCGGCACCTCGATGGGCGGGCTGATGACAATGCTGCTGGCGGCGATGCAGCCCGGGCGCATCGCGGCGGTGGTGATGAACGATATCGGTCCCGAGATCGAGGCGCAGGGCGTTGGCCGGATTGCCGGCTATGTCGGGCAGGGCAGGAGCTACCCGACCTGGGTCCACGCCGCACGCGGGCTCGCCGAGGCGCATTCGGCCGCCTTTCCCGACTACAGCCTCGACCAGTGGCTCGAGCTTGCCAAGCGCACCATGGTGGTGAGCCAGAGCGGACGGATCGTGTTCGATTACGACATGGCCATTGCCGAGCCCTTCTCGAAGCCCGGCAATGCCGCCCCGCCCGATCTGTGGCCCGCCTTCGACACGCTGGCGGGCGTGCCGATGCTGCTGGTGCGGGGCGAATTGTCGGACCTCATCAGCGCCGAGACGGTGGAGCAGATGGGCCGGCGCAACCCGGCGATGACCACCATCACCGTCCCGCGCGTCGGCCATGCCCCGACGCTCGACGAGCCCGAGGTGCGCGCGGCGATCCATGCCCTGCTGGCAGGCGCGGACTGAGGCGCGGGTCGCACGGCTCTCTCCCCCGCGCGCGCGCTTCATCCCCCGTTCAATCGCCACGCGCCATCCCCGGCCCGCCTCCACTGGGCGGTGCCGGTGCCGGTGCCATTGCGCGCAGGGCCGCACCTGCCTAAAGAGCGCAGCGGCCCGTCCGGCTCCGGCCTGCGGCACAGACATACGACGAGGATCACCAGCCCCCCATGGCGCGCACTCCCAAGACCACCCCTGCCATCCCCGACACCACGCGCGAGGACGAGGTCCTGATCCGCGAGATCGACGAGGCGGTGCGCGAGGACGCGCTTTACGAATTCCTGCGCACGCAGGGCCTCAAGGTGCTGGGCGTGATCGGGCTCGGGATCGCGGGCCTTGGTGGCTACCTGATCTGGGACCACTATGCCGAGCAGAACCTCGAGGCCCAGTCCGAGACGCTGATCGCCGCGCTCGATGCGGCCGGGACACGCGATTTCAAGGGCGCGGGCGACAAGGTCGCGCCGCTGCTGGCCGATGGTGCCAGCTCCGACGGCGCGCGCACGGCCGCGCGCTTCCTTCAGGCCGGCGCCGCGCTGGAGACGGGGGACAGTGCCAGGGCCGCCGGGCTTTACCGCGCGATTGCCGATGATGCCGATGCGCCGCCTGCGCTGCGCGATCTGGCGCGGATCCGCGCGGTCAGCATCGATTTCGACACAATGAAGCCGGCCGAGGTGATCGCCCAGCTTTCGGGCATTGCCACACCCGGCAACCCCTATTTCGGCAGCGCCGGCGAATTGGTCGCCATGGCCCATGCCGAAAGCGGCAACCGCCAGGCTGCAGGCAAGATGTTCGCCGCCATCGCCAAGGACGAGACGCAGCCCGATACCCTGCGCAGCCGGGCGCGGCAGATGGCCGGACTGATGGGGGTCGACGCCATTGTCGATGTGAAGAAATTGCTCAAGGATGAAGGGGTCGCGTCCGAGGGGGATGGCGGCAGCGCTGCTGCGGCCGAATAGGACGAGGATGGGAACGCACCTGATGACGACAATGAAATTCGCGCGCGCCGCGCTGCTGACCGGTCTGGTCGCGGCCAGTCTGACGGGCTGCAAGGGCGGGCTGTTCGGCGGCGGCGACGACAAGACCACACCGACCATCGGCAACCGCACGCCGATCCTCTCGCGCATCGAGAGCGGGGCCGAGGTCGATCCCGCGCTGGCGGCGGTCTCGGTGGTTCTCCCTCCGCAACGCACCAATGCCGATTGGGCCCAGGCGGGCGGCTCGGCGAGCAAGTCCTACGGCCACCTCGCCCTGGGCGAGAACCCGGTCAAGGTATGGAGCGCGCAGATCGCCGGCTCGACCAACCGGATGCGCCTGGCCGCAGCCCCGGTGATCGGCGGCGGCAAGCTATTTGCCGAGGGCACCGACGGCGTGATCGTCGCCTTCGACAAGAACACCGGCGCGCGCCTGTGGACGCGCGACGATGGCGACATGACCAAGGACCAGCGCCCCTCGGCCTTCGGCGGCGGGGTCAGCTACGAGGCCGGCAAGCTCTACGCCACCAATGGCGTGGGCGAGGTCAAGGCGGTGAATGCCGAAACCGGCGAGGTGCTGTGGAAGGTCAAGCCGGCCGGACCCCTGCGCGGTTCGCCGACCATCGCCTTCGGCCAGCTCTTCGTGATGACGCAGGACAATCAGCTCATCTCGCTCAAGACCGCCGACGGCTCGCTGGTGTGGGACGAAAGCGGCTCGAACACCCAGTCCGGCGTGTTCGGCGTGGCCGCCCCCGCAGCGGGGCAGGGCACGATCGTTGCCGGCTATTCGTCGGGCGAGCTCACCGCCTATCGCTACGAGAACGGCCGCAGCCTGTGGTCGGACGCGCTGGCACGCACCAACATCTCCACCACCGTCGGCACAATCACCGATATCGATGCCGATCCGATCATCGATTCGGGCCGCGTCTATGCACTGGGACAGGGCGGGCGCATGGCCGCCTATGAACTGGTCACCGGCCAGCGCATCTGGGAACTGAACCTTGCCGGCATCTCGACCCCGGTGGTCGCGGGCGAGTGGATCTTCACCCTCACCGATGACGCGCGCCTGCTTGCCATCGCCCGCTCCTCGGGCCGGGTGCGCTGGATCACCAAGCTCCAGCGCTACAAGGACGAGGAAGACAAGAAGGGCCCCGTGTTCTGGACCGGGCCGGTGCTGGCCGGCGGCCAGCTCTATGTCGCAAGCTCGCGCGGCGAGATCTGGCGGGTGAGCGCAGGCGAAGGCTCGGCGAGCCTGTTTGCCGAGGTCGGCTCGGCCGTCAGCCTGCCGCCGGTGGTCGCCGACGGGATGCTCTACGTGCTCGACGACAGCGGCACGATCACCGCCTGGAAGTGAGGTTCCGCCGGGCGCAGCCGCTTCGCGGCGCGCCCGGCACCAGCGTCACATCACCGGCGCGCCGTTGTCCGCGTGATATTTGACCGCTTCGATCACCTTGAAATCGAGCCCGGCGATGGCCGCGCCGAAGGCTGCCATGTGGGGCGTGGCGAAGTGCGCGGCGAGGGCCGCCTCGTCCTGCCACTTCTCGATGATGTGGAGCACACCCGGGTGGAGCACGTCCTCGGTGAAGGCATAGGCGATGCAGCCCTCTTCGGCGTTGGAGGCGGCCACCATGTCGGCGATGGCGTGCCTCGCTGCCGCCATCGAGGCCGCGCCGACCTGGGCTTTGGCCAGAACTATCAGCATCCTGTCTCTCCTTCCTCAGAAGGATTGTTCATAGACCCGGGTGATGTCGCCGTTCCACTCGCCAAAATAGGCATCGAGCAGGCGCTGGGCCGGAACCTTGCCGCTGGCGACGATCTCGTCGAGGGTTTCGAGGTAGCCGGTCTCGTTGTCGCCGCTCGCATTGAGCCGCGCTCTTGCGGCGAGCCCGCCATGGGCGATTGTCAGCGCCTCGCGCCCGATGTCGCGCAAGGTTCCGCCGCCCGGCACCGGTGCATCGAGCGCCAGCTTCGGCGCGGCGGAACGCAGCGCCTCGCGCTCCTCCATCGTCCAGCCCTTGACCAGATCCCACGCCGCATCGAGCGCGCCCTGATCGTAGAGCAGCCCGACCCAGAAAGCGGGCAGCGCGCAGATCCGGCTCCACGGGCCGCCGTCCGCCCCGCGCATCTCGAGGAAGCTCTTGAGGCGCACCTCGGGAAAGGCGGTCGAGAGGTGGTCCCACCAGTCGCTCCGGGTGGGGCGCTCGCCGGGCAGGACCGACAGCTTGCCATCGAGGAAATCGCGGAAGCTGAGGCCTGCCGCGTCGATATATTTCCCGTCGCGGAAGACGAAATACATCGGCACGTCGAGCATGTATTCGGCCCATCGCTGGTAGCCGAAACCCTCCTCGAACACGAAGGGCAGCATCCCCGTGCGCGCCGGATCGGTGTCCGACCAGATGTGCGAACGATAGGAGAGGAAGCCGTTGGGCTTGCCCTCGGTGAAGGGCGAATTGGCGAAGAGCGCGGTCGCCAGCGGTTGCAGGGCGAGGCTGGTGCGGAACTTCTTCACCATGTCGGCTTCGCTGCTGTAATCGAGGTTCACCTGGATGGTGCAGGTGCGCAGCATCATGTCGAGGCCCATCGAGCCGACGCGCGGCATATGGCGCAGCATGATGTCGTAGCGGCCCTTGGGCATGATCGGCAGCTCGGCGCGGGTCTTGTCGGGCCACATGCCGAGGCCGAGATAGCCCACGCCGCATGTCTCGCCCACTTCCTTGACCTGGGCAAGGTGGCGTCCGGTCTCGGCGCAGGTCTGGTGCAGGTTCTCGAGCGGCGCCCCGGAGAGTTCGAGCTGGCCTGCCGGTTCAAGGCTGACCGCGCCGTCAGCGCCCTTCAGGGCAATGACGTTGCCGCCTTCCTCGACCGGGCTCCAGCCGAATTTCTCCATGCCCTTCAACAGGTCACGGATGCCGCAGGGCTCGTCATAGGAAGGCGCGCGGTGATCTGCGGTCTTGAACACCAGCTTTTCGTGTTCGGTGCCGATGCGCCAGTCGGCCGCCGGCTTCTCGCCGCCCGCCATCGGAGCGATCAGATCATCGAGGCTCTCGATCAGCGGATCGTGGGCAGTGGAAGCTTCGCGTGTGCTCATCGGATCAATGGCCCTCTCTGGCCGGTTGCTTTAGAAAACGGGTCTGGCCGTGGGAAGGCTAATTCGCCTTGCCGGATAGCAAACCGGCCTATCCTGCCGGATTGGGGCGAGATGCGAAGGGCTTACCAGTCGCCGGCCGATGCCATCCACACCGCCAGAGCGCCGATGGCGGCGGTCTCGCCCCTCAGGATGCGCGGGCCGAGCGTGATCGGGCGCGCGGCGGGGTGAGCGCGGATCGCGGCCCGCTCGGCATCGTCGAAGCCGCCCTCGGGGCCGGTGAGGATCGCGGCCGGGGCGTCCTTGTGGGCGCGGAAGGCGGCGGCGGCAGACTCGCCCCCGTTCTCGTCGGCGAAGAACAACTGGCGGTTTTCGGGCCAATCGGCCAGCAGCGCGTCGAGCTTCACCGGCTCGGCCAGCAGCGGGAGAGCGGTGCGGGCGCATTGCTCGGCCGCCTCGGTGGTGATCGCGCGGGCGCGCTCGATGTTGAGCCTGTCGGCGACGCAGCGGCGGGTGACGAGCGGCTGGATGCGGGCAGCGCCCAGTTCGGTGGCTTTCTCGAGGATGAGGTCGAAGCGGTCCTTCTTGAGCAGGGCCGGGCAGAGCCACAGATCGGGCACCGCCTCGCGCGGGCGGAGCTGTTCCAGCACCTCCAGCACCACATCGCGTTTGCCCGTGTCGCTGACCCGAGCCGCCCATTCGCCGGTCACGTCGTCGCACAGGATCACGATATCGCCGGGCGCAGCGCGCATGACGCGCATGAGGTAGTGCGCGGGATTGCCATCGATCCGCACCGTCCCGCCTGCCGCCAGCGTCTCGGCGACAAACAGGCGCGGGGCGCTCTTTGGGGGCCAGGCCGGAACCCTTGGATGATGCGTAGCGGGCATGGCTTTGCACTAGGCGTTTGGCGGGCTAGGGAGCAAGCAATGTCCGCGCGCACCGCACAATTGCTGATCGCCGCCGTGTTCCTGGTGCTGGGAGGCTGGGCGCTGCTTGCGCCCGCGAGCGTGATCGAACTGGCGATCACCGCGCCTTACCGCGACGCGGCTTTCCTCACCCGCTTCACCATGGCCTGCTTCGGCGCGCAGGCGGTGCTGTTCGGCGTGATGGCGCTGGTGACCCGCTGGAGCGCGCGCAGCTTTGCCGTGTTCGCGGTGCTGCTGCTGCCCTTCTTCGGCTTCAACTACTGGTTCCACTACGAGGTTCCGGTGCTGACCAGCATCGGGATGCTCGACTTTGCGGGCAATGCGGTGATGCTGGTGCTGGCGGTGCTCGGCTGGCGCGCTGCGCGGGCGGAGGAGCGGCAGGCATGAGCACGGGCATTGTCCCCGATAGCGAGCATCGCGGGCTGGTGGCCCGCCTGCCGCAGTGCCCGCGCGATCTGGCGCTGCTCGCCCGCTTCGACCGCCCGATCGGCTGGTGGCTGCTGTTCTGGCCCTGCGTCTTCGCGGTCTGGCTGGCGGGGGCGGGCGCGCAAGCGGCGCTGCTCGGCTGGCTGCTGGTTGGCAGCATCGCGATGCGCGGGGCGGGGTGTGTCTATAACGACATCGTCGATGCCGATCTCGACCGGCAGGTCGCGCGCACCGCCTTGCGACCGGTGGCGAGCGGGCGCGTGTCGAAACGTGCCGCATGGGTCTGGCTGACAGCGCTGTGCCTCGTCGGCCTCGTCGTGCTGCTGCAACTGCGCTGGCAGGCGCAGGCCGTCGCTCTTGGCAGCCTTGCGCTGGTCGCGGCCTATCCCTTCATGAAGCGCATCACCTGGTGGCCCCAGGCGTGGCTGGGGATGGTGTTCAACTGGGGCCTGCTGGTCGGGTGGACCGAGCTGCGGTGGGACAACTGGGACGCGCTTGCGGCGCTCTATGCCGGCTGCATCTGCTGGGTGATCGGCTACGACACGATCTACGCGCTGCAGGACCGCGAGGACGACGCGATGGTCGGCATCCGCTCCTCGGCGCTGGCGATGGGCGCCCGGGTGCAGGCGGGCGTCGGCGGTTTCTACACCGCCGCCGTGGGCCTGTGGGCGCTGGGCTTCTGGCTTTACCGCGAGGACGCGCTTGCGCTCGCCGCGCTGCTGCCGGTCGCGGGGCATCTGGCGTGGCAGGTGGCAACGCTCGACGCCGAAGACCCCGCCAACCCGCTCGCCCGTTTCCGCGCCAATCGCTCGGCCGGCGCGCTGATGGCGGCGGCGTGCTTCGTGGTCGGCAACGCCGGAGCCTAGGCACGATGTGCAACCTCTACCGCATGACGAGGACCGCGGCCGAGGTCGCAAAGTGGTTCGCGGCGGTGGAGGGGGGCGAGGGCGCGAACTTCGCCGCCGAGGCCTATCCGGGCTATACCGGCCTTGTCGTCGCCGAGGGCGGGGTGCGAGCCATGACCTGGGGCTTCCCGCTGGCGCTGACCGGGGCGAAGGGGCAGCCCCTGAAACCCCGGCCCGTCAACAACGCCCGCTCCGACAGGCTGGCAACACCCTTCTGGCGCAACGCCTTCGAGACCCGCCGCTGCCTCATCCCGCTGACCGCCTGGGCCGAGGCCGAGGGACCGAAAGGCCGGATGACACGCAGCTGGCTCAGCCTCCCCGAAACACCGCTCTTCGCGGTCGCGGGCCTGTGGCGGCCTAGCGCCGAGTGGGGGGATTGCTATGCCATGGTGATGACCCCCAGCGAGGGCTGCGATGCGGCCGGGGTGCACGAGCGGATGCCGGTGGTGCTTGCGCCTGCGGACCATGCCCGCTGGCTCTCTGCCTCTTCGCAGGAGGCGCACAGCCTGTGCCGTCCCTGGCACGGCGCGCTGGTGATCGAGCGCACCACCGATCCCTGGGCCAAGAGCGCGGCGTCGACCAAGCCGCCGCCGCAGCAGCCCGGCCTGTTCTAGAGCACGCGTGCTCTAGGCTTCCGGCCCCAGCTCCGGATCAAGATCGCGCGGCCGCGCGAAATGCACCAGCTCGGCGCAATAGCGCTTAAGCTCGCTCCAATGCGCGATGTCGCATTCAAGCACCGCATAGGCCGCGGTCGGAAACTTCGCGACCGCCTCCTTGAACAGCGCGTTCTCCTTGCCCGGCGCGACCAGTTCAAGCAGCACGTCCTGCAAGCCCGGATTGTGGCCCGAGACGAGGATCGCCCTGGCTTCGTCCTCGCCCGAACCGGCATGGGCCTCGATCGTCTCGACGATCGAATCGAAACCGGCGAGGTAGAGCCGCTGGTCATAGACCGGCTCGACATCCGGCAGTGCGCTCTCCAGCGTCAGCTTGACCCGCACCGCCGGGCTGGCGAGCACCTTGTCCCACCGCACCCCGTGGTCGCGGATATGCCTGCCGATGATCTCGGCGCCCTTGCGGCCCCTGGCATTGAGACCGCGATCGAAATCGCGCTGGTTGGTATCGTCCCAATCGGACTTGGCGTGGCGCAGGAGACCGAGAATCTTCATGATTGAAAAGCTCCTCCCGCGCGCTCTGCCTGCTTGTGCAGAACACCAGCCGCGAGGCGTTGTAAAGCCTCATCAAGCGTCACCCGCAGCACCGGCGTGCCTTTGGGGAAGGCCGAAAGCAGCCGCGAGGGAAAGGCGGGCGAGAGCATGATGAAATGGCCCGCGTCATCCTTCGAACGGATCAGCCGCCCGAAGGCCTGGGCCAGCTTGGCGCGGATGATGCGGTCGTCATAGGCGCTGCCGCCCCCTGCCAGCCTGCGCGCCTTGTGGAGAATATCGGGGCGCGGCCAGGGCACCTGCTCCATCACCACGCACCTGAGCGAGTGCCCCGGCACGTCCACCCCGTCGCGCAGGGCATCGGTGCCGATCAGGCTGGCGTGGGGATCGTCGCGGAAGATGTCCACCAGCGTTCCGGTGTCGATCGGATCGACGTGCTGGGCATAGACGGGCAGGCCCGCCCGGGCGAGGCGGTCGGCGATGCGGCCGTGGACCGCACGCAGCCGCCGGATTGCGGTGAACAGGCCAAGCACCCCGCCGCCGCAAGCCTCGATGATGCGCGCATAGGCTCCGGCGAGGGCCGGCAGATCGCCCTTGGCGATGTCGGTGACGATCAGCACCTCGGCGCGGCCCGCATAGTCGAAGGGGCTCGTCGCGGCCGAGAGCAGCGGCGCGGTATCGATATGCGCTGCCCCCGAACGGGCGATGGCGCTGGCCCAGCGGTCGTCGTCTTCCGTCCGGTCGGTCAGCGTCGCGCTGGTCAGCATCGCCCCGTGCGCAGGTTCCAGCACCACGCGAGCAAAGGGCTTCATCGGATCGAGCCAGCGGCGGTGGATGGCGACGTCGAACTCGCGCGCGTCGGAGCGGTCGACCGCCAGCCAGTCGACGAACTCCGGGTCGGCGGGCCCGCCCAGCCGGTCAAGCAGGGCTTCCCACGCCGCCAGCAGGTCGATCCGCCATGCCAGGGCAAAGCGCGCGCCTTCGATCCGGGCGCGGCCTTGCGCATCGAGCCAGTCGGGCGGTTCGGCGAGGATCGCCTCGAGCCTGCCGCCGAGCCGGATCAGCGGCACCCGGATCGCGGCGAGCGCCTCGGCTGCCTTGCCGGCCGCCTCGATCACCTCGCCCGGCAAGCCCGCCGCCTCGGTCTCGATGCCGTAGCCAGCCTCCATCCCGCCGCTCTCGTCGCGGGCATAGGTGGCGGTGCGCACGGCCGCGAACAGGGCTTCCAATGGCCCGAAAGGCTGGTTTTCGGCAAGCCGCTGGAGCCAGCCATCGGAGGGCAGCAATTGCCCCGCCTTGCAGGCCGCGGTTATGGCTTCGGCCCCGGCCTCGTCATAGCTGGCAAGATCGGCGAGCCTTGCGGAAAGCCCCCGCCGCCGCCCGCGCGATTCCTTCTCCGGGCCGATGATCCAGCGCCTGAGCTCGATGGTCTCCTGCCCGGAAAGCGTCGCGGCGAAGGTGCTGTCGGCAGCGTCGAAAACGTGGTGGCCCTCATCGAAGATCAGCCGGGTGGGGCGCTGGTTGGGGTCGCGGGCGCGGGCGGCGTTGACCATCACGAGGGCGTGGTTGGCGATGACGAGATCGGCCTGGGCGGAATCCCGCGCGGCGCGCTCGATGAAGCACTTCCGGTAATGCGGGCAGCCGGCATAGATGCACTCGCCGCGCTGGTCGGTGAGGGCCGCGATCCCGCGCTTCCGGAACAGCGTGCCGAGCCAGCCGGGCAGATCGCCGCCGATCATGTCGCCGTCGCGGGTATAGGCCCCCCAGCGCGCGACCAGTTGCGCGAGGACCGCCGGACGCCCCGCGAACCCCCCTTGCAGCGCGTCCTCGAGATTGAGCAGGCAGAGGTAATTCTCGCGGCCCTTGCGCACCACCACCGGCGGGGTGCCGTCAGCGCGTCTGGCAGGCCAGGCGCGGCGGCTCTCGGCGCGCAACTGGCGTTGCAGGTTCTTGGTAAAGGTCGAGACCCAGACCGTGCCGCCCGATGCTTCCGCCCAGAGCGAGGCCGGGGCGAGATAGCCCAGCGTCTTGCCGATGCCGGTGCCGGCCTGCGCCAGCGCCAGATGCGGGCGGCCGGGGGCGGAGCGGGGCGCGAAGATGCGGGCCGCGTCCTGCGCATAGGCGCGCTGCCCGTCGCGCTGTTCGGCGCCTTCGCCGGTGAGAGCGGCGAGCCGGGCGGCAATGGCCTCGGGCGCGAGTTCGATCTGGCGCGGGGCGGGACGCTCGCCCGCCTCCTCCCATTCGGGCAGGCGCGCGAAGAGCCAGCGTTCAGCGCGTTCGGGCTTGGTGATGTGGGGCTTGAGAACCTGCGCCCAGGGCCAGCGCAGGCGTTCGAGCGATTGCAGCGCGCTCCATGCGCCCTCGCGCTCGGGCCATGCCGGGTCGCGGCAGGCCGCGACGAGGGCACCGGCTGCGCGCTGGAGCATTTCGGGGACGGCAGCGTCCTCGGTGGGGACGGGCAGGCCGAGCGCCTCGGCCAGCCCGCGCGGCGTCGGCACGCAAAAACGCGCGGGATGGATGAAGGCGAAGGCTTCAAGCAGGTCGAGCCCGGAGAGGTCGGGATAGCCGAGGCGGCTGGCGACCAGCGGGGCGTTGACGAGCAGCACCGGCGTGTCGGCGGCAGCCATGATCGCGTCGCCCTTGGAGACGGCCTGCGTCGCGGCGGCCGGACCCTGCTGTCCCGTGCGCAGCCAGTGCCCGCCATGGCTCGCGTGGAGCGCGGTGAGCGCAAGCGGTTCGGGGAGGGCGGCCGGGGTTGTCACGCCGGTAAGGATGGGGCTGGCCCCGCCGCTTGTAAACGCTGCGCCGGGAGATTGTCGGGGGGCATGTCGTTTTAGCGGGGTGCCAGCGCGTTACAGACCCCCGCCAGACCCCTTCCAGACCCCTCCTGACGCGCTCCAGACCCCTGCCAGAGCCTGCTTTGTGCGCGTTTTTCACGTGAAACACGCCTGCCGCAGACAGGCACCATTGATGCTTGCAAGCCGCCGAGGCTTGCCTAATAGCCGCCCGGCTATGACCATCTCCCCGCAAGACCTGATCGCCGCTGCCCAAAGCTCCAAGGCCTGGCCCTTCCAGGAGGCCCAGCGCCTCGCCAAGCGGCTGCCCGAAGGCAAGCCCGGCGGCGTGCTGTTCGAGACCGGCTACGGCCCCTCGGGCCTGCCGCATATCGGCACCTTTCAGGAAGTGCTGCGCACCAGCCTCGTGCGGCGCGCCTACGAGACGCTGACCGGCGGGGCAGCAACGCGGCTGGTGGCTTTCTCGGACGATCTCGACGGGTTGCGCAAGGTGCCCGACAACGTCCCCAATCAGGCAATGCTGGCAGAGCACCTCGGAAAGCCGCTGTCGCGCATCCCCGATCCCTTTGAAAAGTTTGAAAGCTTCGCCGCGCACAACAATGCGATGCTGCGCGACTTTCTGGATCGCTTCGGGTTCGAGTATGAATTCGTCAGCTCCTCTGACTGCTACAATTCGGGCCGCTTCGACGACGCGCTTCGCGGCGTGCTGGCGAATTTCGGCGCGATCATGGACATCATGCTCCCGACCCTCGGCGAGGAGCGGCGCAAGACCTATTCCCCCGTGATGCCAATCAGCCCCACCACCGGCGCGGTGCTACAGGTGCCCATCGAAGTGATCGATGCGGCGGAGGGGATCATCCGCTTCACCGACGAGGATGGCTCGGTGGTCCAGCAATCCGCGCTGGGTGGCATGGCCAAGTGCCAGTGGAAGGTCGACTGGGCGATGCGCTGGGTGGCGCTGGGCGTCGATTACGAGATGTACGGCAAGGACCTGACCGACAGCGGCATCCAGTCGGGCAAGATCGCCCGCGTGCTCGGCGGCAACAAGCCGGAAGGGCTGATCTACGAGCTGTTTCTCGACGCTAAGGGCGAAAAAATCAGCAAATCTAAGGGGAACGGACTCTCGATCGAGGACTGGCTGAAGTATGGCAGCGAAGAGTCCCTAGGCTTCTACATCTTCGCCAATCCCAAGAGCGCCAAGCAGCTTCACGCCGGGGTGATCCCCAAGGCGGTGGATGATTACTGGCAGTTCCGCGCCGCCATTCCGGGGCAGGACGCCGACAAGCGCCTCGGCAATGCGGTGTGGCACCTGCTGCGCGCCAACGAGCGGCACGAGGGCGCCGATGCCCCCGGGCAGGGCGATGCACTGGCGGTGCCCTTCAGCCTGCTCTTGAACCTTGTCGGGGTGCTGGGCGCAGGCGCGACCCGCGAGGCGGTGTGGTCCTATCTCGGCAATTATGTCGCGGATGCCGATCCTGCCGCGCACCCGGCGCTCGATGCGCTGGTGGGCAAGGCGCTCGCCTATAACCGCGATTTCGTCGCGCCAACGCTGGTGAAGCGCGCGCCGACGGGCGGCGAGGTGGGGGCGCTCCAGGCACTCGACGCCGCGCTCGAGGCCGCAGACCCCGCGACCAGCGCCGAGGACCTGCAGACCATCGTCTACGAGATCGGCAAGCAGGAGGAATTCGGGTTCGAATCCTTGCGCGACTGGTTCAAGGCGCTCTACGAGACCCTGCTCGGCTCCGAGCAAGGCCCGCGCATGGGCAGCTTCATCGCGCTCTACGGCATCGCCCCCACCCGCACGCTGATTGCCGAGGCGCTCGCGAAGGCCTAGTCTGGCCGCCATGACCCGCCGCGATCCCGATCCGCATAAGCTCGCCCGCGACCTTTTGGGCCGCGACTACGACGACCTGGAGTCGGACGAGCAGCGGGTCTTGAAGCACGTCGCTTCGGGCAGCTTCACCGGGCGCGACGCCGATGAACTGGCGCAGGCGCATGCGACATGGGGCGACCGTTTGGCTGACCGGGTGGCAGCCGTAGGGGGAAGCTGGGGCTTCATCATCGGCTTCGGCGTGGTGCTGGTGGTGTGGGCAGCGCTCAACAGCGGGGTCATTCAGGCGTTCGGGTTCAAGCCCTTCGATGCCTATCCCTTCATCTTCCTCAATCTGATGCTCTCGATGCTGGCGGCGGTGCAGGCCCCGGTGATCCTGATGAGCCAGAACCGCCAGGCGATGAAGGACCGCATCACCGCGCGCCACGATTACGAGGTCAACCTGCGCACCCAGCTGGAGATCCTGCGTCTCGCCCGAAGGGTCGAAAAGGTTGCCGATGAGGTCGCGGCGATCACCCGGCACATCCTGCCCGAGGCCCCCAAGGAATAGGTGTCAGCCCCACTGCCTTGCACGATACCATTTGGTGACGATGTATTTCCCGCCCCGTTCGACTGGCAGACCGGCGTGGAGGGTCCCCTCGTTCGGTTGGCCACCAGGCAAGGCGTTGTTCCAGACAAGCAGCGCGCCGCGCCTGGGCTCGATCCAGAGGCCGGCAGCGACAAAGGCGGTCGCGCCGCCCGCGGCGACATCATTGCAATAGGCCATCGCGGTCCAGCTCCGCTGCCCGCCGCGCGCATCTTCCTGCGGCCAGTAGCCCTCCGAGGTGTAGAACCAGTCATTGTGCGGCTTGTACTCCTGTCCGGGCAGATAGCGCTGGCCTTGCAGCGGCTCGCCGTTCGCAGCATCGATCCCCAGCAGCGCGTCGATCCGCCGGGATATGCTCGCTACCATCGGGTCGGACGGGTCGAGATCGCCCGAGTAGGAGGTGCGATAGCCACTCGCATAGTCGAGCTCGTGAAGCGCCGAGGGCTTGGCGATGGCGTCGATCATGGCGATGAGGCTCTCGCACTCGGCATTCCCGAGAAAACCCCCGATGGCGAAGAGCTCGAGGCCCGGCGCGGCCACGGCCAGAACATCGGGGTTTGCCCTCAGCCTTGCCCTGACCTGCGCGCCAAGGCGGGCGAGGGCGGCTTGATCGGGCACGGGCTCGGGCAGGTTCATCGCTGGGAAGGCTAGCAATCCCCGGCGTGCGCGCAAGTTGTCGTCCAACCCATTGCCCCCGCGCGCAGGAATGTTACTCAGGTGTCCTGGGAATTCACGGAAGGGGATAGCCTGTGTCCGCAAATGCCAAATATTCGAACCTTGCCATGCTGCTGCACTGGATGATCGCGGTGCTGGTGATCGTGACCTGGCGGATTGCCGAGACCGCCGAGGAAGCCCCCACGCGGGAGGCAGCGGGCGCGATCATGGGCAACCACTTCGCGCTTGGCGTAGTGATCTTCATACTGGTCGCGGTGCGGCTGGCATGGCGGCGGATGAACCCGCCGCCGCAAAGCCTCAATCATGCGCCGTGGGAGCGGATGCTGGCGCGCGGCATCCACCTTGCCTTCTACGCGTTGCTGCTGGTGATGCCGATCGCGGGCTGGGTGGCGATGTCGAGCTTTGGCGAGAAGATCAGCGTGTTCGGCCTGATGAGCCTGCCGCTGCTGCCGGTGGGCATCGATCCCGCGCGCGGCGAGGCGATCTTCGAGGTCCACGGGGCGGCGGGCATCACGCTGCTGGTGCTGACCGCAATCCACGCGCTCGCAGCGCTCAAGCACACTTTCCTCGACAGGGACGGGACATTGTTCCGGATGCTGCCCTTGGGCAGGGTCAAGGGCTAAGGTCGCGGCACGAACAAGCCCCGCCGGATCGCTCCGGCGGGGCTTCGCGCATCTGGCAAAGGCCTACCAGAAGAAGCCGTAGATCACGTCGACAACCTCGCCGGTATAGATGTCGACCAGCAGCACATCGTCATAATACCTGACCCACTGGTAGGGACCGTAAACCGGCGGGAGGCGGTAGGACCACGGGTCGTTGATGAAGAAGCGCGGCTGGAAGAACAGGCTGTCGAGGAACCAGCCGATTGACAGCCGCGTGTAACGGTGGCTGCGGAACGGCGCGTAATAGATGCCGGGCGAATAGATGATGCGGTTCGCGCTGCGGTAGTCGAACCAGTTGTAGCTGCGGTTGATGCGCCAGCGGTTGTCCCAGCGGCGGAAGTCGCGGCGGTCCCAGCCCGCACGACCGTTCCAGCTCCAGCGCCAGTCGTCGCGCCGCCAGTCCCGGCGGTCCCTGTACCAATCGCTCCGGCGGCCGTCGTGCCAGCCGTTGCGGCGCCAGTCATCGCGCTGTGAACCGTTCGCGCGCCGCCCGTCGCGCCAATCGTCGCGTCCTGCGACAGCGCGCCCGTCGCGGCCCTGCCAACCGTCGGGGTTGTCGGCGCGTGTATTGTCGCGGCGGCGCTGCCATTCGTTCCGGTTGTCGGACTGAGCACTGTCACGCCGGTTCTGCCAGCCAGCCTGACCGCGCTGCTGGACACCATCCCTTCGCTCGCCCTGCCATTCGCCGCGGCGACCTTCGATGCGCTCGGCCGGGCGTGCGGGCTGGACGCGCTCCGCACGGGGCTCGCCGAGGTCACCGCGCGGTTCTATGCTGCGAGCCTCCTGCCTCTCGCGCTGCACGATCTCGGCGCGGGTTCCTTCGTCACCAAAGCCCCCCTGGCGCCACCGACCGCCACGGCGAGCTTCCGGACGTTGGCCGAATGCGGCGCGCGTTTCGTTATCCGGCTCGACGCGCGACGGCGCAGCCCTTGGCACCAAGGGCGCTCCCGGCGCCTCGGTCCGGGGCTCGGGGGCGGGTTCGAAGCGGGATGCGCGGGGCTCGAAAGCGGGGCGCTCGGCATTTGCGGCCGGCCTCTCGTAGCGAGGACGCTCGAACCTCTGGGAAGGTGCCGGATCCGGACGGGCCATTTCCACCCGCGCCGGGCCGCCGACGTCCTCGGCCTGTATCGGTGCATAGGATCGCCCTGGGCGCGGCGGGGGTGCCGGCGGGTTGGGCGATGCGGGGCGGTACGATCGCTCGGGTGCCGGTGCGGGCGCGGGTGCGGGTGCGGGCGCAGGGTCATCGGGCTGGAAGGTCGGCATCTCCTGCGCGGCGGCAGGAGCGGCGAGCGCGAGTGCTGCGGCAAGCGCCGCCAGCGATCCGCCTGCTTTTGCGAGGGGGGCAAGGAAGGTCGTCATGATTGGGCCTCCAGATGCGCCCGCCCACCACAAGCGGCTGTTCAGATGATGCAGGTCTTAACGGGCACAGACTGTCGCTGGGATGAACCAGCTTGCCGATGTTCAGAAAAAATGCGCCTTGTGTGAATGAATCGTCGGGGTGCTTGACGCGCCGGGCGGTGGTGCCAATGGCACAGGCATGTTCGACACGCTTGAAGACGCCCTTACCGATTGCCGTAACCGGCTGATCCGTGCGCCGCGCGATCGTCGCTCGGCGATGCATACGCCGGTGGTCGTCACCGGCGATGTCGATGCGCGCGTGATGGTGCTGCGCGCTTTCGAGTGTGACGCCTGGCGCCTGCGGTTCCACACCGATGCCCGAGCGCCCAAGGCGCATGTGATCGGGGCTGATCCGCGGGCGGCGCTGCTGTTCTACGACAAGGGTGCCAAGGTCCAGATCCGCGCGCGTGGATCAGCCGAGATTCTGGCAGCCGGTCCTGAAGTCGATGCCGCCTGGGCGGCGAGCACCAATTTCGCGCGGCGCTGCTATCTGGGCGAGGGTCCCGGCGCATCGAGCGACGCTCCCACCTCTGGCCTGCCGCCGGAATTCGAAGGGATAGAGCCCGACGCGGAGCAACTCATTCCCGCGCGCGCGAATTTCGCCTTGCTGCGGATTACCCTCAGCCATCTGGATTGGCTCTATCTTGCCCATACCGGCCATGTTCGAGCGCAGTTCACGCGCAGCGCTGCCGAAGGTGCCTGGGAAGGGCGCTGGGTCTCGCCCTGAGCCTGGATGCGGCGGCGTTCAGGCGGCCGAGAATGTACCAGCCAGCGCAGCCTGCTCGGCGATCGCGCTTGCCGGAACGACATTGTCCGGCCCCAATGCCAGAGCGATTTCGAGCGCACGGCGCGCATGGGCTTCTATTTCCTCGCAGCTCTCGGCGATGCTGCCGGCAGCGACCCCGAAGCTTATCGTCAGGCTTGCTTCGCCGTGGAACCGGGGAAGCTGCAATTGTGCAACCTTCTGACGCAAGCGTTCAGCGATGCGCACGGCCGCGCGCTCGTCGGCACCGGGAATGACGATCGCAAAGCCGCCGCCTTGCGCATGGCCGGCGACCATCGCGATGCGGGCATCACGCCGGAGAGACATGCGCATCGCTGCCGCAACGTGATCGCGGATCTGGCCACGAGCCCCGCGGCTCCAGGCCGGGTCGGCTGAGATGAACTGGTCGATCCGGCCCACCAGCGCAGCCTGGGAGGCGCTACGCCGCGCGTCACGGTAGAGCACAAGATCGATCGCCTCGCCGAGGTTCTCGCGCCTCATCAGTTCTTGCAAAGGATCGCTGCGGTGATCGGTGCGGCGACGGCGCAGGGGCCGCCGAGTCAAACGAAACCCCGCCCAAGCAAGGAGGCCACACAACACGAAGGCCGCAAACAGCGGCAGGGCAAGTCCCAGTGTCACGTCGCCTCAACCTTCTACGATCTTGAAGTGCTTGAGGAAGTTGACGTGGTTCGGATTAAGGAAGAGTAAACGGGGGGAGGGCCGGACGCGGGTGCCGGCCCCTGGTCGTCAACGCGTCAGCTTTTTGTAGGCGAGGCGCGTCGGGCGGTCGGCCGCGTCGCCCAGACGGCGGCGCTTGTCTTCCTCGTAGGCTTCGAAGTTGCCTTCGAACCATTCGACATGGCTGTTGCCTTCGAAGGCGAGGATGTGGGTGGCGAGGCGGTCGAGGAAGAAGCGGTCGTGGCT
>JAIXPX010000028.1 GCA_027486035.1 Erythrobacteraceae bacterium | reverse complement strand
GCTCATCTTCTCGGTGATGTTGCGCGGGTTCTTCTTGGTCACGTAGAAGAAGCCGGTGCCCTCGCTCGAGACGAGGCGGATCTTGACGGTGGTGGGCTTCGCCATGGCGGTTTCCTGTCGACTGGTCGGCCCGCAGGATGCTGCACACGGGCGTCAAAAAACAAACGCGGCGCGCCCGGACTTGGCCGGCACACCGCACACGGGCGCGCCTCTCGCCGATTCACGGGGAAAAGTCAAGGCGACAGCCTGCGGAGCCTCACCAGTCCCCGGCGCGGGGCTTGCCGCGATTGGCCTTGACCGTACCGCGCGCCTTCTTGACCTTCAGGCGCTCGGCCTTGCCGACCCGGTTGAGGCGGGTTTTCGCCCGCCGCTTGGGCTCGACCTCGGCCTCGGCGATAAGCGCGGCGAGTTTGGCGCGCGCATCCTGCCGGTTGGCCTCCTGGGTGCGATGCGCCTTGGAGGTGATGATAAGATCGCCGTTTCCCGCCAGCTTCGCGCCCGCGAGCGCCCGCAGCCGCGCGAAGACCGGGGGGCTGAGGCGCAGGGCATAGATATTGACCCTGAGCTCGACCTCGGTGGCGACCTTGTTGGCGTTCTGGCCGCCCGGGCCCGAGCCTGCAAGAAAGCTCTCGCTGGCGAGCCTCAGCGCCCGCGCGGCGAGAGGCTCGGGCGCGTCCCCGTCATGCATCGCCCGCCCCGAACGCGATGAAATCGGCCGGGAGCGGGGCGCGCGCCTCGACCGGGGTCTTGCCCGGCCGGGTGACGGTGAGGCTCTCGGCGTGGAGCATCGTGCGCCGGGCCCCCGCCACAGCGCCCGCACCATAGACCGGATCGCCGAGCAGCGGCGCGCCGAGGCCCTTCAGGGCGTGCACCCTCAGCTGGTGCGTGCGGCCGGTCTCGGGGCGGAAGCGGATCAGGCTGTGCGGGCCGAGCGCGCGCACCAGTTCCCAGTGCGAGACCGCCGGCTTGCCCTTTTTCGCCGCGATCATCCGCCAGCCCTTCTCCGCCGAGCTGATCTTGGCGAGGGCGAGTTCGATCGTGCCCCCGGTCCCCGGCGGATGGCCCGCAAGAATGGCGAGGTAGGTCTTGCCCACGGCGCGTTCCTCGAAAGCGCGGTTGAAGCGCGCCAGCGCCTTGGGATTGCGCGCCAGCAGCAGGCACCCCGAGGTGTCGGTATCAAGCCGGTGCACCGCGACCGGCGGGCGCTGGAAGCCGAGCTTCAGCGCTTCAAGATGATCCTCGAGACTCGCCCCGCCCTTGCGCGGGCGGTCAACCGGTAGGCCGGCAGGCTTGTCGATGACCAGCGCCTCGCCGTCTTCGTAGAGGATCGTGATATCAGGCATGAGAGCGCGTTACCCGCTCGGCCTCTGCTTGTCGAAGGGGTTTGCTAGACCAGCACTGCCGGCACCAGGCCGCGCACGGCATTGCCCAGCCGGAAGCCGCCCGCAAGGTCGGCCAGCGTCAGCTCCGCCTCGCGCGCCTTGCCCGCGGCGATCAGGCTCCCGCGCAGCACGCCCGGGAGCAGGCCGAGGTTCACCGGAGGGGTCAGCAGCACGCCGTCCGGCCCTTCGGCGAAGACGTTGGTCCAGGCGCCCTCGGTCACCAGCCCGTCGGCGCGGACAAGCACGGCCTCTGCCGCGCCGAGGCTGCGCGCCGCTGCCAGCGCGTCCTCGTAGAAGCCGCGGTCGGAGGTCTTGTGCGCGAGCCGCCAGTCGGACGGATCGAGCGGATGGGGGAGCGCGGCGACCTTCACGGGCTCGGCGAAAGGCGCGGGGAGCGGCGCGGTCTCGAGCGCGCTCGCGCCGCTGCGCGCGACCAGCAGCCGGACCTTGGCGGGCGCGTCGAGTTCGAAGCACAGCGCCTGGATCTGGTTGCGCAAGGCATGGCGATCGAAGGTGAAACCGAGCTTGGCCGCGCTCGCCTTCATCCGCGCGAGGTGATCCTCGAGGAGCGCGATGCCGGTTTCGGGCTCGAAGCGCATTGTCTCGATGAGGTCGCAGTGCGGTGCTGTCAGCCCCGGTGCGGCGCGGCGTAGGAAGCCCGCCTTGACCTCGCATTCGCGGCGCTCCGCGTCGGCCTCGCTGTCGGCGACGATGGCCGAGCCGATGCCGAGCACCGCGCTGCCCTGTCCGTTCTCCACCGGCGTCAGGCGCAGGGTGCGGATGGCGACGTTGAAGGCGGCGTTGCCGTCGGCATCGATCCGCCCGATCGCCCCGCAATAGGGGCCGCGCGCGTCGCGCTCGACCTCGGCGAGGAGTTCCATCGCGCGAATCTTGGGCGCCCCGGTGATCGAACCGCAGGGGAACAGCGCGCGCACCAGTTCCATGGCGCCCTGCCCTGGGGAGAGGCGGGCGCGCACGGTGGAGACCATCTGGTGCACGGTCGGATAGCTCTCGACCGCGAAGGGCGCATCGACATGGACGCTGCCCGGCTCGGCAACGCGCGAGAGGTCGTTCCGCATCAGGTCGACGATCATCAGGTTCTCGGCGCGGTCCTTGACCGAGCTGGCGAGTTCCTCAGCCATCGCGGCGTCGGCGACGGGCTCGGCCATGCGGGGACGCGTGCCCTTCATCGGCTTGACCTTGGCCTCCTTGCCGTTGAGCGCGACGAACAGCTCGGGCGAGAAGCTGAGGAGCCAGTGCGCGCCGTCGAAGATCAGCCCGCCATAACCGGCGCTCGCCGCCGTGCGCAGGGCGGCGTAGAGCCCGGTCGGATCGCCGCGGAAGGATCCGGCAAGCGGGTAGGTGAGGTTCGCCTGATAGATGTCGCCGGCATGGATCGCTTCCTTGAGCGCGGCGAAGGCTGCCGCATAGCCGCCGGGGGAGAGCTGCGGCTCCATCGGGCCGAGCGTGCCCGGCCCCTGCGCCCGGTCGGCGAGCCAGTTGGGGACTTCGCCAGCGGCAATCCTGTGCGGCGCATCGAACAGGCCGAGCCACACCAGCGGCCCGGCCGCTCCGCTGCGGGCGGCGGCGAGGCCGGCGAGCCTTGGCTCGAGCGCCAGTCCTGCCTCGTAGGCGACATAGCCCGCCAGCGATCCGCCCTGCCTGCGCCGGGCGGCTTCGGCGGCGGCGAGAACGGCATCGACCTCCTCGGGCCGGTGCGCGACGAACAGGGCGCGCGGGGCTTCGTAAAGCAGCGCGTCGGCGGCGCTGTCCCCGGCGCGGGCATCATCAAGCAGGACGAACGGCACAGGCTGACCCATGCCGCCTCCTTAGCCCATTTGCCGCGCCTGTCGAGAACCTCCCCGCCGCGCCATGTTTCACGTGAAACATCGCGGCAGGCGCGATCTGGAGGGGGTCTGGACGGGGTCAGAAGGGGGTCTGGACGCATCGAACGGCGTCCCGGGCCGACCAGAACCCTGCCTCACACCCCTCAGCTTTCGGCCTTGGGCACCATGCAGAAGGCGTTGAGCTTGTTCCCGTCGGGATCGCGGAAATAGGCCGCGTAGAAGCCGTCTTCGCCGCGCGGGCCCGGCGCCCCCTCGTCGCTCCCGCCATGGGCCATGGCGGTGTCGTAGAGCGCGTGGACCTTCTCCGGGCTGTCGACCTCGAGTGCGACCATCACCCCGTTGCCGACCGTGGCGGGCTGGCCGTCGAAGGGCACCGTCGCCGCGATCCCGGGCGCGCCGCCCCATTCGCCCCAGGCGATGAAGGCCTCGAACTCCATCATCCGCCCGACGCCGAATTGCGCGGCGAGCGCGTCATAGAAGGCCGCCGCGCGGGGCAGGTCGTTGGTGCCGAGGGTGACGTAGCCGATCATGTGATGTTCCTCCCGTTCAAGCGAATCGCTGTAGGAGAACACTACAGGAACATCGGGGTTCCAACAAGTGAGGGGTGGGCAGGATCCCGGTCCGCCAACGGACGGACCGCGAGCGCAGGCGCGCGAGCCGCAGGCGATCTGGCGCGCAGCGCCGGAACCTCGCCGAGGACGTGCCCGCGGAGGCGGGCACGCAAACAAGAGAGCGGGGCCCCGGGTCAAGCCCGGGGAGACGTTGGGGTCAAAGCGGCGCGGTTTCCTGCTCCAGCCACGCCAGATCGTCACCGGCGAGCCGCGATGCCAGCAAAGCGCGCACCTCCGCGTGGTAGCCATCGACCCAGGCGATTTCCTCGGCCGTCAGCAGGGCCTTGTCGATCAGCTTGCGGTCGAGCGGCACGAAGGTCAGCGTCTCGAAACCGAGCCAGCGCCCCTCCTGCCCCGCGATCTCCCGCTCCTCGACCAGCACCAGATTCTCGATGCGGATGCCGTAGGCGCCCTGCTTGTAATAGCCCGGCTCGTTGGAGAGGATCATGCCGGCGAACAATTCCTGCCCTGTCCCCGCCTGCCCGCCGCCCGGCTTGGCGATGCGCTGCGGGCCTTCGTGGACGGCGAGGAAGCTCCCCACCCCGTGCCCGGTGCCGTGGGCATAATCGACGCCTGCTTCCCACAGATATTGCCGCGCCAGCACGTCGAGCTGGCCGCCGGCCGTGCCTTGCGGGAAGACCGCGCGGGCAAGCTGGATATGGCCCTTGAGCACCCGCGTGTTGCGGTCGCGCATTTCCGCGCTCGGCTCTCCGGGGCCGACCCACACGGTGCGGGTGATGTCGGTGGTGCCGCCGGGATACTGCCCGCCGGAATCCACCAGATAGATTGAACCCGGCGGGATCGGGATATTGCTGTCCTCGTCCACCTTGTAGTGCGGCAGGGCGGCATGGCCGGCGGCGGCCGAGATGGTGTCGAAGCTGAGGTCCGTCAGCCCCTCGTCCTCGGCGCGCAAGGCGGCGAGCTTCGCGGCGGCGGAAAGCTCGTCCACCCCGCCCTTCGGCCCCTCGATCTCCAGCCAGCGCAGGAAGCGGCTCACCGCCGCTCCGTCACGCGCCTGCGCGTCGCGGTGGCCGGCCTGTTCGGCCGGGTTCTTGATCGCCTTGGCGAGGATCGTCGGGTCGGCCTTGAAGGCGACGTGTGCGCCGCCCGCCTTCAGCGCCAGCGCGATGCCGGCGACCGCGAAATCGGGATCGATGGCGACGCTCTTCCCGGCGAATTCGCCCAGCGCGCCCGCGAAGGCCGCACGATCGCGGATCGTCACGGCATTGCCGAGATGGCGGGTCAGTTCCGGCGTGACCTTCTCGGGGGCGATGAACAGCTCGGCGCTGCCATCCCTGCGGGCGATGACATAGGAGAGCGCGACCGGCGTGTGCGCCACATCGGCGCCGCGGATGTTGAGCAGCCAGGCGATCGAATCGAGCGCCGGGATCACCACCGCATCATGGCCCTCTCTCGCCAGCCAGTCGGCGATGGCGGCACGCTTGTCCGCCGAGGAGCGCCCGGCGAGTGCCTCGTCATAGGGCGCGGCGGGCGCGGGCGAGGGCGCGGGCTGGTCGGCCCAGACCGCATCGAGCGGGTTGCCCTCGGCCGCGACCAGAACGATGCCCTTCGGCGCGAGCGCCCGCTCCAGCGCGCCCGCCCAGCCATGGGTGTGGAGCCAGGGATCATAGGCGATCTGCGCGCCGCTCCCGGCCACCTCGCCCAGCCATCCCGCCAGCGTGTCGGCGGGGATGCTGCGATATTCGAAGAGATTGCCGTCGACCTGCTCGCGCACCTGCACGGTGTAGCGCCCGTCCACGAAGATCGCGGCGTGGGTCAGCGTGACGCAGGCAAAGCCCGCCGAGCCGCCGAAACCCGTCAGCCACTTCAGCCGCTGCGCATAGTCGCCGACATATTCGCTCATGTGCTCGTCGGAGATGGGGACGACGAAGCCGCCATACCCGCGCCGCTTCAGCTCCTCGCGCAGGGCAGTGAGGCGGGCTTCGTGGGTGAGCATCAGCATCTGGTCGATCCTTCGGGACGGGGCAGAGCAAGGCCTTGCCGCGCCGGATTGGTTGGCTAGAACCGCTCACATAGGCCTTTGCCGCGCATCTTTCCACTTGTTGGGTGGTTGCGGGGCATATCCACGGGAACACTGCCTCATGCTCCGACCGATCAGTCTGCACGCTCTTGCCTGCGCGCTTGCCGTCACCAGTTTTGCACCGGCCGCGATGGCCGCTCCAGCCAAGGATTCCGCCCAAGTGACCACGTCTGCCGCCGCTTCCGTTCCGAATGACGCCATCAAGCCGCCGGTCGCGGCCAAGAAGCCCCACACCTACACCCACCACGGGATCACCATCGAGGACCCCTACGACTGGCTCTACGACAAGTCCTACCCCAAGGTGGACGACCCCGAGGTGCTCGATCACATCAAGGCCGAGAACGCCTATTTCGAGGCAAAGATGGGCGGGCAGGCCGCCTTCACCGAGGCGCTGTTCACCGAGATGCGCGCGCGCATCAAGGAGGACGATTCGACCGTGCCCCAGAAGGACGGCGACTACCTCTACTGGTCCGAGTTCGAGGAAGGCGCGCAGTATCGCAAGCATTACCGCAAGCCCGTTGCCGGGGGCCCTGGAAAAGAGGGGGCGCAGCTTCTCCTCGACGAGAACGAACTGGCCAAGGGCCTCGAATATTTCCGCCTCGGCGCGGCCTCGATCAGCCAGAACGGGCGCTATCTCGCCTACTCCACCGACACCGACGGGTCGGAGCGCTACACCGCGCGGATCAAGGATCTTCAGACGGGCGAGCTGCTCCCCGACGTCATCACCAACCTGCGCAGCGATCTCGTGTGGGTGAAGAACGATACCGCGCTGGTCTATGGCCCCTCGACCGAGGAGTGGCGCACGCTGGAGGCGAAACTCCACGTGATCGGCACGCCGACCGAGCAGGACGTCACCCTCTACCGGGAAGAGGACCAGAGCTTCGGTGTCGGCGCGGGCCTATCGGCGCAGGAAGACTGGCTGATCATTGCGACCGGCGATAACGAGACGAGCGAGGTGCGCCTCGTCCCGGCGAATGATCCGACCGCCGCCCCAATCCTCGTGCGCCCGCGCAAGAAGGGCGTCGAATATGGCGTCGACGTGCGCGATGGGGAATTGTGGGTCTGGACCAATGACGATCACATCAACTTCCGCCTCGCCAAGGCCTCGCTGAAGGCCCCGGGCGAATGGCAGACGGTGATCGCCGGATCGGACGATTTCTACCTGACCGGTTTCGAGCTGTTCAAGGACTTCTTCGTCACCGAGGGGCGGCTCAATGGCCTCGACCAGATCCAGCTGCGCCAATATGCCGCGCCGACCAAGGTCACGCCGATCACCTTCCCCGAGCCGAGCTACACCGCGGGCCTTTCGAACAACCCCGAATATGACGTCAAGACGCTGCGCCTCTCCTACCAGAGCATGGTGACGCCCGGGACGGTCTATGACTACGACGTCAAGACGGGCAAGCTCGCGACGCTCAAGACGCAGGAAATCCCGAGCGGCTATGATCCCAAGCTCTACATCTCGGAGCGGGTGACGATCACCGCGCGCGACGGGACGCAGGTGCCGGTCAGCATCATGATGCGGAAGGACCGCAAGGCGATCCTCGAGAAGGCCGGGATCAAGGGGCCGGGGCCGCTCCACCTCTATGCCTATGGCGCCTATGGCTATGCCATCCCGCCGGGCTTCTCGACCACGCGCCTCAGCCTCGTCGATCGGGGCTTTGCCTATGCCATCGCCCATATCCGCGGCGGGGACGATCTCGGGCGGCGCTGGTATCTCCAGGGCAAGCTGTTCGAGCGGATGAACACCTTCAACGATTTCGTCGATGCAGGCCGGGGCCTGATCGCCAGGGGCTACACCGCCGAGGGCATGGTGACGGCGAGCGGCGGTTCGGCAGGCGGCGAGCTGATGGGGGCGATCATCAATCAGGATCCGGCGCAATACGGCGCGATCGTCGCCCATGTGCCCTTCGTCGACGTGGTCAACACCATGCTCAACGAGAAGCTGCCGCTCACCCCGGGCGAGTGGCAGGAATGGGGCAACCCGATCACCGACAAGGCGGCGTTTGCCTATATGCTGTCCTATTCGCCCTATGATCAGGTGACCGCGAAGGCCTATCCGCCGATGCTGGTGACCGCCGGGCTGAACGATCCGCGCGTGACCTATTGGGAGCCCGCCAAGTGGGTTGCCAAGCTGCGCGAATTGAAGACCGACGACAACCTGCTCTTGATGAAGACCAACATGGGCGCAGGCCACGGCGGGCAGTCGGGCCGCTGGAATAGCCTCAAGGAGACGGCGGAGGAATTCGCCTTCATCCTGTGGCAGATGGGCATGGCGCCGAAGGCGGCGGGCGAGTGAGCGACAACCGCTTCACCCGCACCTTTGTCGCCGCGCCCGAGCACATCGACGAGCTCGGCCACGTCAACAACACCGTGTGGGTGCAGTGGATTCAGGACATGGCCACCGCCCACTGGGATGCGGTGGCGCGGCCTGAGGACCGCGCGGCCTACTTCTGGGTCGTGGTGCGGCACGAGATCGATTACCGCGGCAACGTGTCCGCGGGCGAGTCCGTCCACGCCGAGACGTGGATCGAGGGCCCGGCGCAGGGCGCAAAGTCCGTCCGGCGGGTGGAGTTCACCGACGTGGGCGGCAAGCGCCTCGTCAGCGCGGCGACCACCTGGGCGATGATCGACCGCGCGAGCGGGCGGCTGGCGCGGGTGCGGCCCGAGGTGCTGGCCGCTTTTCAGTGAAGGTCAGACCTCCCGCAGATTACGCCGCTCGTTCCTCGCCCGCGCTGCGGCTCTCGGGCGGGCCTCTGAACACCGTCAGACGCTCATAGGCGAGGCGGTTGCGCCCGCTCGCCTTGGCCTCGTACATCAGCGCGTCGGCGCGGGCGTAGAAATCGGCAAAGCCCATCGCCGCGCGGTCCGCTTGGGCGAGGGTCACAATGCCCATGCTGGCAGTGACCGGCAGGGCCAGACCCGGCACCTCCTTGGCGATCCTGAGCGGGATCGCCTGCCGCAACGCCTCTGCCCGTTCGAGCGCGTGGGGGCCCCGCAGCAGCACCACGAATTCCTCGCCGCCGAGCCGCACCGCCACCGAATCGCGGTCGCCGCTCGCCCGCATCGCGCTTGCGCAAGCGACCAGCGCGGCATCGCCCACCTGATGGCCGTGGCGGTCGTTGATCGCCTTGAACCGGTCGAGATCGACCAGCGCGAAGGTGTCGAAACCCTGTGCCAGCAGCTCCTCGAAGCGCGCCTCGATCGCGCGGCGGTTCATCAGCCCGGTCAGCGAATCGCGGGTCGAGAGCTGTTCGAGCATCCGCGCCTCGGTCAGCGCCGCATCGCGCTCGCGGCGCAGCGCGAGGAAGCGGTCGGCGATGGCGAGGCTGATCACCACCGCCTCCATGCCGACCGCGACATAAAGCATCTGGTCAAGGCTCGGCGGACCGACATGCCAGCCGAGCCCGCGCAGCAGGCGTTCGATGGAAGTGGTGATGATCGGCAGCCACGCCACGGCGACATAGCGCGCCGAGCGGCTGCCGCGCATCAGCGCTTCCAGCACGGCGGCGGTGATCACCACGATGAAGGGCAGGAAGGCGAGGAAATAGGCGCGGTCATCAAGGCTCTGCGTCATCCCGAGCTGGAGCGCGCAGAAGCCGGGCACGAGCATCGTGAACCAGCCGGTCGCCACTGTCACCCGGCGCATCAGCCGCGATTGCCCGCCGCGCTCGAGGAAGGCCACCAGGAACAGCGCCGACAGGCCCGCGCCCAGCGCATAGGAAAGCGGCCCGAGCACCGCCAGCACCGGCACCGGCAGCGCGACATAGGCCGAGACAAGGCCGCCCGCCGTCAGGACATAGGCCATCATCGCCGCCACCATCGCGGCATGCAGCAAAACGAAGCGTTCGCGCAGCACCACGAAGAAGCTGATGTCGAACAGCAGCGGCAGCACCAGCATGCCCATCACGAAGGCGAGCAGCACGAGATCGATCCGCGACCACGCGGCAAAATCCGTGTCGTGGGTGATGCGGGCCTCGGTGAGCATCGGCACCGAATGGGGCGCCTCAATCCGCGCGAGGAGAACTCTCGTCGCCGGCGTGATCTCGGGGAGGGGAAGCTCGAACACCGGGCCTGCGGCAAAGGTCCGCCCGTCCGCCTCGGTGTGCCGCAGGGTGCGCACGGTGCCGTCCGCGTCGATGGCGGTGAAGGTGATGCTCTCGAACCGGGCGATGCGGGTGAAGAACCACGCGGGCCGTGCCGCGTCGGCCCAGGCGTCGGCCTCGAAACGCAACCACACCGCCGGCGCGCCCGAGCGCCAGCCGCTTCCGTCGCATTGCCACGCGCGCGAATCGAGGTTCGCGGCGGTGACAGCGGCACCGGTCGCGGCATGGCAGCGCGGGGCGTAACTCGGCAGCTCATGGTCGTCAGCCGCCGCAGGACGCGCCATGAGCAACGTCACGAGCAGGGCCGCCCAGCCCAGCCGGCAGAAGAGGCGCAGCAATGCCATGGAACCTGCGATAATTTGCAGGCGGTTACCATGCTGTTAAGCGCAGGCCATTCGTGTGCAGGCCTTAAATCTTCATTTCCGTCCCTTTTGGCAGGGGGATCGCGGGCTCCTTTTCTGTCGCCATCCCGTCACAAGCTTGTCATGAAACGCGCCTAGCGGGGGATCGCGCGGCGACCATCGGCCCGCATCATTGGCAACGGGACTGATCATGGCACACCGCATACACACCCTTCTCAAGACCGGCGCCGCCCTGGCGCTCGCCGCCGCCACGCTCGCCGCCTGCGACGACAGCAGCGGCGGCTCGGAGCAGCAGTCGGTCCACGCCGTCGGCTCTTCGACGGTCTATCCCTTCGCCAAGCTGGTCGCGGAAAACTTCGCCCGCTCGAACCCCGACATGCGCTCGCCGCTGATCGAATCGACCGGCACCGGCAACGGCATCCAGCTGTTCTGTTCGGGTCTCGGCCCCAACACGCCCGACATGGTCAATGCCTCGCGCCGGATGAAGCCCTCGGAGTTTGACAGCTGCGCCGCGAACAAGGTCGACGAGATCATCGAACTGCAGGTCGGCCTCGACGGGATCGTCTTTGCCTCGTCCAAGGGCGGGATCATGCTCAACCTCTCGCCGGCCGCGGTCTACAAGGCGCTCGCCGCGCAGCCTTTCGGCAAGCCCCAGACCGCCAAGACCTGGAAGGATGTCGATCCGGCGCTCCCGGCCGATCCGATCCTCGTCTACGGCCCGCCGAGCACCTCGGGCACGCGCGACGCGCTGAAGGAACTGATCCTCGAAGTCGGCTGCAAGACCGACCCGGCGATGAAGGCGCTGAAGGACAGCGACGAGGACAAGTACAAGCAGATCTGCACCGAAGTGCGCGATGACGGCGCCTATGTCGATCAGGGCGAGCAGGACAATCTTGTCGTCCAGAAGATCGCCGGCAACCCCCGCGCGGTCGGCATCTTCGGCTATTCCTACCTCGAGGAAAACCTTGACAAGGTGCAGGGCCTGCCGATGAACAGCGTGCAGCCGACCTATGACAACATCGCCGATTTCGACTACCCTGGCGCGCGGCCGCTCTATGTCTACGTCAAGAAGGCGCATATGCGCGCCATCCCGGGGCTCGAGGCTTTCATGCAGGAATGGGGCAAGAGCTGGGCCAAGGGCGGCCCGCTGACCAAGATCGGCATGGTGGCGATGACCCCCGAGAGCATGGCCGCCAACGCCGCCAAGGTGCAGAGCCAGACGGTGCTGACCAAGGCCGAGCTCGAGGCCAAGTAAGATGTCTGTTCCGTCCTACCGCTTTGCTGCTTGAGGACGGGGTACGCGATTGCGCAGGCCATGGCGGGCGGTTAGTCTGCCCGCCATGACCGCGCGCAAGATTGCCGAGTGGCACGATGCCGGCGTCATCGACGCTGCGACCCGCGATGCCATCATCGCCTATGAAGCCGCCCACGCCCGCCCGCTGGTGCTGTGGGCGGTGTGGGGCATCGGCGCTCTGACGATCGGGCTTGGCTTCGTTTCGGTGGTGGCGGCGAACTGGGAGGCGATCCCGGGCGCCCTGCGCCTTGCGGTGCATCTGGCGCTGATCGCCGGATTGCTGGCGCTGCTGTTCCTGCGCGAGGACCGGCTGGCAGCGAAGTCCCCCTGGGTGGTCGAGGCGCTGGTCTTCATCACCGCCGCGCTCGGCCTCACCTTCTTCGGACATCTGGGGCAGGTCTACCAGACCTCCTCGCCCCTGTGGCAGCCGCTCGCGGCCTGGTTTGCGCTGTTCGCGCCCATGCTGCTGCTGACGGGGCGGAGCTGGCCGATCGCGCTCGCTGTGGTCGGCGGAGCGGTGTGGGCGGCGTGGGAATACACGACCTGGGCGACCGGCTTTCTGGAACGGCGGCCCGGCTTTGCCCTCAACTTGTGGATCGCCCTGGTGATGACCGCGCCGGTCCTGCTCGCCCCTTTTGCGGCGTGGTGGCGGGGACGCAGCGCCCGCAGCGCGTTCTGGCGCCGGCTTGAGCAGCTCGCGCTCGCCTATGCGGTCGGCGGCGCGTCCTCCGCCTGCGCACTCGCGAGTGCCGGAGGCTTCGATGCGGGCGATGCGGGCGCAATGGCGCTGCGGGTCGCGGTGGCGATGCTTGCCGGGCTGGGCGTCGCCTTCGCCCGGCCCGGCCCATCGGGGCAGATGGCCGGGGCGATCATCGCCGGCGCGGGGCTGGTGGTGCCGCTCGCCGATGGCGTTGACGACGTGACCATACCCGCCGCGCTGCTGTTCATGGCGCTGTGGGCCGGCATTGCCGCCGCCGCGTTGCGGGCTCATTGGCGCGGCGTGTTCCAGCTTGCCGTCGCGGTGATCGCGCTGCGGCTCATCGTGTTGAGCTTCGAGCTGGCGGGCGATCTCTTGGGAAGCGGCGTCGGTCTGATCCTCGCCGGGCTGATGATCCTCGGGGTGGCGTGGCTCGCGGTGCGGGTGTCGAAGCGATTTGCGCCTGATGCGGAGGGCGCGGCATGATCAGGCTCGCCCGCCTCGCCGCTGCGCTCCTCCCGCTGGCGGGCCTTGCCGCCCTGTGGCTCCAGAGCGATCGCACCTACCACGCCGGCACCGAATGGGAGGTGCCGATCATGGGCTACGACCCGCGCGATTACCTGCGCGGGCACTATGTCGAGTTCAGCTATGACTGGCCGGGCTTCGATCCCTTCCGCCATACGCCGCGCGAAGCATTGTGCCTTCAAGGCAGGGCGCCCGCGCTGGAGAAGGTGACTGTGCTACGCGCGGGGCAGCCCTGCACCCACCCCCTGCGCCTGCCGGAAGGCGGCGCCTATGGCTGGGAGGCGCTGGAGCGCGGCCGCCTTTATATCGGGCAGGACCGCGCCGTGCAGCTTGAGCAGCAGCTGCGCAACCGCGACCAGCGCGGGATCGTGACGATCCGCCAGCGCGAGGATGGCAGCTTCACCCCGATCTCCATCCGCTTCCGCCCGCTCACGCCCGAGGAAATCGCCGAGCGCGATGCGCCGGGGCAGGCGCCGCTCTCACCCTTCGATCCGCTTGCCCCGCCTGCTGTGATGGACAAGTGAAAGGGGGCGGAGGACTCGCGTCCCCCGCCCTCGATCATGGCGCAGTAAGCCCGGCTCAGAACTTCGCGGTCACTTCCACCCCGTAGAAGCGCGGCTCGCCCGGGATGAAGGTCGGGACGCCGAAGGCCCCGCCGGTGTTCCCGGCGTCGAGCAGGAAGTCCTCGTCCGTGGCGTTGCGGATGAAGGCGGCGATTTCATACCGCTCATCGGCAAAGCTCACCCCCGCGCGCGCATTCACCAGCGTCACCGGCCCCTGCGAGAGCAGCGCGGTGCTCGGCACCTGGAAGAAGATCGTGCTGCGGTGGGTGACCGTCGGCGTGGCGAAAAACCGCGCCCCGCCGAAGTCGTAATCGACCGTGAACCCGCCCGAGGCCTGCCATTCCGGCTGCAAGCGGAAACGCGATCCGGCGAGGTTGCCGTTGCCCGGATCATTGTCGATTTGCGCATCGATGTAGTTGAAATTGCCGAACACATTGAGCCAGTCGGCCACATCGACCGCCAGTTCGCCTTCGACCCCGAGGTTCTTGGCGCTCCCCGCGCTGGCGGTGATGAAGAAACCCGGACGGGCCGGATCGGGCACGGACACCTGGAAGTTGTCGTAGACCTGATAATAGACGCCCACCGCCGCCGAGACCGGCCCGGCGGCAAGCTTGATCCCGCCTTCGTAGTTCCAGACAATTTCCTCGTTCACATCGGTGCGGTTGGGGACGACTGCGGTGCCGACCCGGCGGGCATTGATCTGCACCACCGGGGAGCGGCGGCCCTTCGAGACCGTGGCATAGACGTTCACGTCGTCGGTAATCCGGTACAGCGCATTGAAGCGCGGCAGCACAGCGCCGAAGCGGTCGTCACCCGTCAGCGGGGTGCCGCCGGTATTGATCCCGCCGGGGATCAGCGGCGCGCCTGTCAGCACGCTGTTGGGGATGCGCGAGGAGAAGGTCGAGCGGCGATATTCGTCGAGGAACCGCACCCCGGCGGTCAGTTCGAGCGCCTCGACCGGGATCCAGGTCGCATCCACGAACACCGAATAGGCCTCGTTGCGGCCCTGGTTCTCGAACAGGATCGCGTTGTAGGGGAGGTTGGTCGCCCCCAGCGCGGGCACGCTGCCATTCGGCGCCACGCAAAGGCGGCGCGGGTTGGCGAACAGGCCGCCGAGGCAGTTCAGGAACACGCCTTCCTCGGTAGCGAAGGGCACGTTCTGGAGGCCGTCCTCGATAAAGGCGTTCCAGCCGAAGCTGGCGCGCAGCTTGTCGCCCGAATAGGTGAAGCGGCCCTCGTGGTTGAACTGCCAGCCCTGCGCGATTTCGGTGAATTCGAGGAAGGGCGCGGCGCTGCCGTCAGCGTCGAACACTTCGCGGCTGTCGAATTCGCGGTAGCCGTTGACGGTGGTGAAGCTCCAATCGTCCTCGAACTGGTAGTCGAGCGTCAGGTTGAGGTCATAGACCTCGCGGTTGAGCCCGAGCTGATCGTCCCCCAGCACCGCCGCGCCCGCCGGATTGCCGCCGAGATTGGCGTTGCGGAAGGCATTGGCCGCCCCGCCGGGCGCCCCGGCAAAGGCGGGGAAGGTGTTGGAGATGAAGGGCGTGCCGCCGTTCCTCTGCTGGTCATAGGTGCCGATCAGGTCGACCGTCAGCGCGTCAGTCGGCGTCCAGCGCAGCGAGGCGCGCAGGCCGAGCTGGTCCTGGGCGTAGAGCTCCTTCTCCTGGTTGGGCGAGAGATTCTCCACATAGCCATCGCGCGTGCGCCATTCGCCCGCGAGGCGCACCGCCAGCACGTCCGACCCGGCATTGACGAAGCCGCCCACCAGCGTCTGATTGAAATTGCCGTAGCCGCCCCGCACCTCGGCCGAAAAGCCCGGGCGTGGCTTGGCCGAGACGAGGCTGATCGCCCCCACGGCGCTGGCGGTGCCGAACAGGGTGGCTTGAGGCCCCTTCACGACCTCGACCCGCTCCAGATCGTAGATCGCCTGATAGGACCCGCGCGAACGCGAGATGTCGACGCCGTTGTAATAGAGCGTGATGCGCGGGCCTTCCTGCGCCGAGCCGCTGTCCGAAGTGATCCCGCGGATGACGACGCCGGGGTTGTTGGCGCTCTGCTCCTGAATCAGCAGGCCGGGGGTGTAGTAGGACAGCTCGTCGAGATCGGTCACGCCAAGGTCGCGGATGCGCTCCCCGCTGACCGCCGAAATGGTGATCGGCACGTCGATCGCGCGCTGCTCGATCTTCTGGGCGGTGACGATGATGTCATTGGCGTTGCGCTGTTCGTCGCTGTCGGTCGCCTCGGCGTCCTGCGCGAAGGCGGCCTGCGGCGCGGCAGCAAGAAGGGTGGCAAGCGCGATCAGCGAGGCGCGCGGGTGACGGGTGCGGTTCATCTTGTGGCTTCCCTGTTGCATGAGAGAGGCCTTGTCCGTGGCACCGCATGGTGACGCGCCCGCTACGGCGTGATGAAGGCTGCGTTACGACAGATTTACGGTTCGGAGACGTTGCCGATTTGCATCTTTGTGATTGATCGCGCTGGCGCGCGATGCAGACCACCCACCCCGCCTCCCCACCCGGCCACCAATGATACCATCAGGCTATGGTGGCCGGGTGGGGAGGCGGGGCGGGTGGTCTGCGCCACCGTCAGGTGGCCAACATCACAGCGGATTTCCGTCCTTGTCGCGGTAGATCTCGCGGCGGCCGACGTGGTTGGCGGGGCCGACGAAGCCGTCTTCCTCCATCCGCTCGATCCACTTGGCGGCGGTGTTGTAGCCCACGCCCATCTGGCGCTGGAGCCACGAGCCCGAGGCCTTCTGGTTCTCGAAGACGATCTGGCAGGCCTGGCGGTACTTGCGCTCCTCGGGGTTGTCCGAGGCGGTGAGGTCGTCCTCGAAGCCGAAGCCGAAGCTGTCCTCGGGTTCTTCGGTGACGGCATCGACATAGGCGGGCGAGCCCTGCGCGCGCCAGTGATCGGCGACGGCCTCGACCTCCTCGTCGGAGACGAACGGCCCGTGGACACGCTGCATCGCGCCGGTGTTGGGCTTGTAGAGCATGTCGCCGCGCCCGAGCAGCTGCTCGGCCCCCTGTTCACCGAGGATCGTGCGGCTGTCGATCCGGCTGGTCACCTTGAAGCTGATGCGGGTCGGCAGGTTGGCCTTGATGACGCCGGTGATGACATCGACCGAGGGGCGCTGCGTCGCCATGATCAGGTGGATGCCGGCGGCCCGCGATTTCTGGCTGAGGCGCTGGATCAGCACCTCGATTTCCTTGCCGATCGTGACCATCAGGTCGGCAAGCTCGTCGACGATCAGCACGATCTGCGGCAGCGGCTCGTAATCGAGCTGTTCTTCCTCGAACAATTGCTCGCCGGTTTCGGGGTCGAAGCCGGTCTGGACGCGGCGACCGAGGGGCTTGCCCTTGGCGATCGCGGCGGAGACCTTCTCGTTGAAGGAGTTGATGTTGCGCGAGGAGATCGCGCTCATCATCCGGTAGCGGCGCTCCATCTCCTCGACCGCCCACTTCAGCGCGCGCACCGACTTCGCCGGCTCGGTCACCACGGGGGAGAGCAGGTGCGGGATATCATCATAGGTCTTGAGTTCGAGCACCTTGGGATCGATCAGGATCAGGCGCAGCTCGGCCGGGGTGAAGCGGTAGAGCAGCGAGAGCAGGATCACGTTGAGACCGACCGACTTGCCCGAGCCGGTGGTCCCCGCCACCAGCAGGTGCGGCATGGCAGCCAGATCGGCGATGATCGGCTCGCCGGCAATGTCCTTGCCCAGGATGATCGGCAGGTTGCCCTTGGCATCGACGAAGGCGGCCGCCGCGGCGAGCTCCTTCAGCATCACCGTCTGGCGGTCCTGGTTGGGCAGTTCGATCCCCATGACGGTGCGGCCCGGGATCGGGGAGACGCGCGCGGAGATCGCGCTCATGTTGCGAGCGATGTCCTCGGCAAGGCCGATGATGCGGCTCGCCTTGATTCCGGGGGCGGGCTCGAGCTCGTACATCGTCACCACCGGGCCGGTGCGCACCGCGGTGATCTCGCCCTTGACGTTGAAGTCGTCGAGCACGTTCTCGAGCAGGCGGGCGTTGCGTTCGAGCGCCAGCTTGTCGAGCCGGGGCGCCTGGTCGGCGGGCGGCTCGGCGAGAAGGTCGAGGCTCGGCAGGGTGTAGGGCGCGAACATGTCGCGCTGTGCGGTCCTGGCGGTGTCGGCGCGCTTGGGCGGAGCGGAAGGGTCGCTGATCTCCGGCGGGCGGCGCGGCGGCGTGTCGCTGTCGGCGGGGATCGTCGCCTGCTTGGCCCGGTTCTGGCGGCGGGCGGGGAGGAAATCCCCGTCGGGGTCATCCTCGTCCACGTCGGGCGCGGCAAAGGGGAGCGCGGCCACAGGCTTGCGGCCCGGCAGCGGCAGGCGGCGCATCAGGCCGGCGAGCGAGCCCCCGCCGAGGAACTCGGGCAGGCTCATCAGCACCCGCCAGTCGATCGCGAAGATGCGGGTGAGGAGCGCGACGCCCACGCCGAGGCTGGCGACGGCCAGACCGAGGATCACCCAGCCTTCCGCCCCCGTCCCGAAGCGCGCGGCCACCGCATGCACCGCCCCCGCGCCGAGCAGGCCGGTGAGCCCTCCGGCCTGCGCCGGGAGCGTCCCGCCGGGCCCCTCGAAGGCGAGGCTGAGGACGGTGGCAAGGCAGGCCATCGCGATCAGCAGCAGCGCGGTCGGCATCCACCAGGCGGTGGTTTCGGGCTCGTCACCGTTCTCGACGTCGCGCCACAGCTTGCGCGCCGAGACGTAGAGCAGCGGCAGCAGCAGCGCGCCCGGCAGGCCGAAGATCAGCAGCACGCGGTCCGCCACCCAGGCTCCCGCAGCGCCCATCCAGTTCTTCACTTCCGCCGGGTCGGCCGCGGTCGAGGGGCTGGGGTCGGTCTGGGTGTAGCTCGCCAGCGCCAGCGCTAGAAACAGGCAGGCACCCAGCAGCAGCCCGGCACCGGTCATCTGCGCAAGGCGGCGCAAGCTGCGGCGCAGGCCAGCGCGCCATTCGGCATCGGTCTGGCGACCGGATTTGACGGGTGGGGCCGCGCGGCTGGCCATGGGGGGATCTCCTGTGCGGAACACATCATGAATCCTCGCGGGATTCCGGTCAAGGAAAGAGCGACAAACGACTTCGTGTGGTGAATCCCTGCTGATCCTGCGTCATCCCTGCGAAGGCGGGGATCGATCATTGCTGGAGCCGTGGCGCGAGAGTGGATAGGCCCATGCCTGCGCAGGGGTGACGATCAGGAGAGCCCGTCGATCGCCGCCCAGCTTCGCCAGCCGAGTGCCCATGCCTTCGCGCCGGTCATGCCCCCCAGCGCAATCACCGGCAGCCGCGCCTGCCGCGCCAGTAGCCGGAAGCGCACCGGCCCCAGCACCGCGCCGCCCGGGTGCGAGCGGGTCGGGAACACGGGAGAGAGCAGCGCCGCATCCGCCCCGAGCCGCCGCGCCAGCCCGATCTCGCGCAAGTCATGCGCCGTGGCGAGGTGAATCAGCCCGCGCCGGCGGGGGGAAAGGCTGCGCGGCGCGCCATAGGTGCCGTCCGCGCCCCACGCACGCGCGGTCAGCGCCGAATCCGCCAGCACCACCATATGCCCGCGTGCCCTGGCGATGCGCTGCAATTCGCGGAAGCGCGCAAACCGCTCCGGCCCGGCGAGGTGATAGTGGCGATAGATCAGCCCCGATCCGCGCGGCAGGGCGGCAAGCGCGCGCTCCAGCCCCGCGTCATTGCGCGCATCGCTGATCAGCCACAGGTGGGGGAGAGTCTTTGCGCGGGCCACGCACCCGCTATAGAGCGCGCCCATGGAAAGTGCAGCCTCCCGCCTCGAAACCGTCCGCAGCAACATCGCCCGTGCCTGCAAGCCCGCGCGGCGCTCGCCCGGGGATGTGACGCTGATCGCGGTCAGCAAGACCCACGGTGCCGAAGCGATCCGGCCGCTGATCGACGCCGGCCAGCGGGTATTCGGCGAGAACCGGGTGCAGGAGGCGCAAGCCAAGTGGCCCGCCCTGCGCGAGGCCCATCCGGACATCGCGCTCCACCTCATCGGCCAGCTCCAGTCGAACAAGGCCGAGGAGGCCGTCGCGCTGTTCGATTGCATCCACGGGCTCGACCGGCCGAGCCTGCTCACCGCGCTGGCCAGGGCGATGGACAAGGCCGGGCGGCTGGTGCCGTGTTTCGTGCAGGTCAATATCGGCGACGAGCCGCAGAAGGGCGGCTGCCCGATTGCCGGGCTGCCCGACTTTCTCGCGCAGGTCCGCGCCACCCCCATCCCGCTCGCGGGGCTGATGTGCATCCCTCCGGCGGACACCGAGGCCGCCCCGTTCTTCCAGTTCCTCGCCAAGCTGGCCGCCGATAACGGGCTCTCGGGGGGCGTGGCCGGCCTCAGCATGGGGATGAGCGGCGACTACGAGACGGCGGTGATGCTGGGGGCGACCCATGTCCGGGTGGGCACGGCGCTGTTCGGCGAGCGGGGCGCGGCGCAGGGGTGAGCGGGAGCCTCGCCCGGCTGGAGGCCTTCATCGCCGCGTGGCGCGGGCCGATGTCGGGTGGCAGCGCCGCTGTCCGCATCGAGGTGCGTGCCCTCAGCGCTCCGCCGGGGCTGCACTTCGCCTGCGCCGACAGCTTCGTGACAGGGTTCGGCTACCAGGCAATCGGCGCCAATTGGGAGCTGCTCGACGCTGAAGGCCCGCCCGATGCGCCGCGCTCGGCCAGCGCCGCCCTTGCCGAAGCCTTCGCGCAGGACATGATTGTTCCCGCCCGGCCATGGCTTGGAGAAGCGGCAGCGCGGGAGATGGCTGCGGCCTTCATCGGGTGTTTCGATCCCGGCCAGCGGCAGATCGTCACCAACCGGATGTATTTCGGCTGGCACCCGATTTCGGCCGCAAGCATCGAATGGGCCTTTGTCGCCTTCGACGACAGCGCCGCCGCGCTGCTGCTGGCGACCGCCGAGGGCTGAGACGAAAAAGGGCGCCCCGTTGCCGGAGCGCCCCTTTTCTTGATCTTTGGGTCTAGCGAGGAGGATCGCCCGGACGGGCGATCCCACCAAACCATCAGAACTCGAACATAGCTTCGATACCGATGTTGCGGCCGCGCATCAGCGGCGAGAAGGTGCCGGCACCCGGACGCGCCTGGAAGGGCGACTGCACGCCATCCGAAAGCGGGCCGGCGAAGGGCACCTGCGTGTCGCCGCCTTCCTGCACGTCGTCGAGCAGGTTGCGGCCGTAGAGCGACAGCGACAGGCCCTGGACCGGGGTGGTCCAGGTGATGTTCGCTTCCAGCATGTCGAGCGCGTTGAGCCAGCCGAAGTTGTCGTCGGTATAGGCCGCGCGGTCGCGGTACTGGTAGTTCACCCGGGTCAGGATGGTGCCGCCGCTGCCGAGGTCCAGATCGTGGATCAGGCCCGCGCCGATGGTCAACGGCGAGACGCGCGGCAGGTCGAGCGCGAGGTCCGCATCGCTGATGAGGCCATCGCCCGAAATGTCGAACAGCACCTTGTCATAGGCGGCGTCGGTGATGCCGAGGTTGGCGGTCAGTGCCAGAGCATTGGTGACGCGCAGGCGGCCTTCGGCCTCGAAGCCGGTGATGGTGGCATCAGCGGTGTTGAGGATGTTCTGCACCACGCCCGCACCCGGATCGGCGAGGTTCACCTCGCGCTGCATGTTGCCGACCTTGGTGACAAAGCCCGCCACGTTGAGCGTGAGGGTCTTGTCGGGGGTCTGGAACTTGCCGCCGATCTCGAAGTTGTCGACCTGCTCTTCGTCGAAGGCGAGCGAGTTGGTCGCACGGAACGCGCGGTTGAAGACCGGCACGTTGGTGATGCGGAAGTTGTAGCCGCCCGAACGGAAGCCACGGCTCCAGTGGCCGTAGATCTGGCTGTCGCCGAACTCGTACTGCGCACCGAGCTTGGGCGAGATGTTGCGGAAGCGCACATCGTCGCGGAAGCCGTTGGTTTCGGTGTTCGGGTTGAACGGCTGGGTGCCGGTCGGGCAGGTGCCCGCGACCACCGAGCACGCCGGACGCGCGACGATGTAGGTGACGCCCGCGTCCTTGGTCTCCTGATTCCAGCGCACGCCGCCGATCAGCGAGAAGCCGTCGAAGACCTCGTACTGGGCATTGGCGAAGACGCCGAGCACTTCGTGCTCCTGGCGGCCGCCGCCGTAGAACACCGGCGGACGCAGGTTGACCGGCAGGTCGCGGCGCAGCTCGCGGCTCTCGTCATAGGCGATGTTCTGCTTGAAGTAGAAACCGCCAAAGGTGAGGTCGAGGCCATCGCTCGAGATCGCGTAACGCAGTTCGTTCGAGATCTGGTCCTGTTCGGTCAGTGTGGCCGAGTGGAACAGGAATCTCGGGGTGGCGTCGATATCGCCGCGGGTGCGCGCCTGGTAGTCGCGGTGACCGAAGACGTTGGTCAGCGTGCCCGGGCCGATGTCGATCGTCGCGGTGAGCGAGCCCGTCCAGATCTCGTTGGCGTAGAAGCCCGGCTCGTCGATCGACAGGTCGTAGGTCTTGCGGTTGAAGAAGCCGCGGTTCTGGGCCGAGGGGCCGTCGCCGTCGCTTTCGAAGTAGTCGAGCTTGCCGAGCAGGGTCAGGCCGCCGAGCCGCGCTTCGAGAGCGCCGCGCAGGATCTTGGTTTCGGCCTTGCCGTGATTTTCCGGCAGGGTCGGGATGGTGGCGGCGGCAAGGTTGCGGAAGTAGCCTTCGTCCTTGTTGTAGTAGGCGCCGACCTTGAACAGCAGCTTGTCTTCGATGATCGGGCCGGAGACCACGCCGCTGACGGTGTAGTTGGCGCCGCCGCGGCCACCATCGACCGCCGGGCCGTCAACCGCCGCGCGGAACTTGCCGCGGAAGTCCTCGGTCGGGTTGCCGGTGTTGATCACCACCGCGCCGCCGGTCACGTTGCGGCCGAACAGCACGCCCTGCGGGCCGCGCAGGATTTCGACCGAGTCTAGGTCGAACAGGTCGAACACCACGCCGCCGTTGATCCCGAGATAGACGCCATCGACGAACACGCCGACGGTGGGGTCGATCGAGGGGATCGAGGAGTTGATGCCAAGGCCGCGAACCGTGAAGTTGGCGGTGCCGCGGCTGGTGCCGACCTGATCGAGGCTGACGGTCGGGGCCTGGAACGACAGGCCGGAGATGTCGCGGATCTTGAACGCTTCAAGCGTGCCGGCGTTGAACGCGGTCACGGCCAGCGGAATGTCCTGGACGTTTTCGGCATCCTTCTTCTTGGTGCCGGTGACGAGGATCTCGTTGATCGCGTCGATCGCGTTGGTGTCTTGCTGCTCGGCATCCTGTGCGTGAGCGGCGAAAGGGGTCAACGTGGCGGCCGAGAGAAGCAGCGCCAGCTTGCCGAGCCGCAGGCGGCCCGGCACGGAAAGTGCGGTGGTCATTTTGTAACTCTCCCTGAGTTGAGGGCCGCTCCCTTAGCAATACGTTCCGGTATTGCAACCTAATCAGGGCAGACCGATGCGCACTTGCAAAAAGACGTATCTTCAGGAAGTTGAACTCAGACCTGCTCGAGTTGCTGCTGGCGCTGGTCGCTGGCCGCAGCCAGCAGGGCCGCCTCGATCTCGGCGAGGCGCTCGGGGGCCTTGATCTTGGCCGAGGTCAGGTCGGTGACGTAGAAGGTGTCCGCCGCTGCCTCGCCATAGGCGGTGATGTGCGCCGAGTGGACGATCAGGCTCGCCTTGTAGAGCGCGTGCGCCAGACGGTTGAGCAGCGCGGGGCGGTCGCGGGCGGTGACCTCGATCACGGTGAAGTGGTTCGAGGCATCATTGTCGAAGCCGACCCGCGGGGCGACATCAAAGGCCTGGGCGCGCGAATGGGCGAGGGGCCGGGCCGCCAGCTTGGGCACCAGTTCGACCTTGGCGAGCAGCGCGTCGCGGATGCCTTTCTCGATCCGCGCCATCTGCGCGGCCTCGCGGAACGGCTGGGCGTTGTGATCCTGCACCAGGAAATTGTCGACCGCAAAGCCGCTCCTGGCGGTGTGGATGCGCGCGTCGATGATGTTCGCGCCGGCCAGGTGGATGCCGCCCGCCATGCGGTAGAACAGGCCGGGGTGGTCCTGCGCGATGACGCTGACCCGCGTCGCGCCGCGTGTCTCGTCCACCTCGCAGCGGATCGAGAGCGCCTCGCCGGCGGCTTCGGCGGCGTCATATTGCGCGAGGTTGCTGGCGATGATGTCCTCGGGTTCGGCGATCCAGTAGGCATCGCCGAGCTGCGCGCCGATGGTGTCGACGAGCTCGCCCGCATCGCCGAGCAGCCGCGCCGCCGCATCTTTCTTGGCCGCAACCCGCTGCTTGCGCCCGGTGCCCTTGTGGCCGAGGCGCAGGCGTTCCTGCGCGGCGTCGTAGAGCTCGCCGAGGAGCTGGCCCTTCCAGCTGTTCCACGTGCCCGGCCCCACCGCGCGGATATCGACCGCAGTGAGGATCGCGAGGTTCCTCAGGCGCTCGAGGCTCTGCACCTCGCCGGCGAAATCCTCGATCGTCTTGGGATCGGTGAGATCGCGCTTCTGCGCGGTGCGGCTCATCAGCAGGTGTTGCAGCACCAGCCAGGCGACGAGATCGGTCTCCTTCTCGTCGAGCCCGAAGCGCGGGCACAGCCGGTTCGCGACCTCGGCGCCGAGCACCGAGTGGTCGCCCCCGCGCCCCTTGGCGATGTCGTGGAGCAGCACCGCCACATAGAGCGCCCGGCGCGAGGCGAGCTTGGAAAACTCGCGCGTCGCGCGCGGGTGGTCGGCCGCGAGCAGCCCGCGCTCGATCTGGCTGAGGAGCCCGATGGCGCGGATGGTGTGCTCGTCGACCGTGTAGTGGTGGTACATGTCGAACTGCATCTGCGCGTTGACCCGGCCGAAATCGGGGACGAAGCGGCCGAACACGCCGGCCTCGTTCATCCAGCGCAGCGCCGTTTCGGGGTCCTTGCGGCCCGACAGCAGCTCGAGGAACAGCGCATTGGCGCGACGGTCGCGGCGCAGCTTGCCGTCGATCAGGCGCGCATCGCGGCCTGCCTGGCGCATGGTCTCGGGGTGGATCTCCAGCCCCTCGGCCTCGGCCAGCTGGAACACCTCGATGAGGCGCACCGGATCGGCCTTGAACCAGTCATCGCCCGGTGCGCGGATGCGCCCGGCATCGACGATGTAGCCCTTGAACATCCGGGGCCGCTGGGTGAAGCCGGCAAAGAAGCCGGTGCGCGGCCGCTTCCTGGCGAATTCCTCGTCGAGGTGCGCAAGGAACACGCCAGTGAGGCTTCCCACCCGCTTCACCTGCAGGAAGTAGTACTGCATGAACCGCTCGACCGCGCTCTTGCCGGGGCGGTCGGCGAACAGCATCCGCTCGGCCACCTGCCGCTGGAGATCGAAGGTCAGGCGGTCCTCGGCACGGTCGGTCAGGATGTGCATGTGGCAGCGCGCCGCCAGCAGGAAGCCCTCGGCGCGGCGGAAGCTGCGATACTCGCTCGCGGTGAGCAGGCCCACATCGACCAGCTCGGCGGCGTTCTGGACGCGGTGGACATACTTGCCGATCCAGTAGAGCGTCTGGAGGTCCCTGAGGCCGCCCTTGCCCTCCTTGATATTGGGCTCGACGACATAGCGGCTGTCACCCATCCGCTTGTGGCGCGCGTCCCGCTCGGCCAGCTTTTCATTGAGGAACTGCCGCTCCGATCCGCGCGCGACCTCGTTCCAGAACCGGCTGCGCAGCTCGTCGTAGAGCGGCTGCTCGCCCCATACGAGACGGCTCTCGAGCAGGGCGGTGCGGATCGTCAGATCCTCTTTCGCCATGCGGATCGTGTCGGAGACCGTGCGGCTCGAATGGCCGACCTTGAGGCCGAGATCCCACAACAGGTAGAGCATCGTCTCGATCACCTGCTCGCACCACGGCGCGCGCCTGTTCGGGGTGATGAAGGCGACATCGACATCGGAATGGGGCGCCATTTCGGCGCGCCCGTAGCCGCCCACCGCAAGGATCGCGAGGCGTTCGGCCTGGGTCCGGCCCGCGACGGGGTAGAGATGCGCGGTGACGTGATCGTGGATCACCCGCAGCAGCTGGTCCATCAGGAAGGAGAAGCCGCCCGTAACCTCGTGGCCGGCGGACGGCGTCTCCTCCAGACGGCGGGCGAGCTCGGCGCGGCCCTCGCCCAGCGCCATGCGCAGGGCGGTGACGATCGCCGGACGCGCCCGCTCCCCCTGGGCCGCGTGCAGCGCCGCGATCTCCTCGGCCAGCGCGCGCCGGTCGATGATCGCGCGCTGTCCGGGGACGCGCCTAGGGCTCACAGCGGGCTCACGTGCCGGTCACGCCGGGACGGCTTCCGCCAGGAAACGGGCCTTGACCGTGCGCTTGTCGATCTTCTGCGTGCCGAGGCGCGGGAGGGCTTCGTGGGTCAGCCAGATCTGGTGTTCGAGCGGCACCTTGAAGGGCGCGATCCGTTCGAGCAGGAAGGCGCGCAGCTCGGCCGGGGAGACCGCAGGGCGGCCCTCCTTCATCGCATAGACCGCTGCGGGCACCTCGCCGAAGCGCTCGTCGGGCAGGCCGAACACCGAGCACTCGCCGACGTCGTCATGGGCGTAGATCGCATCCTCCACCTCGATGCAGGAGATGTTCTCGCCGCCGCGGATGATGATGTCCTTCTTGCGGTCGACGATGAACAGGTAATCGTCCTCGTCGAGATAGCCGAGATCGCCGGAGCGGAAGAAGCCGGTGTCGGTGAAGGCGGCTTTGGTGGCCTCCTCGTTCTTCCAGTAGCCGCGGAAATTGCAGGCCGAGCGGATGCAGACCTCGCCGATCTGGCCCCTGGGCAGTTCGTTGCCCGCATCGTCGAGGATGCGCAGATCGACCATCGGCTTCGATGCGCGCCCGGTGGAGCCGGGCTTGGCGAGGTAGTTCTCGTTGAAGTTGCCGCAGCCGACCGCATTGGTCTCGGTGAGGCCGTAGCCCAATAGCGGGAAGCCGCCGGGGAAGGCTTCCTTGATGCGGGTGACGTGCTCCACCGGACGCGGCGCGCCGCCTGCGGCGAAGCTCTTGCACGCCGAGAGATCGTATTTGGCGCGGTCGGGGTGGTTGGCGATCTCGTAGCTCATGAGCGGGACGCCGACGAAGTAGGAGACCTTTTCCTCCGCCATCAGCCGGATTGCGAGGCCGGCATCCCACTTGGGCATCAGCACCAGCTTGCGGGCGATGGCGAAGCTCTGGAGGAACAGCGGCACCTCGCCCGTGACGTGGAACAGCGGCACGGCGACGATCGCGCAAGGCTGATCGGTCAACACCTCGCCCTGCGATTCGACAAGGACCTTGGCCATCGCGGATTGCGCGACAAAGCTCATCACGCCGTGGACGACGCCGCGGTGATCGGACCATGCGCCCTTCGACTTGCCGGTCGAGCCCGAGGTGTAGAGGATCGTCGCCAGATCATCGGGGCCGAGTTCGCCAAGTAGTGCGATCGCGGCAGGCGTGCCTTCGGGCGCGGCCCAGGTCGCGGCGAGGCCCTCGGCAGGCGCGTTGCCGTGGCTGAACAGCACGATCGTGCCGGCATGGGCATGGCCCTCGAGCCGCGCGGCGCGACCCTCGTCGGCGAGCACCAGCCTGGCTTCGGCAAGGTCGATGGCATAGGCCAGCTCCTCGCCGCTCGAGAAGCCGTTGAGCAGGGTCGCGCAGCCGCCCGCCATGATGATCCCCATATAGGCGATCATCCAGTTGGCCGAATTGCGCGCGGCAATCGCGACGCGGTCGCCCTTCTGCACCCCGTGAAGGCGCACCAGACCCTCGGCCACGTGGGTCGCGGCGGCATAGGTCTCGGCGAAACTGAGGCGGATGTCGCCGTCGACGAGGAAGGGCAGGGCACCGTTCTGGCCCGCGAAGTGGGCGAAGTAGTGCGCCAGCGTCGGCGGTGCGCCGACGAAGACCGGCATCTCGATCCCGTCGCGGGTGAAGGGCATGGTGGCGAAGGGCTGACCCTTGGCGGTGAGGCCGGTGATGATCGCTTCGAGCGCATTGTCCAGCTGGGTGGGCATGCGGTGATTTCCTCTCTCTAGTTGTTGCGGCCCTCTGGCCGGGTGCGACCCGTCCCGAATTGCCTGTCCCATTCTGCCTAGGCGTTCCCGCGCCCCTTCCCCTGCCCCGGATGCTGTGCCAGAAGCGCCAGCGCGACCGGGGCCCTTTCGGGCCCGCCGATACGGCATATCATTGCAATAAGAGGTTCGCTCCGTGCTGTCACTACTTGCCGCAAGCAACGCTGCCGATCCGATCTACTGGGCCGATCTGGGATTGAAGCCGGGCATCGCCCTGGGCTTCTTCACGCTGCGCTTCTACTCGCTGGCCTACCTGCTCGGGGTGGTCTTCGCCTATTGGCACACCTCCAAGGCTCTCAAGCAGCCGGGCGCGCCAATGGCACAGCGCCATGCCGACGATCTGTTCTTCTACTGCACGCTCGGCGTGATTTTCGGCGGGCGGCTGGGCTATGCCCTGTTCTACACCGGCGGCGAGACGGGCACCCCCAGCGCCTTCACCGATTTCTCGGGCGAGGGGCTGGTCTCGTGGAAGCTGCTGCGCCTGTGGGACGGGGGGATGAGCTTCCACGGCGGCCTCATGGGCGTTACCGCCGCGATGGCGTGGGTCGCCTGGCGCGACAGGCTGAACTTCATCCGCGTGGTCGATTATGTCGCGGTCGGCGTGCCGATGGGGATGCTGCTCGGCCGGCTTGCCAACTTCATCAACGGGGAGCTGTGGGGCCGCGTCAGCGACGTGTCCTGGGCGATGATCTTCCCGAGCGATCCCGACCAGCTCGCCCGCCACCCGAGCCAGCTCTACCAGGCCGGACTCGAGGGGCTGGTGATGCTCGTCGTCATGCTCCTGCTGTTCTGGAAAACCCGCGCCCGTTACCGCCCGGGCCTGCTCGCCGGGGTGTTCACGCTCGGCATGGGGTGCTCACGCTTCATCGTCGAATTTTTCCGCCAGCCCGATCAACAACTGGCTGACTTTGCCGCCCGGACCGGGCTATCGATGGGACAATGGCTGACGATACCGCTTATCCTGACCGGATTGATTGTCGTGATCTACGCGCTGCGCAGGAAGCCGCTGACGGCGGGAACGACGGCACCGGCCTGAGCGGCGGCAGGCGGGTCTGGCGCAGCGCGCTGCGGCTGATCGATCCCGAGCCCGGCGCCTCGGCCGCTGCGGCATCCGCTCCGCTCGGGCCTGACCCGCGCGATCAGGCCCGCGCCGGGGCCGCTGAAGCAGCGCGCCGCGAAGCACAGGCGCAAGCCCGGGCTGCGGCCGAAGCCGAGGCCCGCCGTGCGGCAGAGGAGCAGGCCCGCCTCGAAGCCGAGGTGCGCGCCCGCGCCACTGTCGATGTGCCCGCCACCCTCAAGCGCCTGATCCGCGAGACCGGGCCCATCAGCCTCGCGCAGTTCATGGGTGAGAGCAACGCGCGCTACTACGCCAGCCGCGACCCTCTGGGCGAGCGGGGCGATTTCATCACCGCCCCCGAGATCAGCCAGATGTTCGGCGAGCTCATCGGCCTGTGGCTCGCCGACCTGTGGGTGCGCATGGGCAGCCGCAAGCGCATCCACTATGTCGAGCTCGGCCCCGGGCGCGGCACGCTGGCGAAGGACGCGCTGGGGGCGGCGGCGCGCTATGAGTTCGCGCCGGAGATCCACTTCGTCGAGACCTCCGCAAGTCTCAGGGCACTCCAGCGCGAGGCCTTCCCGGGGTGCCACCATCACCACGACATTTCGACCCTGCCCGACGATGCGCCGCTGCTGATCGTCGCCAACGAGTTCTTCGATGCCCTGCCGGTGCACCAGCTGGTGCGCTCTGCCGACGGCTGGTTCGACCGCCTCGTCGGGCTCGACGGCGATCGGTTCACCTTCGTGGCGGGGCGCGAGCGGATGGACCATCTCGTCCCGCCCAGCTGGGTCCGGGCCTCACAGGGCGCGATGATCGAGACCAGCCCGGCGGCGGCGGCGCTGATGGCCGAGATCGCGCAGCGCCTGCGCAACCAGGGCGGTGCGGCGCTGATCATCGACTATGGCCACATGGAACTGCGCTCGGGATCGACCTTGCAGGCGCTGAAGGCGCACGAAAAGGTCGATGTCTTCGCCCATCCCGGCGAGGCCGACATCACCGCCCATGTCGATTTCGAGCTGCTGCGCGACGTCGCTCTCGCCAACGGCGCGGACCTCATGGGCCTCACCTATCAGGGCGAATGGCTGCGCCAGATGGGGATCGACACGCGCATGGAGGCCTTGCAGCGCCGCAACCCGCGCGACAAGGACAAGATCCGCCGCCAGCGCGACCGGCTGGTCGAGGACAGCCAGATGGGCACGCTGTTCAAGGTGCTTGGGATCTGCGGGCGGCGCTGGCCGTTCGGGGTTGGGTTTGATTGAGGATGACGACAATGAGGACGAAAGCGGTTGCACTCTCCCTTGCACTGGCGATGCTCGCCAGCCCGGCTCAGGCGGCCGAGCCGATCACGGGCCGCTGGGTGACGGCCGAGAAGGATGCGGTGGTGGCGATCGGCAAGTGCGGCAAGGCGCAGTGCGGCACGATCGAGCGCTTCCTGATCCTTCCCAAGGGCGGCAAGGACCAGCGCGACATCAACAATTCCGACCCCGCCAAGCGGACGCGAAAGCTGATCGGCACCGCGATCCTCACCGGCCTCGTGGCAGAAGAGGGCGTGTGGCGCGGGCAGGTCTATGATCCCAAGACCGGGCGCAGCTACACCTCCGAAGTCCGCCGCAAGGATGCCGGGACGCTCGAGGTCAAGGGTTGTGTCGGTCCCTTCTGCCAGACGCAGGTGTGGAAGAAGGCGTCCTGATTGTGGCACGCCAGCCGGCGTGCCGTGTCCTCGCTCATGCGATCTGAAGATCGCGTCGCTGCGGGCGGGCGGGCGGCCTTGCGGTCGCTGCGCGACCGATCCAGCGCACCACCGTGAGGTCTAGAGCCCCGCCTTCCTCGCCAGTTCCTCCGCCGCCTGCTTCGGCGTCTGTTTCTGCGCGTCCTCGCGGTCGACGGCGAGGTTCGCCTCGCGCATCGCCTCGACGCTGATCGCGCCGATCAGGGGCTGGAGCGCGGCGATCACGCCCTTGTCGCCGGCGATGCGCGGGCTGAGCATCAGCATCGCGTCGTAGCTTGGCAGCGCGCCCTCGGGGTCTTCCAGCACGACCAGCTTGTCCGCCGCGATCCGCCCGTCCGAGGTGTAGGCGCTGATCACGTCAGCCTCCCCTGATTGCAGCGCGTTGTACATGAAGGTCGGCGCGAAGTTGCGGCTCCTGCCGAACCCGAGGCCATAGGCGTCGCGCACCGCGATCCATTCGGGCCGCTCGAAGAATTCGGGGTCGCCGCCGATGGTGAGCCGCGGGGCCTTCGCGGTGAGATCGGCGAGCGAGGTGACCCCGAGCGCGGCGGCGCGATCCTGCCGCATGGCGAAGGCATAGGCGTTCTCGAAGCCGAGGCGGCCCAGCACCCTGACGCCGTTCTCGCGCATCTCCCAGTCGCGGATCGTCCGGTACATCGCCTCGCGCCCCGGGTTGTCGGTGCGCTTGAGGTAATTCGTCCAGATCGTTCCGGTGTAGTCGACCGAGATGTCGATGCTCGAACTCGCCACCGCCGAGTGCACCACGGCGCTCCCCAGCCCGTCGCGATATTCGACGCGGTAGCCCGCCGCCTCGAGCCGCTGGCCGATCAGTTGCGCCAGGATATACTGCTCGGAGAACTGCTTGGCAGCGATGATGATCGTGTCCCTGTCCTTGCCCTCCGCCTGCGATGCGAGTGCTCCGGTGACGCCCGCCACCACCGCCATCAGGGCCGCTGCCCACTTCCAGCGTTTGCGCTCGTCGATGCCGCGCTCTACCCACCACAACAGCCAGTCGGCCACCAGCGCCAGCCCCGCGCTCACCAGGCACCCCGCGACGACCAGCGCCCAGTTCTGGGTCTGGAGGCCTGCGAAGATCGGGTCGCCGAGGCTCGGCTGGCCGATGGTGGTGGCAAGTGTCGCGGCGCCGATCGTCCACACGCTTGCGGTGCGGATGCCGGCCATGATGAAGGGGGCCGACAAGGGCGCCTCGACCAGCGCGAGCTTCTGCCAGCGCGTCATCCCCACGCCGTCCGCCGCCTCGAGCACGCCCGGATCGAGATTGGCCTGCGCGGTGACGGCATTCCGGAGGATCGGCAGCAGCGCATAGAGGGTGAGCGCCATCAGCGCGGGGAGGAAGCCCAGGGTCGGCAGGCCCTCGCCGAAAACGCTGCGCAAGCTGAGCAGCAGCGGGAAGAACAGCGCCAGCAGGGCCAGCGCCGGAATGGTCTGCACAAGGCTGGCGAGGCTCAGCGAAAGGCGCGCAATCACCGGCGAGCGGCTTGCCCAGACCGCCAGCGGCAGGGCGATGAGCATGGCAAGGCCGATCGCGCTGGCAGAGAGCACGACGTGCGCCGCCAGCTTGTCACCGAGGCCGGGAAGGATGTCCCAGATCTCGCGCATCAGCGCGGGCCCTCCCCGAGGCCTTCAAGCGCCGCGAGGCGCTCGGCCTGTTCGCGCGGCACGCTGGCGAGCCGCTGCGCCACCGCCCCGCCCGCGCCGGCGAGCAGTGCGTGCGGGGTCTCGTCGGCGACGAGTGCGCCCCGGTCCATCACCAGCACCCGGTCGGCCAGCAGCAGCGCCTCGGCCATGTCGTGGGTGACCATCACCGTGGTGAGGCCGAGCGTCTCGTGCAATTCGCGCACCTTGCGGCCCAGCGCGTCGCGGGTGAGCGGATCGAGCGCGCCGAAGGGCTCGTCCATGATGAGCAGCTCCGGCCCGCCCGCCAGCGCCCGGGCGACCCCCACCCGCTGGCGCTGGCCCCCGGAGAGTGCATCGGGCATCCGCCGCGCATAGGCGGGGTCGAGCTCGACCAGCGCGAGCAGTTCGGCGATCCGTTCGGGCGGCAGTTTTTCGCCCGCAAGGCGCGGTCCGATGGCGATGTTTTCCGCGACCGAGAAATGCGGGAACAGGCCGATGCCCTGGAAAACGTAGCCGACGCGGCGGCGCAGGCGGGCGGGCGGGAGCGCGGTCACCGCCTCGCCGCCGAACAGCACGCGGCCCGCGCTCGGCGTGACCAGCGTGTTCACGGTCTTCAGCAGGGTCGACTTGCCCGATCCCGAGGCCCCGACCAGCGCGACAAAGCTGCCAGCCGCGATGTCGCAGGAGACGCCGCCAACAGCCGTGACCTCGCCGAAGCGGCAGGTCACCCCGTCGAAGCGGAGCAGGGGCGGCGGGGTTTCCATTCCCTGCCCGATTAGCGATTGTCGCGCCGCGACGCCAGCGTCCCCGATTGGCCTTTCCGCGCGGCCTTGCTATGCGCAGCGCTCGAACGATCATTACACCGGCAGGACATAAAATGCGCGCCACCCCCGATTTCGACTTCCAGCTCGGCGAAGCGGCCACGATGATCCGCGACACCACGGCGCGCTTCGCTGACGAGCGGATCATGCCGCTTGCGACACGCACTGATCGCGAGGACCGCTTCCCCCGCGAGCTGTGGCAGCCGATGGGCGCGCTGGGCCTCCACGGCATCACGGTGGAAGAGGAATGGGGCGGGCTGGGCCTCGGCTATCTTGAGCATGTGATCGCGGTCGAGGAAGTCTCGCGGGCGAGCGCCAGCGTCGGCCTCTCCTATGGCGCGCACTCGAACCTGTGCCTCAACCAGATCCGCCGCTGGGGGAATGACGAGCAGAAGGCGAAATATCTCCCCAAGCTGATCTCGGGCGAACACGTCGGCAGCCTCGCCATGTCGGAGGCGGGCGCGGGGTCGGACGTCGTTTCGATGAAATTGAAGGCCGATGCGGTGCAGGGCGGCTACGTGCTGAACGGCACCAAGTTCTGGATTACCAACGCGCCGGAAGCCGACACGCTGGTGGTCTATGCCAAGACCGATGGCCATGCCGGATCGCGCGGCATCACCGCCTTCCTGATCGAGAAGGGCGACGAGGGCTTTGCCATCGGCCAGAAGATCAGCAAGGTCGGCATGAAGGGCTCGCCCACCGCAGAGCTGGTGTTCACCGACTGCTTCATCCCCGAGGAGCGGGTGATGGGCCCGGTGAACGGCGGCGTCGGCGTGCTTATGAGCGGGCTCGATTACGAACGCGTGGTGCTCGCCGGGTTGCAGCTCGGCATCATGCAGGCGTGCCTCGACACGGTGATCCCCTACCTGCGCGAGCGCAAGCAGTTCGGAAAGCCGATTGGCTCGTTCCAATTGATGCAGGCCAAGGTCGCCGACATGTATGTCGCCCTGCAATCGGCGCGCGCCTATACCTATGCGGTGGCGAAGGCGTGCGACGCCGGGCAGACGACGCGTTTCGATGCGGCGGGGGTGATTTTGCTGGCGTCGGAAAACGCCTTCAAGGTCGCCGCCGAAAGCGTGCAGGCGCTGGGCGGCGCGGGCTACACGACCGACTGGCCGGTCGAACGCTACATGCGCGACGCCAAGCTGCTGGATATCGGCGCAGGCACGAACGAAATCCGCCGGATGCTGATCGGGCGCGAGCTGATCGGGGCGGCGGGGTGAGGCTTGGCCCATCAATCGTCACCCTGAACTCGTTTCAGGGTCCATCGCGCGGAAAAGAACGGGCGGCGCGAACGGAGAAATGTATGCTGAAACAAGTTCAGCATGACGGAGAATTTCTATGATCCGGTCGGGATTGCCCCTCGCGATCCTGCGCGTGCTCGGGGGAGGGCTTGCGCTGTCGCTGATGATCGGCGAGGGGATCCGCACTTGGGGGACCGGGCGGCCTTGGCCCTCTTGGTTTGACGACTATTGGACCGGGGGAATCCTGCTGGCCGGCGCGATCCTGATGGCGCGCCCGACGCCGCTGCGCAGTCACCTCTTCATCGCCGGCTGGGCGGCCTGCCTCGGCATGCTGTTCGGATCCTTCTTCGGCAAGGTCTATAGTCCGGAGCGCTCCGACCCCGGCAATTTCGACCTTGGCTTTCTCACCATCCTGATCGGCATGGCCTTCGCGACGGCGCTCGTCGGCCTTGTCTGGTCACTCTATGAAGTGGCTCGCAAATGACCGCCCCCACTCTCACCACCAAGCTCGACCGCGAAAGCCCCGAGGCCAAGGCCCGCTTTGCGCATAACCATGCCCTCGCGCAGGAACTGCGCGCTGCCGTGGCCGAAGCCGCGCTGGGCGGGCCGGAGAAGCATCGGGAGCGGCACGTGTCGCGCGGCAAGCTTCTGCCGCGCGAGCGGGTGGAGCGGCTGCTCGATCCTGGCTCGCCTTTCCTCGAAGTCGGCCAACTTGCCGCCAACGGGATGTACGAGGGCGACGTCAACGGCGCCTCGATCATCACGGGCGTCGGCCGCGTCTCGGGCCGCCAGTGCATGATCCTGTGCAACGATGCGACCGTGAAGGGCGGCACCTACTACCCGATGACGGTCAAGAAGCACCTGCGCGCGCAGGAGATTGCGCAGGAGAACCGCCTGCCGTGCATCTATCTGGTCGATAGCGGCGGGGCGAACCTGCCGCATCAGGCTGAGGTCTTCCCCGACCGCGACCACTTCGGGCGGATCTTCTTCAATCAGGCGAACATGAGTGCGCTGGGCATCCCGCAGATCGCTTGCGTGATGGGGAGCTGCACCGCCGGAGGCGCCTATGTCCCCGCCATGTCCGACGAGACGGTGATCGTCCGCAATCAGGGCACGATCTTCCTCGCGGGGCCTCCGCTGGTGAAGGCGGCGACGGGTGAGCAGATCACCGCCGAAGACCTGGGCGGCGGCGATCTCCACGCCAAGAAGTCCGGCGTGGTCGATCACCTCGCCGAGAATGACGAGCACGCGCTCACCATCGTGCGCGATATCGTCTCGCACCTCGGCGCCAACACCGGCGCGGCCAAGGACGTCGGCCTGAAAGACCCGCGCCCGCCGAAGTATGACGCCGAAGACCTCTACGCCCTCATCCCCGAGGACGTGCGCGCGCCCTATGACGTGAAGGAAGTGATCGCGCGGCTGGTCGACGGGAGCGAGTTCCACGAGTTCAAGGCGCATTACGGCGCCACGCTGGTCTGCGGCTTTGCGCATATCTGGGGGATGCCGGTCGCGATCCTCGCCAATAACGGCGTGCTGTTCTCCGAAAGCGCGCAGAAGGGCGCGCATTTCATCGAGCTGGCCTGCCAGCGGCGCATTCCGCTGCTGTTCCTCCAGAACATCTCAGGCTTCATGGTCGGCGGGAAATACGAGGCGGAAGGTATCGCCAAGCACGGCGCGAAGCTCGTCACTGCGGTCGCCACCGCGACCGTGCCGAAAGTCACCGTGGTGATCGGCGGCAGCTTTGGCGCGGGCAATTACGGGATGTGCGGCCGCGCCTATAGCCCCCGCTTCCTCTTCACCTGGCCCAACGCGCGCATCTCGGTGATGGGCGGCGAGCAGGCCGCTTCGGTGCTGGCGACAGTCCACCGCGACGCCGACAGCTGGTCGCCCGACGAGGCCGAGGCCTTCAAGGCGCCGATCCGGCAGAAATACGAGGACGAAGGCAACCCCTACTACGCCACCGCCCGCCTGTGGGACGACGGCGTGGTCGATCCGGTGCAGACGCGGGATGTGCTGGGGCTGGCCTTCGCCGCCTGCCTCGAAGCCCCGATTGCGGAGCGGCCTGCCTTTGGCGTGTTCCGGATGTGAGCCGGGCGCGCGGCCTCTGCGTCTGAAACCCTCCCCCGCCCCCTTGCGTAGCTAACCCATGTTAGGCCACAAGGGCGCGAGCCTTTTGGGAGGGGCGCACGCTTGCACTCACCACTGACCGCTGCGCCGACACGCGCGCCCACCTTGCTCTCGCGCATCGTGCGTCGGATCATCCTTGCCATCTGGTATCTCCAAGGCTGGAAGGTCGTCGACCCGCTGCCCAAGCATCTCAAGAAATACGTGCTGGCCGGCGCGCCGCATACCTCGAACTGGGACTTCGTGTTCTTCACCGGCGCCACCCACGAGGAGGGCGTGAAACCCAACTTCATGGGCAAGCATACGCTGTTCCAGTGGCCGATGCGGAACTTCATGTTCGATATGGGCGGCATCCCGGTCGACCGCCGCTCCCGCCTCAACGCCACCGAGCAGGTCGCCAATGAATTCGCCGCGCGCGACGAGCTCGCGCTGGTGATCGCCTGCGAAGGCACGCGCAAGACCGATGGCAAGTGGAAATCGGGCTTCTACCACATCGCCCGCTCCGCCAATGTCCCCATCGTCCCCGCCTTTGCCGACAATGTGAGGAAGCGCATCAGCTTCGGCCCGCCGATGATCCCCACCGGCAATTATGGGGAGGACCTGCTCAGGATCGCCGAGTGGTTTCGCTCCAAGCTGCCCGATTACGAGCGGTTCAAGGTGCTCGAACAACAGGCGCGCGACATTATCGCCGGAAAGAACCATGTTTGAACTGCTTGCCCTGAATGCCGCAATCCTGATCGTGCTGGTCCTGATCCAGTGGGCGATTTCTGTGAAGATCAACGACGTCAGCTTCATCGACGCCTTCTGGGGCGCAGGGATGGGCATTCTTGCGGTCGCAAGCTGGCTGCATGTGCCCGGCGGCCCCGGCGCGCTGGCGACGCTGATCATGGTGATGACCGCAGCCTGGGGCTTCCGGCTCGGCATCTATCTGGTCTTGCGCTGGCGCAAGGAAGGCGAGGACAAGCGCTACAAGCTGATCATGCGAAAGCCGCGCGAACAGGGCCAATTCGCCCGCGCCGCCTTGACCAAGGTGTGGCTCATGCAGGCGGTGCTGCTGTTCGCCGTGTCGAGCCCCGCGCAGGTCGGCATTCTGGCGAGCCCCGAACCTAGCCCGATCCCGCCGTTGGCGTGGGCGGGCTTCGCGCTGTGGAGCGTCGGCGTGTTCTTCGAATGGGCGGGCGATTGGCAGCTCACCCGCTTCAAGGCGGACCCCGCGAACCATGGGAAGGTGCTCGACACCGGGCTGTGGCGTTACACCCGCCACCCCAACTATTTCGGTGACTTCGCTGCGTGGTGGGGCATCTGGCTCGCCTGTGCGGCCGCCGGATGGCAATATGCGGCGGCGACGATCATCGGCCCGCTGTTCCTCAGCTTCACCCTTACCAAATGGTCGGGTGTTACACTGCTGGAAAAGGGTCTGGACAAGACCAAGGGCGACAAATACGCCGAATACAAGCGGCGGACCTCGGCATTTTTCCCGCTGCCGCCCAAGGGCTGAGGGCCACCTGATCGACCAACCGTGCTGCTGCGCCGCACAAAAAGCATGGCCGCACCCTTTAAGCTTGCGCTTGCTTGGCGTATGTTGCGCGCAATCAAGGAGGCGCAGCGATCATGGCTCTCAACCCCACCCTGCGCGAGGAGGAGCGCGAGCGGATCGCGCGCCATGTCCTTGAACTCGTGAAGGAACGCGGCTCCGAGATCGCCTGGACCGTGGCCATGGCCGAAAGCGGCCTCACCCGCACGCGCTTCGAGGCGCTTTTCGCCGATTACGACGACCTTTTCGATGCCGTCGCCCAGTCGTGGCTTGCCCCGCACATGGCGGTGATGGAGGAGGTGCTCGCCTCAAGCCTTCCCCCGCAGCGCAAGATGTACGAATTCTTCCGCCGCCGCTTCGTGATCTCGCGCGAGCGGTTCCGGGCGGACCCCGAGCATTTCACGATCCTGTGCGAGATGGGCGCGGCCAATTTCGAGCGGGTGCGCTCCTATGTCGACCTCGCCGACCACTACCTGTGCGAGCTGATCGCCGAGGCGCAGGCCGAGGGGTTTTTCGCCGGGCTGGAGATCGATGAGGCGCTGTCGCTGATCAACCAGATGATCTCGAACTACACCTTGCCCGATGCGCTGATCTACCTTGGCGAGAAGCTCACCGAGCAGAAGCTGGCGCGGATCGTCGACACGATGTTCATCGGCCTGTCGGGCGAGGCCGGGGCGGATGCTTCCGGCGTGAATGTGCTCAAGGTGGCTTCCTGAGGTCTAGCCCCCGGCCCACCATGCCGCAGCCGGATCCTCGGCCCCGCGCGCCCCGCGGCGCTTGAGCCCGGTGAGCAATCCCCCGTCCAGCGCCATGGTCGCCGGCGCGGTGCGGTTCCAGTCCATGACGTAGAGCCGTTCGGCGATCAGCCAGCGGCCCTGCTCCTTGACCAGCCGATCAAGATAGCGCCCGCCGACCACCAGTTCGATCTCGCCTTCGGGGCCGGGGATGATGTGCAGGGCGACGCAGTTGGTCTCCGCTCTGGCGCGCGCGCCGTCGATGCGCATCACCGTGTTCGAGATGTTGTGCTGGGTCAGCCGCATCGCGCCGAGGCCCGCCATCAGGCCCGGGATCACCTCGGTGACGGGCCGCGCGCCGTCGCCATAGTCGATCAGCGCGCTGCTGGTGAAGACGGCGGCGAGCTGGTCGGGATCGCAGCGGTCGATGCCGCTGCAATAGAGCGCGAGGGTCTCGGCAATGGCGAGCCGGTCGGCGATGTCGGTCATGTCCATGGCCCGCAAGCTAATCGGCGAGGGCCCGGCGCGGGACTGCCGAAAGCGTCAGCGCCGCTTCGGCGGATCGCGGCGGAACTGGAGAACGTTGGCGGGGCGCTTCCTCGGCGGCGGGCGCAGGCGGTGCTCGGCGAGCGCATATTTGAGCGCCCCGCCCACCATCGCGCCCGAGACCAGTAGGATCAGCCCCGCCCAGAGCCAGTGCGGCAGGCCGAGTGAGGCCTCGATCGCGCCGGTATCGGAAAGCATGGCCTGCCCCTCGATCACCGCGTTTTCGGCAAAGAGGTAGTTCCAGTCGCGCAGCATCGACATCGCGCCGAGCACGCCCAGGAACTGGAGCGCGAAGCGCTGCCACGCGGGCGAGCCGCGCCATGCAACCAGCGCGATGATCGCCGCCACCAGCGGCAAGGCCCACAGGCCGGTCGGCGAGCGCACCCAGACGGCGGTGCTGGCGATGATCGCCGCCGCGCACAGCCACAGCACCGCGCGCCACGCCCTGGGATGGGCGCTGGCGATGATCAGCAGGGCGCCGACCGCACTCGGTGCGAGCGGGCCACCCGCCGCGATCCCGGCGTTGACAAAGCGCGAGGCGGCAGGGTCGATCGCGCTCTGGGCCACGCCCGAGCCGTTGGCGAAGATCAGCAATTGCTCGAAATGCTGGCCCGTCAGCAGCGCGGGCAGCATCGTCACGACGAGGCCTGCCACCACCAGACGGCCGATCGCCTCGCCCTGCGAGCCGGGAGTGACGAGCGGCTCCACGGCGCTCAGCCCGCGGCGCCGTCCGGCGCTTGCCCGCTGGCGTCCGGGTCGCCGGGCTCCTGCCGCTGCGCCGCTTCGGCCTCGTCGCGCTGCTCCCGCAGGATCGACCAGCTCGCGAGGAACAGGCCCGCGACCAGTGGGCCGAGGACGATGCCCGAGAAGCCGACGAGGCTGATGCCTCCCAGCGTGGTGATGAGGATGATCCAGTCCGGAATGCCGGTATCGCGGCCCACCAGAATGGGGCGCAGGACATTGTCGGCCGAGGAGATCACGAAGAACCCGGTCAGCAGCATGAAAATGCCCTGCCAGCTGTCCCCCGTGATCAGCAGCCACAGGCCGACCGGCAGCCATACGCCACCGGCGCCGATCACCGGGATGAGCGCGAAGATCGCCATCACCACGCCGAACAGCAGGGCCGACGGGATACCGGCGATCATCATCGCGATCCAGCCGAGCACGCCTTGCACCACCGCGACCACACCCGTGCCCTTGATGGTCGCGCGCACGATCCCGAGGAACCGCTCGGCGAGGCGGTCGGCGATGCTGCGCTCGACCGGCACGGCACACAGCACAGTGCGACCGATCCGCTCGCCATCGCGCAGCAGGAAGAACATGACGTAAAGCGCCACGCCGAAGCTCAGGAAGAAGCTCAGCGCGCCGCTCCCGATCGAGACCGCCTGACCGGCGATCAGCCCGGCGCTTTCGGTGACGAGTTCCTGGACACGGGTCTGCACCCTTGTGATGTCGGCCCAGCCCGCGCGGTCGATCGCCTCGCGCGCGATCCGCGGCAGGCTGGTGTAGACCTGATCGAACAGCGCCGCGAGATCGGGTGGCTGCTTTTGCAGCGTCTCGACCAGCACCAGCGCCTGCTGCACCACCATCGCGCCGATCCATGCCGCCGGAAGCATGATGACAAGGAAGATCGCCAGCAGCGACAGCCCCGCCGCCGAATTGCGCCGCCCGCGCATCAGCCGCAGCATATGGCGGTAGAGCGGCTGGAACATGATCGCCGCCAGCGTCGCCCACAGCAACGGCTGGGCAAAGGGGTAGGCGATCACTGCCATCAGCAGGCTGACGATCACCAGCACGATGAGGAAGCTGGCGTGCTGCAATTCGTCGGTGCGGGTGGGCGGGGTGGCCATGCGATTCAGCTCAGACGTCGAGGTTGGCCACGTTCAGCGCATTATCCTGGATGAACTCGCGGCGCGGCTCGACGATGTCGCCCATCAGGCGGGTGAAGATCTCATCGGTCACGTCGGCATCCTCGACCTTCACTTGCAACAGGGCGCGGTTTTCGGGATCGAGCGTGGTCTCCCACAGCTGTTCCGCGTTCATTTCGCCCAGACCCTTGTAGCGGCTGATCGAGAGGCCCTTGCGCCCGGCGGCGAAGATCGCCTCCAGAAGCTGGCTCGGGCGGCTGATGCCGTCCTCGCGCACCACCGGCGGCGCGGCGGCGGGCTGTTCGGCCTCGCCGGCGAGCGGATCGGTGTCTGCGGGATCGGCCTCGACCTCGGGTTCTTCGGGAGCGTCACCGGCCCGCACCAGCCGCACGGGCGCGGCATAGGCATCGGCCTGCGAGGCGGCGAGGCCGTGGAGCTTGTGCGCCTCGGTGCTGGAGAGGAAGCGCGCGTCGATCTCGTGCACGTCGGTCACCCCGCGCCACAGCCGCTCGAACACCACGGTGCCGTCCTCGCGCTGCGATGCGCTCCAGCGTGCCTCGCGGTCGCCCGCGCCGAGCCGTCCGGCGGCGCGGTCCAGCGCGGCGGCAAGGGCAGGACCGGCAAGGCCGGGCTCCAGCGCGCCGACCAGCGCCATCTGCTCGACGATCCCGAGATCATAGCGGCGCGGCACGAAGGCGAGCAGGTTCTTGAGGCGCAGCGCCCCGTCGACCAGCGCGCGCAGGTCTTCGGCAAAGCGGGTGCCGCTCTGGGTTTCGAGCACGCGGCCATGCAGGCCCGCATCGACGAGATAGCGGTCGAGTGCGGCCTGATCCTTGAGATAGACCTCGCTGCGGCCCTTGGAGACCTTGTAGAGCGGCGGCTGGGCGATGAAGAGGTGCCCGGCCTTGATGATCTCCGGCATCTGGCGGTGGAAGAAGGTCAGCAGCAGCGTGCGGATATGCGCGCCGTCCACGTCCGCGTCGGTCATGATGACGATCTTGTGGTAGCGCAGCTTTTCGAGGTTGAACTCGTCGCGGATGCCGGTGCCCATCGCCTGAAT
>JAIXPX010000003.1 GCA_027486035.1 Erythrobacteraceae bacterium | reverse complement strand
TTGGTGCGGATATACTTCGCATTGTGGCTGATCAGGCGGTGACGCTTGCCAGCGACGCCGTGCTTGACCTTGCCGGTGGCGGTGATCTTGAAGCGCTTCTTCACACCGCTCTTGGTCTTGAGCTTGGGCATTTTCATCTCCTGTAAGAGACACGTCGGAACCGGCCATGGCAGCCCTTGTCGCCAGGCTGGCTGATTGATTCGTGTCAGTGAAGTGCGCGCGCTTAGGCGGGAGAGGCGCGAAAGGCAAGGGGGCTAAGCGGTGGCGGGCCGGCGACAGGATGCGTTTCGCATGGCAATCCCTGCATTGCCCGTGCCGCCAAATCGCCTAAGGGTGCCCCCATGTCCACGCGCGAGCCTGCCCCACCAGCCTTGCCGAAAGCCCCTGGCGGGTTCCTGCGGTTCCTGCGCTCGGCGGCGATCTTCTTTCGCGGGTTTGTCGAGAACCCGGCGATGGTGGCATCGGTCGTGCCGTCCTCGCAGGCAACGATCGAGGCCATGCTGGCCAAGGTCGATTGGAGCCGATGCCGCTTGTTCGTCGAATATGGCCCGGGGGTGGGCACCTTTACCACCCGCATCCTCGAATACCTGCCGCCCGACGGCAGGCTCTTGGCGATCGACACCAACCCGCGCTTTGTCGATTTCCTGAAGAAGACCATCGATGACCCCCGGCTCGAAGTGGCGCTGGGATCGGCCGAGGATGTCGAGAGCCTGGTGCGGGCCGCCGGGCATTCGCGCGCCGACTACGTGATCTCGGGCCTGCCTTTCTCCTCGCTCCCGCCCGAGACGGCCGGGCGGATCGTCGCGGCAACCTATGCCGTGCTGCGCGATGGCGGGGCCTTCATGACCTACCAGTTCCGGCCCACCGCCAAGGAACTGACCCAGGCGCGCTTCGAGCGGGTGGATACCGGCCTGGCGCTGTTCAACGTTCCGCCTTGCATCCTCGCCTGGGGCTGGAAAGAGAACGCGGGCGCGGTGCGCGACGCGGCGGAATAGGCGGGAGGCGTTTCGGTGTGAGTGACATCGGCAGGCTCCGGGCGCTGCTCGAGCTTGCGCGAATGGCTGTAAGTGGCTGGATTCCTGCCTAAGGTTCGTGCGATGTAGCGGGATGCTTAAAGCAGTCTGCGAGTGGGGAATTCATGGGATCGAAATGTTTCGATCGACGGTGAATGCCTTCGTGATCGTCGACGTGCTGTCGTTTTCGACAGCAGTGAGCGTTGCTGTGGACGCGGGGGCGAAGATAATTCCGTTCCCTTGGGGCGACGCAAATGCAGCGCGGCAGGAAGCTGAGCGGCAGGGCGCGATTGCGGCTCACCCGAAGAGAGCGGCGGGCGGCCAAATAAGCCTTTCTCCGTCGAGTTTAAGGCAACTGAGCAGCGGAAAGCGTATCGTCCTGCCGTCGCCCAATGGCTCCCGCCTCTCACTCGAAACCGGCGGTGTTCCCACGTTTTGCGGGTGCTTTCGAAATTACCAGGCGGTGGCAGATGCAGTTCGAGAGCTATGCCCTAACGGAGAAGTTGCCTTCATCGCCGCTGGCGAACGTTGGCCTGATGGAAGCCTTCGTCCTGCTCTAGAAGACTGGGTTGGGGTAGGCGCTATCATCGCGGCCCTTGATTGCGAGGCGAGCGCCGAAGCTGCAGCCGCACGTCAGTCGTTCTTGGCTACAGAAGACCTCGCCTCTACTATCCGTAATTGTATGTCTGGTCAGGAACTAATCCAGCGTGGCTTTTCCGAAGACGTAGACATTGCTCTGGAGTTCGGATCAAGCAAGCTCGCCCCCAGACTATCGGACGGTATCTACGGCTAGGTCCGCTCTGGGGTCGCTAACCGAATGTCGGGTTGTCTCCAGCGCCCTGCCAAAGCGGACCCCGCCCTACCCCATCGCCTCGAGCACGTCCTCGAGCCGCGCCGGATCGCCGAGCGCGATCACCGTCCCGTCCGATCCGGCATCGAGCGGGTTGCCCTGCCAGTCGCTCATCATGCCCCCTGCACCCTCCACCACCGGCACGAGCGCGGCGTAATCGTGGAGTTTCAGCCCGGCTTCGATCACCAGATCGACATGGCCGGACGCGACGAGGCCGTAATTGTAGCAGTCGCCCCCGAACACGATCTTCTTTTCGGCGACCTGCTTGGCGACCGACATGAAAGCGTCGGCCTCCGCGTTGGTGAAGAGGTGCGGGCTGGTGGTGGCGAGCACCGCATCGGCGAGGTCCTTCAGCGGCTTGGTCGCCGCAGGTTTTCCGTTGAACAGCGTGGGCTGGCCGATGCGGCCCACCCAGCGCTCGCCCGCAACCGGCTGGTCGATGATGCCGAGCACCGGCCAGCCGTCCTGCAGCAATGCGATCAGCGTGCCGAAGATCGGGCGCCCGGCGATAAAGCTGGTGGTGCCGTCGATCGGATCGAGCACCCATTGCCGGCCCGCGCCTTCGTTGCGGGTGCCATATTCCTCGCCGATGATCCCGTCGCGCGGGAACTCGGCCTCGATCAGCTTCCTCATCGCGGCCTCGGCGGCGCGGTCGGCCTCGGTGACGAAGCTGCGGTCGGCCTTGCGCTCCTGGCTCCATTCGCCGCGGAACAGCGGGCGGATCGCGCCCCCGGCGGCATCGGCAAGGCGCAGGGCAAGGGCGAGGTCTTTATCGGTCATGGGAGTTCCAATAGTCGAAGGCTTCGGCCTGTCGAGCCTCGGTATAGGCCCGCGCCTCCAGCCCCTCCCACTCCAGCGGCAGATCATCGTAGAGCCCCGTCCGGTTGACGAACCAGCCCTGCCCGGGGAGCCCGTCAGACTGGCGCACCACCAGCACGGCGAGGCCCGGCTCTCCCGCCGCGCGCCCGTCTTCGTCAATGCGGTCGAGCACCTTGCACAGCTGGCGCATCAGCGGGCGGGTGAAGGTGTGGCCGAGGATGCCGAGCAGCGCGCCGTAGGTGAAGACCTGTCGCGCGCGGGCGGCATCAAGGAGCAGCCCGCGCACTTCGGCAGGGTCGAACGTTTTCTGTTGTTCCGCACGCCCGTCCGGGCGCGCGAAATCCTCGCTCATGCGATCAAAGATCGCGTCGCTGCGGGCGGGCGCCCGGTCTCTTTGGCGCCCTTGCGGCGCCTTCGGCACCGATGCCCCCGCACTCAGTCAAACAGGCTCGACACCGAGCTCTCGTCCGCAATCCGGCGGATCGCCTCGCCCACCAGCGGGGCGATGGGGAGCACGCGGATCCGGCTCGATTGCTCGGTCGCCTCGGTCGGGCGGATGGAGTCGGTGATGACGAGTTCCTTGAGGCTCGACCCGTCGATGCGCGCCACGGCACCGCCCGATAGCACCCCGTGGGTGATATAGGCCGCGACCGACTTCGCGCCGTTTTCAAGCAGGGCCTCGGCAGCGTTCACCAGCGTGCCACCCGAATCCACGATGTCATCGATCAGGATGCAGTGCCGCCCGGAAACGTCGCCGATGATGTTCATCACCTCGCTCTCGCCCGGGCGGTCGCGGCGCTTGTCGACGATCGCCAGCGGCGCGTTGTCGAGGCGCTTGGCGAGGGCGCGGGCACGGACCACGCCGCCGACGTCGGGCGACACCACCATCAGGCTCTGGTCGCCGTAGCGGGCCTGGATGTCGGCGGCCATGACGGGGGCGGCGTAGAGGTTGTCGGTCGGGATATCGAAGAAGCCCTGGATCTGCCCGGCGTGGAGATCGACGGCGAGCACGCGGTCGGCCCCGGCCTCGGTGATCAGGTTCGCCACCAGCTTGGCCGAGATCGGGGTTCTCGGCCCGGGCTTCCGGTCCTGCCGGGCATAGCCGAAATAGGGCACGACCGCGGTGATCCGCTTGGCCGAGGCGCGACGCAGCGCGTCGATGCAGATCAGCAGCTCCATCAGGTTGTCGTTCGCCGGGAAGCTCGTCGGCTGGACGACGAACACGTCCTCCCCGCGCACGTTCTCGTGGATTTCGACAAAGACTTCCTCGTCCGAGAAGCGCCGCACGCTCGCATCGGTGAGGGGGATTTCGAGATAGGCCGCAATGGCCCGGGCGAGCGGCAGGTTCGAATTGCCGGACATGATCTTCATGGAGCGCGAATCCCCCGACTGGCGTGACGTGCAGGCCCTAACGATGCGTCATGGAATTGCAACGCGCACGGGCCGCGTTCTCGTCAGAAGTCGGCGGTGAGCGAGAGGTTCAGCCGCCGCGAGGGGATGAACTGGAAGCCCCCGCCGCCGGTCACGTTCCAGCCGAAGGTGTTGGTGATGTTCGCGATCTGCGCCCGCAGCACGGCGGGCGTGCGGCCCAGCTTGAAGCGGTAGCGCGTGCCCAGGTCGATGATCGCACGGTTCGGGATGAACAGGGTGTTGTCGATCCGGGCGGCGCGCGCGCCGGTGTAGTTGATGCCGAGATCGACCGACAGCGCGTCGAAGGCAGGCGGCTGGTAATCGAACCTGAGGTCGAGCGTCGTCCCCACGCGGCCGAGCGGCCGCTCGCCGAGACGGCCCTGCTCCACCGCCTCGCCTGTCACACGCGGGCGCATCAGCACGGCGCCTGCGACCATGTTGAGGCCAGCAGCGGGCCTGGCGGTCAGCGAAATCTCCGCACCCCGGTGCTTCACGTCGCCGAGCACGCGGAAGACGTTGTCGTTGGCGAGCTCGAAATAGGGACGGCGCACGTCGAACAGGCCGGCGATGAGCTTCACGTTCCTCGTCGGCGACCAGCGCAGTCCGGCCTCGACCTGCCGGGTGCGCAGCGCGGGCAGGGTGAGGTTGGCGTTGGCGGCAAAGGCGGGCGCGGTGCCGCTTTCCTCGAGGCCGCGGGTGGTGGCGGCATAGATGGCAAGGCCCTCGATAGCGGTCAGCGCGGCGGAGGCGTTCCACAGGAGCGGCGTATCCTCGGTGCCGGTCGGCGGACGACCGGGCGCGCGCACGGCCTTGCGGTATCGGGTCTGCTGCACCCCGAGGTTGATCTCGCCCAGCCCCTGCCAGAGCATCGCATAGCCCAAGGCACCCGTCTCCTGCCGGATTTCGTCGCGGGTGAGCGCGCCGAAGGCGACCTCGGGCTCGGGCAGAGGATCGGCGATGCCGATGGCGCCGGGCCCGAGGCTGCGGAAGGCAAAGCCGCCCAGATCGTCGTCGACCCGCCGGTACCGTCCCGAGGCGAGCAGACGGTGGCGGCGAGGGCCATCGGCGAATTCGCGCTCGACCAGCAGCTCGCCCGACCAGGATTGCGAAACCTGGTCACGGCCGAGCAGCACCTGCCTTTCGGCACGGTCGTCGGGCTGTGTCCCGGCGAAGAAATTTGCGCCGAAGCGGTCGATCGTAAAGCGCGAGGAGAACAGGCCCGCGCTGACCCGCCACGGCCCGCGGGTCGCCTTGGCAATGCCACCGAAGTTCTGCGAATGCCCCGCCCAGTCGGCCCAGTCCTGCCCGTAGAAGCGGTTGCGGGCGATGCGCCTGGGCAGGAAGGCTCCGGCGGTGAAGATCACCGGGGTCTGCTCCTCGTCGAAATAGTCGTAGCGGCTGTAGAAGCCGGTCAGCTCTACGCCCTTCGCGGGCCGCCAGCGCACAACTCCGCCATAGCGCACGAACCAGAAGTCGGCCGCGTCGGGGTAGGCGAATTCCTCGACCGCGGCGCCGATGTTGAGATCGAGACTGCCGGTCAGCGGCAGGGCGGCGTCAAGGGAGGCAAAGGGCGCGAAGAAATCGCCGAAGCCGGTGCGGGCGCTGACCACCGGCTTTTCACCCACCCGGCGAAGCGCGAAATCGACGATTCCGGTCGGCGCGGGGAAGGGATAGCCGAGCGCCGAGATGCCGACCTGGATCGTCGATCCCGCCCGCACCGCATCGCTGAAGGCACCCTGCGAATCGAAATAGAGCCCCTCGATCCGCACGTTCTGTGCCGCAAAGGCTGAAAAGCCGCGGACGTTTCCGCCGTTGTAGAGCCCGATGGTCTCGTCCCCAACGCTGGTGCCGAAGGCATCGGCGGCCTGGGTGATGACGTTCTCCTCCGAACGGTTAACCAAGGCGAGGCCCTGCGTCGGGGACGGTTGGCCGGAGGCGGTCTCCGCCTGAGCAGGCTCGACGGGCGGGGCCTCGGGCGGAGCGGGCGACGGCGAGGGAAGCTTCGCGTCGGCTGCGGGAGCAGAGCCGGCGATGACGAGGGCGGAAACAAGGGCGAGAGGGATCACGGCGCCTCCGAAAGGCTTGCCCGAGCAGGCAGAACGGCCTGCCAAGCGCAGGGTCGCCCGGGCCGGTATCAGGCCACTGGAGTTAATGCAATGTTATCACATAACACATTATGCTAGAATTTGCACCGGGGAACGGGCAGGCGGAAGGTCGTTCCCGATCAATCTGCTGCTCGAGGGTCGCGCGACGGGGCGGTGGCAAAGGAGAATTCGCCCCCTCGCCGAAGGGTGTCGGTTGCCTGCGCCTCAGGCTTCGAGCTCGACGTCCCAATACAGCCAGTCGCGCCAGGTTTCATGCAGATACCCCGGCGGGAACAGCTTGCCCGCCTGCTGCAACTGCCAGCTGGTCGGGCGGATCGGCGCCTGGTGCAGCGCCATCCCCGCCTGCCTGGGTGTGCGGCCGCCCTTCTTCATGTTGCAGGGCGCACAGGCGGTGATGATGTTCTCCCACGTGGTACGCCCGCCCAGCCGGCGCGGGGTCACATGGTCGAAGGTCAGATGCTCGTGGCTGCCGCAATACTGGCACTGGAAGCGGTCGCGCAGGAACAGGTTGAAGCGGGTGAACGCCGGAAACTCGCTCTGCTTCACATATTGCCGCAGGGCGATCACCGAGGGGATCTTCATGTCGAAATTGGGCGAATGCACCTCGCGGTCATAGCTCGCGACAATATCGACCCGGTCGAGGAACACCGCCTTGATCGCAGTCTGCCACGGCCAGAGCGATAGCGGATAATAGGAAAGCGGAGTGTAATCGGCGTTCAGCACCAGCGCCGGACAGGCCGACAGGTTGCGCGTCGGATCCTCGTCGATCCCGCGGAACCGGGCCACCTTCTCGATCAGTTCGGCATTGAACACGGCGCGCGTTCCTCCCTGATTGGCCTCCATCCTGACCTGACACGCTTCAGAGTCAAACCCGTGACAGGGTGCATATCCACAGGGACAGCCTGTTGACCGGCTGTGGATAGCGCAAGGAAGTTGCGTGTGGCATGGCGCAGGCGATGGATCGCCCTGCCCCTCCCGTGACCCGTTTCGCGCCGAGCCCCAACGGGCAGCTCCACCTCGGCCATGCCCTGTCGGCCATCGTGGCGCATGATCTGGCCCGGCAAGGCGGCGGGCGCTTCCTCTTCAGGATCGAGGATATCGACGGCCCGCGGTCGCGCCCCGAACTGGCGGACGCGTTCCGCCGCGATCTCGCCTGGCTGGGACTGGAATGGGAGGAAGTCCCGGCCCAGTCCACCCGCCTCGCCAGCTATGCCGCCGCTGCCGAAGCCCTCAAGGCGCGGGGGCTGCTCTATCCCTGCACCTGCACCCGCTCCGAGATCGAGGCGGCAGGTGCGCGCCCGGGTCTGGAGGGCCTGATCTACCCCGGAACCTGCAAGCACCGCCCGCCCGATCCCTCGCGCCCTGCCGCGTGGCGGCTCGATGCGGCAAAGGCGCTGGCCGAGACCGGCCCGCTGGTCTGGGAGGATGCACTGGCCGGGCCGCAGGCGGTGGACCTCTCCGGCCTCGGCGATGTGGTGCTGGTGAGGAAGGACCTGCCCGCCAGCTACCACCTCGCGGTGACGCTCGATGATGCCGCCGACGGCGTGACGCTGGTGACGCGCGGCGCGGACCTCTTCACGGCGAGCCATGTCCACCGCACGCTCCAGGCCTTGCTCGGCCTGCCCGTCCCGCGCTGGCACCACCACCGGCTGCTGACCGGACCGGACGGCGAAAAGCTTGCCAAGCGGCGCGGCTCCCCGGCGCTGGCACAAAGGCGCGAGGGTGGCGAGGACGGGCGAATGCTTGCGGCACAACTCAGGTTGCAACAATTGGGGATTGGAACCTGAGGCCGGAGCGTCCATTGAGGCACCATGACCTATTTCCTCGTCGCAGTGCTGCTGGTGCTCATGGCCCTCACCGCCTTCTCGCTCGTCAAGGGCATCGTCGCCTTCCTCAGGACGACCAAGATCGATCTCGAGACCGGCGAAGGGACCACGGCCACCGATATGCAGCTCGCCCAGAACAAGGCGATGTTCGCGCGCATCAAGTATCAGGCGCTCGCGATCGTGGTGGTGGCGATCATTCTGGCGGTCTCGCGCTGAACCGCAACGCCCGATGGTCAAGCTCAACAAGATCTACACCCGCACCGGGGATGACGGGACGACGGGCCTCGTCGACGGCTCGCGCTGCCCCAAGCACGCCGCCCGCATCGCCGCGATGGGCAAGGTGGACGAGGCGAATTCGGCCATTGGCCTTGCCGCCGTGCTCATGTCGGGCGCGCCGGGGGCGGAGATCACCCGCATCCAGAACGACCTGTTCGATCTGGGCGCGGACCTTGCGACACCGGGCGATGATTTCACCCCGTCCGAGATGGTGCTGCGGATGGTGCCCTCGCAGACCGAATGGCTGGAGCAGCGCATCGACGCCTGCAACGAGAAGCTCGAACCCCTCACCAGCTTCATCCTGCCCGGCGGCACCGAACTCGCCGCGCGGCTCCACGTGGCCCGCGCCACCACCCGCGCGGCCGAACGCGCGATGGTCGCGCTGGCAGCCGATGATCCGGTCAATCCGGCGGCGCTCGCCTACATCAACCGCCTGTCGGACTACCTCTTCGTGCTCGCCCGGGTGGTCAACGACAATGGCAAGCGCGACGTGAAGTGGGTGCCGGGCCAAAACAGGTAGCCCGCGAACCGCTAGACAAATAGTCCGCTAGCCAGCGGCCCATTGCCTCGCTAACAGCGCGGCCCATTGCTGCACTTGCGAAGGAACAGCCCTCTATGCGCAACATCGCCGTCATCGGAGCCGGACAGATGGGCACCGGCATTGCCCAGACCTGCGCGGCGCAGGGCCTCAAGGTCATGCTCACCGATGTCGATCTACCCCGCGCCGAGGCCGGCAAGCGGGGAATCGAGAAGGCGCTCCAGAAGCTCATGGGCCGCGGCAAGATCGAGGCGCACGAGGCCGAAAGCCTGCTCGAGCGCATCACCCCTGTCGCCGATTACGCGCCCTTTGCCGAGGCCGACCTGATCATCGAGGCCGCGACCGAGCGCGAGGAGATCAAGAACGCGATCTTCGACAAGGCCGGAAAGGTGCTCCACGCGGACGCCGTGATGGCATCGAACACCTCGTCGATCCCGATCACCCGCATGGCGAACCACTCGCCCGATCCGGCGCGCTTCATCGGCCTCCATTTCTTCAACCCGGTGCCGGTGATGGGCCTTATCGAGGTGATCCCGGGCCTCGCCACCGCGCCGGCGACCACCGACCGCGTGACCGCCTTCGCCCGCAGCCTCGGCAAGGAAGTCGTGCTCTCCCAGGACGAACCCGGCTTCGTCGTCAACCGCATCCTGCTGCCGATGATCAACGAGGCCGTGTTCGTGCTCGGCCAGTCGACCGCGGGGATCGAGGACATCGACAAGGGCTGCCGTCTCGGGCTCAATCACCCGATGGGGCCGCTGCAACTCGCCGATTTCGTCGGGCTCGACACCTGCCTCGACATCATGAACGTGCTCTACACCACGACCCGCGACAGCAAGTACCGCGCCGCGCCGCTGCTGGTGAAATATGTCGAGGCCGGCTGGCTCGGCCGCAAGACCGGGCGCGGCTTCTACGACTATTCGGGCGAGGCACCGGTCCCGACCCGTTGACCTTGGGCCGCTGACCGGGCGCAAGCGCCGCGCGGCTGGTCGCAGGCGCTGCAACATTGATCCTCCTGCCCCGGTTAGGCGGGCGAAGGAGAGATGTGATGAGCACGCCCGACCCGAAGATCCCCGACCACCCCGAAGGCCTCGCGCACGAGACCCGCAACCGCGAGCAGGACGATGCGGGCACGCAGGCGCAGGACGTCGCCGAGGACGCGCGGCGCGAGGACAGCCGCACCTCCAGCCCGCTCGAGAGCACCAAGCCCGGCTCCCGCGACTACGATCCCGCACCGGGCAGCACCGGCGACCTCATCGACGAGATGAACCGCATGGAGGGCGAGGGGCGCATCGACATGTCGGCCTTCGCGGGCGAACCCAACCACGATGACGAGCCCGAGACCTATGGCGGCGAGACCACCGACGACGATGACGCCGAATGGCTCACCGCCGACGGCGAGGCGCTGAACGAAGAGGAGGAGGAGGAGGAGGACGACAACGACGAGGAGGAGTGAACCTAGCGGGGGGCGACCGCAGGATCGTCGCGCACGACCGGGATCGCCTCGCCGGTCGGCGACATGATCACCTCGGTATCAGGCTCGGGCGGCAGCGCCGATCCGTCCGCGAGCGGGTCGGCCGGGGGCGGCTGGGCGACCTCCGGCTCCCCGGAGCCATAGTCGCCAAAAACGGCTGGCGGCGGCTGCAGTCCGGCAGGGGAGGCCGCGACCTCGCCTGCGCTGCGCGCCTCGATCTGCTCGACCACCGCGGGCAGGACCCCGTGCTGGTCCGACGTGCCGACCATCGCCACGGCACCGACGAGCGTCGCGCCCGCAAAGGCAAGCGCAGCCTTGGGATTGGTGAAGAGCGACCTCGACATGGGGCGCAGCCTAGCGCGGACAGGATTAAGCCCTGGTTGACGCCGCTCAGCGCCGCGATTGGGGCAAGCCGCGCTTCCATTCGTAGAGCAGGTCCAAGGCCTCGCGCGGGGTCAGGGCGTCGAGATCGGCGGCGCGCAGCGCCTCGGCGAGTGGCTGTTCGGGGCTTTCGGGCTCCGGCTCGGCGGCCCGCAGGCTGGCAAACAGCGGCAGGTCGCCGAGCCCCGCCGCGATCCCGCCGGTCGCCTCGCGGGTGGCTTCGAGCTTTTCGAGCACCGCCTTGGCCCGCGCCACGACGGCAGCGGGCACCCCCGCCAGCCGCGCCACGGCGAGGCCATAGGAGCGATCGGCCGGACCCTCGGCGAGTTCGTGGAGCAGCACCAGATCGCCCTGCCACTCGCGCGCGCGCACATGATGGAGCGAGAGCGCGGGGCAGGTCTCCGCCAGCCTTGCGAGTTCATGGTAGTGCGTTGCGAACAGGCAGCGGCACCCGATCCCGGAATGCACCGCCTCGGCCACCGCCCATGCGAGCGCGAGGCCGTCATAGGTCGAAGTGCCGCGCCCGACCTCGTCGAGGATCACGAAGCTGCGGTTGGTGGCCTGCGCGAGGATCGCGGCGGTCTCGACCATCTCGACCATGAAGGTCGAGCGCCCCCGCGCCAGATTGTCCGCCGCACCGACGCGGCTGAACAGGCGGTCGACGAGGCCGATGCGGGCGGCGCTGGCAGGGACGAAGCACCCCGCCTGCGCCAGCAGCACGATGAGCGCATTCTGCCTGAGGAAGGTCGATTTGCCCCCCATGTTCGGCCCGCCGATCAGCCACAGCCGGTCCTCCGCGCCAAGCACGCAGTCATTGGCCACGAAGCGTTCGCCGGTCCTGGCGAGCGCGGCCTCGACGACCGGATGCCGCCCGCCAGTGATCGCGAGGCACGGCTCGTGCACCACCTCGGGGCGGCACCAGTCGCTCTCGGCCGCACGCTCGGCATTGCCGGCGCCGACATCGAGCCGGGCGAGCGCGGCGGCGGTCACGGCGATGGTCTCGCGCGCGGCGACAACCTCGGCCACAAGGGCTTCGAAATGGGCCTCCTCGCAGGCCAGCGCATGGCCTCCAGCCTCGGCGATGCGGGCGGCTTCCTCGTGCAGCTTCAGCGAATTGAACCGCACCGCTCCCGCCATCGTCTGGCGGTGGGTGAAGCCGCTGTCCGGCGCCATCAGCGCATCGGCATGGCGCGCGCTCACCTCGATGAAATAGCCGAGCACCCCGTTGTGCCGGATCTTGAGCGAGGCGATCCCCGTCTCCTCGCGGTAGCGCGCCTCCATCGCGGCAATCGCCCGGCGCGCATCGCCCGAGATGCTGCGCAGCTCGTCGAGCGCGGCGTCATAGCCATCGGCGATAAAGCCGCCCGACGAACGCTCGGTCGGCGGGGTCGGGACCAGAGCGCGGTCGAGGTGATCGGTCAGCGCGCCGTGGCCGGTCAGCCGGGCCAGCACGCGATCGAGCAGCGCGGGCCGGTCGGGCGCGCCCGCCAGCCAGTGGTGGAGCCGCGCCGCCTCCGACAGCCCATCGCGCAATTGCCCGAGATCGCGCGGGCTTCCCCTGCCCGCCACGACCCGCCCGAGCGCTCGGCCAAGATCGGGCACGCCGCGCAGGGCATCGCGCAGTTGCGCGCGCTCGATGGGCCGGCTCTGCCAGAACTGCACCAGCCCCAGCCGCGCCTCGATCTCTCCCGCATCGAGCAAGGGCGCAGACAGATCCTCCGCCAGCAGCCGCGAGGCCGCGCCGGTGACGCAGCGGTCGATCGCGCCGATCAGGCTCCCCGCACGGCCGCCCTGGGCGGATTCGAGAATCTCCAGCGAGGCCCGCGTCGCCGCGTCCATCGCCATCGTGCTCCGGCTCTCGCGCACGACCGGCGGAAGCAGCAGCGGCAGGCTCCCTCGCCCCACGTGGTCGAGATAGGCGACGAGCCCGGCCGCCGCAGCCAGCATGGCGCGGGTGAAGCTGCCGAAGGCGTCGAGCGTGGCCACCCCGTGGAGCGTCCGCAATCGCTCGGCCCCGGCATCGCTGGCGAAGGTCGAGCGGGGGCGGAAAATCGCCTCCGCGGGGCCGCCAAGGTCTCCGGGCGCCCAATCCTCGGGCACCACGACCTCGCTCGGGGACAGCCGCGCCAGCGCCGCGCCGAGCTGGTCGCCTTCGCATTCCTCCAGCACCATCGCGCCGGTCGAGACATCGACCGCGGCGATCCCGACCGTCCCGCGCAATTCCGCCAGCGCCACCAGCACATTGGCGCGGCGCGGCTCGAGCAAGGCCTCCTCGGTCAGCGTCCCTGCCGTCACAAGCCGCACGATGCTGCGTCCCACCAGCACCTTGGACGAGGGCAGCCCCTCGCGCCTGGCCCGCGCCTTGGCTTCCTCGGGCGTCTCGACCTGTTCGGCGATGGCCACCCGCTCGCCCGCCTTGATCAGCCGCGCAAGATAGCTCTCGGCCGAATGCACCGGCACCCCGCACATCGGGATCGGCTGGCCGCCATGCTCGCCCCGCGTCGTCAGCGCGATATCGAGGATCGCCGCCGCGCGCCGCGCGTCCTCGAAGAACAGCTCGAAGAAATCGCCCATGCGGTAGAACAGCAGCGCGTCGCCCGCCTCCTCCCTCAGGCGCAGATATTGCGCCATCATCGGGGTGGGTTTCGGATCGTCGAGCGCGGCCATGATCCTCGCCTAGCCTCCGCCGGATCGATTCGGAACGGCCCGCAGAGGGCTTTCCCCGAAGTCGGTCAATTTCCGGCCTATCGCAGCGGCCCTTGCGCCGCTAAGCGAGGCACAATTGACCTTGGGGAATGCAGAAGGGATCGGGCACCATGGCCGATGAGACAAAGGGCGGTTTCACCGCGCGCGAGGCGCTGTTCTATCACGAGACGATCAGGCCGGGTAAGCTGGAGATCGTCGCCACCAAGCCGATGACCTCGCAGCGCGACCTCAGCCTCGCCTATTCGCCGGGCGTTGCCGTGCCGGTCGAGGCGATTGCCGCCGATCCCGCGCTCGCCGCGCGCTACACCGCCAAGGGCAACCTTGTCGCGGTGATCTCCAACGGCACCGCGATCCTCGGCCTCGGCAATCTCGGCGCGCTCGCCTCCAAGCCGGTGATGGAAGGCAAGGCGGTGCTGTTCAAGCGCTTTGCCGACGTCGATTCGATCGATATCGAACTCGCCACCGAAGACCCGGAAGCCTTCATCAATGCCGTTGCGCTGATGGAACCGACCTTCGGGGGCATCAATCTTGAGGACATCAAGGCGCCCGAATGCTTCATCATCGAGGCCGCCCTCCGGGAACGCATGAAGATCCCGGTGATGCATGATGACCAGCACGGCACCGCGATCATCACCGCGGCGGGCCTGCTCAACGCCTGCCACCTGACGGGCCGCGACATCCGCGACGTCAAGGTGGTGGTCAACGGCGCGGGCGCCGCCGCCATCGCCTGCACCGCGCTGATAAAGGCGATGGGCGTGCGCCACGAGAACGTCGTCATGTGCGATCGTTCCGGCCCGATCACCCCGGGCCGCGAGGGGATGGACCAGTGGAAGAGCGCCCACGCGGTCGCCACCTCGGCAACCAGCCTCGAGGAGGCTCTGGTGGGCGCGGACATCTTCCTCGGCCTTTCGGCAGCCGGCGCGCTGAAGCCCGACTGGGTGAAGAAGATGGCCGACAAGCCGATCATCTTCGCCATGGCCAATCCCGTGCCGGAAATCATGCCCGACGAGGCCAAGGCCGCGCGTCCCGATGCGATCATCGCCACGGGGCGCAGCGATTTCCCCAACCAGGTCAACAATGTCCTCGGCTTCCCCTTCATCTTCCGCGGCGCATTGGATGTGCAGGCGACCACCATCAACGAGGAGATGAAGGTCGCCGCTGCCAAGGCGATCGCCGAGCTCGCGCGGCAGCAGGTGCCCGAGGAAGTCGCCTCGGCCTATGGCAAGAACCAGAAGTTCGGCACCGACTACATCATCCCTGCCCCCTTCGATCCGCGCCTGATCGAGGTGGTATCCTCGGCGGTGGCCAAGGCGGCGATGGATTCGGGCGTGGCGCAGGCGCGGATCGAGGATTTCGACGCCTACCGCGTCGCGCTGCGCAGCCGCCTCAACCCGACGACCTCGGTGCTCTCCGGCGTCTACGAGATCGCGCGGGCCAACCCCCGGCGCATGGTCTTTGCCGAAGCCGAGGAGGAAGTGGTGCTGCGCGCCGCGATCCAGTACCGCGATTTCGGCTATGGCACGCCCATTCTGGTCGGCCGCACCAAGGCGGTGCTCGACAAGCTCCATCAGCTTTCGGTCGGTGATCCGGGCAGCTTCGAGATCCAGAACTCGGCCGATAGCGAGCACGTGCCGGCGATGGTCGACTATCTCTATAAGCGCCTCCAGCGCCGCGGCTTCACCGAGCGTGACGTGCGGCGGATGGTCAACCAGGACCGCAACGTCTTTGCCTCGCTGCTGGTCGCGCTGGGCCACGGCGACGGGATCATCACCGGCATGACCCGCACCTTTGCCCAGACCGTGCGCGAGGTGAACCTGGTGCTCGACCCCAAGGAAGGCGCCCTGCCTTTCGGCGTGCACATGATGATCGGCAAGAACCACACGACCTTCCTTGCCGACACCACCATCAACGAGCGGCCCAATGCCGAGGAACTCGCCCATATCGCGCGCGAAACCGCGGCGGTGGCGCGGCGCATGGGGCATGAACCGCGCGTGGCGTTCCTCTCCTATTCGACCTTCGGCAACCCTTCGGGCCAGTGGCTCGGCAGCATCCGCGAGGCGGTGGCGATCCTCGACCGCGAGGATCCGGGCTTCGAGTATGAAGGCGAGATGGCGCCCGATGCCGCGCTCAACCCCAAGGTGATGGCGCTCTATCCCTTCAGCCGCCTGTCGGGTCCGGCCAATGTGCTGATCATGCCGGGACTGCAATCGGCCAACCTCTCGGCCAAGCTGCTGCGCGAACTGGGCAGCAATGCGACCATCGGCCCGATGATGATCGGGATGGCGAAGCCGGTGCAGATCGTGCCGATGACCGCCAGTGTGCCCGACGTGCTGACGCTGGCGGTTCTGGCGAGCGCGGGGGTGGTGGGGTGAGAATTGCCAGCGCCGCCATCGTCTATTGGGCGATGGTGTTCGCGCTGGGGTTTGTGCTGGGCACCGTGCGGGTGCTGTGGGTGATCCCGCTGGTGGGGCTGATACCGGCGACCTTGCTGGAACTGCCGATCATCCTCGCAGCAAGCTGGCTTGCGGCCGGGTGGCTGGTGCGGCGCTTTCGCATTGCGGGCGGCGGCGAGACGCTGGCCGTGGGCGCGCTGGCCTTTGCGATCCTGATGGCGGCGGAATGCGCCTTGGCAGGCGTGCTGACCGGGCAGACCCCGGCGCAATGGCTCGCCGACCTGCGCCAGCCGCACGCGCTGCTCGGGCTGGCAGGGCAGGTGGTGTTTGCGCTGATGCCGTGGTGGCGGGTGCGGCGGAGCGCCTAGCGCCGCCGGAACCGGAAATACCACACCTCATGGCCATAGACCGTGCGGGCCTTGTGCTCGTAGCGGGTCTCGGGCCAGCCTGAGGGGCGGACCTGCCAGTCGGCGGGCTTCTCCACCACCCATTCGAACAGGTCGGTGTGGCGCTGCATCACCATCAGCGCGTGGCGCAGGTACACCGCGTGGTCGGTGCCGAACCGAAACTCGCCGCCGGGTTTCAGCTTGTCGGCGATCAGCTTCACCGGCCCGTCGTTCATCATCCGCCGCTTGGCATGGCGCGCCTTGGGCCAGGGATCGGGGTGGAGCAGGTAGAGCATGGTCAACGCCCCGTCGGGCACGCGCTGGAGGACCTCCAAAGCATCGCCGAGGTGCAGGCGGATGTTCGGGAGGCGCTGCTCCTCGATATGGGTCAGCGCCTGCGCGACCCCGTTGACGAAGGGCTCGGCACCGATGAAGCCGTGGTCGGGCAGCAAGTCGGCGCGGAAGGCGAGGTGCTCGCCCCCGCCGAAGCCGATCTCGAAGTGGAGCGGACGCGAATCCCCGAACAGGGCCTCGGACGTCACCGGCCCTTCTGCAGGGACGCTGATCTGCGGCAGGAGGTTGTCGACCAGCCCCTGCTGCTTCTGCCGGAGCTTCTTGCCGACGCTGCGCCCGTAAAGCCGTGCGAGGGTGGTCGGATCGCCTTCCTTGAACGCTGTCATGGGCGGCCCATAGAAAAACGGCCGGGGTGTTTCCACCCCGGCTGTCCCGTTATTTCGCTTGAGAGGATTTCGGCCCGGAGGGCGGCGCTCTGGTACACGGGAGAGCCCCCACCCTCAGCCCCTCCCCAGGGGGAGGGGAGGAAAAGGCCAGAATAGTGCCGAAAGCATCGGTCCGAAGGGCCGCAAGGCCGACCGGCCGCCCGCAGCTGCTCGCGCGCGGCGCGAAACGCAGCGAGGACGAGGGCGCGGAGGCGCCCTCGCAACCCGTTACGCCGCTTCGACGGCCTCGTCCGCATCGCGCAGCACATAGGCGCGCCCCCAGACGGTCTCGATGTAGTTCTCGCCACCGCACGCGAGGCTGAGCTTCTTGCGCAGCTTGCAGATGAACACGTCGATGATCTTGAGTTCGGGCTCGTCCATCCCGCCATAAAGGTGGTTGAGGAACATTTCCTTGGTGAGCGTCGTGCCCTTGCGCAGGCTGAGCAGCTCCAGCATCGCATATTCCTTGCCGGTGAGGTGCACGCGGGCCCCATCGACTTCGACCGTCTTGGCGTCGAGGTTCACGGCGAGCTTGCCGGTGCGGATGACCGACTGCGAATGGCCCTTCGAGCGGCGCACCACGGCATAGATGCGGGCGACCAGTTCTTCGCGGTGGAA
>JAIXPX010000020.1 GCA_027486035.1 Erythrobacteraceae bacterium | reverse complement strand
GAATACGACCTCGCCTATATCAAGCTCGATGGGAACATCGGCTGCATGGTCAACGGCGCGGGCCTCGCCATGGCGACGATGGACATCATCAAGCTCAACGGCGCCTTCCCGGCGAACTTCCTCGACGTGGGCGGCGGCGCCACCACGGAGAAGGTGACGGCGGCCTTCAAGATCATCCTCAAGGACCCGGCGGTCGAGGGCATCCTCGTCAACATCTTCGGCGGGATCATGAAGTGCGACGTGATCGCCAACGGCATCGTGCAGGCGGCCAAGGACGTGAACCTCCAGGTTCCGCTGGTTGTGCGCCTAGAAGGCACCAATGTGGCCGAGGGCAAGGCGATCCTCGCCAACTCCGGCCTCGCCATCGTCCCCGCCGACAACCTCGGCGATGCGGCGCAGAAGATCGTCGCGGAAGTGAAGAAGGCCGCCTGATCGGGGGGCTTGCGTTCAACAAGTACATCCAGGGACGAGGGAGCGAACGTATCAACCTCGCCCGATCCAACAGGAGCCCGCCTCGCTTGACGTTTACGTAAACGCAAGCTAGGCGGGCGGCCAAGGCGCCGGAAGGCCCCACGTGATTCTTTGAGAGGAAGGACAAGCCCATGAAGATCCTCGTCCCCGTCAAGCGGGTGATCGATTACAACGTCAAGCCGCGGGTCAAGGCCGACGGCACGGGCGTTGACCTTGCCAACGTCAAGATGAGCATGAACCCGTTCGACGAGATCGCGGTCGAGGAAGCCATCCGCCTCAAGGAAAAGGGCGCGGCCACCGAGATCGTCGCCGTCAGCGTCGGCCCGGCCAAGGCGCAGGAAACCCTGCGCACCGCACTCGCCATGGGTGCAGACCGCGCGATCCTGGTCGAGACCGAGGAAGAGGTCGAGCCGCTGGCGGTTGCCAAGATCCTCAAGGCCATCGCTGATGAAGAGCAGCCGGGCCTCGTGATCCTCGGCAAGCAGTCGATCTCGGATGACAGCAACCAGACCGGCCAGATGCTCGCCGCGCTGATGGGCCGCCCGCAGGGCACCTTCGCCAACACCGTGGCCGTCGAAGGCGACAGCGTTGTCGTGAAGCGCGAGGTCGATGGGGGCTTGCAGACCGTGAAGCTCGCCCTCCCCGCGATCGTCACCACCGACCTTCGCCTCAACGAGCCGCGCTACGCCTCGCTGCCCAACATCATGAAGGCCAAGCAGAAGCCGCTCGCGACCAAGACCGCCGGTGACTACGGCGTCGACCTCACCCCGCGTTTGAAGACGCTGAAGGTGCAGGAACCCGCCGTGCGTCAGGCTGGCGTCAAGGTCGCCGACGTCGCCGAGCTGGTCGGCAAATTGAAGACCCTCGGCATCGCCGACTAAGGCTTTCGGACAAGGAACCCAAGAGATGAAGACTCTCGTTCTCGTCGAACATGACAACACCCGGGTCCAGGACGCGACCCTTGCCGTCGTCACCGCTGCGTCGAAGCTCGGCGAAGTGCACCTGCTGGTCGCCGGCCACAATTGCGGCGCGGTGGCCGAAGCCGCCGCCAAGATCGCGGGCGTGGGCAAGGTCCACGTCGCGGATGACGCGGCCTATGCCAACGGCCTTGCCGAAAACGTCGCCCCGCTCGCCGCCGCGCTGATGGCCGATCACGACGCCTTCCTCGCCGCCGCGACCACGCAGGGCAAGAACGTCGCCCCGCGCGTTGCCGCGCATCTCGACGTGATGCAGATCAGCGAGATCCTGTCGGTCGAAGGCCCGAAGACCTTCACCCGCCCGATCTACGCCGGCAATGCCATCGCCACCGTCGAATCGACCGATGCCAAGCTGGTCATCACCGTGCGCGGCACCGCCTTCGAAAAGGCCGCCACGGAAGGTGGTTCGGGCACCGTCGAGGCCGTGAGCGGCCCGGGCGACGCGGGCACCTCCAGCTTCGTCAGCTCGGAAATCGCCAAGAGCGAGCGTCCGGAACTGACCAGCGCCAAGATCATCGTCTCGGGCGGCCGTGCGCTCAAGGACGCGGAAACCTTCGAGGCGACCATCACGCCGCTCGCCGACAAGCTCGGCGCCGCCATCGGCGCAAGCCGCGCGGCGGTCGATGCGGGCTATGTCCCCAACGACTATCAGGTCGGCCAGACCGGCAAGATCGTCGCCCCCGAAGTCTACTTCGCCATCGGCATCTCGGGCGCGATCCAGCACCTGGCCGGCATGAAGGATTCGAAGGTCATCATCGCCATCAACAAGGACGAAGACGCCCCGATCTTCCAGGTCGCGGACATCGGTCTGGTGACAGACCTGTTCACGGCGGTGCCGGAGCTGACCGGGGCGCTGTAAGGCGCTGGGTGCAACCTCTTGAAAGCATGAAAACCTCCGGTAGATTTGGAGAATCTACCGGAGGTTTTTCGTATGGGTCGCACTGTTCGAATTCTAGCCGCACTCTCGTTAGCTGGCTTTACCGCCCCCCTCGCGGCGGAGACTGCCCCGTTGAAGCCTGTCACCCGCTGGCACAGCGAGAGCGACGGAGACCGTTGCAGGGTCAGCCGTGTCTTCAGCCATGCGGGGCAGAACCACCTTGTGATGCTCGAGCAGTTCGCGCGAGGTAGCGGGGTCAGTCTCACTGTGGCCGGGCCAGCACTGGCCTCTATCGCCGGTGGTCGTCCCGCGCCGCTCTCCCTCACGCACGGCCAGTCGACGGTCGAGCTTGAGGCCGTCAATGCGGAGGTGCCGATATTTGGCCCCACAGTCATGCTCATGGACGTACCGCTGGGCGTTGCACCTAGCGCCGCCACGGCGCAGTCTGAGCTTGGTGCGTCAGGGGAACTGACGCTCGCGCGCTCAGCGACGGCGGTTCGCTTCCAGACCGGCTCATTGGAAGAACCCGGCGCGCTGCTCGAAGCCTGCACGCTCAAGCTTGCAGCAAGCCTGGGGCTTGATGTGAGTGATCAGCGCGCCGCGACAACGCCGCAGTGGCTCAATCGTGCAACCTTGCATCCCCGCATTGCCGGCAGCTTCCGAGACTCAGGGCCGAGGCAACAGGTGCCGCGGAGCATCGCTCACTTGCGCGTCATCGTCAGCGAGGCCGGAGTGGCCGAAGACTGCACCTTGATTTTCGCCACGGGCTGGGCGCTCGACAACAACAAGGCGTGCCGGTTGATGCGCAAGGCGCGGTTCCGGCCAGCGCTAAACACGTCAGGGCAGCCGGTTCGATCCGCCTACGCCGCCTCGTTCCGCGATTACAGGCTGGATCCGCCCAAGGGAGAGGTCGCGCCTAACTACTAGACCAGATCAACACCATCGCTCGCTTGAGTGGATGGATTACAGCACCCCGTTAGCGGCGTGCAGCGCCATCCCCACTAGCCCGCCCACCAGCGTGCCGTTGATGCGGATGAACTGGAGGTCGCGGCCCACGGCGCCTTCCACCCGGTCGGTGATCGTGCCCGCGTCCCAGCGCTTGACCGTCTCCGACACCAGCCTGACGATCTGGTCGCCGTAGCGGGTCGCGACGCCGACCATCGTGCGGCGGGCGAAGCGGTTGATCTGGTGCTGGAGCCGCGCATCCTGCTGGAGCGCCTGCCCGAGCTCCGAGAGCATTGATCGCATCTCCTCGCCCATCCCGCTCTCGGGATCGCGGGCGCGGCGGATCAGCGACTGGCGCAGGCGCTCCCACACCCCCGTCCACCACACCGCGACGGCGGGGTTGGCAATCAGATCGCGCTTCATCTCTTCGACCTTGGCGCGGGTTTCGGGATCGTGCTGCAAGTCCTGCCCGAGCTTCGCCAGCCCCTCCTCGATCTTGCCGCGCAGGGGGTGATCGGGGTTGACCAGCACCTCGGCCAGCAGCTTGTAGAGCCCGTCGAGCACGCTGGAGGAAATGGTCTTGTCGATCCCCGCCCAGCGCAGCACGCCCGACACGCGCTGGTGGATGATCTCGCGGATCGTCTCCTCGTTGTCCTCCAGCGTCAGGCCCGCCCAGCGCACGAAGCCGTCGATCAGCGGCTGGTGGCGGCGGTCGACCATCGCGCTCTCGATCATCCGGCCCGCGAGGGGGGCGATATCGAGCTTGGCGAGCTGGCCCGCAAGACCGCTGCGCACCTGGTTGCCGAGCCGGTCGGGATCGAGGCTTTCGAGCACCTCGGCCAGCAGCTCCGCCGCGCCCGAGGTGATGCGTGAGCGTTCGTCCACGCCTTCGCCATTTGGGCCCCGCTCGGGCGACGCGGCAAGGAACTCGCCCGCAGCCTTGGCGACGTTCATCGCCGACATCCGCCGCGCCACCACGGCGGGGGTGAGAAAATTCTCGCGCAGGAATTGCGCCATCGTGTCGGCGATGCGGTCCTTGTTCTCGGGAATGATCGCGGTGTGCGGGATCGGCAGGCCGAGGGGGTGGCGGAACAGCGCGGTGACCGCGAACCAGTCGGCCAGCCCGCCGACCATCGCTGCCTCGGCAAAGGCGTGGACATAGCCCCAGGCGGCGTGACCGGTTGTAGCAAGGCCGGCAGTGGCGACGAAAATCGCCGCCATCGCCGCCAGCATCCCAGTCGCCGTCCAGCGCATCCGCCGGGCGCGGTCGACCGTCAGCGGCTGGCCGCCGAATGTCAGGGGCCTCAGGGAACGCGTTGCCATGGGGGCACCCTAGACCCTTTCGGCCCCGTCCGTCACCCTCTCAGGTCACTCCGCCGGTTCGCTGCCCGGGGGCAGGCCCAGCGCAGGCCGTGCCGGCTCGGCGCCGGCGATCCCGCGGGTGTCATCGCCCGGCTTGTAGGTCAGCATCCGCGCGCGCAGCCACGGCCCGACGCGCTTTTCGAAGCTGTCGGCAAGGCTGAAGCCCGCGGGCACGATCAGCAGGGTCAGCAGGGTCGAGAGCACAAGGCCGCCGATCACCACGATGCCCATCGGCTGGCGCCAGGCCCCGTCGCCCGACAGCGAGATCGCCACCGGCACCATCCCCGCGGTCATCGCCACGGTGGTCATGACGATCGGCTGGGCGCGCTTGTGCCCGGCATCGAGGATCGCCTCGAGCTTGGAGACGCCCTTGTTCATCTCCTCGATCGCGAAGTCGATCAGCAGGATCGAGTTCTTGGAGACGATGCCGAGCAAGAGCAGGATGCCGATATAGACCGGCATCGATTGCGGCTGGCCGATCAGCCAGATGAGGAGGATGCCCCCCAGCGGCGCCAGCGCGAGCGAGCTCATGTTGACGAGCGGGCTCATCAGCCGCTTGTAGAGCAGCACCAGCACCGCGAAGACCAGCAGCACCCCGGCGATGATCGCGATGATGAGGTTCTGGATCAGCTCCTGCTGCCATTCCTCCTCGCCCACCACGTCGCGGATCACACCGGTCGGCAGGTTCTTGAGGGTCGGCAGGGCATCGATCTCGGCCTGCGCCTCGCCCTTCAGGACGCCTGCGGCAAGGTCCGCGCCAACCAGCACGCGGCGGTTCTGGTTGTAGCGCTGGATCGCGGTCGGGCCGGAGCCGAAGCTGATGTCGGCCACACGGCTCAGCGGCACCGAACCGCCGCCGGTGATGGGCACGGGCAGGTTCTGGATGGTGGTGAAGTCGGAGCGGGCCTCGCTCGACAGGCGCACCACGATCGGGATCTGGCGATCCGAGAGCGAGAAGCGCGCCGCGTTCTGTTCGATCTCGCCGAGGGTCGCGATGCGGATCGTCTGCGACAGCGCGGCGGTGGTGACGCCGAGTTCGGCGGCGATCTTGTCGCGCGGGGTGATGATGATCTCGGGGCGGTTGAGATCGGCGCTGATGCGCGGGGCGACCAGCGACCTGATGCCCTTCATCTCCTCGACCAGCTTGGCTGCGGTCTGATCGAGCAGCACCGGGTCGGAGCCCGCCAGCATCACCGTCATGTCGCGGCCCGATCCGAACCCGCCGCGCTGCGACTGGAACCGGACCCGGGCGTCGGGGAAGGCCGCCAGCTTGGGGGCCAACTCGCGCTCGAAGGCGATCGAGGTGCGGGCGCGGTCTTCCCTGAGCTTGACGAAGATCGAGGAGGACTCGCCGAGCCGGATGCGCTCGAGCAGGCGCTCGACCTCGGGCTCCTTGCGCAGCTCGCCCGCGACCGCATTCACGATCCGCTTGGTCTGGGCCAGCGTCGTGCCGGGCACGACCTCGATCGTTACCTGGCTGTTCTCGTCATCGATGGTCGGCTGGAACTGGCCCGGGATCTGGCCGAACAGCAGGATCGTCACCAGAAACGAGAACCAGCCGATGCCGAGCATCCAGATGCGGTGGTCGTAGAAGCGCGCGGTCAGCCAGCGGGTGCCCCGGGCAAAGCTGCCGCTCCCGCGCGAGGGCCACTCGATCGCCTTGAAGGCGAGCAGCAGCGCCCCGAGGGACAGCAGCGAGACCAGCAGGAGCTGGGTCACCTCGAAGATCTTGGCGACGAGGAAGTGGATGAAGGTGTTGCTGTCGGCCTCGACCGCACCCGCGACGGCCTTGGGGATGGCGAGCCCGTTCAGCAGGTTGAAGCTCGTGAACATCGCCAGCGCCGGAACCGCGAGCAGCACCAGCACCACCAGCAGCAGCGCGGGGACATAGAGATAGCGATGACGCGGGCCGCTCAGCCCGGCGCGGCGCGCGGCCATGCGCCCAGTATCGAGCGTCCAGGCGAGCACGTCCATATAGGTTTCGATCATGCGCCCGCCGCCGTGCTCGGCATGGCCCTTGGCCTTGAGGAAATAGGCCGCCATCAGCGGCGTGATCATGCGCGCGACCGCCAGCGACATCAGCACCGCGACCACCACCGTGATCCCGAAATTCTGGAAGAACTGCCCCGAAATGCCCGGCATCAGGCCGACGGGCAGGAACACCGCAACGATGCAGAAGCTGGTCGCCACCACCGGCAGGCCGATCTCGTCCGCCGCGTCGATACTGGCCTGATAGGCGGTCTTGCCCATGCGCATGTGCCGCACGATGTTCTCGATCTCCACGATCGCATCGTCGACCAGCACCCCTGCCACCAGCGCCAGCGCCAGCAGCGAGAGGAAGTTGAGGTTGAAGCCGAGCAGGTCCATGAACCAGAAGGTCGGGATCGCCGAAAGCGGGATCGCCACCGCCGAGATGAAGGTCGCGCGCCAGTCGCGCAGGAACACGAACACCACGACCACCGCCAGCACCGCGCCTTCGACCAGCGCCCACATCGAGGACTTGTACTGGCCGCGCGTGTAGGTCGTGCTGGTCGAGAACTTGATGAACTTGATGCCGGGATTCTCGGCCTCGATCTTGTCCATCTCCTTGAGCGCGGAATCATAGACCGTCAGGTCCGATGCGCCGCGCGCGCGGTTCATCAGGAAGTTGACGACCTCCTTGCCGCCCACCTCGCTGATCGAGGTGCGTTCCGAATAGCCGTCGCGCACATCGGCAACGTCGGCAAGGCGCACGGTGCGGCCGCCGCCGATCTGGATCTGGGTCTGCGACAGGGCAAAGGCCGTGTCGGAATTGCCGAGCACGCGCAGCGACTGGCGCGTCCCGCCGACTTCGGCAAGGCCGCCCGCGGCATCGAGGTTGCTCTGGCGCAGCGCGGCATTGATCTGCGAGGCGGTGACCCCGAAGGACTGCATCCGCGCCGGATCGAGGATCACCTCGATCTGCCGGTCGACCCCGCCGATGCGCTGGACCTCGGCCATGCCCGGAACCTTCAGCAGCCGCTTGGCGACGGTATCGTCGACGAACCACGAGAGCTGCTCGAGCGTCATGTCGTTGGCCTCGACCCCGACATAGCCGATCGGCTCGCCAACCACGTTGACCTTGGAGACGCGCGGCTCGAGGATCCCGTCGGGCAGGCTGCCGCGCACGGAATCGATCGCGGTCTCGACCTCGTTGACGGCCTCGATCAGGTCGGTGCCGATCTCGAACTCGACGAAAGTCTGCGACGATCCCTCACGCGCGGTCGACTGGATCGAGTTCACCCCGGCGATCGAACGCAGCGCGCTCTCGACGCGCTGGGTGATCTGGTTCTCGATCTCGGTCGGCGAGGCGCCGGGCTGGGCGATGTTGACGATCACCGCCGGAAAATCGACATCCGGGTTGTCGGTCACGTCCATCCGCATGAAGCTGACGATCCCGGCAAACAGCAGGCCGGTGAAGAACACCAGCGGGATCACCGGGTTGCGGATCGACCAGGCCGAGATGTCCTTGAGTGCCATGAAAGTCCTGCCTGTTGTATCGCCGGTGCGGCGTGGTCTCACCCGCGAGCTACGCGGGCGCTGCCTGCGGGGATGAGCGTCTTACTTCTTGAGCGGCTGCGGGTTGACCGTCTCGCCCGGGTTGAGGAAGCCGCCGGCGCGCAGCACCACCCGTTCGGTGCCGGTCAGGCCTTCGGTGATGGCGAGGCCCCGGGGTGTCACTGCGCCGGTCTTGACCGCGCGCCGCATGGCCTTGTTGTCCTGCCCCACGACATAGACGAAGCTGCCGTTCGCATCGGCCAGCACCGCGCTCTCGGGCAGCACGGTGGCGGTGAAGCTGCCGCTGTTGATCTTCGCCGTGGCGAAACCGCCGGGACGCAGTCCGGGCGCGAAGGCGAGCGCGATGCGCGCCGTGCCCTGCCGCGTGGTCTGGTCGATAACGGGCGCAATCTGCCACACCTGTCCGCTGAAGCGCTGGTCCGAACCGGTCGGGACGATGGTGGCGACAGTGCCGACCGAAAGCTTGGCGAGCTGTTCCTCGGAAAGCTGCGCCAGCATTTCCATCTCGCCGCCGCTGGCAATGGTGAAGAGTGCGGGGCTGCCGCCGCCGACGGTCTGGCCGGGCTCGACATTGCGGGCAAGGACATAGCCGGTGGCAGGCGCGACGATATTGAGGCGCTGGTTGCGGGCGTTGAGTTCACGCAGCTGCGCTTCGGCCACGCGCACACGGGCGACGGCCGCGTCGCGGGTCGCGGTCAGGCGATCGACATCGGCCTTGGAGACAAAGCCGCGCGCCACGAGCTGGAGCGCCCGGTCGAGATTGGCCTGGGCAAGATTGGCGTCGGCCTTGGCGACCTGGATCTGCGCGCCTTGCGCAGCGGCCTGCTGGACCTGCACCGAACGGTCGATCACCGCCAGCACCTGGCCTTGCTGCACCCAGTCGCCCGCATCGACCGCGACGCGCACCACCTGCCCGCCTTCGCCGACCACGCCGACCGGCATGGGCCGGCGCGCAGCGAGGGTGCCGGGAGCCTCGATCTCGCCGGCGACAGTGGTCTTGCCCGGAGTCACGACGGTCACCGAGGCGGCCTGCGAATTGTCCTGATCGGCCGCCGTCGGCTGACCGCCGGCAAAGGCGAAATAGGCGCCGATCAGCAGCAGCAACACGAACAGGCCGGCCCCGCCGACCAGCAGCCAGCGCGGCAAGGCGAAGCTCGGCACGGTGCGCGCACCGGCAAAATCGGTGGCCACTCCGTCAGCAGCATCGGCCGTGATCGTCGTCTCGTAATTCATCGCCATTCCCTCACTCGGGCGACCGGCGCGCGATGCGCGTCCGGCCGGGGAGTGTATTATTCGCATAAGTCACCAAGTGCAACGCCTCATAGAGGGCAAGCCCGTCGGCAGCAATCCGTGCATCGACCGGTGACTTTCAGCCTAGACGAAGGGCGGCGCGGCGATGGCACCGCCCTTCGCGGGCAATATGCGGGACACTGCCGGAAAACACCGCAGGCCCGCAACGCCAACTCGGGCGGTGCGGGCTGTCAGCGGGGCAAGGCGAGCCTTGCGGCGGCTCAGTACTTGAGCTGGCGCTCGTAGAGGTCGCGGTAGTGCTGGATCTTGGTGACCCGGAGGCCATGCATCCCCGAACGATCGACCGCGCGCTGCCACGAGGCGAACTCCTCGAGCGTGAGGCCATAGCGCGCCAGCGCCTCATCGAGCGTCAGCAGCCCGCCATTGACGGCGGCCACGACCTCGGCCTTGCGGCGCACGACCCAGCGCTTGGTCTGGGGAGAGGGCAGATCGGCAAGGGTCAGCGGCTCGCCGAGCGGGCCGATCACCTGGGCGGGACGGATATTCTGATTCTCAATCATTTCTTGTCTCTCGCATCGCCGCGGGGCGCATCGGAGTTTGATCTTTCTGCCCGTTCGGGGCCTTGAGCATCGCTGCGGTCGACCCTGGCAGCAAGAGCTTTAGATTGTCCTAAATTTTGGCGGTTAGCGCCCTGCTCGCTATCGTCGAGAAGCGCAAAATAGCTCGCGGCTGCATCACCGAAGCTGGCGGCGATGGCGTCGATCGCAGTCTGCGATTCGGTGCGCAGCAGCAGCCGCAGATCGCGCGCGGCGTTGAGGCGGGCGGTCAGCTCGCCCCACTCCACCGCCCGCAAGGCATCGCCCCCGCGTTGACCGCCCAACCGGGCGAGGCGCTGGTCGGCAACGGGCTCGCCGACGGCCTTTTGCGACGACAGGTTGAAATCTCTGGCTTTCTCAAACATCATCAGCCCTTCTAACCCGAGGGCGTCAAAATCCGGTAAATGCGCCGTTTACGCCGTCTTAGGATTGGCGCGATGACGGGCGGCAAGACGGGCGCCTCTGGCGAAAGCGGGCAGGCGGCGCTAGAGAGCCTGTCCTGATGTCCACCCCTGCCCTTCTTGCCCGCGGCCCGCTTGCCGACCCCGACGCTGCCGCCGCGCTGTTCGATCTGCCGCGCGCGGCGAGCGCGTGCCGGATCGTCGTCGCTATGAGCGGCGGGGTCGATTCCTCGGTGGTCGCCGCGCTCGCCCATGCCAGCGGCGCGGAGGTGATCGGCATCACGCTCCAGCTTTACGATTACGGCGCGGCAACGGGCCGCAAGGGCGCGTGCTGTGCGGGCGACGACATCCGCGACGCCCGCGCCGTGGCCGACCGGCTGGGGATCGCGCATTATGTCTTCGACCATGAAAACGCCTTCCGCGAAGAGGTGGTCGAACAGTTCGCCGACGAATATCTCGCCGGGCGCACGCCCGTCCCCTGCATCCGCTGCAACATGGGGCCCAAGTTCACCGACCTGTTCCGCATGGCGCGCGAGCTGGGGGCGGATTGTCTGGCGACGGGGCATTATGTCCGCCGCGTGACGGGTGCGGACGGGGTGGAGCTGCACCGCGCCTGCGATCCGGCGCGTGACCAGTCCTATTTTCTCTATGGCACCACCGAGGCCCAGCTCGAATATCTGCGCTTTCCCCTCGGCGGGATGCCCAAGGCCGAGGTGCGCGAACTCGCAGAGGCGGCGGGCTTGCGCAATGCCGCCAAGCCGGATTCGCAGGACATCTGCTTCGTCCCCGATGGCGATTATGCGAAGATCGTCACCAGGGTGCGGCCCGATGGCGCGGCCCCGGGCGCGATCGTCCATGCGGCGACCGGCGCGGTGCTGGGGCAGCACAGGGGCATCGTCCATTTCACCGTGGGCCAGAGGAAGGGCCTCGAGATCGGCGGCCAGCCCGAGCCGCTCTATGTCATCGGCCTCGATGCCGCGACGCGCGAGGTGCGGGTCGGGCCGAAGCGGATGCTGGCGGTGAACGCGGCGCGGATTGCCCAGACCAACCGGATCGGCCCCCTGCCCGATGCGCCCCTCACCGCGAAGGTGCGCAGCCTCGCCAGGCCGGTGCCGGTGGTGCTCGACGGCGCGCTCGGCGATGGTGCGGCGGTCACGATCCGCTTCAGCGCGCCCGAATATGGCGTGGCGCCCGGTCAGGCGGCGGTGATCTATGCCGGGGAGCGGGTGGTCGGCGGCGGGTGGATCGATTCGACCGAGAAGGTCGCGGCCTAGTCCGGGCAGGCGTCTGACAGAGTGGGCGCAATTCGGTTGCGGCCGGTTCCAGCGCGGGTCAGACCCCCTCGAGACCCCTTTCAGACCCGTTTCAGATCAGGCCAGCGCGGCGCGGCGGGCGATGTTTCACGTGAAACAATCGCTGCCTCAGCTTTCATAGGGCTCCAGCACGCAGCCATAGCCCTTGCGGTAGGTCGCGGTGGCGCTAGCGACCAGCGGGAAGCGGGCGGTGACGCTCCTGGCCTCCTCGTCCTCGACCAGCGTGACCGCCTCCATCCCGGCGAGCTTGTCCCTCGCGCAGTCCTCCAGCGGCCGTCCCGCGACATAGCGGCACGAGCAGGCGACCCGCGCCGAATAGGCCGAGGCGATGCTGCCATAGCCCCTGATCTCGGTGCGGAAGGCCAGCGCCGCCCCGCCGATCCCGAGCGCGATGATGGCGAGCAGCCCCATCCCCCAGCGCGCGCGGGGTCTGCCAGCGGAAGTGGGTGATTTCGCCATTGCCAAGCCTTCATGCTTCGGGGAATGAGGGCGCGATGACCCTCAACGCCGCTGTCCTTAACCGCGCTGGCACCCTCGCGCCAGCCCTGCTGATACTCGCAAGCTGCGGCGCCGCGCCGCCGGTCGTGACGCCCCTGTCGGACGAGGCGAAGGCGGCCGTCACCGCCGACGCAGGCGCGCCCAGAGACCAGCTCGCGCGGGAGATCGACGACCTCTTCACCACCCCCGGCCTCGGCGAAACGCGGGCCGTGGTGGTGATGGCCGACGGCAGGATCGCCGCCGAGCGCTATGCCCCCGGCTACGACAAGGACACCCGCTTCGTGAGCTGGTCGATGGCCAAGACGGTAACCGGCGTGCTGATCGGGATGCTCGTCTCCGACGGCCTCCTCGCGCTCGATGCCCCCGCGCCGGTGCCGCTGTGGCAGCGCCCCGGCGATCCGCGCGCCGAGATCACCTTGCGTCACCTGCTCCAGATGCGGAGCGGCCTCCGGCACACCGAAGCCGGCGATCCGCCCTACGAATCCTCCGAGGTCAGGATGCTGTTCCTCGACGGGCGCGACAACATGGCCAAGTGGGCCGAGGAGCAGCCGCTCGAGGCCGAGCCGGGCAAGCAGTTCGAATATTCTTCAAACACCAGCGTGATCCTTGCCGATATCGCAGCGCGCGCGCTGACCAGTAGCGCCAAACCCGAAATGCGGCGCAGGGCGGTGGCCGATTACCTCCAGCAGCGGCTGTTCGCGCCGCTCGGCATGACCAGCATGGTGCCCGAGTTCGACGCCTCGGGCACGCTCATCGGCGGCAGCCTCATGCACGCCACCGCGCGCGACTGGGCGAAGCTGGGCGAGTTCCTGCGCCTGAAGGGCCGCACACCGGGCGGCGAGCAGCTTGTCCCGATCCGCTGGGTCGAGGCGATGGTGACGCCCTCCCCACGCAGTCCGCACTACGGCTTCCAGACCTGGCTCAACCGCCCGGTGGGCAAGGGCGATGAGTCCCCGCTCTTCCCTGACCGCGCGCCCAAGAGCCTATTCTCGCTGATCGGGCACATGGGGCAATATGTGCTGGTCTCGCCCGCCCAGCGGGTGACGCTGGTGCGCCTCGGCCACTCCGACAGCGCCGAGCGCCCGCCGATGCTGCAACAGGCGGCCGATGTGCTAGAGCTTTACCCGGTGAGGTGACCCCTCAGAGGGTGAAGCTGCCCTCCACCACCGTAACACACGGCCCGCCGAGCCATGCCTTCTCGCCATCGAGGCGCAAGCTGAGATCGCCGCCGCGTGTGCTGGCCTGATGCGCGGTGAAGCTCTCGCGCCCGAGCCGCCGCGCCCAGTAAGGCGTGAGCACCGCGTGGGCCGAGCCGGTCACGCTATCCTCGTCCACCCCGCCGCCGGGGACGAACACCCGGCTGACGATGTCGGTCGCATCGCCCGGCGCGGTGACGATGAACTGGTCCTTGCCCAGCTTCTCCAGCCCGCGGATGTCGGGCGCAAGGCCGCGCACCGCAGCCTCGTTTGCGTAGAGGTAGACGTTGTAGCCGAGCTCCGAGCGGAACACCTCGAGCGGCTCCGCGCCGAGCAGGCGGATCGCCTCGGCCTGATTGGCGGCGCTGTCGGGCGCAGTGGCGATCGCGGGAAGCGCGAGCTCGTAGCCCTCGTCAGCCCTGACCACTTCGAGAATGCCGGACAGCCGCGTGCGGAAGGTGATCCGCTCTCCGCCGTCCCGCTGCAGCAGGACGTGACCGCTCGCCAGAGTGGCGTGGCCGCACAGCGCGATCTCGTAGGTGGGCGTGCACCAGCGCAGCTCCCAATCGGCCTCTCCGGTCGTATCGCGGACGACGAAGGCGGTCTCCGCAAAGAGGTTCTCGCCCCCGATCTTCACGAGGGTCTCGTCGGGCAACCATTCATCCAGCACCATCACCGCCGCCTGGTTCCCGCCGAAGGGCCGGGAAGCGAAGGCATCGACGTGCCAGTATGGGATCTTGAGCGTCATGCCGGGCCTCATGGATAGAGAAGGGTGTCGGACCACGGCGCGTCCGCGCTCGCGCGGATGAATTCGCGGCGATCATGCAGGCGGTTGTCACGATCGATCCAGAATTCCATTCGGCGCGGGCTGAGGGTGAAGCCGGTCCAGTGCGCCGGGCGCGGCACCCGGCCTTCCGCCTCATGCTCGGCCCAGAGCGCCTGAACGCGGTCAAGGTATTGCTGCCGCTCGGGCAGCGGGCGCGACTGGTCGCTGGCGGCGCTGCCGACCTGGCTCTTGTAGGGGCGCGAGTGGAAATAGGCGTCGGCGCGCTCCGGGCTGACCTCGATCAGCGGGCCTTCGATGCGGATCTGGCGGCGCAGGCTCTTCCAGTGGAACAGCAGGGCCGCCTGGATGTTGGCGCGGATGTGCTGCCCCTTGCGGCTCTCGGCGTTGGTGAAGAAGGTGAAGCCGCCCCCGGCGATCTCTTTCGCCCCGTGCCCCTTGAGCAGCACCATCCGCACCGAGGGCGCGGCATCGGCGGTGGCGGTGGCGAGCGCCATGGCATTGGGGTCGTTCATCTCGCCCACCTGCGCGGCGGCGAACCACGCCTCGAACAATTCGAACGGATCGCCCCCTGCGGGCAGCACGCTGTCCGCCAGTTGGGCATCGTCGAGGGGGGTGGCATCGGACATCGGCACATTCCTGTATGGCTGCAGCAAGGCACATAGCTACGCAGGGCCCGGCCGGAAAGGCGCAAAGCCGGTCGGCGGGCGAGGCCGGAGTGCCGCTTGTCGATGCCGAGGACGCGCTCGGCCTTGCGCCTGGCCACTGTCACACCTAGCTAAACCACCATGCGCGATCCCTACAGCACTCTGGGCGTACCCCGCACCGCTTCCGAGGCGGACATCAAGAGCGCCTATCGCAAGCTCGCCAAGGAGCTGCACCCCGATCGCAACAAGGACAATCCCAGGGCGGCGGAGAAGTTCTCCGAGGTGACCAGCGCCTATGATCTGCTCTCCGACAAGAACAAGCGTGCACAGTACGACCGCGGCGAGATCGATGCGGAGGGCAATCCGGCCAATCCTTTTGCCGGCATGGGCGCGCGCGGGGCCTATGGCGGCGGGCAGCGGGGCCCGGCTGGGCCGGGCGATTTCGGCGGGTTCGGGGGCGACGACGTCGACCTCAGCGACCTGTTCGAGGGTCTGTTCGGGAGGGGCAAGAGCCAGCAACAGGGCGGCGCGCGGCGCGGTTTCGGCCGCCAGCCCCCGCCGCAGCCGCCCAGGCGCGGCGCCGACATCCAGTACCGGCTCGCGGTGCCCTTCGTCGAGGCAGCGGCCGGGCGCGACCAGCGCATTGCGCTCGCGGACGGCAAGGCGATCAACCTCAAGCTTCCGGCCGGGGTCGAGGACGGCACCATGATGCGCCTCAAGGACAAGGGCCATCCGGGTCCGGGCGGGAATGGCGACGGGATCGTCATGGTCGAGGTCGGGAGCCACCCCTTCTTCCGCCGCGAGGGCGACAACATCCGCATGGACCTGCCGATCACCCTCGACGAGGCGGTGCGCGGGGCCAAGGTCAAGTGCCCGACAGTCGACGGGGCGGTGATGCTGACGATCAAGCCCGGCAGCTCGAGCGGCACGGTGATGCGCCTCGGCGGCAAGGGCTGGACGAAGAAGAACGCCAAGCTCGTCGAGGGCAAACACGAGCGCGGCGACCAGCTGGTCACGCTCGAGATCCAGCTTCCCGCCGATCTCGGCCCGCTTGAGCAGCGGCTCGACGGCTGGATCGACACTGCCCGCCCGCGCGAGAAGTTCGGCCTGTAGGGCGCGCGCGCCAGCTGGAGGGCTGCGACAATGAAGACGGCCGGATCACCTAAGCCCCCCGTCCGTACCGGTTGCAAGCCACAGGTTTGGACGGTAATCCGCCGTGTCGCCGTCAACACCTTCAACGACGGGTTCATCCACGCCGGCAACCTCGCATATCTGTCGATGCTGGCGATCTTCCCCTTCTTCATCCTCGGGGCGGCGCTCTTCGACCTCATCGGTGGACGCGATAACGCGCAGGCGATCATATTCTCTGTCGCCCGCGCCTTGCCGAGTTCTGTCGCCACGGTCATCGTCCCGGTCGCCGAGACGGTGATCATGAACCGGTCGGGCGGGCTGCTGTGGGCGGGCGGGGCGGTTGCGCTGTGGACGGTGTCGAGCCTGATCGAGACGATCCGCGACATCCTGCGCCGCGCCTACGGAACCAGGAGTTCGAGCGCCTTCTGGAAGACGCGGATGCTCTCCGCTGGCCTGATCCTGGCGGCGGTGGTTACGCTGATGCTCTCGCTCTTCACACAGGTGCTGATAGGCGGTGCGCAGGAGGTGATCCATGCCGCCGTCCCCCAGCTGGGGGAATGGATCGGCACCTTGAGCCTGTCGCGGATCGTGCCGGGCCTTGGCCTCGCGCTCTCGCTGTGGGTGCTGTTCCTCACCCTCACGCCGTCGCGCTATCGCGGCAAGCGCTGGCCCAAGTGGCCGGGCGCTCTGTTCACCGCCGCATGGTGGCTGGCGGTGGCCGCGGCGCTGCCCGTGGTGCTGCGCGGGGCCTTTTCCTACGATGTCACCTACGGCAGCCTTGCCGGAAGCATCGTCACTTTGCTGTTTTTCTGGCTCGTCGGCCTCGGTCTCGTTATTGGCGCCCAACTGAACGCGGCGCTGGCGCTGGAATCGTTGCCGTCGTCCGCCGAGCTACCGAAGGAGTAGGCGTCAATGAACGGATTGATGGCAGGAAAGCGCGGCCTGATCATGGGCCTTGCCAATGACAAGTCGCTGGCGTGGGGCATCGCCAGAAAGCTCGCCGAGCAGGGTGCCGAGCTTGCCTTCTCCTATCAGGGCGAGGCGCTGGCCAAGCGGGTGATCCCGCTCGCCGCGGAACTGGGCAGCGATTTCACCTTCGAATGCGACGTGTCGAGCATGGAATCGCTCGACACGGCTTTCGCCACGCTCAGGCAGCGCTGGGAAACGATCGACTTTGTGGTCCACGCGATCGGCTATTCCGACAAGAACGAGCTGCGCGGGCATTATGTCGACACCAGCCTCGAGAACTTCCTGAATACCATGAACATCTCGGCCTACTCGCTGGTGGCGATCAGCCAGCGCGCGGCGGCCATGATGCCCCCCCTCCGGGAGGACGGGACCGGCGGCGGGGCGATCCTGACGCTCAGCTACTACGGGGCCGAGAAGGTCGTGCCGCACTACAACGTCATGGGCGTCGCCAAGGCCGCGCTCGAGACTTCCGTGAAATACCTCGCCAACGACCTCGGCCCCCGCAACATCCGCGTCAACGCGATCAGTGCCGGCCCGATCAAGACGCTCGCGGCAAGCGGGATCGGCGACTTCCGCTACATCCTCAAGTGGAACGAATACAATGCGCCGCTTCGCCGCAACGTCACCATCGAGGATGTCGGCGGGGCGGGGCTTTACCTGCTGTCCGACCTATCATCGGGCGTGACCGGCGAGACCCACCATGTCGACGCGGGGTACCACGTGGTCGGGATGAAGCAGGAAGACGCGCCGGACATTGCGCTGAGTTGAAGGCTAGCGCGGCTCGCAAAAACAATATACTGGCCCGCTGGTGTAGTTATGTGCCGCACACGCACACAATGCTCGCAAGATACGCCTCGAGGCTCCATGCTGGCCGCGATGAGCTAGGGTCGCGAAAAACGAAACCGCGCATTGATTGATCCCGCCAAAAGTGCGGGAGATGACGGCGATGGTGTTTGGCTAACTCCTTGCGCCAATGTCGCCGTGGCTTCAGCCTCGGCACTGTTCTTATAGGGTTTTTTATCTCTCCATGGTGAGCGTCCTCAAAAACTGGTTTGCTAGAAGAACGCCTGAGCCTAGATACAGCGTGCCGGCGGGCGAACGGGTTTACGCTGTTGGCGACATTCACGGCCGGCTGGATCTCTTTGATCGCCTGATCTCTCAGATCGAGGCCGACGATGCGGCGCGAGGGCGCGCGAATACGACCATCATCTTGTTGGGGGATCTCGTAGACCGCGGTCCCGACAGTTTGGGTGTCGTAGACGCAGCTATTAGCCTCAAGAAAAGGCGTCAGGTGCGCGTCCTGTGCGGCAATCACGAGGAGATGTTTTTGAACTCGCTCGAGGATGACGCGCGGATGCGCGACTTCCTTCGGCGTGGCGGGCGCGAGACTGCGCTTTCCTATCTCCAGGACCCTGAAGACTACAACCTCCTGTCATTCGAGGAAGTCCGGCAGCGGCTGCTCGTTGCCCTGCCGGCGGAGCACTTGGATTTCCTACGAAGCCTCGAGGACAAGGTTGTCATTGGAGACTACCTCTTTGTGCATGCGGGGGTTCGGCCAGGCGTCGGAGTTGAAGATCAGAAGCTGGCGGACTTGCGATGGATAAGGGAGCCATTCCTTAGCGCTGAACGGCCGAGCAATTTCTGCGTCGTCCATGGACATACGATCGCGGCAGAGCCGGTCGTAAGGGCGGGCCGGATAGGTATAGATACCGGAGCATACCAGTCAGGCCGATTAACGGCTCTCGGCTTGGAGGGAGAGGCGCGCTGGTTCCTGACGTCAGAAGAGACTGACTAGGGTCTATAGCTAGCGCGTGGCCGCAAGAGACGCCAGCACGGGCGCCGAGGCCACGCGTCTTAAACTTGACTGGCGCCGGATCTATGAGGCCAAGAAAGGGGCGACGCCTTACGGCATCGCCCCTTGAGGCGCCATGAATTACGATCACCCGCTGATGGGGGGGCTGTTTTCATCATCGCTGGCAGCGGCGGCAATACCGACAATGATTGCGGCTGCGGCAAAAATGCCGAGCAGAACGCTACTTCCGCTGGCCAGGTCGCTGCCCTCCTCAACGGGTGCAATTGCGCGGCCGGCGGCGAGAGCTGAGGCACTGATTGGCGCCAGGAGCGTCGCAGTAGAAGCAAGGCCTAGGGCAAGAATTTTTGCCTTCATGTCGTTTCCTCCAGTCTTGTAGCGTAGCTCGGGCGGCTATACCGGCCTTGTGATTGCGTTCGATCTCGATTAGCAGTGCGAACTTGGGGCGGGAACCTCTTTTGGGTGTAATTTTGAACTTGTGGAGCCCCGACATGCCAGTTGCCTGCGGGCCCAAGTCGGACTAGTCCCGCATTTACCCAAGAGGTTTGTTCTTATGGAGCGGATCCGCTCTCGACCGTCATCTCGCTCGCTCTCGATGCTCAACACGAGTGAGTGGAGCCCACAACTCATCGCGCTGTGCCTATTTCTGGCCCTGCTCCTGGTCTGCGGGGGCAGCTCACGCTACGACGTGCCCCAGCTGGTCCTATTGAGGCCGGTCGCGGCATGCTCGGTCGGCTTCGGACTGGCAACCGTGAGCTCCCAAGATTGGCGGGCATACCGGCCGGTCTTCCTACTATTTGGCGCGGTTGTTGTCTTGACTGCATCCCACCTCGTGCCACTCCCACCCGCAGTCTGGCAGGCGCTCCCTGGCAGAGAGGTCATTGCTGAAATTGATGAGGCCGCCGGACTGGGCGACATTTGGCGCCCGTTGAGCATGTTCCCTGAGGGCACCTGGAATGCACTCTACTCGCTCTGCGTACCAGTGGCTGTACTGTTTCTCGCCTCTCAGATGAAGGTAGACGACCACCTGCGCCTGCTGGCCTGGCTTCTGGTAGTGTGCTTCGTGACTGGGCTTGTTGGGGTGATCCAGGCGTCGGGGTCTAACTTTGACCTTTATGGCTCCGGTGAGAGCGGCGTCGCGGGTGTCTTTGCCAATCGCAACCACCAGGCGGCTATGCTCGCCTGCACATTCCCATTGTTGGCGGCCCTCGCCGCGTGTGCGCATTACATTACCGAACAGGCGCGAGCATTGCGTCTGATTGCGGCTGCGGGCGCCGTGACCCTGATCCCGCTCATCTTAGTCACTGGGTCACGAATGGGCTTCGTTGTCGCAATTCTGGCGTTCGCCTACGCTGGCATTGTTACGGTGGGAAGGCGAGCAGACACCCTGCCCTCTCCGCGCAAAGTCTTGCTCCAAATCGTTGCGGCCGCACTCGTTGCCGGCGGCGCCCTGTTCGCCACCATCTACGCCGCCCGGGACGTCGCCATCAGCAGGATGGGGGATGAGGACGGCGATTTGCGCTGGGCATTTTGGGAAGCCACTGTCGACTTTCTGCCAAGTTACATGCCCTGGGGATCCGGGATCGGATCTTTTGCGCCAATCTTCCAGATCCACGAGCCAGGCGACATGCTTATGCCGCAATACGTGAACCAAGCGCACAGCGACTGGCTAGACATTGTGCTGACTGCAGGCCTCCCCGGCGTCTTGATTGCCATTGTGGCGCTCTTCATGCTTGCGCGCGCAACGGGGGCAGCCCTCGTTGCTCGGGGCCCCGTTGGCACCCTGAAACAAACAGGGGTCGGCATCCTATTTGTGGTGGCATTCGCCAGCCTGAGCGACTATCCGGTCCGCACTCCAATTATATCCGCCCTCGTTGCAATTGCAGCGGTTTGGGCCTTCGCGCCGCAGGCGCACAGAAAGATAGCGGAAAGCTAGAGCCACGATGTTAAGGCATAATTCTCCCGGTTTTTATCTCCTCCTTGCCGCCCTTTCAGTCAGCGGCTGCGCATCAACGGGCTCCAAAATCGGAGGCGCCCCCGGTCTTGAGGTCGTCGAAAGTAATGCCCTGCCAGTTCCCACTGTAGCAGACTTGGCGGCAGACGAGCGGCCCTACCGTGTTGGCCCCTTCGACGTCCTGAACATCGACGTCTATGGCAGCGAAGAACTTTCAAAACGAGAGATCCAGGTGGACGCCAGCGGACGCATCACCTTCCCGCTCATTGGCACGATCGAGGTGGCCGGTAGAACACCCGGTGAAGTGAGTGAGTTGATGGCTGACCGCTTCCGGGGACGCTTCATCCGCAACCCGCAGATAACCGTGAACCTGAAGGAAATCTTCAGTCAACAGGTGACCATCAGTGGCGAAGTTAAGAAGGCTGGTGTCTACCCGATTGTGGGCAAAATGACCTTGCTCACCGCAATCGCCTCAGCTGAAGGCTGGACTGAACTCTCCAAGAAGGGTGAGGTCGTGGTCCTGCGAACCGTCGGCGACCGAGATTACGCGGCGCTCTATGACGTGAGGGCAATCGAGAGGGGCCGATACGCTGACCCCGAGATTTACGCCAACGACATTGTGATCGTTGGAAGTTCGGAAGGGCGGAAGATACTCCGCGATGGATTGCAGCTCACGGCCGGCTTGGCTCCGCTGATTTTCATCTTGCCCCAGATTTAGGATCTGCTGAGATGAACACTCAATCGATCAACGATTTCGCACCTGAGCCCTTGCGCGGGCCACAATTTGATGCGCGGCCCGCGTTGGATGAGGAAGGCTTTAACCTGCCTCCCATCCTCATCCAGTACTGGCATACCGTCCTCCGCTGGCGCTGGCTGATGGCCGGCATCGTGGTTGCATGCGTCCTCGCCGGCATCGCGATAACGCTCCTGATGGCGCCGCTCTACACAGCCGAGGCGCAGCTGCAAATTGACCGGCAGCAAAAGCAGATCACCAATGTCGATGGCCTTGAGGCGGAGCTTCCGGGGCAGGACATGGAATTCTATGCGACGCAATACGAGCTCCTCAAAGCTCGCCCGCTGGCAGAGCGGGTGGCTACGCAGCTTAAGCTGTACGACAATGACGCCTTCCTTGAGGCGCACGGACTGGACCCCCAGGCCTTCGACGCCGAGGGCAGTGAAAAAACTGCCGCTCAGCTCAAAGAGGAGAGGGAGCGGATGGTAGTCAATACCCTCCTCGACTCGGTCGAAATCGCGCCGATCAGAATGTCGAAGCTGGTCAACATCGGCTACACGAGCAGAGACGCGCAGCTCTCCTCAAAGATCGCCAACGCTTGGACTTCGGCCTTCATCGCGCTGAGCATGGAGAGGCAGTTCGCGTCGACGGCTGATGCCCGAAAGTTTCTTGAAGAGCGGCTTGAAACGCTCCGGGAGCGCCTCGAGGAGTCCGAGCGGCAAGTCGTCCTTTACGCCAACAAAACGGGCATCGTGACCCTCGACGAAGTTCGCGACGCGAACGGAAAATCCATCGGCAATAGAACGCTGACTGGGTCGACTTTGGAGCAGCTGGCTTCCGAATTGAATTCGGCGACTGCGGCAAGGATTGCGGCCGAGGCGCGCGCAGGAACGGGCGGCGGAAACACCGCGGAGGCGGTGGGAAGCGCCACCCTCTCACAGCTCCGCAGTCAGCGTGCGCAGGTCGCCGCGAATTATTCCAAGATGCTAGTCCAGTTTGCGCCTGAGTTTCCGGCGGTGGCCGAGCTCAAGGAACAGCTGAAAGCCATCGATGAAGCGATCAGCGTGGAAACGTCGCGCATCGCCAACGCTCGGAGCCGAGAGTACCGAGAAGCGGTCTCGCGTGAGCAGGATTTGATCCGGAAGGTCGCAACGCTCAAGGGCGAGCTCAGCCAACAGAACCAGGCGAACATTGAATACGCGATCTATCAGCGAGAGGCGGACACGAACCGCCAGCTTTATGATGCGCTGCTGCAGCGATACAAGGAAATCGGCGTGGCCGGGTCGGTCGGCGTGAACAACATTGCCGTCGTCGAGCCGGCGATCGCCCCCGCGCGCCCGTCTTCACCTGTGCTGCTCATCAACCTCGCGATTGCCCTACTCCTGGGCGTCGGCATTGCGGGCGCGACAGCCTTCGCCCTCGAGCAGATCGATGAGGGCATTCGTGAGCCTGGACAGGTGGAGGCGCTCCTTAGGCTGCCGCTTCTCGGGCTGACGCCAATGCTCGAGAGCGGAAACGTCCTCGAGGAGCTGAAGGATGTGAAGTCCAGCTTCTACGACGCCTACTTCTCGATCCACTCCAGCCTGGCTTTCTCGACCAGCCACGGCTTCCCCAAATCTGTAGCCGTGACCAGCACGCGGCCCGCTGAGGGCAAGTCCTCGTCTTCGACGGCGCTGGCTACGATCCTCGGCAGGACGGGCAAGCGTGTGCTGTTGATCGATGCCGACATGCGTTCGCCGTCAATCCACGGCTTCTTTGAAAAGCAAAACACGCGCGGGCTGAGCCATTATCTGGCAGGCGAGAACGACTGGGAGAGCATGGTCCAGGAAACGGACCGGACCAATCTTTTCATTCTTTCCGCGGGCCCAGTTCCGCCCAGTGCCGCCGAACTGTTGAGCGGAGACAGGCTGCGTGAGTTTGTAGCCTTGGCGCTTACGAAGTTCGATCACGTCGTCATCGACAGTCCGCCCGTGCTGGGCATGACCGACGCAGCCCTGATCGCCAATGCCGTGGAGAGCATGGTCTACGTCGTACAATCGGCCGGTGCCGCGGTCCGCGGGATCCGTGCGTCGATCAAGCGTATCCAGATGGGCAACGCACACTTGTCTGGCGTCATTCTGACAAAGATGGGCGACCGCACCAATGGCTATGGCTATGGCTATGGCTATGGCTATGGCTATGGCTATGGCAAGCGTTATGGTGAAGAGGGCGCGGAGGCCAAGGCGTAGTGCAAGCGACTAGGCCGGGTGTACTGAAATCGATCACGATTGCGGCGGCCACGCTTGCAGTCGCATGGCACTCTTACTCCTTTGCGCTCATCCCAAACCTGCGGAGATCCGCTCCGGAGCTTGTACTCAGCCGCAATGCCGCCGACGCGGTGGCTCTGTCAAAGACTGTCCTCAAGAGGGTCAGGGAGCGGGGGCAGTACGTCTCGGACCCCAGGGATGGAAAGGCCGCGAGACTTTCGCTAGTCGAGACGCCCCTAAGCCGCTCGTCTCTGAGGATTATCGGCTTCGACTACGCGTCGCGGCGAGACCTGCCCAAGGCCGCGAAGCTTATGTCATTGTCCAACAGGGTGTCGAGAAGAGACACGTGGGCCCAGGTGTGGCTGCTGGAACAGGCCGCTCGGGAAGACGATTTCGAGGCCATCTTGACGCACTACCACGCCGCCCTGTCAGTCAAGCCTGACCTGGCACGGGTTCTAAACCCCATCCTGGTATCAGTGACGCGCTTTCCTGAAGTACGGGTGGCGCTACGTCCCTATCTGCGTGTGAACGCACCTTGGACGGCTGGCTTCCTTGCCGAGGCTGCGACCAAAGCGAAAACGTCAGACGTTACCGACACGATCCTGCCAGTCGCGCACCACCTTGCAGACGACGCCTACATTCCCGCAGTGTCTCAGATCATCTACCGCCTCGGAGCCGAAGGCCGTTCTGATGAGGCAATGGCCCTCGCAGACAACGTCTGGGATGACTTTGATCGGCAGGCCTTCCTTGCCTTTCCACCTGACGCGGCAAATTCCGACCGGCGCCTTGGTAACTTGGCTTGGACATTCGGAAGTGAGGGAGGGATTTCGTCGCAGCTTTCCGGCGAAGGCGTCCTCGAAGTCACATTATCCCCGCTGGCCCGCGGAGTAGTAGCAAGCCGCTCATACCCTACACGGGGTGCAGGCAACTATTCGCTCACGCAGCGTCTAGATATTACCGGCGACCCTGCCCCATCTCAAATGCGTTGGCAGGCGGAGTGTGTTGATGGGACATTGCCGAACCGGACGGTCATTTGGAGCCAGTCTCTCCCATTGGGCAGAGACGCGGCGACCTATCGCTCGACGATTCCCGTTCCAGCCGGCTGCAGCCTCGTGGCGCTTAACCTCATTGGAACGGGGCCAGATGGCCAGCGGGAGGCTACAGTGACCCTGAGCGGCCTGGCGTTCGAGCGCCTCTAGCCTGACTTTTTCTTTTAGCCGAGGCTGAAAGGGCCAAGCCCCGTTTCGGGGGAGGAGAGCTTGCCGCGAGTAGGCCTCGGCACTGCGTTAGAGGGGGCGCCACAACGGCCGGCGCGGATCCGTAAGATGCCGTACACCCTGGACATTACGTCGAGGCAATAAAAAACGGCGCCCGAAGGCGCCGTTCTTAAATCGACTTGGCTGAAATATCAGCGGCTGGCCGGCGCATCGTCGTCCGTCAGCGCAACGATCCCGGCAATCGCCGCGGCAGCGCCGACGAGCGCGAGGACGAGAGAGCCACCGGCCAGTTCATTGGCCTCTTCACTGATCGGGGCGATGGCGCGGTTAGCGGCGCCCGCGACCGGAGCAATTACCATGGAGGCGGCGGCTGCGCCCAGGAGGAAACCCTTGATCTTCAATGTACTTCTCCGTGTAGTTGCCCCCGATACGGACAGGCTTCGAATCATGGAATAATGTAAGGCCGGAACGAATGCAAGCATTTCCTTAGCCTACCGGCATCAAACGGCAGAGCCTCCTGCGGCCAGCCTTGCTCAAGCAAACCGTCCCCCGCCCGGGGCGCCCCCCGTAACGTTAGATAGTTGCATAATTGCACGTAATTCCGTAGCGGATCGCCACGGAAAGCTGTCTGCAAGTGGAGATCAACATCTCCGCCGTTCGGTAAATTCAGGATCTCGCGGCGCCGTCCATAAACAAGGGCAGTGGCGTTCGGCGCCGCTCAAGATAGGGGCTCTGGGTGTGGCAATTTTGAGGCGCATCTTGCTTTGCACGTTTGGCCGCCATCGGATCAAGCGCTCTCTCGTCAAACACGATGGGAGTGCGCTAATGGGCCAGTGTAGAGATTGCGGCCGAAGGCTTCAAAAGAGCCACGTGACGGGCCTCTGGCAAGAACTCTAGCCGCTCAAGAACCGGCAGGGAAACAGCGGCGCGAGAACCTGCGCGCTGGTCATATGCCCCCCCACCCTTCGACAACACTTTTTGGATGTTCAAATGCCCCCGACCTCATCCCCACTGTCTCTGACGGGTTTCAGGATCGCGGCTGGCACATTTATGTGTCTGGCCTACGTGGCCCTGTGGCTTCCGGTGGGTCTCGGCGCCGATCTGTCGGGTCTCGGCGAGATCGTATCTGTACCCTTTCTGCCCGCCGCCGTGAGGATAATCGGCTTTCTTCTGATCGGGCTCTGGATTATTCCGTTTCTCCTTATAGCCTTCGGCATTCTAACGTTCAGCGGCGCGATAGCCTACCCCGGCCTCACGACCACAGGCCTAGTGGTGCTGGGCCTTATCGTCGCATCGGCGGGGCCGGTCGCAATGGCACTTGTCACGCGGCTCGCCAGCCTAAGTCGCGACGTGATCGATTTGGGATGGAGAGATCTCAGCCTGCTTTGCGCGGTCTGCGCTGCGGGTAACGCGCTATCCTACAGTGCGGGCCTGGTGATAGTCGGCGCAAGTAGGCCGTCGGCAAGCCTGGCCCCAGCAATTTTTCTCGGCGACTTCATGGGCGGGCTCATCGTACTGGGCCTGGCAGCTCTGCTTCTCCGCGGGCTGGTCGTGAGGCGGAAGACATAGGCGCCGCCTGATCCCGCGTGACCAAGGAGCCTATAGGCAGCTCACTTGGCACCAAACCCGCCCACAATCACGCGAAGCGTCTTGAGGCCAATGAGAATGTCGAGCCACAAGGAGAGGTTCTTCACGTAGTAGAAGTCGAGGCGAAGCTTGGTGCTGACAGCGTCAATGTCTGCAACGTGCCCCTGATTGACCTGTGCCCAGCCCGTAATGCCCGGCCTCACAATATGCCTGTAGGAGTAGAAGGGGATTTCCTGCTCATACCAGTCGGCAAGGGCGCGCGCCTCAGGCCTCGGCCCGATCCAGCTCATATCGCCCATGAGGATATTCCACACCTGAGGCAGCTCATCGAGGCGCGTCTTGCGCAGTATCCTACCAATGCGGGTAATCCTGTCGTCACCGTCGCGCGTGATTGCGTCGTCCCGCATTGCATCTGTATCTGCGGCGACATCGCGTTCGCGCATGGTGCGAAACTTGACCATCGTGAAGGTCTCGCCGCGGTATCCGAGACGCTCCTGCAGGAATAGCACTGGCCCCGGCCCATCCAACTTAATCGCCAATGCGATCAAACCCATGGCGGGCAAGAGAAGGGGCGCAAGAATGACGGCCCCGGCCACGTCAATCACGCGCTTGGCGGTGCGGTATGGCAGGTTCGGAATGAGCGACCCCAGGTCATTCTCGCGAAGGTGGCTAATCCTGACCTCTCCCGTCAGCTCCTCCTCGATCAGGCGGTAGTGGTAGACGGGGATGCCCTTGAGGGCGGCGCGCGCAATGGCCCGCTCCCAATCAGGTAACATATCCTGATGAAGGTCGGCGACGATCGAGCCCGTTATGGCACCATTGTCGATCAGCGCCTCCAATTCTGCGGCATGGCCGATTTCAACAAATCCCTGCCGCCCCAGAATTGTGCCGATTTCGCCGCCTGGAATAATGTAGTGCCGCACCTCAGGATTAACGTGACGCGTCCTAGCCGTGACCAGGTAGCTGACGACAAGTGTCGATATCGCGCAAGGCAAGAGCAGAGACCATGAGAAGTCTGCACGCGCAAAGGCGTTGATTGCGAACACCAATCCGAATGATACGAGATTGACGGGAAGGACGTAGGACAGAAGACGCGACCTCGCGTAGCTGCGCAGCTTCGAGAGGACATACCAGCATGCGATATTGGCGACGGCAATTTGTGCGAGCCATCCGTCACTGGCTGGCCCCGATAAGGGTATTGAACGGATAGCCGACCAAGCGCTGGCGGGCAGTGCAACCCCCAGGGCAAGATAGAGCGCCAATTGGACGGGGGAACTGCGAAGGCGTGAGGCCCTTGCAGTCGCCACCCTCATCGGGGGGCGGCTCAATTCAATTGCTCCGAATTTGCGGGCACGTCTTTACCTGACCTCGCCAATAATGTGTCTGGGATGCAGCGGTTAGCTCTGCGTCGCGTCGCGGCAAAGTACAAAATGTGGAGGCCCGCACGCAGCATCAGGCCGCCCTCAGGTTAGAGATTTGGCGCCGTCTGCCTAACCCGAACAGGGGCAAGAGGAGGAGGACGGTCACGCTGGCCGCGACGTCAATCATCCAGTCCTTAAGGCTCGCCTCGCGCCCGAGATCGGGTATGGACTGAACACACTCGATCACGAGACCAAGAATGGCGAGGCATAGGACAATGCGCCACGCACTTGATGATGGAAACGCCATTCTCGACAGGAATGCGAGGACAGCAAACGCAAGGGCGTGCAGCATCGTATCGGGGGGATCGCCGGGCACCTGCGGTGGATGTGGCAGAAAAGCCATGACGCACGCGGTTACAGACGCGATCACCAATAAATATCGCCAGAGTATGGCGCGCGAGGTTTCATTTGCGTGCATGGTCTTAGGACGCCCGCCGCAATCCTGATGTGGGCACACACACGCGCGTCGATTTGCCCATGACGTCGATCAGGAGCCACGCCCTCTCCTGAGGCGCCATGGCTTCAAGGGTTCCGATGATGCCTGCAAGCGGCCCCTCAGCAATTCTGATCGCGTCCCCCCGCTGTGCATGAAGCCTTTCGCGAACGACGCCGTGTTCGTCGCATAAATCCATGATGCAGGAGACCAGTTCGGGGTCCACCTCAATCGGGCCGGCCCCAAAGCTAACCAGGCGCGATACGCCGTAGGTGGACCGGATGGCCCTCCACGGAGCGGTGTCTGGGTCGAAGCTTGCGAAGAGGTATCCCGAGAAGTAGGGCCTGGTGGACGTGACGAGGGACCTGCCGCGCCTGAGGGTGTGACGCTCGAGGGGCAGGAAGACGCCAAACCCCTGGCGTGCAAGATTTCTGGCGGCAATGTGGGCCGCGTTGGGCTTGGCCTGGACGGCGAACCAGGCGGATCGGGATATCGCCCCGATCCTGTGTGGATCGCAATCGTGGGTGTCAATGTCGGCAGGCATGTTGGAATTGTGCTTTCAAAGTGCCGAGTATCGTCACTTGGGAAGGATATTGCGGGTGTCCCGCGCGCGGCGCCAGGAGGTGGCGCATTCCGGATGAGTTGCGTTCTATATGGTCACTTTCTGAGCGCTTATCATCTTGCCTTGGTTAAGCATGTTGCTATCGCTCATTGTTGAGCAATGCAACGTCATTGTATCAATTTAGATTGCGTCTGCGGGCGGCCGATAGTGTGGCTGGGCCCGTGCGGTAGCCTGCCTAAAATCCATGAAGAGCAGTGACTTCCATTGAATGGTGGGCGCAAAGAGGGGCGCGAAGACACGCGCTTTCGTGTCATGCGCCTGCTCAAGGACAACCCGCATATGTCGCAGCGCGACTTGGCCGATGCGGTGGGCATAAGTGTGGGCAGCGCGCACTACGTGTTGAGCGCCTTGCTGGAAGCGGGTTTGATCAAGTTTGGCGACTTTGGCGCCGCATCAGACAGGCGCCGTTACGCCTATTTTTTAACGCCGAAGGGCTTGTCGCAGATGGCTGCGTCAGCGGCACAATTTATGGCCCGCAAGCTTGACGAGTACGTGGCCTTGCGTGACGAAATTGCGGAGTTGAGCTTGGAATTTGGTCTGGAGGCCGAAATTCCGCGGGATGCGCGTGAATTGCGCGAGGCGCTTGAGAGGAAAGGCACCTAGCTTGCCTTATCGGGCATTCGGGCCTTTGCGATTGAATTTGTGATTGGGGCAATTTGAAAAATTTATGAATTACCGTGACTTAGGAGAGGCGGACGCCATCCAGAAAGAGGAGGCGCTTCGTAAGATATCGGCGATGATCAAGCGCTACGACATCACGGCGGCCGATCTGCAGGCTATTGTGCCTGGCATGGCCAATCCGGCTTCGCGCAAAAGCTTGCGGGAGGCGAAGCTTTTTGATCCTTTCTTTGATGTCCGCTGATCTGGCCGTTCGGGAATTTAGATAGGTTATGTGTGGCATCATCGGCATCGTGGGCAATTCAGGCGTCGCCGACCGGCTGGTCGAGGGGCTCAAGCGCATGGAATACCGCGGCTATGACAGCGCGGGCGTGTGTACGCTTCAGGATG
>JAIXPX010000015.1 GCA_027486035.1 Erythrobacteraceae bacterium | reverse complement strand
CTCGACGAGGACGGCTATCTCTACATCCACGACCGGGTGAAGGACATGATCATCTCCGGCGGCGAGAACGTCTACCCCGCCGAGGTCGAGAACGCGCTCTATTCGCACCCCAAGGTCGCGGACGTCGCGGTGATCGGCATTCCCGACGCCAAGTGGGGCGAGGCGGTCAAGGCCTGCGTCGTCGTCAAGAAGGGCGAGACCCTCACCGAGGCCGAGCTGATCGCGCACGCGCGCACGCTGATCGCAGGCTACAAGTGCCCCAAGTCCGTGGACTTCATCGAGGCCCTGCCGCGCAACCCCTCGGGCAAGATCCTGCGCCGCGAGCTTCGCGCGCCCTACTGGGTGGGCAAGGACCGGGCGGTCAACTGAGGTGCTGCCGGTCAGGCAACTGGCCTACAAGGTCAACGATCTTGAAGCGGCGGCGGCAGCGCATCACCGAGCCTTCGGATCGGGGCCGTTCTTCGTGTTGCGGCATATCGCCCTCGCCTCGTCGGTGCATCGCGGAGTGGAGCGCCCCTTCGATCACTCGAGCGCCTACGGCCAGTGGGGCAGCGTGATGGTCGAGCTGGTGGTTCAGCACAATCCCGATCCGAGCGCGCTGCACGAGATGTTCCCCTTCGGCTCGGGCCGCGAGGGGCTGCACCATGCCGCGCTGTTCGTTGATGATCTGGAAACCGGGATCGCCCGGTTCGAAGCGGACGGCATTCCGCTTGCGCAGCTCGCCATGACCGAGGGCGGCACCGCCTTCGCCTTTGTCGATGCCCGCGCCCAGCTCGGGCATATGCTCGAACTCTACGAGCCGACGCCGCAGCTCACCGGCTTCTACGATCTCGTCGCCGCCGCCGCGCGTGGCTGGGATGGCTCGGACCTGATCCGCGAACTGGGCTAAAGCCCTTCGGGAACGTCGAGACCCGCATGGATGTGGGCCGCGACCAGCGTGTTGCGCAGCAGCACCGCGATGGTCATCGGCCCCACCCCGCCAGGGACGGGGGTGATCGCACCCGCTACCGACACCGCCTCGCTATAGGCGACATCGCCCACCAGCCGCCCCTTGGGCTTGTCATCCGTCGGCGGCAGGCGGTTGATCCCGACGTCGATCACCGTCGCGCCCGGCTTGATCCAGTCTCCGCGCACCATCTCCGGGCGGCCCACGGCGGCGACCACGATGTCGGCGCGGCGCACCACCTCGGGAAGGTTCTTCGTGCGGCTATGCGCCAGCGTCACCGTGGCGTTGGCATCGGTGAGGAGCTGCGCCATCGGCTTGCCGACGATATTCGAACGGCCGATAACCACCGCATCGAGGCCCGACAGGTCACCAAGCCGGTCCTGCAGCAGCATCAGACAGCCGAGCGGCGTGCAGGGCACGAAGCCCGCCTGCCCAACCGCGAGGCGCCCGGCGTTGATAACGTGGAACCCGTCGACGTCCTTGTCAGGGTCGATCGCGGCGATCACCGCCTGCTCGTCGAGCCCGGCGGGAAGCGGAAGCTGGACGAGGATGCCGTCCACTTGCGGATCGCGGTTGAGCTGTTCGACCAGCGCCAGCAGCTCGGCCTTGGAGGTGTCGGCAGGAAGGCGGTGCTCGAAACTCGCGAGACCCGCTTCCGCGCAGGCCTTGCCCTTGGCGCCGACATAGACCTGGCTTGCCGCGTCATCGCCCACCAGTACCACCGCCAGCCCCGGCGCGCGGCCGGTCGCCTGCGCGAAGGCGGCGGCGTGGGTTGCGACCCGTCCGCGCAGCCCGTCCGCGAAGGCCTTGCCGTCGATCCGTGCCGCCTCGGCCATCAGACCAGGGCGCCCTGCAGGATATAACCGATTGCGTTGAGGATCATCAGGAACACCATCGGCGAGAAATCGATCGCGCCCGTATCGGGCATCACCCGCCGGATGGGGCGCAGCGCCGGCTCGAACAGGCGGCTCAGCGCATCGTGGACGGCGCCGGCGAACTGATTGCGCGGGCTCACCACGTTGAAGGCGAACAGGAGCCCGATGATGAACCAGATGATCAGCAGCATGTTGGCGGTGTTGATCACCATCAGGAAGATCTGGAGAAATGCGTCACTCATTGCCTGTCCGTTTCGGTTGCTTGCGGCTGCGCCTGAACGCTCCGCCGGTCATGTCCCTGAGGTTGGCGTATTAGCTTCTTAATACGCCCCGCGCCAGCTTCGGGTTTCCCCCTGCTTTCAGGCCCGCACCAGCGTGCCGGCGCCGCGGGCGGTGAAGAATTCGAGCAGCATCGCATGGCCGACCCGTCCGTCGAGCACCACCGCCGCCTCGCAGCCCGATTGCACTGCGGTGACGCAGGTCTCGAGCTTGGGCACCATGCCGCCGCGCACGATGCCTTCTGCGCGCAGCCGCTCGATGTCGGCGGGGGTGAGATCGGTGAGGAGCTCGCCGTCCGCGCCCAGCACGCCGGCAACATCGGTCAGCAGGAACAGCCGCGCCGCGCCGAGCGCCGCCGCGATCGCGCCTGCCATGGTGTCGGCATTGATGTTGTAGGTCGCCCCGTCCTCGCCCGGAGCAATGGGGGCGATCACCGGGATCATGCCCGCCGCAACCATGGTGTCGATCACGCTGGTATCGACGCTCGCCGGCTCGCCCACGAAGCCGAGATCGACCACCTGTTCGATATTGCTGTCGGGATCGCGGGTGGTGCGGGTGACCTTGCTCGCGCTCACCAGTCCGCCGTCCTTGCCCGAGATGCCGATGGCCTTGCCCCCGGCGGCCGCGATCCAGCCGACCAGCTCCTTGTTGATCGCGCCCGAGAGGACCATCTCGGCCACCTGCGCCGTCGCCGCGTCGGTGACGCGCAGCCCGTCAACGAAGGTGCTCTCCACCCCCAGCCGCTTGAGCATCTGGCCGATCTGGGGGCCGCCGCCGTGGACCACCACCGGGTTGATGCCGACCGCCTTCAGCAGCACGATATCCTCAGCGAAATCGCGCGCGGCCTCGGGATCGCCCATGGCGTGGCCGCCGTATTTCACCACGAAGGTCCGACCGGCATAGCGCTGGAAATAGGGCAGCGCCTCGATCAGCACCTCTGCCTTGAACAGGTCGGGCGCTTCGGCCTTGGGATGGGTTGGCTTGTCGTTCACCGGCGTTCTTCCGTTGCGCGTCTCTCGCGTCTCGGGCCGCGCCCTAGCGCCTTGCGGGCGCGGGGCCAAGCGGCTTGGTGCCGGAGCAGGCCGGATGCCGGGTCGCGGGCGGGGCATCGCCTGGTGCCCCGCCCGCACAAGCCGCTCAGGGCGTGGCGGTTTCTTCCAGCATCGCGGCGATCTCGTCGAGCAGGTGCAGCCGCTCGCGCTTGAGCGCCTCGAGACGCTCCTCGCTCGCCGCCTCCCCTTCGGTCTCGATGCGGTGGATCGCGCGGTTCACGATGTGGTGCCGTTCCGCCAGCCGGCCGAAATGCGCGTTGGTGAGCTTCAGCCGGTGCAGCGCGGCGGCATCTTCGGGGAAGGTATCAGCGAGTTCGTGCGGCGTGTGTGCGGACATTGGCGTCTCCCATGTTGATGCCACCCGCCTAGAACCCCGGCGGCCTCCCCGTATTTGACCCGGATCAATTGGGCTGGATCGGCGGCGCATTCCCGCTAATATCGGCGGCGGAATCACAGCATGACATCTGGCCAATCACCGCGCCGCCGCTGGCTGGCGTTCGCCCTTGTTCCGTTCGCTGCGGGCATGCTGCTGCTGTGGCCGCGCGAAGGAGACGCCCAGAGCGCCTCCCATGCCCGGCAGCACCGCGCGCTCTTCCCGGTGTGCGCGGGCCCATCGCGGGTGACCTGCGTGGTCGACGGCGACACCATCTGGCTCAAGGGCACCAAGATCCGCATCGCCGACATCGACACGCCCGAGGTGAGCCGCCCCGGCTGCCCCCGCGAGGCGGCGCTGGGACGGCGGGCGACGGAGCGGCTGCGCCAGCTTCTCAATGCCGGCCCCTTCACCCTCCTCCCCCCGCCCGACGGCCGGATGGAGGACCGCTACGGCCGCGCCTTGCGGGTGGTCCACCGCGACGGCGAGTCGCTCGGCAGAGTGCTGGTACGCGAGGGCCTGGCAGCCCCCTGGGGCGGGCCAAGGCCGCGCTGGTGCGGGGCCTGAGGGCCTGTTGGACGCTCGTTCACAAAAGCCATTCACCCCGCTTAGGGCATGAACCAGCCGCGGCGCAGCGGTGAGGCAGGAATGCCCCTGCGCGGATCCTACAGCGGGGCCTGTTGGATTTGAGCGCGTGTTGGAGGCGGCTGGAAGCGCTTGCGGGGGAGAGGCAACTCCCCTCCCGCCTGCCGGGAGGGGCCGGGGGTGGGAATACACCAAGGGATCGGGTCTCTCTGATGACCCTTCCCGCCTGCCCCCGGCCTTCGCCGGGGCGGGTATCAGGGAGCGAGGAAGCGAAGCTGTCCAAACGACACCTGGCGGCTCCGCCGCCTAGTCGCAGCGGGATGGGCCTACGCCGACGTTCGAGGAATGTCCCGCAAGCCGAAAGCACCGCGCTGGCCCACCCCTAACCCCTTTCGCAGGCGGCAGGGGAATGAGTTTCCCTCGCGCTTCCAACTCAATCTCGGGGTTCAAAAACTTGTTCGAGAATCAGAAGCTTCGGAGTATCGTAAGCGTCCCTTACGATATGAAACTCCGCAGTGATCCAATCTTCGCGCATTGACTGTAAGACGTCCTCGCGCATCCCTAATGTATTTTTCCTCAACCGAAATGCTATGGGCTTCATCAAGTCATCGTATCGCGCCAAACCATAGCCTGTCTCACGATCAAATCTCTTTATCTTTACGCGTAATACAATTGAATTCTCATCCTCTTGCTCGTTTGTTATTATTTCTGCGTTGTACTCGTCCAAAAATGCCAACTTGTTATCGTTTGCAGGCAGCGAAATCTGAAGATTTCGAGCAGAAGATCTTAGAGGAACGAGCATTTCCTGAGCGCTTTTCCGAATTTGCGATGTAAATCTTCGCTCTTGTTCAGGCGAGATACTCTGGAGAGCTTCTCGATACGGCTCCAAGAGTCGCTCGCGACCTTGCTCCGTGATCAGGTCTTGCCTTCGCGATTCAAGTTCTTCTGGGGAAAGAGAGAGTCCCATTGAAGCCGTATTCTTCGAATTTAGGACAAGCTCGAGGATTCGAAGAGCTTGTTGTGTGGTAGCGTTCCCACTCTCAACAATCTTCCGCACTTCGGAAATTTGGTCAGTCTGCTCCTCGGCGAAGCGCACAAACTTTTCACCGATATCTACTGCATCCTGTTTAGACCGACCCGCCGGTAGCAGCAAACTCCAGAAATGAGCAAAGATAACATCGAACGGCACCTTAATTGCTGCATCAGCAATTAGAGGCGCAGAAGCTAATATCACATCTTGGATAAATGAGCCGGGCCTTGAAGCCCGAATGCGCGCGTCTAAATTTACCCGCGAAGAGATACGGCTCAAGACACGACCGCGCTGTCGAAATTCCTCGACAGTATATATGAGGCGGGCCGCTCCATAATAGAACCGGCCCGCCTCATAGAAATTGAGTTCATTCTGAGACGCTAATCGCCCTTCGAATTGGAACCTTAGAAACTGGTCATCCATGCTGACATGCCCCTGAGATAAGTCAGCATATCAGAGGATTACAGCAAGGCAACCTACTCCGCCGCTTGCACCCCAAACAGCCCAGCCTCAGCCACAACGCTGTCGTCCTCATTAACCGCCTTCGCCTTCTGGCGCTTGTCGAAGCTCGACCACACGGTGTTCCAATCACCCCGCGTCGCGCCCTTCGAGTATTCCGTCGCGCGGGTTTCGAAGAAGTTCGCGTGTTCGACGCCGTTGAGCAGCGGGGCGAGCCACGGCAGGGGGTGCTCCTCGATCATGTAGATCTCCTGGAGGCCCAGCTGCTTCAGGCGCCAGTCGGCGATGTAGCGGATGTAGCGCTTGATTTCCTTCGCGCTCATGCCGTTGACCGGGCCCATCTCGAAGGCGAGGTCGATGAAGTTGTCCTCCAGCCGCACGGTCTTCTGGCAGATGTCGATGAGGTCTTCCTTCACCGCCTTGGTGAGGCACTGGCGCTCCTCGCAGAAGGTGTGGAACAGCTTGATGATGCCCTCGCAGTGGAGGCTCTCGTCGCGCACCGACCAGCTGACGATCTGGCCCATGCCCTTCATCTTGTTGAAGCGCGGGAAGTTCATCAGCATCGCGAAGGAGGCGAAGAGCTGGAGCCCCTCGGTGAAGCCACCGAAGGCCGCGAGGGTGCGGGCGATGTCCTCATCGGTGTCGACGCCGAACTGGCCGAGGAAGTCGTGCTTGTCCTTCATCTCCTCGTATTCGAGGAAGGCGCTATACTCGGTCTCGGGCATCCCGATGGTGTCGAGCAGGTGCGAATAGGCCGCGATGTGCACCGTCTCCATGTTGGAGAAGGCGGCGAGCATCATCTTCACTTCCGTCGGCTTGAACACCCGGCCGTAGTTTTCGTGGTAGCAGTTCTGCACCTCGACATCGGCCTGGGTGAAGAAGCGGAAGATCTGGGTGAGCAGGTTGCGCTCGTGATCGGTGATCTTCTGCGCCCAGTCGCGGCAGTCCTCGCCCAGCGGCACTTCCTCGGGCATCCAGTGGATCTGCTGCTGGCGCTTCCAGAAGTCATAGGCCCAGGGGTACTGGAAGGGCTTGTAGGTGTTGCGGGCTTCGAGCAGCGACATGGGCGGATACTCCTAAGGGTGTTCTTGTAACAGATACGCGGGCCGAAGCCGCGCGGATTCAGATCAGGGCGCGTAGGCGATCACGACGTAGATGCAGAAGGGCACGAACATCGAGACCATCGCGACATGGATCATCGCCGCGTTGCGGGCGTGACCCTCGACGTTGCACCTGAGTTCGCGCCATGCGTTGAAGGCGAAGATCGCGCTGACAAGGAGGCCGAACAGGCCCATTCCAAACGGCAGGTTCATGGCTTGATTCTCCCCCAACGCACCCCAGCGCGATGCGGGCGCGCAGGGCTGCCCCGCGCGCCCGCTCCGGCCTTACTGGCAGCTCAGGCATTCCTCGTAATCGGTCTGGTCGCCCGAGGCGCTCAGTTCGATCTTGGGAGCTTCCGAGGTGTTGTCCGCCTCGACCCCGCCGACAAAGCCCGCGCGCTGCACCGACTTCGAGCGCAGGTAGTAGAGCGACTTGATGCCGCGTTCCCACGCCTGGTAGTGCAGCATCATCAGATCCCACTTGTCGACGTCGGCCGGGATGAACAGGTTCAGCGACTGGGCCTGGTCGATATAGGGCGTGCGGTCAGCCGCGAATTCGAGCAGCCAGCGCTGGTCGATTTCGAAGCTGGTCTTGTAGGTGGCCTTTTCCTCGGGCGTCAGGAAGTCGAGGTGCTGGACCGAGCCGCCCCGCTCGAGGATCGAGTTCCAGACATTGGTCGAGTTCTTCGCCTTCTTCTCGAGCAGCTTCTCGAGATAGGGGTTCTTGACGATGAAGCTGCCCGACAGGGTCTTGTGGGTGTAGATATTGGCCGGGATCGGCTCGATACACGCCGAGGTGCCGCCGCAGATGATCGAGATCGACGCGGTCGGCGCGATCGCCATCTTGCAGCTGAACCGCTCCATCGCGCCCATATCGGCCGCATCGGGGCAGGGCCCGCGCTCCTGCGCCAGCAGCATCGAAGCCTCGCACGCCTTGGCGTGGATGTGCTTGAACATCTGGAGGTTGAAGGCCTTGGCCATCGCGCTCTCGAAGGCGACACCCTTTTGCTGCAGGTACGAGTGGAAGCCCATGACGCCGAGGCCGACCGAACGCTCGCGCGCGGCGGAATACTTGGCGCGGGCCATCTCGTCGGGCGCGCGGTCGATATAGTCCTGAAGGACATTGTCGAGGAAGCGCATCACGTCCTCGATGAACTTCTTGTCGCCCTTCCACTCTTCCCAGGTTTCGAGGTTGAGCGAGGAGAGGCAGCACACCGCCGTGCGGTCATTGCCGAGGTGGTCGATGCCGGTCGGCAGGGTGATTTCCGAGCACAGGTTCGAGGTCGAGACCTTGAGCCCCAGATCGCGGTGATGCTTGGGCATCATGCGGTTCACGGTGTCGTTGAAGACGATGTAGGGCTCGCCCGTAGCGAGGCGGGTTTCGACCAGCTTCTGGAACAGCGAGCGCGCATCGACCTTGCCGCGTTCGGACCCGTCACGCGGCGAGCGCAGCGTGAACTCGGCACCCTCGCGCACCGCGTTCATGAACTCGTCGGTGACGAGCACGCCGTGGTGGAGGTTCAGCGCCTTGCGGTTGAAGTCGCCCGAGGGTTTGCGGATTTCGAGGAACTCCTCGATCTCGGGGTGCGAGATGTCGAGATAGCACGCGGCCGAGCCGCGCCGCAGCGAGCCCTGCGAGATCGCCAGCGTCAGCGAATCCATCACGCGCACGAAGGGAATGATGCCGCTCGTCTTGCCATTGAGCCCCACCGGCTCGCCGATCCCGCGGACATTGCCCCAATAGGTGCCGATCCCGCCGCCCTTGGAGGCGAGCCACACGTTCTCGTTCCAGGTGCCGACGATGCCTTCGAGGCTGTCCTCGACCGAGTTGAGGTAGCACGAGATCGGCAGGCCGCGGTTGGTCCCGCCGTTCGAGAGCACCGGGGTCGCGGGCATGAACCACAGGTTCGAGATGTAGTCGTAGAGCCGCTGGGCGTGGGCCTCGTCATCGGCATAGGCATCGGCGACGCGGGCGAAAAGGTCCTGGTAGACCTCGCCGGGCAGCAGGTAGCGGTCGGTCAGGGTGTCCTTGCCGAAATCGGTGAGGCGGGCATCGCGCGATGGATCGGTGACGATGTTGAAGCGGCGGTCATTGACCTTCTTGCTGTCAGCCCCCGAGGCTTTGGCGGCGGCGTCCTTCATGGCTTCCGCCATGGCGCCCGCCAGCGCCTCGCCCGCCTTGGCGGCGACGATCGCATCGGAAGGGGCATCACTCGTTTTCATCGTCACAGCTTTCTTGTTCCCCGCCCTCGGCTCAGCAGGCGCGCCCGCATCCGGTTCATTCGTCACATCGGTATTCACCGCATCATCCGGCACGTTTTCGCTCGCCTTGAAATCCATCTGAAGCCCACCTTGTCCCCCGAATCGGCACCATGGCACAAGGACCAATGTTCCGATTCTGTTCTATACCGGCCGATCCACAGACTTGCCAACAGGGCAGCCCCCCTCGGGCGTGTCGGCAGGTCGGTTGATCCCCTTTGCGGCGCGCAGCGGTGACCTGCTCCAGGGCGAATCCTCCTCCTTGCACCCGCTGAGGGCCGGGAGGAAAACGTACCAAGGGTTGGGGGTCCGATTTGCGCCGAACCACTAGATGATGAATCACCCAGGGACTCCCGTCAATCGCCGATTAAGCCTTCCCTTACCATCCGGAGCGGCTGACCGGGCCGCTCGCAGGGCGCGACGCGTGGAACAAGCTTGAGTCGCGGGCTCTGCAAGCCCCAAATCGAATCTGTGAAGAAAAATATGGGGAGTGATCGGTTCGAATCCACCCGTGAATCTTTTGCACGGGCGGCGGTTCGATTGTTGCGCCGGAGGGGTGCTCGGTGCGCAAGGGTGCTCGCTCTAGCCCGCTGCGCGCTCCTCGATCGGATCGGCCGGACGGCGCTCTTCGTAGTCGAACACCGCCGGCTGCTTGCGCAAGGGCGAAACGCGCACCCCCTCGGCCTCGAGCAGCGCCTGCTGGGCGACAGTGCCGCCGGGGTATTTGGGGTTGAGAAAGCCGCCCTTCTTCAACACCCGCCACCAGGGGGTCAGCTCCTCATCGGGCAGCACGAGGCGCTGCTCCTCGGCAGCGCGGGCGGCCATGTTCAGGAAGATCGCGGTCGAGACCGGGCAGGCGACCGCTACCCGGTGCCGCCGCGCAAGGGCCTGTCGCAGGTCGTCGAGCGTGACGATCTCACCCGGCCTCAGGGTGCGCACCAGCGCGTTGACCTCTGCCGGGGAGGAGACGACCATCGCGCCGCCCGCCGCCTCGCGGTACCCCGGGGCGCCCGGCGGGATCATGGGGACGATGTGCGGCTGGCGGCCGCTATTCAGGTGCTCCAGTGCGGTCTTTCGTTTGGCCATTGGTCCAGTCGCTCAATTCGAATGGAGCCTTATCGCGTCACGGGCCGCAGCGGAATAAGAGCAGCTTGTTCACTTTTTGATCGGACCGCGCCCCGGCAAAACCCACGCGTGGCAAGAGGAACTGCCATTGGCCTTCCCACCCCGCTGCGGCCATAGGCGGGGCCAACGCACGATCCCGAAAACGATCTTGCGGCTTTGCCCCGCTCGCAAAAACGCCTGCCTGTCTGGAGGCGAACCCGGTTCGGTCATTTCCCCCTGACGTCGCCCCGTGCGCGGCACAGGGCTTGGCTCCTCTTGCGTGCAAGGTGGCATGAAGAAAAGCCATGCCCCGGATCACGTCCGGGGCGACGGGGTCGGGATTGGCAAATTCCCACCCATCACCAGCCATTCGATCCTTGCGGTTCAGCACCCGAAAGCAGATGCTCTCACGCCGCCCCTTCCGCCCCTTCCGCCCCTTCCGCAATGCCTTGCGCGGTCTTGTAGTCGGGCTTGCCGTTGTTGAGCCTGAGCGATTGCTCGGTCAGGACATAGCGGCGCGGGATCTTGTAGCCGGCCAGACCGCTACGGGCGTGGGCGTCGAGCGCGGCTTCATCCACCTCGCCCTCCGGCTGCACCACGGCGACGACCTTGCGCCCGAACCTCGGGTCGGGGAGGCTCACCACCCGCACGTCCTTGACCGCCGGATGCTCCATCAGCACCGCCTCGACCTCTTCGGGGAAGACCTTCTCGCCCCCGGTGTTGATGCACATGTTGTCGCGGCCGATGAATTCGAGGGTGCCGTCCGCCGCCCAGCGCGCGCGGTCGCCGGTCATCAGCCAGCGCTTGCCATCGATCACCGGGAAGGTCTGGGCGTTCTTTGCGTCCTCGCCGAGATAGCCGAGCGGCAGTGGCCCGGTGCGCGCGACGATACCCACGCCCTCGGTGCCCTGCGGGATTTCCTTGAGGTTCTCGTCGAACAGCCGCGTCTCGCGCCCCGGGCCGGGAAGCGGCTGGAACTTGCCCCCGCCGCTGCTGCCGGCGGCGGCGGTGATGACGATGCCCGTGCCCGAGCTTTCCGAGGAACCGAGCGCGTCGATGATCATGAGATGGGGCGCATGGGCGAGAAGCCGCTGCTTCAGCGCAGGCGAGAAGACGGCGCCCGAGGAGGTGATGCTCCGCAGCGAGGCGAGCACCTCGCTACCATCGCCGCGCGCATCGAGCCGGTCGGCGAGCGGCAGGGCGAAGGCGTCGCCGACGATGAACACGCCCCTTGCACCGATGCGCGCGATTTCGCCCAGCGCCACATCGGCGTCGAACTTCGGCCCCGGCAGCAGCGCCAGCGTGCCGCCCTTGAGGAGGTGGATCACCGCGGTGAACTGCCCCGCTCCGTGCATCAGCGGCGAGAGCAGGAGCAGCGGCGAGGTGCTTGCCGGGTGATCAGGGCCGATCGCAGCGGCTTGCGCAACCTGTTCCTCCAGACTGGAGACGACCAGCGGCGGGGTGCCGGGCGGGCGCTGCCAGACGCCGATGTTGAACGCCCCCCAGGCCTCGCGCATGGGCCACATTACCGCCTTGGGCATCCCCGTCGTGCCGCCCGTGGCGGTAAGGAACAGGGCATCGGGATTGTCATGGATGGCAAAGCCCGCCGGGACCTCGCTCTCGCACAGCGCCGTCCATTCCGCACTGCCCACGTCGATCGTCAGCGCGCCGCCGCCGGGCATCGCCTCGCGTGCAGCATCGGCGAAGTCGCTCTCGGCAAAGAGCGCCTTGAGGCCGAAGCGGGTGCAGATGTCGGCAAGCTCGCGCGTCTTGTAGTGGTAGTTGACGTTGACCGGCACCACCCCCGCCTTGGCGCAGCCGAAATAGGCGAGAATGTAGTCGGGGGTGTTGCGCAGCATCTGGCCCGCAATGTCGCCGGGCTGGAGGCCCCGCGCCGCAAGACCGGCCGCGATCCGGTCGGTCAGCGCGTCGAGCGCGCCCCATGAGACGATGCGCTCACCATGCACCAGCGCGGGCCGCTCCGGCGGGATCGCACTTGCCAAAGCCTTCAGAACAGAACCGAAATTCGCGCCTGCGAAAACCATCCGCTTGCCTCTCCTTCTGTCACTTTCGCTAGCCTCGCAACGTCTCTTGTTCCCCTACGTAAATGATGAGGACAATCGCAAGGATTGCGGTAGTCTGGCGAATCAGAAAACAAGCGAGAGGAGCCCGCCCCAAGATGGCTACGAATGTTGTCGAACTGCGCACGCCGCAGGGACGCGAGTCGCTCGAACAGCTGCTTGCCTCGGTGACCATCACCTGCCCCGAAGACATCCACGATGCCGCGGTGAACCTCGCCCGCATCGCGCAGGAGCGGGGGATGCAGATCGCCGTATGCGACGACATTTCCTCCAAGGAACCGATGGTCGATGCCGATGGCACGATCCTCAACGCCGACATCTTCCGCTGGCTCGATGACGGCGCGCGCTGGTGGGAGGATCACCGCCTCGCGCTGCATTCGCCGCTGCCCCGCGCCTGCCGCTACGAAAGCGAGCCGTTCTGGGTGAATGCCCGCGGCTTCAACACCCGCTGGCGCAACCACTACCTCGCCGAGATCGATCTCGCCGATTTCGAGAAGCGGGCGCTGTGCAAGGCGGCGATCGTAATCCCGACGCACCTGCCCTTCGGCCAGATTTCCGCCAGCAGCTTCATCTCGATGGACCGCGAAAAGGAAGACCTTTCCGCCGAATTTGCCGAACATGGTGCGCTGTTCGCGATGCTGACCCGCTGCTTCGTGGCGGGCTACGTCCAGGCCAACAGGACCAAGCGGCGCATCCCCTCGGACTGCGTGCTCTCCAAGCGCGAGGTCGAGTGCCTCCGCTGGGCGGCGATCGGCAAGACCGACAAGGAGATCAGCATGATCCTCAACCGGTCGCACGCCACGATCCGCTACCATATCCACCGCGCGGGCGAGAAGCTCGACTCGGTGAACCGCGCCCAGACGATCTTCAAGGCCGGGCAGCTGGGGTATCTGGGGGCGTCTGATTAGTTTCGCGCCTCCGCGCGTTCCTCCTCGGTGCTGTTTCCTTCGCTTCGCTACGGAGCACCTGCGGGGCGGCCGCGTGGCCTTGCGGGCCTGCGGCCCGGACAGGCTTGCAAACGCCGCCTCCCCGGGCTTGACCCGGGGCCCCGCTGTTCTTTTTGGCCGCTCATGCGCTCCAACAGCAAGAAAAGCTGGGCCCCGGGTCAAGCCCGGGGAGGCGGAGAATGTTATTCTCGCCGTTTACCCCAGCTTCCTAAGCGGCTCCGAGCCATCCCAGCCGATCCCCGCCGCCTTGATGATGCCGAACAGGTCCGGCCCGTCCTTGGCCTGCTGGAGGATCTCCACCAGCGTCCCCGGCCCGCCCCCGGCGTCGACATAGATCGCCTGGCTGGTGCCGAAGGTGCCCTCGATCATCACCTCGGCCCCTTCCGCCTCGCACACGGCGCGGGCGTGGGCGATGTCGTCGACCAGGATGCACACGTGGTGGAGGCCGTTGCCGGTCGCGCCATATTCGCCGGTATAGACCGAGGGGTGATTGTCGCGCGGCCGGATCAGCTCGATCTGCAGGTCGCCCCAATAGGCCAGGGCCAGATCGAACACCGCATCGGTCGGCTGACCGCGATACTTCATGCCCTCAAGGTGGATGCCCTCGATCAGGAAGAACGGACCCACGCCCATCGTCTCGGTCCAGTGCTTCACCGCCGCGTCGAAATCCTCGGGCACAAAAGCGAGCTGCATGATGTCGCCCAGCGCGGCGATTTTTCCCGGAAGGCCCATCATTCCTCTCCAATCCGATAGTGTGTCCTTCTCCCGAAGCTGTGTGATATTCTCGGCCGGAGACACTGCACAAAGTGCGAGGACAAGAGGCGGGGGCAACCCCGAGAGGACCGGAAGCAGCCCAATGAACGAAATCAAGGACATTGCCCGCGGCGACCGTTGCCCGGGGATCAGCTACACCGACATGCTCAACGGCGACACCCGCCGTGCCCCCGATTACCTCTTCGAGGAATCGCATATCGAGATGGGCGAAGATCCCCTGCCCGTCGCGCCCTATATCTCGGAGGACTTCGCCCGCCTCGAACGCGAAAAGATGTGGCCCAACGTCTGGCTCTTCGCCGCGCGCGAGGACGAGATGCCCGATCCGGGCGACACCGTGGTGTTCGACATTGCCGGCAAGAGCTTCCTCTTGATCCGCCAGAAGGACGGCGGCGTGAAGGCCTTCTACAACGCCTGCCTCCACCGCGGCCGCAAGCTGCGCACCGAGAGCGGCACCTCGGTGCAGCTGCGCTGCCCGTTCCACGGCTTCACCTGGCGCAATGACGGCAGCCTCAAGGAAATCCCCTGCTCGTGGGACTTCAAGCATCTCGAAGGCAAGGACATGGACCTGCCCCAGGCCCGCGTCGAGCTGTGGCAGGGCTTCGTCATGCTGACCGAGAACCATGCCTTGCCCGACTTCAAGACGTGGCTCGGCCCGGCCGCCTCGCATTACGAGCGCTATGACTTCAGCAATCGCTACACCGGCATGTGGGTGCAGAAGAAGATCCCGGCCAACTGGAAGGCCACCGCCGAGGCCTTCATGGAGGCCTGGCACTCGGTCACCACCCACCCGCAGCTGCTCGCCTTCCTCGGCGATGCCAACACCCGTTACGATCTGATCGGCGACCACTTCAACCGCGCCATCACCCCCTCGGGCGTGCTCAGCCCGCACGTGAAGGGGAAGGATTCGGACTACGTCCTCGAGAAGATGAACGAGTTCTCGGGCGGCGCGGATGCCAAGACCAACCGCCGCTTCTCGGCGAGCGAGGCGCCGGTCGAAGGCTATGACCCGGCCGACCCGCTCGGCGCGCGCAAGGTGCTCGCGGAGGCCGGGCGCCAGGGCTTCGCGGCGCAGTACGGCTACGACTATTCGGACGCCGCCGACACCGAGATCCTCGACAACTTCACCTACAACATCTTCCCCAACTTCGCGCCGTGGATCGGCTTCCTGCCGACGCTGGTCTACCGCTGGCTGCCGGGGGACACGCCCGACTGGTGCATCATGGAGATCCGCCTCCTGTTCCCCACCCCCAAGGGGCAGGAACGCCCGCGCGCGGTGGCGATGACCTACATCCCGGACGACGAGCCCTTCGCCTGGGCCAACGACATCATGGGCCCGCAGCTCGCCAACGTCTTCGATCAGGACATGGCGAACCTGCCCTATGTGCAGGAAGGCATGAAGGCGATGAAGGACGGGCTGATGGAGCTGGGCCACTATCAGGACAGCCGCGTGCGCCACTTCCAGACGACGCTGATGAAATATGTGAACGGGGAGCTGCCTGCTGCCGGCTGACGCCCCTTCGTCATTGCGAGCCGTGAAGCGGCGCGGCACTCCAGGATGTGACGCGATCCGCTCTGGATTGCCGGGCAACCTGCGGTCGCTCGCAATGACGAAAGCATGAGACACCCATGACCTTCTCCTTCGACCTCACCGGGCGCACCGCGCTCGTCACCGGCGCGTCATCCGGCCTCGGCACCCGCTTCGGGCGCATCCTTGCCGCGAGCGGCGCGAAGGTCGCGCTGGGTGCGCGGCGGGCCGACCGGCTGGAGGCGCTGGCGGCCGAGATCGGCCCCCGGGCTGCCGCCGTGCAGATGGACGTCGCCCGCGAGGCCGACATCATCGCCGGGTTCGATGCGGCCGAAGCGGCGTTTGGCAGCCCGGTCGACACGGTGATCGCCAACGCGGGGGTGGACGGCGCAGGGATGGCCACGACCATTTCCGAAGCGGAGATCGAGCAGACCCTCGCTATCAATCTCAAGGGCGCGATCCTCACCGCGCGCGAAGGCGCGAAGCGGATGATGGCGCAGGGCGTCGCCAAGGGCCGGATCGTGCTGATCGCCTCGATCACCGCCTTCGAGCCCTCCCCCGGCCTCGTCGCCTATGCCGCCAGCAAGGCCGGCGTGGTGCAGGCCGGCCGCACGCTCGCTCGCGAATGGGCGCGGGCCGGGATCAACGTCAACACCGTCTCGCCCGGCTACATCCGCACCGCCATCAACGACGCGTGGTTCGATACCGAGCCCGGCCAGAAGCAGATCGCCCGCTTCCCCAAGCGCCGCTTGATGGGCGAGGAGGGCCTCGACGCGATGATCCTGTTCCTGTGCTCGGACGCGAGCGAGTTCGTGACGGGGACCGACTTCATCCTCGACGACGGGCAAACGCTGTGATGCGTTTCCGGTTCAAGCTGACGCGAACCGGAAAGCACGCTCAAGCGCCGCGCGGGCTTATTCGCGCCATCCCTTCGGGAGACGCTCGCCATGCCTAATCGTCTGATCTCGCTCGCCGCCGGGATCATGCCCGAGGCCACCCCCGCCCAGCTCATCGAGTGCGCCGCCGCGAGCGATTTCGACTTCGGGGGGATGTGGATCGAGAAGGACTCTTGGACCCCCGCCACCACCCGCGCCATCCGCCAACAGGCGCGTGATGCCGGAGTGCAACTGCTCGATTGCGAGGTCGCGTGGATCATGCCCGGCGCGCCCGATCCGTGGCTGACCGAGCTGGTCGACATCGCCGCCGAACTCGGCGCGCGCAATCTGCTGTGCGTCTCCTCGGACCCTGACATGGCCGCCACCACCGCCAAGTTTCAGGCGATGGTCGACCGCGCCAAGGGCACGGGTGTCAGGGTCAATCTCGAATTCGGCATCTTCACCGAGGTGAAGTCGATCCACATGGCCCGCGCCATCCTCGAACAGGTCGAGGGCGAGGCCAAGGCGCTGCTGGTCGATACGCTCCACTGGGCGCGTTCGGGCGGGACGGCAGACGACCTTGCCGCGATCCCGCGCGCATGGCTCACCTATTGCCAGCCCTGCGACGCGCCCGCCGAGGGCCCGGACGTGACGAACTTCGATGCGATCATCGACGATGCGATCAACCGCCGGATGCCGCTGGGGCAGGGCGGTCTGCCCTTGGCGGCCATGGTCGATGCCTTGCCCGACACCCTGCCGATGGCGATCGAGGAGCGTTCGGCGGTGCTGCGCGACACCTTCCCCGACCTCAAGGAGCGCGCCCGCGAAGTGGCGCGCACCTCGCGCCTGTGGCTGGACGCGCGCGGGTGAGCCTCCTTCCCGTCACGCTGGTCCAGACGGCCTATCTCGTGCCGAATCTCGAGGAAGGCTGCGCGGCGCTGAACCGCGCCTTCGGCTGGGGCCCGTTCCTTGGCGGCACCGAGGGCGTGCTGACGGACCACACCTATCGCGGGCAGCCGGCCGATCCGATCCGCATCCGCGGGGTCTTCGTGCAGACGGGCGACCTCAATGTCGAGGTGATCGAGGTCGTCTCGCAAGGGCCTTGCGCCTTCAACGAGAGCTTGCGGGCCGACGGCCAGCCGGTGCTGCATCATTGCGCCACCTTTGCTGCCGATTACGAGGCGACGCGAGATCACCTGGTCGCCCAGGGCTATCCGGTGGTGAGCGAGTTCGGCTTTGCCGGCCGGCGCATCTGCTATGTCGATACCCGGAGCCTGATCGGCTTCATGACCGAGGTCTACCCGGACCTGCCCATCATCCGCGCCATGTACGCCGAAGCGCGCGAGGCGGCAGCAGCACGGCCGGGGGATGCGGCGATCATTCCGTGGCAGGCGATGGGGTAAATCGCGTCATTCCGTCACCCCAGCGAAAGCTGGGGTGACGGGTGGAGAATCAAATCCCCCGCGCGTGCCCGGCAATCTCGCCCGCCAGACGCGGGATCAGCGGCAGCGGCAGATCATGCCCCCAGCCGGGAATCGTGACCAGCCGCGCCCCGGAGATATGCCGCGCCGTGTCTTCGCCTGCGGCCAGCCTTACCAGCGGGTCGGCCTCGCCATGCAGGACCAGGGTCGGCGTGCGCACCCCCGCCAGCCGGGACCGGCGGCACCCGTCGTCGATGATCGCGGCAAGCTGGCGCGGGAGCCCGGCCGGGTAGACCGAGCGGCGCATGTTCCACAGCACGCGCTCGCGCTGCGCGGCCTCGTCGAAGGGAAACTCGTCGCTGTGGGGGCTGCCGATATTGCGCGCGATGTTGAGGCCGTGGGCGACGAGGGTCTCCTCGTCCATGCCCTTGAGCGGTGCGACCAATGCGTCGATCGCGCGCTTCTCCGCCTGCGGCAGCTTGCCATTGCCGGTGGTCGACATGATCGAGGTGAGGGTCATCAGGCGCTCGGGGTGGTGCACCGCCATGAGCTGCGCGATCATCCCGCCCATCGATGCGCCGACCACATGCGCCTTGCCGATGCCCAGCGCATCGAGCAGGCCGATCCCGTCATCAGCCATATCCCTGAGCGTGTAGGGCACCTTGGCGGGGAAGCCGATCTTCTTCCTCAGCACCTGCACGGCGGGCGAAGGCGCGCGCGCGCCCTCGAACTTCTGGGAAAGGCCGATGTCGCGGTTGTCGTAGCGGATCACCCGGAACCCGTCGCCGACCAGCGCCGCGACCAGCTCGTCCGGCCACAGCGTCATCTGCGCGCCGAGCCCCATCACCAGCAGGATCACTTCGGCGTCGGTGCTTCCGTTATCCTCGTAGAAAAGCTCGATGCCGGTGTTGGGGGTGGTGACAGTGGGCATGGGCGATCTCGATCCTCTCTGAGGCCCCCGCGGTCACTTCCACGGAGGTCCGGCAATATCGAAGCCGCGCGCGTCCAATTGGTCAAGCACCCCGCCCTCTTCCGCCAACACTCGCAAGGGGACAACCGCGAGCGTGGTGCCCTTCGCGGCGCTCGCCTCGGCGATGCGGTCGACCCAGATGGTCCTGAGTTCGCTGCCCAAAGTCTCGTCCGCCCAGGGCCAGCACTTGCCGAGCGCCTGTTCGAGCGGGTTCGCCATCACCGCCGGGATTTTGTAGCGGCGCCAGTCGGTCGCACGCTGTTCGATGATGGCCGGCCCCGCTTCGACGGCATCCATCGCTGCCTCAAGGCAGGGAATATGCGCGGCCGGCGGCGCCTCGGCGAGGTTGTCGAGAATGTCCTCGCCGCGCAGCGTGCCGGCGCGGGTGGTGGGCACCTTGGCCTTGTCGGCCGCCTTGCTCACCACGTCCGAGGCATCCTCGCCCGTGTCGCGGTTGAAGCGCAGTTCCTTGCGCAGCATCCCGAAGGAGGTCAGCAGGAAGGACTGGCGGGCATAGTCTTCCTTGTGGGCCGTGCCGAGCGCGGCGAGTCGCTGCCACTGCGCAGGGGCGAGATAGTCGCTGGCGGTGCTCTTGTCGGGCAGCTTGGTGAAGGTGCTGCCCGAGAAGATCAGCCGCAGGATATCGCCCGGGGAGATCTTGCCGCGCGCGCCGAGGATCACGCGGTCGGCCTGCTTGGTCGCTTCCTCCAGCCGCAGCGGCTCCCACGGGGTGGTCTCGGGGATCGCCCGAATCTCGCCGACAAGGATGACGGTGCCGGTGGGCGTATCAATGATCCACATGGGCGCGCCCGAACGCTGGGCGGAGACGACGATGGCGTTCTCCGGGGCGTTTTCGGATGGCGCGGGGGTGGGGGCGGCGTCTTGGGCGGCGAGGGGGTTTAAAGCAAAACTTGCGATAGCCATCGCCAGTGCTGAAAAAACTACACGCATCTCAATGCAACCTCTCTAGATCGTGTCGTTGTGGCCGAGAGTTCAGTTATTTCCATCCATGCCGATAGCCTTCTCGAACTTGACCACCGCCGCTCGGCCGATCTGAAACAGGTCCTCAGATCCAAAAGCTTTCCCAATGATGCCCGCAGAACAAAGTGAACGATAAATAGAATTCTGCGCATCAAAGACATAGTCCAGATGCCGATTCGTTCCACGCAATCCATTGGTTTCGAAGCGACCTGAAGATAGACTGTATAATTCAAGAATTTGAGGAGCCGCTCCATGAACAAACCCCGAATACATGCTATTGACGGCCTTGGCCGCCCGATCTGCCTTTTCGGGGTCGTCATGAGGAAATATTCTATTTAGAAATGTCACTATTCCTTTGCGTGAAAACCAGCGATTTATGAGTGTTCCAGCGGGATCGTTCGGGTCTTCATAATCTTCTTTCCAAAACTCTGACAGAACGCGCTCAAATTTATTTGATTCCGCTGTGCCCGTGACATTTGCTGCTATGAAAAAAATATCCTCATTCGTCTCGTCAATGCACCTCTGAATGATCCCTTGTTCCTGAATAAAACCATTTATCACAAGGATTATTAGAACCTTATTTAGGCTCACTAGGCGGCCGAGCTTAAGGAACAGTGCCTCCTCCGGTGTTTTTTCAACGAAGCGAACTGCAACATGCCCCCCGCGTTCCACTTCCTGAGGCTTGATGTTCCCAGTCTCAACCAATCGAAGGAAGGACTCTAAATCGGCAATTGCCCGACGATAGATGGGGAGCAGCCGCTCCGCCTCTGCGACCCGCGTATCCACCCTCACGGCACCAGCACCGTATCCTTCGCCTCGTCCGCCAGATCGGGGTAATCGAGCGTGTAGTGCAGCCCGCGGCTTTCCTTGCGCTTGAGGGCGCTCTGCACGATCAGCTCGGCGGCTTGCAGCAGGTTGCGCAGTTCGATCAGGTCGGTCGTCACCCGGAACGCCCCGTAATAATCCTCGACCTCGCGCTTCAGCAGTTCGATCCGGCTCGCGGCGCGTTCCAGCCGCTTGGTGGTGCGTACGATGCCGACATAGTTCCACATGAAGCGGCGGATTTCGGTCCAGTTCTGCTTGATGACGACTTCCTCGTCGGAGTCCGTCACGCGGCTTTCGTCCCACGGGAGGATCGCGGGCGGGGCCTCCAGCGTGTCCCAGCGCGCGAGGATGTCCCGCGCCGCCGCCTCGCCGAAGACGAAGCATTCGAGGAGGGAGTTGGACGCGAGGCGGTTCGCGCCGTGGAGGCCGCTTTCGGTGCATTCGCCCGCCGCCCACAGGCCCGGGATGTCGGTGCGCGCGGCCAGATCCACCACCACCCCGCCGCAGGTATAGTGCTGCGCGGGGACGACCGGGATCGGGCCCGCGGTCATGTCGATCCCGAGGCCCATCAGCTTCTCGTAGATAGTCGGGAAGTGCCCGCGCACGAAGTCGGCGGGCTGGTGGCTGATGTCGAGGTGGACGTAATCGAGGCCGAAGCGCTTGATCTCCGCGTCGATGGCGCGGGCGACCACGTCGCGGGGGGCAAGCTCCATCCGTTCCGGGTCATAGAACGCCATGAACCGCTTGCCGGTGCGCGGGTTGATCAGCCGCCCGCCCTCGCCCCTTACCGCCTCGGTGATAAGGAAGTTCTTGGTCTCGAGGTGGTAGAGGCAGGTCGGGTGGAACTGCATCATCTCCATGTTGGAGACCCGCGCGCCCGCCCGCCATGCCATCGCGATCCCGTCCCCCGTCGCGCCGCGCGGGGCGGTGGAGAACTGGTAGACGCGCCCTGCCCCTCCCGAGGCGAGCACGGTCGCGCGGCCGAGATGGCGCTCCACGCGTCCCGTGGCCTCATCGAGCGCATAGACGCCCCACACGCGCCCTGCCGCCGAGAAATGCTCACGGTGGCGATCGGTGATGAGGTCGATGCAGGTGCGGCCCGGCAACAGGGTTATGTTGGGGTTCGCCTCGGCCGCCTTGAGCAGCGCCTGCTGGACCGCCCATCCGGTCGCATCGTCAACATGGACGATGCGGCGGTGCGAATGGCCGCCCTCGCGGGTGAGGTGGAGCGAATTGGCGTCACGGTTGAAGGGCACGCCCAATTCGCACAGGCGGTCAATCGAGGCCGGCGCACGTTCGATCACGAACTCCACCGTCGCCCGGTCATTGAGCCCCGCGCCCGCCACCATGGTATCGCGGATATGATCGGCGAAGGTATCGCCCGCATCGAGCACAGCGGCGATCCCGCCCTGCGCCCAGGCCGTCGACCCGCCGGTCAGCGAGCCCTTGGCCAGCACCAGCACCCGCCGCGTTTCGGCCAGAGCCAGCGCCGCGGTGAGGCCTGCCGCGCCCGAACCGATCACCAGCACATCGTAGGGCTGCTGGTTTGCATCATTGTTCGCCATGCCACGCGACATGGCCTGCAACGCGTCAATCGGCAAGGGCCATGCACACTATCGAAATCTTGCGGTTCCCCCCCTCATCATTGACCTAGGTCAGGCGGCAACAAGGTGGAAGTCATCGCAACGCGCAGCCCGCCCAACGAGGCAGGCAATGGCGCTTGGGGCGCAAAAGCACAGGAACGACATCCTCTCGTCGGGAAACCACTTCGCATGTCCGTGTTTGGCCGCGCTGCATGCCTTCTGAACCGCCACGAGCCCGATAGGCGGCGCGTCAACTGGGACGGCTGGCACTATGTCGGCCAGTGCCGCGGTTGCGGAATCGCCATCGAACGCGAGGCACTCAAGCTCTGGCGCAGGCAGAAGCCGCAAGACAACCGCCCCAGCGAGAACGAAGCCGGCTGATCAGCCGGCGGGCGCAGGTTGCCCGGCGGTAAGCTGGACAAAGACGTCCTCGAGATCGGCCTCGCGGGTCGTGACGTCGACGATCTCGATGCCCTGCTGCTGGAGGATCCCCAGCACCTGCCCGGCGCTCAGGCTGTCCTTGTCATAGGTCACCTCAACCGCGCGGGCCCCGTCCCATTCCACCTTGGCGAAAGCGGGGTGGGCAGGCGCGACGGTGAGGTCGCTCGCCGTCGTGACCGCGACGATCTTCTCACGCGCCATCTCCACCAGTTCGCGGGTCGGCTTGTTGGCGATCAGCGTGCCGTGGTTGATGATCGCGATGCGGTCGCACAGCTCCTCGGCCTCCTCGAGGTAGTGGGTGGTGAGCACCACGGTCACGCCCTCGCGGTTCAGCTCGCTGACCAGCTCCCACAGCTGGCGGCGCAGGTCCACGTCCACACCCGCTGTGGGCTCGTCGAGCACCAGGATCGGCGGGGCGTGGACCATCGCCTTGGCCACCAGCAGCCGCCGCTTCATCCCGCCAGACAGCGTGCGCGCATAGGCATTGCGCTTGTCCGCAAGCCGCACCGCCTCCAGCAGCTTCTCGCTGCGCCGCAGAGCGGCGGGAATGCCGTAGAACCCCGCCTGGTTCTCCAGCACCTCGAAGGGCGTGAAAAAGGGATCGAAGACGATCTCCTGTGGCACGATCCCGATCGAGCGGCTGGCATTGCGCCGGTCATGGTCGATGTCGAAGCCCCAGATCTCGGCGCTGCCCGAGGTCTTGTTCACAAGCCCGGCGAGGATGTTGATCAGCGTCGACTTGCCCGCGCCATTCGGGCCGAGCAGCCCGAAGATCGCGCCCTCGGGCACGTCGAAGCTGACCCCGCCCAAGGCGAGCTTGCCCTCGGTCATCGTGCCCTTGGCGCCCTTGGCCGGGGCGTAGCGCTTGGCGAGGTTGCGGATGCGGATGGCAGGCTCGGCAGACATGATGCACGCCTAGGCAAAGGCCAGCGCAAAGGCAATTGAACTTGGCATGGCGGGACTGTATCGGCCAAGCATGAGCATTCCCCCACCCGAAGTCCTGCTGGTCGATAGGCGGCGCGTGTCCTGCGACGGGGCCAGCGCCATCCGCGGCGGCAAGGGCTACCGTCCCGCTGCCCTCGGCCATCCGCGCGTGTTCCTCGAGATCGACGAGCATGGCTATGTCGATTGCGGCTATTGCGACCGCCGCTTCGTGCTGCGCGGCGGACCGGCGGACGGCGCTGACCAGGCGGCGCTGCCCGACATGGCCTCCGCCGCAAGCGCGCCGCCGGGCAGCCGCAGCTGAAAGGCCCGCTCAGCGAAGGTTCAGCGAAGCTGTGGCAGGGCGGCGCGAGTGATCGTCAAGGAGAGCGTGCCATGACCCGTTTCGCCGTTCCCACCCGCATCCTTGCCGCCGTCGGCGCCGGTGCCCTCGCGCTTGCCGCGACGGCGCCTCTCGCAGCTCAGGACAGCGGCGATATCGAAGCCGGCACCCCGGCCCCAGCCGCGCTCTCCAAGGGCGAAAAGCGCCTCGCCAGACTGCTGGAGGGACGGGTCGCGGGCGAGCCTGTCGCCTGCATCCCCTCGCTGCCGCGCGACCGCTTCCAGATCATCGACGGCACGGCCTATGTCTATGGCGCGGGCGACACGATCTTTGTCCAGCGCACCCGCGATCCTGCCAGAATCGACGCGTCCGACACGCTGGTGACCAACCGCTTCGGACCAACCCAGATCTGCCGGCTCGACATGATGACGACCATCGACCGCTTCACCGGCATCTTCACCGGTTCGGTGTTCTTCGTCGATTTCGTCCCCTACACCCGCATCAAGGCAAAGGGCTGACAGCCGTCGGCGATCAGGCGCGGGCCATCGCCTGCATCCGGGCGATGATCTCTTCCGCCTGGAGCATGATCCGGTCGATCAGCTCCTTGCAGGTCGGGATGTCATAGATGAGGCCGGCGACCATCCCGCAGCTCCACGCGCCCTCGTCCATCGCGCCTTCCATCATGATCTTGGGATAGACCCCGGCGACCTCGGGCAGGATGTCCTGGATGGTGATCGCGTCGCCGAGATCCTTCTCCTTCTGGATCAGGCGCTCGACCGCGGCATTGTTGAGCACGCGCTCGGTGTTCCTGAGCGGACGCATGACGAGGCGCGTGTCGAGTTCGCTGGCGGCGAGGATCGCCTGCTTCACGTTCTCGTGCACGGGGGCTTCCTTGGTGGCGATGAAGCGGGTGCCCATGTTCATCCCCTGCGCGCCCATCGCGAGGCTGGCGACGAGGCTGCGCCCGTCGGCCATGCCGCCGGAGGAGACGAAGGGGATCTCCAGCTCGTCCGCCGCGCGGGGGAGCAGGATGAAGTTCGGCACGTCATCCTCGCCCGGGTGGCCGCCGCATTCGAAGCCGTCGACGCTCACCGCGTCGCAGCCGATCTCCTGCGCCTTGAGGCTGTGGCGCACCGAGGTGCACTTGTGGATCACCTTGATCCCGGCATCCTTCAGCGGCGGGAGCAGATCGACCGGGTTGCGCCCGGCGGTCTCGACCACTGTCACGCCGCCTTCGATGATCGCCTTCACCAGCCCCGGATAGTCGGGCGGGGTGAGGGTCGGCAGGATCGTCAGGTTCACGCCGAAGGGCTTGTCGGTCATGTCCTTGCAGCGCGCGATCTCGTTGGCCAGCTTTTCGGGCGTGCCCTGCGTCAGCCCGGTGATGATCCCCAGCCCGCCTGCGTTCGAGACGGCCGCGGCCATTTCGGCGAAACCGACATAGTGCATCCCGCCCTGGATGATCGGATGCTCGATGCCGAACATTTCGGTGATCGCGGTCTTCATGGCGTGTGTCTCCCCTCGCTCGGCGTTTTCGGGAGGACAAAAAGCCCACTTGTGCGGGGCTTTCAAGCCCGCTTTTGACGAGGCTCTGGGCCGCCCGAGCGCGCCGTAGCGTCAGTCCGGACGAAAAATCAGCCGCGCTTGAAGGAGAGCACGAAGGTGACGGGCACGGCCGGCGTGATCGAGGGCAGCTGGGCCATCGCGCGCAGTTCGCCCAATTCGTCGGTCAGCTCGAACATGTCGGTCGAGACCAGCACCGGCGCGGTCGGCACGACAGTGACGCGGTCCTCGGCCGGACGGGTGACCAGCACCTCGGTCTCGACATCGGCGGCCACGCCCTTGATGGTGACGCTCGCCTTGAGCGAGCGGGTCAGCGACTGGCCGACGGCAAGCCCGGCAAAGGCAGCCGGATCAAGCTTGGCGGAGACGCTGGCAACCGGGTTTTCGGCGACCGCAAAGAACACGTCGCGCATCCGCTCGTCGCGCAGCTCCGCGCCGGTATCGATCGAGGCGAGATCGATTTCGAGGCTTGCCGTCCCGTCCGGCGCGACCGCGCCCGAGAGCTGCGCGAAGCGGTTGGTCTCGGCGATCTCGCCGGCCTTGATCGAGACATAGGTGAGGCGAGAGGCTGCCGGGTCGAGCGACCAGGCGCCCTCGGTGACCGAAGCGGAGGCCGTCGGGGCATCGCCGGGCTGCTGTCCGGGGGTCGGCTGCGCACAGGCGGCAAGCCCCAGCGCAAGCGCGGCAGCGGCCATGACAGCAGGAGCAGGCAGACGAAGGTTCGGCATCACGTGTCCCATGAGCGCAGGCGTTTACAGCAGGGATCGATAGGCGATTTGCCGGGCCGCTGGAAGAGGGGGCCGGGCGCGCTTACTCCCACTCGATCGTGCCCGGCGGCTTGGAGGTGTAGTCATACACCACCCGGTTGATGCCCTTGACCTCGTTGACGATGCGCGTCGCCACGCGGGTGAGGAAGCCGGCATCGTAGGGATAGACGTCCGCCGTCATCCCGTCGGTCGAGGTGACGGCGCGCAGGGCACAGACCGAATCATAGGTGCGCCCGTCGCCCATCACGCCGACGGTCTTGACCGGAAGCAGCACCGCGAAGGCCTGCCAGATCGCGTCATAGAGCCCGGCATTGCGGATCTCCTCGAGGTAGATCGCGTCGGCCTTGCGCAGGATGTCGCAGCGCTCCTTGGTGACTTCGCCGGGGATGCGGATCGCGAGGCCGGGGCCGGGGAAGGGGTGGCGGCCGACGAACACGTCGGGCAGGCCCAGCTCGCGGCCGAGCGCGCGCACCTCGTCCTTGAACAATTCGCGCAAGGGTTCGACCAGCGCCATCTTCATGCGCTCGGGCAGGCCGCCGACATTGTGGTGGCTCTTGATCGTCACCGAAGGCCCGCCGGTGAAGCTGACGCTCTCGATCACGTCGGGATAGAGCGTTCCCTGCGCGAGGAAATCGGCCCCGCCGATCTTCTTCGCCTCCGCGTCGAAGACGTCGATGAAGGTCTTGCCGATGAACTTGCGCTTGGCCTCGGGATCGGTGAGCCCGGCGAGCCCCCCGAGGAACAGCGCCTCGGCCTCAACGTGGACCAGCGGGATGTTGTAGTGGTCGCGGAACAGGGTGACGACCTGCTCCGCCTCGCCCAGCCGCATCAGGCCGTGATCGACGAAGACGCAGGTCAGCTGATCGCCGATCGCCTCGTGGATCAGCACCGCAGCGACGGCCGAATCGACGCCGCCGGACAGGCCGCAGATCACCCGCCTGTCGCCCACCTGCGCGCGGATTTCGGCGATCTTGGTCTGGCGGAATTCGGCCATGGTCCAGTCGCCCGCAAGGCCGCAGACATGGCGCACGAAGTTGGCGATCAGCCTGGCGCCGTCGGGGGTGTGGACGACCTCGGGGTGGAACTGGGTGCCGTAGAACTTGCGCGCCTCGTCGGCGATCACCGCGAAGGGCGCGCCGTCGGAGGTGGCGACGATTTCGAAGCCGGGGGCAAAGGCCGTGACCTTGTCGCCATGGCTCATCCACACCTGATGGCGTTCACCGACCTGCCAGAGCCCGTCGAACAGCGCGCATTCGGCGGTGACGGTAAGGAATGCACGCCCGAACTCGCCGCCTTCACCGGTCTCGTGGCCGGGGCGGACCTCGCCGCCGAGCTGGTGGCTCATCACCTGCTGGCCATAGCAGATGCCGAGGATCGGCACGCCGGCCTCGAACAGCATCTGCGGGGCGCGCGGACTGCCTTCAGCGGGCACGCTGGCCGGCGAGCCGGAAAGGATGATGCCCTTGGGCTTCATCCGGTGGAACGCGGCCTCGGCCTGGGTGAAGGGCGCAATCTCGGAATAGACCCCCGCCTCGCGCACGCGGCGCGCGATAAGCTGGGTCACCTGCGAGCCGAAATCGACGATCAGGATCGAGTCCGGCTGGATGTTGCCGGACGTGGCGGAATCGCCCCCATGGGGCCCGGAGGAGTGCGCGCTCATGGCCGCCGATTAAGGAGCCCGCCCTGCCCTGTCCAGCATCGCCGCCGCGGCAGGGCTTATTTTGCGGTGCAGCAACAAAATGATGAAGCGATTCCAGATGGTTCCCGAAAAAATTCCCGAAGCGGTTGCAATCTTTGGAACGAATTTCCCGCTATTCGCATTTGCAACATACTCTTGTGCACTGCACCATAGTTTCAAACAGCAACCGAATGCCGGTCAACGGCATCACCTCCCCCGACACCCTCTCTCAATTCCGGAGCACAAACATGCGTTTCATTCTCCCCCTCGCCGCCCTCCTTGCCGTTGCCGCCCCCGCTGTGGCCGATGACGTCGTCACCGTCCGCATCGCTCACGGCGATGTCGATGCGAGCACCACCGAAGGCCGTGCCGCGCTGGAAGCGCGCATCGACACCCAGCTGCGCAAGGCCTGCGCGCTGCCCGGCACCGCCCGCTTCGTTCACGGCCGCGACGCCGTTGACGGCAAGTGCGTGGCCGACGCCCGCGCCGTGGCGCTGGCAGAAGTCGAGCGCCTTGCCAGCCGCGGAACCCGCAGCGCCGGCGCTGTCGCTGCCAACTGAGCGCGCCGTCCCTTGAACGCGAGCGGCCGCCGGAGCGATCCGGCGGCCGCTTTTGCATCCGGGGGCGGGGCGGGCCTGGTAGGTTGCAAGTCTTGCAACTTTGATGTGTGTTTTCGCATTTGAATTCAACCGGCTCGAAACCCACCTTGAACGTCAAGCGACGGGCGCCGGGCTCTCTCCACCGGCCGATCCGCAAGGAGCCGTCGCGGCGCGGGTGACCGAAAACGGCTCCCTCGCCCGCCTGCCGACCGGCAGGAGCGGCCAGCTACCCCCCTGCTCGGCCCTCCCGCCCGTCATGGTCCGGATCGCCGGACATGCAGCGAAAGAGACGCGGCCACCGCCTCCCCCCTGAAACTGGTGGCCGCGTCTCGAGCCGCCCCAGCTCTCCCGCGCATGGATTGCCAGACAGAGATATTTTTTATTTAGTGAGAGATTGAAAATTGCGCATAGATATATATATGATGCGCCTGCCCGGGCCGATTCTCTCCCCTCTCCCCTCGGATCGCCCGGGCTCCCACCCACAACAGAACAGGGAAACCCCAACCATGCTCATGATCAGCGAAAAGGCTGTCGCTCTGCTCTTCGCCGTTGCCCTTTCCGGCACCGCGTTCAACACCTTCATCGTCTGAGGCCTTGGCCCCGGGCATCGTCTGAACACGCGCCCGAGGCAGTGCCCGGCACAGCCAGTTGCGGCCCGGTTCTCCAGCAGGAGAGCCGGGCCGAGCCATTTCCGGCGCCGCCTAATCCACTCCGCCGCGCCGTGCCGCTTCCTCGCGCAGGTCGCTCTTGAGCAGCTTGCCGATGTGGCTGCGGGGCATTTCGGCAATCGGATGGAGCGCGGCAAGGCGCTGGGTCTTGCCGAGCCGCGCATTGACGCTCGCCAGGATCGTCCCGGGCGCAGCCGCACCGTCTTTCAGCACCACGAAGCCGACCGGGCTCTCGCCCCACTTGCGCGAGGGCACGCCGACCACCGCCGCTTCCGCGACGCCCGGCTCCTTCGCCAGTTCCGCCTCGAGATCGCTCGGGTAGATGTTGAACCCGCCCGAGATGATCATGTCCTTGGCGCGGCCCACCAGTTCGACGAAACCTTCGGTATCGACGCGCCCGACATCGCCCATCCGCATCCAGACCTCGCCCGTCGCCGGGTCGGTCCACTGCGCCTCGGCGGTCTTGTCGGGGCGGTTCTTGTAGCCGCTCATCATGGTGAGGCTGCGGCCCACCAGATTGCCGGGCGTGCCGGGCGGCACCTCGCGGTCCTCGTCATCGAGCACCTTGAGCTCGCTCCCCGGCGCGGGGCGGCCAACGGTGTGGAGCTTGTCGGGGAATTCGTGCGCCGCGAGCAGGCACACCACGCCGCCCTCGGTCATCGAATAGATCTCGATCAGCCCGCCCGGCATCCGCCGCAGCACCTCGCGCTTCAATTCGGCCGAAAAGGGCGCGGAGGTGCAGTATTTGAGCTTCAGCGAGGACAGGTCGAAGGCGTCAAACCCGGCAAAGTCCATGAGCCGCTGATATTGCACCGGCACCAGCATGGTGATGGTGGTGCGGTCGGCTTGCGCATGGGCGAGCCACCTGGCGCAGTCGAACTTGCCCATCACCCGCACGCAGCCCCCCGCCAGCAAAACAGGGAGGAAGGCGACCATGGTGGTGTTCGAATAGAGCGGGGTCGAGGCGAGCGAGCGCACCTCCAGCCCGGCGCCAAGATAGCTCAGCGCCGTCGCGGCGAATTGCCGCCAGCGCATCTGGTGCGAATGGACGATGCCCTTGGGAATGCCGGTCGTGCCCGAGGAATAGATGATGTTGAACGGGTCTTTCGGCTCAGGCGTGAAGGCCGGCGCGCGGCTGCCCGGAGGGGCCATCCACTGGTCGATGCTCTCCAGCGGCACACGGATAAGATGCGCCATGAAATCGGGGCCGAGCTCGGCTGCCTTGGCCGCGTCGATGAACAGATGGATCGCGCCCGAATCCCGCGCCATGCCCTCGAGCTGCTCGGGGCTCGCGCTGGTGGTGAGCGGCGCCGCCACCCCACCCGCGCGCACCGCGGCGAGGAACACCAGCGCATATTCGACCGTCGATGTGCCCAGGATCGCCACCGATTGCCCGCGCTGAAGCCCCGTTTCGACCAGCCGCGCCGCCAGCCGCTCGACAAGGCCGACCAGCTCGGCCCAGTAAACCTCGCGGTTCTCGTCCCTCAGCGCCGGTTCGTCGCCCTTGCGGCGCGACCATTCCATCAGGATTTCAGGGAAGCTGCCGAAAGGCTCGGCAAGGCGGCTCATCATCGCGTCGTGGCTCATGGCAACGTGCATAATGGGCGAAACTCCCCGCGCAAACCCGTTGCGAAGCGCCTCCCACAAGTGCCAAGGTGGCGGCAAGGAGAGGCTGATGGCGGGGAAAAAGGGGGCTGGGCAGGGGCTGGCGGCGGCGCTGCTGGCGGCTTTGGCGGCAACGGCGCTGCCGGCGCAGGTCAAGCCCGAGGCCGAAACGGATATGGAGCCACCACTGGTGGTCGCTGTCCTCGCGCATCCGGATGACGAGCTGCCCATGTCCGCTGCCCTTGCGGCGCTGGCCCGGCAGGGCAGCTTCGTGCGGATCGTCCATGCAACCCCGGGCGATGCCGGCCCGGGGTTCTCCGGACTGCCGAAGGGCGAGGCGCTCGGCACTATGCGCAGAGCCGAGGCGGAATGCGCCGGGAAGGCTCTGGGCGTGGCAGAGGTGGTCAATCTCGGCTTCGGCGACGGCAAGCTTGCCGATCACGTGCGCGATGGCGCGCTGGCCAAGGCCCTGTTCGATCACGTCGCGGCGGCCGATCTCGTCCTGACCTGGGGGCCGGACGGGGGCTATGGCCATGCCGATCACCGGCTGGTGAGCGCGATCGCCACCCAGATCGCCCAGAGCGCGCCCGAAGGTGACAGGCCGCGCGTGCTCTATGTCGGTCTGCCCGCAGGGAGCACCGCAAGCCTTCCGCCGCTCGCCGATTGGGCCGTGACCGATCCCGCCCTGCTCACGACCGGCATCGCCTACACGAGGGAAGACGTCGCCGCCGCGAGCAAGGCCGCGCAGTGCCACGTCACCCAGTTCGACCCCGCCACCCGGGCAGGCATGGCCGCTGCCTTCGATGCGACGATCTGGAAGGGCAAAGTGCATTTCCGCCCCGCCTTCTGAGCCGTTCCGCACCCTTGAGCGCACCACCCGTCGAACGGCCGCGCACATTCGTGGAAAAGCCGCCCCAGGGGGCGTCCCGCAGTTGGGTTTCGCGGCCTTAGCGCCTATATGATGGGCCATGAACGACACCACCCCTGACGCAGGCTCCCAGCCCCCGGCCAAGCTGCCCAACGCCAACGAATATGGCGCGGATTCGATCAAGGTTCTGAAGGGCCTCGATGCCGTGCGCAAGCGGCCGGGCATGTATATCGGCGATACCGACGATGGCTCGGGCCTGCACCACATGGTGTTCGAGGTCTCGGACAATGCCATCGACGAGGCGCTGGCGGGGCATTGCGACCTCGTTCTGATCGAATTGAACCCCGACGGCTCGGTCTCGGTCGAGGATAACGGGCGCGGCATCCCGACCGGTATGCATGCCGAGGAAGGCGTCTCGGCGGCCGAGGTCATCATGACCCAGCTCCACGCGGGGGGCAAGTTCGAGAACACCTCGGACGACAATGCCTACAAGGTGTCGGGCGGCCTCCACGGCGTCGGCGTCTCGGTGGTGAACGCCCTGTCGGAATGGCTGGAGCTGACCATCTGGCGCGAGGGGCAGGAGCACTGGATGCGCTTCGAGCACGGCGATGCGGTCGCCCCGCTCAAGGTCGTGGGCGATGCGCCGAAGTCCGATCGCAATGCCGATCCGAACGGCTTCAAGAAGGGCACCCGCGTCACCTTCAAGGCGAGCCACGAGACCTTCAAGAACGTCACCGAATTCGATTTCGAGAAGCTCGAGCACCGTTACCGCGAGCTCGCCTTCCTGAACTCGGGCGTGCGCATCAAGCTCAGGGATCTGCGCCACGAGGACACGCTCGAGCACGATCTCTACTACGAGGGCGGGATCGCTGCCTTCGTGAAATATCTCGACCGCAACAAGCAGCCGCTGATCGCGGAGCCCATCGCGGTCTCCGCCGAAAAGGACGGGATCGGGATCGACGTCGCTCTGGAATGGAACGACAGCTATTACGAGAACGTCCTCGCCTTCACCAACAACATCCCCCAGCGCGACGGCGGCACGCACCTCGCCGCCTTCCGCGCCGCGCTGACCCGCACGCTCAACAATTATGCCGAGCGTTCGGGGATGCTGAAGAAGGAGAAGGTCAGCCTGTCGGGCGAGGACATGCGCGAGGGCCTCACCGCGATCGTCTCGGTGAAGCTGCCCGATCCCAAGTTCTCCAGCCAGACCAAGGACAAGCTCGTCTCCTCCGAAGTCCGCTCGCCGCTCGAGGCGCTGATGGGCGAGAAGATGACCGAGTGGCTCGAAGAAAACCCCAATGATGCCCGCGCGATCATCCAGAAGATCATCGACGCCGCCGCCGCCCGCGAGGCCGCCCGCCGCGCCCGCGAGATGAGCCGGAAGGGGGCGATGAGCGTCGCCTCGCTGCCCGGCAAGCTCGCCGACTGTCAGGAACGCGATCCGGCCAAGTCCGAACTGTTCCTCGTCGAAGGGGACTCCGCAGGCGGCTCGGCCAAGCAGGGGCGTGACCGCAAGACCCAGGCGATCCTGCCCCTGAAGGGCAAGATCCTGAATGTGGAGCGCGCGCGCTTCGACCGGATCATCTCCTCCAAGGAAGTCGGCACGCTGATTCAGGCGATGGGCACCGGCATCCGCGACGAGTTCAACCTCGAAAAGCTGCGCTACCACAAGATCGTCATCATGACCGACGCGGACGTGGACGGCGCGCATATCCGCACGCTGCTGCT
>JAIXPX010000033.1 GCA_027486035.1 Erythrobacteraceae bacterium | reverse complement strand
GTTCGCCCTCGTTCGTATGCAACCGCGCCGTTAGGGGGCCATATCGGGGGCCACTTTCCGAGAGAATTTATAATAATGTCGTTATGTCAGAACCTTGGTTAACTTTTGTGGTTCCCTTCACCTCCACGCTCTCCTCAGCACCCCAACCGATCGGCGAGGTCGATGAAGCTCGTTGCCGACCATTCCCACGTCTGTTCGTGGTGCGCGTCGGGGGCGGGGGCGCCGCCATATTCGTCGGGGCGGTTGACATAGGCGGTCATCAGCCCCGCTTTGCGCGCGGCGGCAAGGTCGCCGTGGTGGGCCGCGACGATGCACAGTTCATCAGGCGCAATCTGCAGGAGATCGGCGGTGCGCAGATAGGCGCGGGCATCGGGCTTGTAGAACCCGCTGACCTCAGCGCCGAGGATCGCGTCCCACGGCAGGCCGGCCCGCCGCGCCATGTTCATCAGCAGGGCAATATTGCCGTTGGAGAGCGTGACGACGGGAAAGCGCGCCTTGAGCCGCGTGAGGCCCGCCACGGCGTCGGGCCAGGGATCGAGCCGGTGCCAGGCGCGGTTCCAGTCGTCGAGCAGCGCCTCGTCGCACTCCGCCGGGTCAGCCCCGGCCTCACGCAAGGTGTGCTCGAGCATCTCGCGGTGGAGCACGTCGAGCGGCACGAAGTCCCGGCCCGATTTGCGCATCCCGATCATCGCCGCGATGTATTGCGCGCGCCATGCGTCGGCGAAGGCCGCCGGGTCATGCGCCCCGAGGCCGACGCGGGCCAGGAACCCGGCGGATTCGCGCGCGATGCTGGTGCGCCAGTCGACGACCGTGCCGAAGACGTCGAAGGCGAGCGCCTTCGGGCGCCTCACTCCGCGATCCTGCGGGTCTTGCCGATGGCCTTGGCCTTGATGTCCTTCGCGCTGAAGGGCAGGCGGTGCCAGCGCTTCTGCGCATAGGCGCGGGTCTGGTCATAGGCGTGGGGCGAGGCGGGGTCGGTCGACTGCGAGTAGCTGAGGATCGCGTCGGCGACCGGGCCCTTCTCGTCAAAGCCGACGATCTGGATGTAGCTGGTGCCGTGGCGGGGGATCAGCTTGCCGCTGGCGGCACGTTCGGATTCCTGCATGTTGAGAATTCCGAGCCAGCCCGGCCCGCCGTGGATCGGGATCGCGGCATTGCCAGCCATCACCAGTTGTTCGTCCCCCCAGCGCGAATCAAGCGCGAGGCCCTGTTCCTCCATCGCCGTGACGACCGAGGCGAGTGCGGCTAGCAGCTTGGCGGCGTTCTCTCCCTCGGTTCCCAGATCGCGCGGGGTGTTGACCGGATCGGCCGGGTCGAAGGGCACGGCCCAAAGGCCCTTGATCGAGCCGATCCCCTGCCAGAAGGCGCGGAACAGCCGTGCGCCGCGGCTGTCGGCATCAAAGCGGCGGTCCCACTTCGCCAGCGCCGCGCAGCCCCGCGCGGCGGCACCTTCGGCAGTGGGGCAGAGCGTCAGCAGCTCGGGAAGGATGAGATCGGCGGCAAGGCTCGCATTGCCGAAGGCGAGCGCCTTCGCGCGGGCGTGATCGAGCTTGCCCGCGGCCAGCGCCGTGCCGGTTTCGATGAAGTTCGAACGGGTGCGCAGCGAGCGCGCGGTGCGGTATTCGCCGAGGATCGGCGAGAGCTCGCGATGCGGCATCGCCGGGTTGCTGATCCAGTAGCTGTCGTTGGAATTGGTGAGCCAGGTCTTGACGGTCGTGGCGGCCTGATCGTTCGCGGGCATCAGGCCCGGAACAGGCGTGCCGGGCGCGGCATCCCAATCGCAGGACGACTTGCTGCCGTCGAGCAGGATCGCGAATTCGGCGAACAGGCCCGCAATCGGCGTGGCGCAGGTCTTCGCCTTTTCCGCCGAGACATTGGGCACCGCGGTGACATCTGCGTGGAGCGCGTCGCCATGGCGGTCGGCGGCAATGGTGTTGACCCAGGGGATGCCGAGCGTCTCGCTGACCGCCGCGCGCACATCGCCGATATTCTTCGCCTCGCCGATCCGCAGCCAGGTCTCGATTCCGCGCTGGTTGCCGCGGTTGGCGTCCTTCAGGGTGAAGGCGGTCTTGGCGTTCCAGGTGACCCCGCGGGTCGGCACGACGAAGACCGGACCGAAGCGGGTCGAATAAAGCGTGCGGGTGACGGCGGGCTTGCCCTCGGGCATCGGCACGGTGACGGTCTGCGCGGTCATCGCCTCGCTCTTCCCGTCGACCAGATAGCGGGTCGGGTCGGCCGGATCGAGCGCGAGCTGGTACAGGGTGAAGTGCTGCGCCTCGGTGACAGTGTGGGTCCAGGCGACATCCCGGTTGAAACCGAGTGTGACCATCGGCGTGCCGGCGAGCCCCACGCCCATCACCTCGTAGCCCTTGGGCCCCTTGATGTGCATCTGCCAGAAGCGGTTGGGGCCTTGCCACGGGAAGTGCGGGTTGCCGATCACCATCCCGCGCCCGTCGGCGGTCACTTCGCTGCCGAAGGCCCAGCCGTTGCTGCCCATGCCGAGTTCCTTCGGATCGGGCATGGTGATGGCGACCTTGGGTGCCGGGCTCCCCGGTGGGGCGGCATTGGCGATGGCGGGCGCGAGGTTGAGCGAGCTGGCGAGCAGCATCTGCTTCTCGTTCATCCGCAGCATGTCGTCGGCCGTGATCGGGCGCACCCAGGCCTTGCCGCGACATTCGGCGGGAATGCCCTGCGCTCCGGCATCCTTCAGGAAGCGGTTGTAGCCTGCGACATAGCCCTCGATCAGCTGCTGCGCGCGCGGGGTCAGGGCCCCGGCGCTTTCGCGCAGGGCCGGCAGGTCGATCACCGCCCGGAAGAACACGTCGGACGAGAGGTTGTCGACCTCCTCGAAGCCAAGCACCGCCTTGGCCTCGGGACCAAAGAAACGCGAACGCTCGCCCGCCACGGTCACGAATTCCTCGGCCAGCAGGCACAGGTTGTCCTCGGCATAGGCATAGGCGACCCCGTAGCCCACCCCGCGCCAGTCCTTCGCCGCGATATGCGGGATGCCGTAGGTGGTGCGGGTGATGGTCGCATCGAAGGTCGGCTTGGCCTTCGCCTGGGTTGCGGCCGGGGCCATCACCAGCACGGCCGTTGCTGCCGCGAGAACCGATTTGCGCATGCCTGTCCCTTTTGTTTTCCGGCGCTTGTGCCGGGTTGCGGGACGAAATCTATCGCGCGCGCAGGCAAAAGAAAAGGGCGCTCCGCCGCATTGGCGAAGCGCCCCTGTCGCAGGTCGTCAGCGCCCGGTCAGAACGAGGCGGTGACCGAGAAGACCACGGTCGCATCGGCAATCGGATTGCCGGCAAGGGTGGCGAAATTCGGCAGGAGATAGGCGCTTTCGGCCTGCGAGATGTCGGTATCGACATAGGCGACCGAGAGCGTCAGGCCCGGGGTCGGCACGACGTCGGCGCCGATCAGCCAGTCGAGATAGGTGCCGGTCGGCGCGACACTGGTGCCGTTGGGGCCGAGGCCCGCGTTGCCATCCGAATAGCCGATATGCGCCTTGAGGCTGACCGGGGTGTCGGCGATGCCGTAGACCGCATCGCCGGAGAGGTAGAGGTTGTCCTCCTTGTCGCCGGGCTTGTTGGGCAGGCCTGCTGCGGCGCGCGCGCCGGTGTTGAAGACCTTGCCGAGCGCCTCCTGCGAGGGGGCATAGGCGACCCCGGCCGTCAGCGCGACCGGGCCGACGGTGCCCGAGAGCTTGGCGTAAAGCTCGGCGAAGTCGGTCTCGTCCGCGCCGCTTGGATACATGTACCAGGTCACGCCGGTGTCGAGCGTGCCTTCGCCAACCGGGAACTTGAAGCCCGCGATGAGATCGAGCTCCATGTTCGCGCCGCCGAAGGTGCCCCAGCCGGCGAGGTTGGAGCCCCAGGCGCCGGCATAGAAGCCGCTGTCGTGGGCGATGGTGAAGCCGCCTTGCACGGCCATGCCTTCATCGGATTGCGAGACGCCGCGGAAGCGGTAGTCCGAGGTGAGGGTGGCAGAGCCCGAGATGGTGATGGCGGGCGCCGCTTCTTCCTGACCCATGGCGGCGGCAAGGTCGATCGGCGCGATGGCGCGCACGGCAACCGCGGCATCGTTGATCTCAGGCTTGGTGGAGGTGTCGACCGGGCCGGCCTGGGCACCATCCGTTTCGGCGGCGAAGGCGGGCGAGGCGAGGCAGGCAAGAAGGGCTACAGCCGATGCGGCCTGCGTGAAACGAAAGGACATAGGAACGCTCCATCAAGAGGTTTGGATCGTTCCACCTGCGTGTGCGGCGCGCGGGATTTTTCTGGCCGAAGACTCGGATTTCCGTCACGCCGTCCGCACCATCCGCGAAACCGCCGAGCGGCACAAAGGCAATGTGAGGCGCGTCTCTGATATTACTTTCTTGCGTGACTTTACTGCAACACTTTGCAGATTCGTATATGCGAGATTGTGTCGATGTCATTCCGGTCGAGGCTCTGGTCCGGCATTGGCCATCCGGACGCAACAGGGGCGCTGCTGCCTTCCGGCAACAGCGCCCCTGGGCTTGACAGTGTCGCTGGCGATCAGAACGACATGCCGACCGCGAGCTTGTAGAAATCGCCGTCGCCGCCTTCCTCGATGTCGGCGCCCGCAGTGAAGCGGGCGAAGAAGCCCTTCTTCAGCGCGAACTGCACATAGGGGCCGACCCATTGGTAGACCACGGCGGTGTTGCCACCGACGGCGCGGGTGTTGCTGAGCAGTTCGTAATGCGCACCAGCCGAGAAGTTGCCGGTGAACTTGTAGCCCGCGTTGATCCAGGTGTGCAGGAAGTCGAGCGAGCCGGTCTCGTTGCGGTTGCGCAGCGCGGCGTAGTAGCCGCCGTAATATTCGGCCTCGAAGCTGTCGTCCGAATAATTGACGGTGAGGCTGGGCACGATGCCGTCGGCGAAGTTGCTGCCGGTGCCGGTCGAGTTGCCGTTGGGCGCGCGCACCCCGCGCGACAGCAGCGCGCCGTTGGTGAGGCCGATCTGCGGCTTGATCTGGAGCTTGCCTTCATTGGAGATGAAGTTCGCGCCGATGCCGAACTCGGTCCACAGGTCGTTGCCGCCGCCATTGCCGAAGCTGGGGGTGGTCCACATGATTCCGTAGAAGCTGAGATCGACATTGTCGCTTACCGGGATCAGGCCGTTGAAGGTCGGGTAGAAGCCGAAGAAGGCGTCCTGGTTCAGGACCACGCTGAAGCGCTCGTCGCGCTGTGCCGGGGCATCCTGAACGGCGGCAGCCGATGCCGCAGCGGCGGCGGAGACGGCGATCTGGCCCGGGGCGGTGCCGCCAGTGACCGGGGAGGCGGCGGGCGGCGCGGCGCGGTTGAGATCGAAGCCGGCAAGCTCGGTGCTGTCGGCCTTCCCGGTGGTGGCGATTGCGGCGGTCGCCTCGACGGCGAGACTGTCGGGAGCCTGGGCATTGGCAGGGGCCGACAGGGCGCAGATCAGAGTCAGCGCCGAAGCGGCGCAAGCAAAGCGAAGAGTCATGTGGAACGCTCCTGATAGAGAGGGGATCGTTCCGCCTGCGTGCCGGTCGCAGCCTTTTTTTGTTTCGGCAGGTCCGCGTGTTCGGCAAGAATCCAATAGCCGCGCGGTCGTGCCGCATCATTCATAATCTTCGGACAGGCGCCACATTCCCGGGCGCCTGTTGCGCCGGGGTGACAAATTCAAATCACCGCAAAATCAGATATTTATTTCTAAAAAGATGCGCGAAGTTGCAGGTATAAAGCGTGCCTCAGGCGGCGCGCAGGCTCGCCATGTCGATCACGAAGCGGTACTTCACGTCGCTTGCCTCCATCCGCGCGTAGGCGGTCTCGATCTCCTGCATGGCGATCACCTCGATATCGGGGAGAATGCCCTTGTCGGCGCAGAAATCGAGCATCTCCTGCGTCTCGGCCAGCCCGCCGATCCCGCTGCCGGTGAGCACCTTGCGGCCCAGAAGGACGCCGGTGTGAATCTCCGGCATCGGCCCGATCAGCCCGACCAGCACCTGCACCCCGTCGATCCGCAGGAGGTGGAGATAGGGCACGACATCGTGGCGCACGGGGATGGTGTTGAGCACCAGATCGAAATAGCCGCGCTTCGCCTTCATCGCCGCCTTGTCTTCGGTGTTGAGGAAAGCGTGGGCGCCCAGCGCCTCGGCATCGGCGCGCTTGCTCTCGCTGCGCGAGAGGACGGTCACCTCCGCGCCCATCGCCGCTGCCAGCTTTACCCCCATGTGCCCGAGCCCGCCGAGCCCCGCGACCGCGACCTTGCTGCCGGGCCCCACCTTCCAGGTGCGAAGCGGCGAATAGGAGGTGATCCCTGCGCACAGCAGCGGCGCGGCCTCGGCCATCGGCATCCCTGCGGGCACCTTGAGCACGAATTCCTCGCGCGCGACGATCCGTTCGGAATAGCCGCCGAAGGTCAGCGAGCCGTCGCGGCGGTCCCTGCCGTTATAGGTGCCGGTATTGCCGCCATCGAGGCAATATTGCTCCAGATCCGCCTCGCAATGCGTACATTCGAGGCAGGAATCGACCATGCAGCCGATCGCCACCCGGTCGCCGACCTTGTGCCGGGTGACGCCCTCTCCGACCGCGCTGACGACGCCGACGATCTCGTGGCCGGGCACGATCGGGTAGGTGGTGAAGCCCCAGTCATTCCGCGCTGAGTGGAGGTCGGAATGGCAGATGCCGCAATGGGTGATCTCGATCAGCACGTCGTCAGGGCGCAGGCCCCGGCGGGTGATCTGCATCGGCCCGACGCCGCTATCGGGCGCGGTCGCGCCATAGGCGCGGGTGGGGTATTCGTTGGTGGATGCCGTCATCTGCCGGGCTCGCTCGATTGCGTGAAAGACGCGCGGTCATAGCGTGCTTCAGATGACGGCGACCACTCTCAGTTTGTGAGGGCCTGAGCTTTCTGCGCGGTCTGCGCCAGGCGCGGAACCAGACCGGTCGGCTGGGCCAGAATCGACAGCAGTCGCCAGACCACTGATTGTCCTTCGAGCACCGTGGCCTGATCATAGGGGACAAGGCCCTTTCCGGCGTTCAGGAAGCGGCCCTCGGCGTCCATGATGTAGTATTGCCAGACAGTGTAGCTGGGGCGCGCGATCAGGTTTTCCTGCAATTCGTAGGTCCCTGCGGGGTAGGACAGGCCACTGACCGAGCTGTTGAACCCGTTTTCGTAAGTGGCGCTGAAATAGCTCGGCGAATTTATACCGTTGACGAGAGTGTTGGCATAATTGAACTGCGTCCCGGCCCCCGGGTTGGCCACCGAAGCATCGATAAGGTCTTTGACCGACATTGACTCAACGCCCAAATCGATACTGTTTTGGTAAAAAATTCCGACGACTCTTAGGGAAATTGCCATGACTAATTCTCCTGCGCAGCAGACAAGAGGCCTCTGATCCCAGGAGAGACTGCCAACCGACTGCGACTCGATTGGCCGAATAAGAAGTTACTCTGAATCGCCCTGAAAAAAAAGGGAATTCAGGTTGGCAATATTGTTTCGGATTTATGCGACTTGATCTTGACGCTATTATTTCGGCGGCATCCGGATCGCGCCGTCGAGCCGGAACTGGTGCCCGTTGATATAGCTGTTGCGCGCGATTTCCAGCACGAGGCTGGCGAATTCCTCCGGCTCGCCGAGGCGCTTGGGGAAGGGCACGCTGGCATTGAGCTGCGCCCACATCGGCGGGTTGCGATCCTTCATCCCCAGCATCAGCGGGGTGGCGAAGATGCCCGGCATGACCGAGTTCACGCGGATGCCCATGTCCATCAGGTCGCGCGCCATGGGCAGGACGAGGCCGTTCACCCCGGCCTTGCAGCTGCCATAGATCACCTGCCCGATCTGCCCGTCCTGCGCCGCGACGCTGGCGGTGAGGATGATGCAGCCGCGCTCCCCGTCCGCGTTCACCGGCTCGGCATTGGCCATGCCCAGCGCCGAGAGGCTGGCGACGCGGTAGCTGGCGACGAGAATGCCCTCGGCCCCGAAGGCATAATCCTCGGTCGAGAGGCGCTTGTACTGGCCGCTTTCCTTGTCCCAGCCCAGGGTCTTGCCGCGACGGCTCGCCATCGCGCAGTGGAGCGTGACGCGCTCCTGCCCGTGCGCGGCGCGGGCGGCGGCGAAACCTGCCTCAACCGAGGCCTCGTCCATGATGTCGACATGGTGGAAGGTGCCGCCGATGTCGCGCGCATGGGCCTCGCCCGCTTCGTCGTTGATGTCGAAGATCGCGACCTTCATCCCCGCCGCCGCAAAGGCCGCCGCGCTCGCCTTGCCGAGCCCGCTCGCCCCGCCGGTGACCACTGCCGCCATGCCCGGTTCGATTTTCATGCCACGTCCTCTTCCTTGTTGGCCTTGCCCGCAGGCTAGGCGGTTCGCGGCGGTCGCGCCAGCTCTTCAATTGCAGGATGCCGGCGCTTGTCGCGCGGGCGCAGGGACACTAACTGCCTGGGCATGACCCTGAACCTCGCCGCACCCGACCGCCGCCGCTTCCTCGGCGCCACCGCCACCGCCTTTGCCGCGCTGGCCGCAAGCGGCTGCATGGCCCGCGGGGACAGCGCTGCCGCGCCGCGTGCCGAGGCGGGGGACTTTGCCGGATACGGCCCGCTCAAGCCCGATCCGGCGGGTCTGCTCGACCTGCCCGAGGGCTTTGCCTACCGCGTGATCTCGCGGCTTGGCGACAGGATGGACGACGGCGGCACCGTGCCCGATCGCGCCGACGGGATGGGCTGCTTCGATCTGGGCCCGGATGAAAACGGAAACCCCGAGATCGCGCTGGTGCGCAACCACGAACTCCAGCCGCGCCACGATGCCGGCGGGCCGATCGCCAGGGGCTATGGCAAGCGCGACGGCGTCTTCGTGCCAGGCGGCACCACCACCATCGTGCTCGATGCCAGGACGCTTGCGGTCAAGCGCCAGTTCCGCAGCCTTGGCGGCACGATCCGCAATTGTTCGGGTGGGGTGACCCCGTGGGGCAGCTGGCTGACCTGCGAGGAAGCGCCGACCGGCCCCGGCCAGCTTTACGGCGAAGGTCTGGAGCAGAACCATGGCTGGGTGTTCGAGGTGCCCGCCAGCGCGCGCGGCCTCGTCGATCCGGTGCCATTGAAGGCGCTCGGCCGGTTCAACCACGAAGCCGCCTGCGTCGATCCGGCGACCGGCATCGTCTACGAGACCGAGGACCGCGACGATTCGGTCCTCTACCGCTTCATCCCCAAGGTGCCGGGGCGCCTTGCCGAGGGCGGCAAGCTTCAGGCGATGGTGATCGAGGGCCTCGCCGACACCCGCAACTGGGACGCGGCCGCCATGCCGGTGGGCAAGCCCCATCGCGTAAGCTGGGTCGATCTCGATAATGTCGAATCCCCGGCAGACGACCTGCGCAAGCAGGCCGCCGCCAAGGGCGCGGCGCTGGTGGCGCGGGGCGAGGGCATCCACATGGGCGAGAATGCGGTGTTCGTCTGCTCGACCAGCGGCGGGGCAAAGCAGCTCGGCCAGATCCTCAAGCTCACCCCCGGGCTTGCCGGGCAGGCCGACACGCTCGAGCTGTTCTTCGAGAGCCAGAGCGCCGAGCAGTTCAACTTCGGCGACAACCTCACCGTTGCCCCGAGCGGCCACCTGATCGTGTGCGAGGACCAGTACACCGCCATCGTCGACAACCATATCCGCGGCATCACGCCCGATGGGCGCGCCTATAATCTTGCGCGGCTGAGGCAGCAGACCGAGCTGGCCGGCGCGTGCTTCTCGCCCGACGGCAAGGTGCTGTTCGTCAACGCCTATGATCCGACCGCAACCCTCGCGATCACCGGGCCCTGGGCGGCCTAACGCATGTGAATGCTCCGCGCGCTGGCGGCGACATGGTCGCGCCAGACAGCAACGGAGACATTCATGGCCGACGGCAAGGACAATTCGAAAGCAGCCCTGATCGACGACTGGACCGACGAGGCCGAGGAGCGCGTGTGGATGCTGACCTCCTTCCTCACCGAAAATCGCGCCCACGCATAGCTATCCACGGGAGGGCTGACCCTGTTGCCGGGGGAGTCATTTTGCTATCAGGGCCCGCATGAGCGGGACAACCATTATCGAGGGCGCCGGGCCGGCCGCGGTCGCCGACTGGCTCGAGCGGCGGCTGCGCGACGCTCTGCTTGCCCAGGCGGCGATCTGCGTTCCCGGCGGTGCGACGCCCTTTCCGATTATCGAGAGCCTTGTCGGGCGCGATCTGACCTTCGGGCGGCTGGCGGTGTGGCCCAATGACGACCGTATCGTGCCCGAGGATCACGAGGCCTCGAACACCGGCAAGATCCGCGCCCTGTTTGAACCGGCGGGCGCCGAGGTGGTGGCGCTCACCGAGGCTGCCCGGCCGCCGCATTTCGCTTTGACCTGGCTCGGGATGGGCGCGGACGGGCATATTGCCTCGCTGTTTCCCAACACCAACCCGCTCGCGGGCGATCACCGGGCGGTGCGCCGCCTCACCCCCGATCCCTTGCCCGCCCATGCGCCCTTCGACCGCATCACGCTGACCATCCCCGCGCTGCTCGACAGCGATGCGCTGCTGTTCACCCTCGGCGGGGCGGCGGACAAGCGCGCGGTGTTCGATGCCGCGGCGCGGGGGGAGAACGACCTGCCCGTCGCCCGGCTGCTGGGTGCTGCCCGCGCGCGGGGTATCCCGGTAACGGTGTTCGCCTGAGCCGATGGGGCCACTCCTCCATCTCCTCCCCGCTCCGCTCCACCGCGCCCTGATGCCGCTCGCGCATCTGCTGCGCGAGCGCTGGTGGCGCTGGCGCAAGGCCCCGATCATGGGGGTGAGTGTCATCCTCACCAATCTTTCCGGCCATGTGCTGCTGCTGCGGCATTCCTACGGCGAACAGGTCTGGAGCCTGCCCGGGGGCGGGCTCAAGCGCGGCGAGGATCCCCTCGAGGCCGCCCGCCGCGAGGTGCGCGAGGAGCTGGGAATCGAACTGGCGAGGCTCGAACCTGTGGCGATTCTCGAGGAGGTGCTCTTCGGCGCGGCGCACACGGCGCACATCTTCACCGGGGTGTGCGACCGCTCGCCGCAGCCCGATCGCCGCGAGGTGATCGAGGCGCGCTTCTTCCTCTCCCACTCGCTCCCCGAACCGCTCGGCCGCATCACCCGCGAGCGGCTTGCCGCGTGGCGCGCGAGGGGCAGGGGGCAGGACTAGAGCAGCGAGAGCTGCGCCGCGTCGCGCGGCGGCTTCTCGTCCCCGGCCCCCTCGAGGTTGCCGAGCGTCAGGCCCATCAGCCGGATCGGGCCGCGCAGGGGCAGCTCGGCCTCGAGCAGCGCCCCGGCAAGCGCCGCGAACTCCGCCTTGCCGCTGACGTAGTCGGGCAGCGAGGTTGCGCGGGTCATGATCTGGAAATCGGTGAACTTCAGCTTCAGGGTGACCGTCCGCCCGCGTGCCTGCGCAGCCTCGATCCGGTCCCAGACGATGTCGATGATGTTCGCCAGCGTTTCGCGCAAGGCCGCGCCGCTGCCGATATCCTCCGAGAAGGTCCGCTCCCCGCCGACCGATTTGCGCACCCTGTGCGCCGCCACGGGCCGGAGGTCGATGCCCCGCGCGGCGCGGAAGAGATAGTCCGCCATGCTGCCGAAATGCTGGCGCAGACGGGCGATGTCCTTCGCCGCCAGATCCGCGCCGGTCGCGATGCCGAGCGCCTGCATCTTCGCCCCGGCCCGCGGACCGACCCCGTGGAACCGCCGGATCGGCAGCCCTGCCACGAACTGCGCGCCCTCCCCCGGGCGGATCACGCACAGGCCATCGGGCTTGTTCTGGTCGCTCGCCAGCTTGGCGAGGAATTTGTTGTAGCTCACGCCCGCGCTCGCGGTCAGCCTTGTCTTGGCGCGGATTTCCTGCCGGATCAGCGTGGCGATGCGGGTCGCGCTGCCGATCCCGAGGCGATCATCGGTGACGTCGAGATAGGCCTCGTCGAGACTGAGCGGCTCGATCACCGGCGTGTAATGCTCGAACACCCGCCGGATCTGGCGGCTGACGTCCTTGTAGGCATCGAAGCGCGGACGCACGAAGACGAGCTCGGGACACAGCCGCAGCGCGGTGACCGAGGGCATGGCGCTCCGCACGCCGAACTTCCGCGCCTCGTAGCTCGCCGCGGCGACCACCCCGCGCCCGCCCGCGCCGCCGACCGCGACCGGCCTGCCCTTCAGCTCGGGATTGTCGCGCTGTTCGACGCTGGCGAAGAAGGCATCCATGTCGACATGGATGATCTTCCTGAGGCCCAGCTCGGCATGGCGGGCGCTCTCGTCATCGTCGCGGGGATCGGGCTCGCTTGCCATCACCGGCACAAATAGAACCTTCGCCTGCGTGAAGGAACTGTTGCTGGAACGATTCATCCGCCTCGCCATTTTGTGCAGATGCGAAAAGAACAGTGGTCATCCGGAGAACCCGTGGGCAAAGGCCCCGCCATGGCCACCACCTTCGCCCCCGCTCAGCCTGCGCGCAAGGCGCTCGGTGAGACCGAGCTGATGTGGATGATGGCGCTGCTGATGGCCCTGAACGCCTTCGGGATCGACGCGATTCTGCCGGCGCTTGATGCGCTGGCGGCCGATCTGTCGGTGAGCGGCAATGACCGCCAGTTCGTGATCGGGGTCTATCTGCTCACCGCCGGCATGGGCGCGCTGGTACCGGGCGCGCTGGCGGACCGCTTCGGGCGGCGGCCGATCCTGCTGGGATCGATTGCGGTCTATATCGTGCTCTCGGTGCTGAGTGCCCTCGCGCCGACCTATGACGCGCTGATCGCGGTGCGCGCCGCGCAGGGCTTCTTTGCCGCCGGGATCATCGCGCTGCCCCCTGCGATCATCCGCGACCGCGTGGGCGGCGACAAGATGGCCCGCATGATGAGCCTGATCTTTGTGATCTTCCTGATGGTCCCCGCCGTCGCGCCGACCATCGGCGAGGGCATCCTGCAAGTCGGCAGCTGGCGCGCGATCTTCGGCTTCATGGCAGTGTTGGGCGTGGCTGTCGGAGCCTGGGTGCACCTGCGCCTGCCCGAGAGCCTGTCGCAGGACAACCGCCAGCCGATCCTGCCGCGCACGATCGCGCGCAACATGGGCCGCGCGTTGGTGCTGCCGAGCGTGGCGGGCTATGTGATCGGCTCGGCGCTGGTGTTCGGCGCCTTGTTCGGCTTCATCAATTCCTCGCAGCAGCTCATCACCGAAACCTTCGGGGCGGGCGAGATCTTTCCGCTGATCTTCGCGATCTGCGCCGGTTCGATGGCGCTCGCGAGCTGGTCGAACTCGCGGATCGTGGAGCGCTTCGGCGCGCGCCGCGTGAGCCACTCGGCGTTGTTCGCCTTCATCGCGGTGTCGGCGGTGCAGGTGATGTTCGCCTTCCAGCCCGAGGAGCAGCTCTGGCAGTTCGTCCCGCTGATGGCGATCAACATGGCGCTGCTCGGGTTCATCGGCAGCAATTTCGGCGCGATCGCGATGAATCCCTTCTTCGCCATCGCCGGCGCGGCAAGTTCAGCCCACGGCTTCGTGCGCATGACAACGGCGGCGCTGCTCGGCGGGGGGATCGGCTATGCCTATGATGGCACCGCGCGGCCCCTGGCGCTGGCCCTGCTGGCGAGCGGGCTCACCTGCCTCGTGCTGGTGCTATGGAGCGAGAAGGGCAAGCTGTTCGGGCCGAGTGACGCCGAAGCGGGGATGGGGCGGGACTAGGCCTCCGCCTCCAGCCTCCGCCACGCCAGCCCGGCGAATTCGCACAGCAGCGGCCGCGTGTCGCGCGGGTCGATAATGTCCTCGACATTGAAGCGCTCGGCGCTGCGGAAGGGCGATGTGACCCTGGCGAGCCTTGCGCGAATGTCCTCCAGCAGGGCTTCGGGGTCGTCGGCGGCTTCCAGCTCCGCCTTGTAGGCCACCTCCAGCCCGCCCGCTATAGGCAGGCTCCCCCAGTCGCCCGAGGGCCAGCAATAGCGGTACTGATAGCGGTCGGCATTGCTCATCGCGCTCCCCGCGATCCCGTAGGCGCGCCGCAGCACGATAGACGCCAGCGGCACGGTGGCGCGGTAGATCGCGTTCATCGCATTGACGCCGTAGCGGATCGTCCCCGCCATTTCCGCCTCGCGCCCGATCATGAAGCCCGGGTTGTCGACGAGGTGGACGATGGGGAGACGGAACTGGTCGGCGAGGCGCACGAAGCGCTCGACCTTCTCGGAGGTCTTGGCCTCCCACGATCCGCCGAGGTAGCTGGGATCGCTGGCGATCACGAACACCGGCCAGCCATCGAGCCGCGCCAGCGCCGTGATCGCGGCGCGGCCCCAGTGCCTGCCGATCTCGAACACGGTGCCGCTGTCGAACACCATCTCCATGCAGCGGCGCATCGAATAGACCTGCTTTTCCTCGCGCGGCACGAGGGAGAGCAGCGCCTCTTCCTTGCGGGTGGCAGGATCGGTGCACAGCGAGCGCCTTGCGGGTTGCCCCACATATTCGGGCATGAAGCTCAGAAAATGCCGCGCGCGGGCGAAGGCCTCGGCCTCGCTCGCCACCTCGTCATCGACCACGCCGTTGCGGGTGTGGATCGTACTGCCGCCGAGCGCTTCCTTCGCCTCCTCGTGATTGACCGCGTCGCCCTTCCAGGCCTCGCCGAGGCCGTCGACCACGGCAGGCCCGGCGGCGAAGATCTGGCTGAGGCCCTTCACCATGATCGAATAGTGGCTCGCCACCGTTCGCGCCGCGCCGAGGCCGGCGGTCGGCCCGAGCGCCAGCGCGACCACCGGCACGGTGTCGAGATTGGTCACCACATCGCCCCAGCCGGGCACGGCGGGGATATAGGTCGCGCCGATCTGTTCGAGCGTCTTGACCGATCCGCCGCCGCCCGTGCCGTCGATCATGCGGATGATCGGGAGCTTGAGCTGATGCGCCATCATCTCGGCCTGCACCATCTTGCGCGCGATCCCCGCATCCGCTGCCCCGCCGCGAATGGTGAAGTCGTCGGCGGTGGCGACCACGGGGCGGCCGTTGATCAGCGCCTTGCCGAAGAGGAAGGGGGCGGGGGTGACGCTGGCGAGGTCGCCATTGGCGTCATACTTCGCCGAGCCCGCGATCTTGCCGATCTCGCGGAAGGAGCCCTCGTCGACCAGCGCCGCGAGCCGTGCGCGGGCGTCCATCTTGCCCCGGCCATGCTGGCGCGCCACCTTGTCCGCGCCGCCCATCTGCTCGGCCAGCGCCTCGCGGGCGCGCAGTTCTTCGAGTTCCTTGGCCCAGGTCATTTCCCACCCCTATGCCCATCGTCATCCCAGCTTGCGCTGGGGTGACGGATTACTCTTCTGAAGCGCTCGGCACCACGCAGGCCAGCACCGCCTCGACCTGCACCTGCCCGCCTGCGGTGACCGTCAGCCCCTCGACCACCCCGTCAAAGGGCGCGGTGAGGGCGTGCTCCATCTTCATCGCCTCGAGCACCATGAGCCGCTGCCCGGCGGTGACGGCCTGCCCCTCGGCAACATCGACCGCGATGACCTTGCCCGGCATCGGCGCAAGGATCGCGCCATCGGCGGCGGAGGCTTGGCCGGTTCCCCGCGCGGCGAAGGGACCAAGCGCGAAGGTCTCGCCCGCCTCGTTGAGCCACACCGTCTCGCCATCGTCGAGCTGCAAGACCCCCGCGGCGGGCTGCGCGGCATCGCCCGTCACGACCTCGCTGCCGAGCATCATCGCGACCTCGCTCCGGGCAGGCGCATTGAGGCGGAAGCCGGAGGCGCGAACCGGCGCGGCAGCAACCTCCCGGTCGAGCATGGAACGCGCCGCCTGATCGCGCGCGGCTTGCGACAGGGTGACCACATCGGCCCATTCCGGGTGGCGGCCGATAAGGCCGGTGTCGAGCCGGGCCTTGGTGAAATCCTCGGACAGGAGGGCGCGCAGAAGAAACGGCGCGTTGGTCCTGACCGGGAAGACGAGCTGCTCGCTCAGGCAATCCTCCATGCGCCAGATCGCCTGTTCGCGGGTCTCGGCATGGGTGACGATCTTGGCGATCATCGGATCGTAGAAGGGCGAGATCGCATCGCCCTGCGCGACGCCGGTTTCGATCCGGGCATAGCCGTCGTCGATGGCGAACATCTCGAGCCGCCCCGTGCTCGGCAAGAACCCCTTGGCCGGGTCTTCCGCATAGAGCCGCGCCTCAATCGCATGGCCATTGATGCTAAGGTCCTCCTGCCGCTTGGGCAGCGGCTCGCCGCTTGCGACGCGCAGTTGCCATTCGACCAGATCGACTCCGGTGATCTCCTCGGTGACGGGGTGTTCGACCTGAAGCCGGGTGTTCATCTCCATGAAGAAGATGCGGTCGGCGCGCAGGCCCTCTGAGGCATCCGCAATGAACTCGATCGTGCCCGCGCCCTCGTAACCGACCGCTTTCGCGGCGCGCACGGCGGCGGCGCAGATCGCTTCGCGGGTGGCTTCGTCCATGCCGGGGGCGGGCGCTTCCTCGATCACCTTCTGGTGGCGGCGTTGGAGCGAGCAGTCGCGCTCGAACAGGTGGACGACGTTGCCGTGGCTATCGCCGAACACCTGCACCTCGATATGGCGGGGCGAGGTGATCCACTTTTCCAAGAGCACTTCATCATTGCCGAAGCTGGCCTTGGCCTCGCGGCGACAGGATTCCAGCGCGGCGGCGAAATCGGCGGGGGCGTCGACCTTGCGCATCCCCTTGCCGCCGCCGCCCGCGACCGCCTTGATGAGGACGGGGTAGCCAATGGCCTCGGCCTCGGCGGTGAGGCGTTCCACCGACTGGTCCGACCCGTCATAGCCCGGCGTCACCGGCACGCCTGCCGCGCGCATCAGCTGCTTGGCCGCGTCCTTGAGGCCCATGGCGCGGATGCTCGAAGGCTTGGGGCCGACCCAGATCAGGCCTGCGTCCAGCACGGCTTGCGCGAAGTCGGCGTTCTCCGACAGGAACCCATATCCGGGGTGGATCGCATCCGCCCCGGTCTGCTGCGCCGCCGCGATGATTGTCGCGCCGACCAGATAGCTTTCGGCCGCGGGGGAGGGGCCGATATGCACCGCCTCGTCGGCGGAGCGCACGTGGAGCGCCTTGGCATCGGCATCGGAATAGACCGCGACCGTCGCGATCCCCATCGCCCTCGCGGTGCGCATGATCCGGCAGGCGATCTCGCCGCGGTTGGCGATCAGGAGTTTCCGGATCATGGATGGGCTTCCGGGAAATCGTGCCTCACGTGCAGCGCATGGAGAATGGCTTCGGTGCCCTTCACAAAGAAGCGCCCGGCATGCTGGCCGGTGTGCACGCCATCGGGATCATCGCCGGCAAGCACTAGCGTCGGCCCGCCCTGGTTCTCCTCGCCGACAAGTTCGGGAAGGGGGTCGCGGGGTTTCTCGAATCCCACATAGACGACATCAACCTTTGTCGCCCGCTCACCAGCGGCCGCCAATGCGCCCAGCACCAGCTGCGCATGCGGGCAGAAGAAGCTGCGCCCGGGCAGTGCCGGGTCGGTGAAAGGCGCCTTCAGCAGGTAAAGCGTGTCCCGGATCATTGGTCCGTCTCCGGCCGCCCGGCCTCCGGCGCGCCGAGGGCAGCGCACTGGTCGGGCGGGACCATGGAAAAACTGGTATTGGCGATTTTCCACGCGCCGCCATGCTTGACGAGGCTCATCGAATTGACCCCGCAATGCGACGTCTTGCCGCCCGCGATGAAGCGGTAGGGGCCCCACACCTGCGCCATATCGCCTTCGACGAGCACGGTCTGGTAGATCATCCGCTCGTCAAGGCCCGGCGGGCTCTTGAGCCAGTTCTCGAGGTGCTTGGCGACGGGAACGATGGTCACCTCGGGCCCGGCGGGATCGCGGCGGTCGTGGATGTAGATCATCCCGGCGGCGTCCATTGTGCGAGCGAGCGCGGTCTTGTCGTCGGAGCGCAGCGCGGCGAAGAAGGCGTCGACGGCGGCGGTGACTTCCGATTGTTCAGCGGTCGGCTCGGCTGCGAGCGGCGCTGCGGCGAGGATGGCGAGGGCGGGGAGGAGGGCTTTCATGGAAAGGGGATTAGTCTCAGTCCCCGACAAAATAAACCTCGTCTTCCCGGCCACCGAGCCGGGACCCCGCTGCCTTCTTTCCCGCGCAAGACAAGCGGGGCCCCGGGTCAAGCCCGGGGAGACGGTTGGGGTGTCTTGGGCCGGTAATCCGCGATCCCCCAGTGGATGCCGCCTTCGGGGATCTTCTCGCGGTTGATCACCGCCGAGAGGAACGCCCGCACGCCATAGAGCGCCTTCTCGGCCCGCGGCACATAGGTGCGCGAATCCCAGGCCTTTGCCCCCCGCGCGCGCACCTTGCGCCCGATTGCGCCGTAGATGCGCGCCGCCGAGAGCACCGCCCAGCGGCTGCGGAAGGGGAGCCGTGCTGCGCCGACCCTTGCGGCCGCCTCGTGCTTTTCCACCAGCGCCACCAGCCTTGCGGCCATGTCGGCGAGTTCCTTCCTGTGGTGCGGCTTGGTGTGCTGGCCGGGCTCGATATCCTGTTCGACCAGCCATTCGACCGGCAGGTAGCACCGCCCCGCCGCGTCATCCTCGACAATATCGCGCGCGATGTTGGAGAGCTGGAAGGCGAGACCCAGATCGTTCGCCCGGTCGAGCGTCTCCTGATCCTCCGGAGAGACCCCCATCACCACCGCCATCATCACGCCCACCGCGCCCGCGACGTGATAGCAATAGCGCAGCATGTCTCCTTCCGTGCGCGGGCGCCAGTCTTCGGCGTCAAGCTGGAAGCCGGCGATCACGTCCTCGGCCATCTGCGGGGTGAGGCCCACTTCGGCGGCGACCACCCCGAGCGCGTCGAAGGCCGGATCGCCGGTCGGCTCGGCCGCGAAGGCGAGGGTGGTCAGGCGGCGGATGTGGGCGAGGCGCTCGGCAAGGTCCGATTGGTCGCCGAGTTCCCCGCCCAGCTCCTGATTGTCGGCAATATCGTCCGCGCGGCGGCACCAGGCGTAGAGCAGCCAGGCGCGCTCGCGGGTCTGGTTATCGAACAGCTGCGATGCTGCAGAAAAGCTCTGCGAGCCCTTCTTGATCGTCAGCCGTGCATGTTCGACCAGCGCGGCGCGGGTGGCGGGATCGACCGGCATGGCGAGGCTTAGAGCTCCTCGGCCTTCATGCGGAAGATCGGGGTGTGAGGCTGGTAGGCTTCCATCTTGGCCAGCAGTTCGTGGATCGATGTCGCCGCGATCAGGATGTTCTGATGCGCGGGGCGGACGAATCCGACTTCGGCCATCTTGGCGTTGAAGGCGAGGAGGTGATCGTAGAAGCCGAAAGCATTGAGCAGGCCGACGGGCTTGGAGTGATATCCGAGCTGCGACCAGCTCATCGCCTCCCACAGCTCGTCCATCGTGCCGACCCCGCCGGGGATGGTGACGAAGCCGTCGGAGAGATCGGTGAAGCGCTGCTTCCTCTCGTGCATGCCCGAGACGGTGACCAGTTCGTCGCAATCGTGATTGGCGACCTCGGCCTTCACCAGATGCTCGGGGATGATGCCGATGACCTCGCCGCCATTATCCTTGGCACCCTTGGCCACTGCGCCCATCAGCCCGAGCTTGCCCCCGCCATAGACGAGCCCGATGCCGCGCCCGGCAAGCTCCGCGCCAACGTCATAGGCAAGCTGGACATACCGAGGGTCCTCGGGCGAGGCCGAACCGCAATAGACGGCGAGACGTTTCATGAATCCTCCCCGGAACGGGGAGGGGGACCACCCGCAGGGTGGTGGAGGGGCGAGCGATCCATCGTCTTCATTCTCTCATCGCAGATTTCGACCAGCCGCCTAACCACCGCCTCGATATCTTCAAGCACAAGTTTCGCCGGGATGCGCGTTGTCGCGATGCCTTGTTCACGAAGGAACCGCGAACGGGCTTCGTCCTTGGCGATGACCGATGCACTGTCGTGCGCCCTACCGTCCACCTCGATCGCTAGTCGCACCTTGGTACAGAAGAAATCGAGCACGTAGATCCCGGCAGGGTGCTGGCGGCGGAATTTGTGGCCTCCGGGACGCAGGCGCAGGGCTTGCCACAGGGCGATTTCGGGCGGCGTCATTTCGGCGCGGAGTTTGCGGGCGAGCTTGACGGTTTCGGCTTGGCCTCTGATCATCGCTCGCCCCTCCACCACCTTCGGTGGTCCCCCTCCCCTGAAGGGGAGGATTTATTGGACCTTCAGATCCTCCAGCATCAGCCCGGCGGTCGCCTTGGCGCTGCCGACCACGCCGGGGATGCCTGCGCCCGGGTGGGTGCCGGCGCCGACGAGGTAGTAATTGTCGATCACATCGTCGCGGTTGTGGCCGCGCAGCCAGGCGCTTTGCCACAGCACCGGCTCAAGGCTGAAGGCGCTGCCCATGTGGGCGTTGAGATCGGCCTTGAAGTCCTTGGGTGCGTAGCTGAACTTGGTGACGATCCGCGAATGGATGTCGGGGATCAACCGCCGCTCCAGCTCGTCGAGGATCATCTTCTCCAGCTTCGGTCCGACCTCGTCCCAATCGAGCGGCATCTTGCCCATGTGGCTGACCGGCACCAGCGCGTAGAAGGTGCTCTTGCCCTCGGGCGCCATGCTCGGGTCGGTCACGGTCGGGTGGTGGAGGTAGATCGCGAAGTCTTCGGGCACCACGCCGTTCTTGTAGATGTCGTCGAGCAGGCCTTTGTAGCGCTTGGCGAACAGGATCATGTGGTGCGGAATGCCGGGCCAGGTGCCCTCGATCCCGAAATGCACCACGAAGAGGCTGGGCGAGAAGCTCTTGCGGTTCAGTGACTTGGCCATCTGCTTGCCGCGGGTGCTTTGCGACATCAGGTCCTTGTAGGAATGCATGATGTCGGCATTGCTGGCGACCGCGTCGAACCGCTGCTTGAAGCCGCTCTTGGTCTCGACCTCCGTCGCGCGGGTGCCCAGCGTGTGGACCTGCACCACCGGATCGCCCAGACGCAGCGTGCCGCCCAGACGCTCGAAATGGCGCACCATGCCCGCGATCAACCGGTTGGTGCCGCCGCGCGCCCACCACACGCCGCCGTCCTTCTCCAGCTTGTGGATCAGGGCATAGATCGAGGAGGTGTTCATCGGGTTGCCGCCGACCAGCAGCGTGTGGAAACTGAGCGCCTCGCGCAGCTTCTCGCTCTCCACATAGCTCGACACCATGCCGAAGACCGAACGCCACGCCTGTTCCTTGATCAGCGCCGGGGCGGCCTTGAGCATCGACTTGAAGTCGAGGAAGGGCTTGGTGCCGAGCTTGAGATAGCCCTCGCGGTAGACCCGCTCGGAATATTCGAGAAAGCGCGCATAGCCCGCGACATCGGCAGGGTTGAGCTTGGCGATTTCGGCGTTGAGGCTCGCTTCGTCGTTCGAATAGTCGAAATTGGTGCCGTCGGGCCAGTTGAGGCGGTAGAAGGGCATGACCTTCATCAGCTCGACATCTTCGGAAATGTCGTGGCCGGTGAGTTCCCACAGTTCCTCGAGGCAGGGCGGATCGGTGATCACGGTCGGCCCGGCGTCGAAGGTGAAACCGTCGCGCTCCCAGAAATAGGCCCGCCCGCCGGGCTTGTCGCGGCTCTCGATCACCGTCGTGGCGATCCCGGCGGATTGCAGGCGGATGGCGAGGGCGAGGCCGCCGAAGCCCGAGCCGATGACGCAGGCGGTGCGGCCCGCATAGCGTTCGGCCAACGCCGGGTTCACGCCCTTGGCGCCTGCAAGATTGAGCTTCGCGTCGGCGTTCATGCCGGGGTCTCCGTGTTGAAAGGCTTGCCTGAAGAGAAGAGTGCGCGGATCGCGCGGGGAATAGCTACGGGCGGCTTGCCGGTAAGGATGCGCAACCGGTCGGTCCAGGTCGAACGGCCGGCGTAGAAGCGCTCCACCAGCGCACCGCGCAGCGCGTAGAAATGCTCGAAGACGACCACGCGCCTCCCCGGCTCGGCGGCCTCGAACAGCATCCGGCTGAGCATCCGGTAATAGGCGGTCGCGCGCCAGTGGCGCTTGGCCCGCCGCTTGCAGAAGGCGGCGAGTTCGGCGCCCGAGACCTCGGGCCGCCGCGCCAGCAGCCGGGCGATGGCGAGCGCGTTATCGACCGCGAAGGGCAGGGTGTAGCTCGTCAGCGGGTGCGAGAAGCCGCCGCGCGCCCCGGCCAGCGCGACGCCGGGGGTGGCGACCTCGGCCAGCGCGGCCTCGAAGTCTCCGCCCGAGATCACCGGCAGGATACCGGCTTCCTGATCAATCACCTCGCCGTGCCAGCCCCTCGCCTGCGCATAGGCGGCGACCCGGCCCTTCAGCACCTCGGCATCCATCTTCGGCTGATCGGCATAATAGGTGTCCTCGATGAACACCTCGTCCGCCGAGAGCGGCAGGACATAGACGAAGCGGTAGGCCTCGCCATTGCCGTGGGGCGCAATCTGATCGACATGGGCGTCCATGATCACCGGGCGGGTGAGGCCGTGCGGCTTGTCGCACTTGACGTGCTGGCCGAGAAACACCTGCCAGCCGCCCGCGAGGTGCTTCGAGGAGCGGAAGGCGCGGCAATCGATGACGCGCCTCGCGGCGAGCCGCGTGCCGTCGGCCAAGGCCACGCCGCTCGCGTCGAGTGCGGCGACCTTCGTCCCCAGCATCACGCGGCTTTCCGGAAGCTCCGCTGTCAACGCGCGGTGGAACTCGGCGCTGGCGAGCGAGCGGTAGGCGGTCGGCAGGGTGCGGTCGAGACGGGGGAAGGCGATGTCGTAGCCCTCGTCCCAGCCATTGAGGCGGAAAGCCCCCATCAGCCCGCGCGCGCCGGGGCGGATGTCGGTCTCGAACCAGCTCCAGCGGTGGTGCCCGCCCAGCGTGCGGCCCGCCTCGACCAGCAGGAACCGGCAATCCGGCGCATGGCGATGCAAGGCGAGAGCGATCAGCCCGCCCGCAAGTCCGCCGCCGACGATGATCACGTCGTGGGCGGCAGCGTCGGGCGCGGCGGAGGTTCGCGGGGAATCAACCATCTTGAACCGCCCTAGGGCAGGTCGGCGCGAATGCCAATCGCGTCGGAACTTTTGAAATGTTGCACCATTACTCCAAATCGTTAGGGGCGCTCCAACCAGTCCCGCTTCAACCTCTCACCGAAGGATCGCAACCTTGGCTCGCCGTTTCCTCTCCGCTCCGTTCGCTTTTGTCACCAGCCTCGCCGCTCTTGCAGCGGCCCCCGCCTTCGCCTCGGACGAAAGCGCCGACGGGGAGGACATGGCCGGGGAACAGGCGCAAGCGGCGCAGCCCTCCGCGCCGCCGTCTTTCGCCTTCGCCAAGCCGGTGTTCGACGAGACCTGGGCGACGATCGGCCTCGGCGCCGGAATGGTGCCGAGCTATGCGGGCTCGAACGACTATATCGCCTTCCCCTTGCCGCTGATCGCCGGTCGCGTCGGCGGGGTGGGGGTCAGCCCCAACGGCCCGGGCCTTGTGCTGGATCTGAACCCGGGCAAGCCGGGTCTCGCACCGCGCAAGGGCGCGCGCCTTGCCTTCGGCCCGGCGGTCCGATTCCGCAACGACCGCGCTGTGCAGATCGGGGACGCGGTCGTCGCCCGCGCCGGCAAGCTCGACGCCGCGCTCGAGGTCGGCGGCAATGTTGCGGTGGTGTGGCGGGGCGTCGTCAAGCCGATCGACCAGCTCAGCATCGGCGTGCAGGCGCGCTGGGACGTGCTCGGCGCGCACGCGGGCATGGTGATCGAGCCGCAGATCAATTACCGCGCGCCGCTCGGCCGCGCCTTCAGCCTCCAGGCGCAGGTCAGCGCCGAATTCGTCGATGACAGCTTTGCCGCCTACTACTTCACGGTCAGCCCCGCGCAGGCGGCCGCCACCGGCTTGCGCCAGTTCCGGGCCGGGGGCGGATTGAACCGCATCGGCACCACCGCGATCCTCTCTTACGATCTCGACCGCAATCCCCTGAACGGCGGTTGGGCGCTGACCGGGATCGGCGGCTATTCGCGCCTCACCGGCGACAGCGCGGACACGCCCTTCACGTCGGAGCGGGGCGATGCGAACCAGTTCATCGCCGGTCTCGGGATGGCCTACACCTTCTGACCCGCAGGGCTCTTGCCTTCCTTCCCCTGTCCCGTCATCAGGTGCGACACGGCCCGGTGCGGGCGAGGGGAGAGAAGGCAATGGGGGCAATCCGCAATTCGCTTGTGACAGGGCTCGCTCTGGCGATCGCGGCGCCGCTCGCGGCGGAGACGGTCGCGATCCGCGCCGGCAGCGTGATCACCGATGCCGCCGCCGAGCCGAGCGGCGCGGCAACGATCCTCGTGGAAGACGGCAGGATCGTCAGCGTCACGCCCGGCCACGGCAAGGTGAAGGCGGACCGCGAGATCGATCTCAAATCGAAAACCGTGCTGCCCGGCCTGATCGATCTCCACACCCACCTGACCGGCGATCCGGGCGGGGATTTCTGGAAGGATGCGACCGAGCCCGAGGAATGGGGCGTGGTCGTGGGCGCCAAGAACGCGCGCCTCACCGCGCTCGCTGGCTTCACCACCGTGCGCGAGGCGGGCAGCGGGCGCGAGACCGCCTTCGCGCTGCGCCGCGGCACGGCGGCCGGCCTGGTTCCGGGCCCGCGCATCGTGGCCGCTGGCCCGCCGCTGGCCATCATCGGCGGTCATGGCGATGTCAACGGCTTCCGCCCGGAGATCAACGAACTGCTCGATTCGGGCTTCACCTGCACCGGCGCGGTCGAATGTGCCGCCAAGGTCCGCCTCGCCAGTCAGAACGGGGCCGACGTGATCAAGATCACCGCCACCGGCGGGGTGCTGAGCCAGCAGGGGCGCGGGCTCGAGGCGCACTTCACGCCCGAAGAGATGAAGGCGATCGCCGACACCGCCCATTCGCTCGGCCTCAAGGTCATGGCCCATGCCCACGGCGCGCGCGGCATCCAGCAGGCGGCCGAGGCCGGGATCGACACGATCGAGCACGGCACCTATCTCGATGAAGCGGCGGCCCGCGCGATGAAGGCGCGCGGCACGGTGCTGGTGCCGACCCTGATGGCGCTGGAAGGCGTCAGCGAGGGGCTGGGCAAGGGCGTCTATACCCCGGTGGTCGAGGCCAAGATCCGTGCGGTCCAGCCGCTGATGGCCTCGCTCGTCAGCCGCGCGCGCCAATATGGCGTCACCGTCGCCTTCGGCACGGATGCGGGCGTCTACCAGCACGGGCGCAATGCCGGGGAACTGGGGCTGATGAGGAAGCAGGGGATGACCGACCGCGAGGTGCTCGCTTCGGCCACCACCGTGGCCGCGAGGGTGCTGGGCATGGAGAACCAGATCGGCCGCCTCGCGCCGGGCTATTCGGCCGATATCATCGCCGTCGGCGGCAACCCGCTGAAAGACGTGACCGTGCTGGAAAAGGTCGATTTCGTGATGGTGCGCGGGCGGGTCATCGACTGACCCGCCCGCGCCGCCGGCGCTGCGCTAGAGTGCGCCGACCGGCAGGCGCAGATAGGTGTGGCCCCCGGCGCTCGGCGGGGGGAGGGCCCCTGCGCGGATATTGACCTGGAGCGAGGGCAGGATGAGCTGCGGTGCTGACAGGGTCGCGTCGCGCGCGGTGCGCATCGCGACGAACTCGGCCTCGCTCACTCCGTCATGGACATGGATGTTGGCCGCGCGCTGTTCGGCCACGGTGGTCTCCCACAGAAAGGCGCTGCGGCCCCGCGGCAGATAGTCGTGCCCGACAAAGATGCGGGTTGTCTCGGGCAGGGCGAGGATGGCGCGGATCGAGCGGTAGAGATCGGAGGCGCTGCCGCCCGGAAAGTCGGTGCGCGCCGTGCCGTAGTCGGGCATGAACAGGGTGTCGCCGACAAAGGCGGCATCATCGATCACATAGGTGACGCAGGCCGGCGTGTGGCCGGGCGTGTGCATCACCCTGATCGAGAGCGCGCCGAGCGGCAGCACATCGCCATCCCCGACCAGCCGGTCGAACTGGCTGCCGTCCGGGGTCACGTCGTCGGCTTCGAACAGCGGTGCGAAGATCGCCTGCACCTGGGCGATCTGCCGCCCGATGACGATCGGCGCCCCGGTCCGTTCGCGCAGGTGGTGCGCGGCCGAGAGGTGGTCGGCATGGGCATGGGTTTCGAGCAGCCAGCGCACGCGCAGCCCCTGCGCCTCGGCGGCAGCGAGGATCGTGTCGGCTGCGGCCGTCGAGATCCGGGCATCATTGGCGGTGAAGCCGAGCACCGGATCGATGATCGCCGCCTCGCGGCTTTCGGGATCGTGGACGAGATAGCTCACGGTGTGGGTCGCGGTATCGAACCAGGCTTGCACGGCGGGCACTGTCATGGCGGGTCTCCTTGAGGCTTAATATTAGCACTTGCTAAATTAGAATCAAGTGATATATGCCGCTCCATGTTCGACCTTGCCCGTTTCGATCTCGCCCTTTTTGAGGAATCCGCATCGCGTGCGGTCGGCCTGCTGCGCCTGCTCGGTAACGAGCGGCGGCTGATGATCCTGTGCCAGCTTGCCGATGGGGAGCTCTCGGTCGGCCAGATCCAGCCGCGCGTCGGCCTGTCGCAATCGGCCCTGTCGCAGCACCTCGCGCTGCTCAGGGACGAGGGCGTGGTTGCCACCCGGCGCGAGGGCCAGACGATCCACTACCGCCTTGCCGATCCCGCTGCTGCGCGGATCATCGAAACCCTCGCGGAACTGTTCTGTCCGCCCGACATGAGGACCAAGCCATGACCGCCACCCTACTTGCGTTAACCCCCGCCGAAGTCCGCGCGCGCCTTGCGAGTGGCCGGGCGGTGCTCGTCGATATCAGGGAGCCCGACGAATTCGCCCGCAGCCATGTGCCCGGCGCGCGTTCGGTCCCGCTCTCGCGCCTCGATGCTGTGCCCCTGCCTGCGGGCGCCGAGATGGTCTTCACCTGCCGCTCGGGGATGCGCACCGCCGGTGCCTGCGACCGGCTCGCGGCGCAGGTCGAGGGGCCTGCCTATGTGCTCGAGGGCGGGCTCGACGCGTGGAGCAAGGCCGGACTGCCGCTGGCAGTCGATGCCAAGGCGCCGCTGGAGATCATGCGCCAGGTGCAGATCGCCGCAGGTTCGCTGGTGCTGCTGGGCGTGCTGCTCGGCTGGCTGGTTGCGCCGGGCTTCTTCGCGCTCGCTGCCTTTGTCGGTGCGGGGCTGACCTTTGCCGGAGCGACCGGCTTCTGCGGCATGGCGCGGCTGTTGATGCTCGCCCCCTGGAACCGCCCGCGCGCGGCCTGACATGGGCGCGGAGGCTCTGCTGCTCGCAGCGCTCGGCGGCGCGCTGGTCGGGCTGCTGCTGACCCTGTTCGGCGGCGGCGGATCGGTGCTGGCAACGCCGTGGCTGATCTATGTCGTGGGGGTGGCCGACACCCACGTGGCGATTGGCACTTCGGCAGCGGCGGTGGCGGTCAATGCGCTGGGCGGCCTGTTCGGGCAGGCGCGCGCGGGCCAGGTCAAGTGGCCCTGCGCGATTGCCTTCGGGCTGGCGGGCCTCGCCGGGTCGTTCGCCGGGGCAGCGCTCGCGCGGGAGGTGGACGGCAAGGCGCTGCTCGCCTGGTTTGCGGTGGCGATGATCGCGATTGCGGTCTCGATGCTGGTGCAGCGCAGGAACGAGGGCGACCCGGCGGTCCGGCTGGCCCCGGCGATGGTGCTCAAGCTGGTGCCGGTCGGGCTTGCGGCGGGCTTTGCCGCCGGGTTCTTCGGGATTGGCGGCGGCTTCCTGATCGTGCCCGGCCTGATGGCGGCGACCGGCATGACCCTTGCCAATGCGGGAGCCTCCTCGCTGGTCTCGGTCGCGCTGTTCGGCGGAGCGACGAGCGCGAGTTACCTTGCCGCCGGCCAGTTTGCATGGCCGCTGTTTGGCGCGCTGGTCGCGGGCGGCGCGGCGGGTACGCTCGCGGGCCTGCCGCTCGCCCGGCGCCTCGCGGGGCGCACCCGGCTCGCCCGGAGCCTGTTCGCGCTGATGGTGATCGCGGTGGCGGCGGCGATCCTGCTGGACTGATCGCGCTGGACGAAGGGGCCCGCGGCCTCTATCACGGCCCCATCCCCGGGGAGCATGCCCTCCGTGAACCGCTCAGGTGAGCGGCCAAACGGAAAACTGCTGAGAGGTGGGTGTAAGCACCCCACGACCCGTCGAACCTGAACCTGTTAACACAGGCGGAGGGAGTGGGCTGGTCTTCGTGCCACAGGTCCGCTCGTTCTTCGCCAAGGAGAGAGCACATGGCCGACATCAACAGCCCCGTCGAAATTGGCGTCACCACCGGGCCGATCCGTGGCAGCCGCAAGGTCCATGTCGGCGCGCGCACCGGGAGCGGCATCCGCGTGGCGATGCGCGAGATCGACCTTGAGGGCGGCGAGCCGAGCGTGCGGGTCTACGACACCTCGGGCCCCTATACCGACCCCAATGCCCATATCGACATCAACGCCGGCCTCGCCCCGATCCGCCGCGACTGGATTCTCGCGCGCGGCGATGTCGAGGCCTATGACGGGCGCGAGGTGAAACCCGAGGATAATGGCCGCCTCGGCCCCGACCGGTCGGGCGGCGTTCCGCAATACCCCAACGCGATCAAGCGCCCGCTGCGCGCCAAGGCCGGCATGAACGTCAGCCAGATGCACTATGCCCGGCGCGGGATCATCACGCCGGAAATGGAATATGTCGCCGAGCGCGAGAACCTCGGCCGCGAAATCGCCGCCGATCTGATCCGCGACGGCGAAAGCTGGGGCGCGGAAATCCCCGATGTCATCACCCCCGAATTCGTCCGCAGCGAAGTGGCGCGGGGGCGGGCGATCATCCCCTCCAACATCAACCACCCCGAAAGCGAGCCGATGGCGATCGGGCGCAATTTCCTCGTCAAGATCAACGCCAATATCGGCAACTCCGCCGTGGCGTCCGACGTCGCGCAGGAGGTCGACAAGATGGTCTGGGCGACCCGCTGGGGTGCGGACACGATCATGGACCTCTCGACGGGGCGCAACATCCACGACACCCGCGAATGGATCATCCGCAACTCGCCCGTCCCCATCGGCACCGTGCCGATCTATCAGGCGCTAGAGAAGGTCGGCGGCATCGCGGAAGAACTCACCTGGGAAATCTTCCGCGACACCCTGATCGAGCAGGCCGAACAGGGCGTCGACTACTTCACCATCCACGCGGGCGTGCGCCTGCCCTATATCCCCATGACCGCCAAACGCGTCACCGGGATCGTCTCGCGCGGCGGCTCGATCATGGCCAAGTGGTGCCTTGCCCACCACAAGGAGAGCTTCCTCTACGAGCACTTCGACGAGATCACCGAAATCATGAAGGCCTATGACATCGCCTATTCGCTGGGCGATGGCCTGCGCCCCGGATCGATCGCCGACGCCAATGACGAAGCGCAGTTTGCCGAGCTCTACACCCTGGGCGAGCTCACCAAGCGCGCCTGGGAGCAGGACGTGCAGGTGATGATCGAAGGCCCCGGCCACGTGCCGATGCACAAGATCAAGCAGAACATGGAAAAGCAGCTCGAGGCCTGCGGCGAGGCACCGTTCTACACCCTCGGGCCGCTCGTCACCGATATCGCACCCGGCTATGACCACATCACCAGCGGCATCGGCGCCGCGCAGATCGGGTGGTACGGCACGGCGATGCTCTGCTACGTCACCCCCAAGGAGCACCTCGGCCTGCCTGATCGGGACGACGTGAAGGTGGGTGTTGTCACCTACAAGCTCGCCGCCCACGCCGCTGACCTTGCCAAGGGCCACCCGGCCGCGCAGGTCCGCGACGATGCGCTCTCAAAGGCGCGCTTCGAGTTCCGCTGGCGCGACCAGTTCAACCTCAGCCTCGACCCCGAAACCGCCGAGCAGTACCACGACCAGACGCTCCCGGCCGAAGGCGCCAAGTCGGCGCACTTCTGCTCGATGTGCGGGCCCAAGTTCTGCTCGATGAAGATCACGCAGGAAGTGCGCGACTTCGCGGCGAAGCAGAACGCCGGGATCGAAACCTTCGTCGCCAGCGAGGCCGAGGCCGAGGCGGGCATGGCCGAAATGAGCGCCAAGTACCACGAGGTCGGCCGCCAGCTCTATGTCGGCGCGGGCGACCGCGAGCACGATTGAGGCGCGATCCTCCCCTCAAGGGGAGGGGGACCATGCGCAGCATGGTGGAGGGGCGGGCGGTGCGTGGCACGCGCCCCGCGTCTCCCCTCCCGCTTGCGGGAGGGGAGCGCGCTCACCCGTTCTTCATGTTCTCCAGCCCCTTGATCCCGCCGGGCTTGAGGCTCAGCTGACTGGCGTTCGGCTTGGGCCCCTTGTCCTTCTTGGGCTTGCGCGCTTCGCGGGTCTTCTTCTGCTGGCCCTTGGCCATTGGTGCTTCCGATCAGGGGCGAGATGCCCATTGCCGGAGGTGGGGGTGATGGGGGGTGGTTTCAATGTGGGGGGCTCCAGCTGAGCGGGGCAGGCGAGGCAGATCCGAACCGCCAGCCCTCCCGCACCCGCGCAGGGTTTTGCGCAGAGACCGCAAAAGGAAGGAGGCGCGGAGAAGCGAGAATTCAATTGCGCCATGTTAGACACTGTAACCCTTTGACCCTTTTGAAGCTGTTGGGCTAGATGATCGAGGACATAAGCGCTTTTCTCTTTTGTGGAGGTTGTGAGTGAACCAATCGGGATCGCCTTTAGAGGCCGCAGAAAAGCTCTTTGCAACCTTGTATCCTGAGATGAAAGAGAAGAGAGATGCTATTGAGGGTGGAAAAAAGCATCTCGTGCATTACACTAGCGCCGAAAATGCGTTGAACATCATAAATGGTCAACAATTCTGGCTCCGTAATGTAAAGTGCATGAATGATTTCATGGAAGTTCAACATGGAATTGGGTTGTTACTCAGAACATTCCATGCCGAAGAAAGTTTGCGCCGTGATAGACTATATCAATTGTGTGATAAAATCGCAGAAGGTGCGGCCAAGTCTGCGGTCGATGAATTTGACCGTTGGCTGCCCTCTTTGCCGCACAGTATTTACATTGGATGTCTGTCCGAATTTGATCCAGATGACCACCTAGGGCGTCTCTCCATGTGGAGAGCCTACGGAAGCCCTGGTGGCAGCGTTGCTCTCGTCATGAATAACGAGCCATTTACTGCTGAGACTGACGTCTTGAAAGCATTCTCGGTTCCAGTTCTCTATCTATCTGACGAAGAATTCTTAAAAAGAACGGACGAAGTTTTGGATAGTCTCGAGAAAAACATTGATAGTTTTCAGAATTTGAATGCTGAAAGCTTGCAAGATATTATTTTTTATTGGCTAATATTTCTGGCTTCCAGTCTTAAGCATTGTGGCTTTAGAGAGGAGCAAGAGTGGCGGATTCTTTATGTCCCTAGCCTTCAGAAATCTCCAACCATAGTGGAGTCCGTTGAATGTGTGCGAGGCATCCCTCAGATTGTCCAGAAAATTCCCTTAGAGGACGCACCGGAAAAGGGCCTTCATGGTGCAAGTATTGCCAAGCTGATTGAATGTTTGGTGATTGGCCCCACCGAATATCCCAGCGTCCTCGCGAGCGCGTTTGAAAGGGCACTGAGTAATCGAGGTGTCGCTGACGCCATGAAACGCATACGTATCTCTGATATTCCCTTACGCTAACTCTTGTTCCCTTTTTCCCACGATCCCATCCCTCTGCCATCTACCCTTTAGCCCCGCCCCATCCCCACCATCACCCGGTCCAGCGCCTGCAGAAACCGCGAGCGATCCGCCTTGCTGAACGGCGCAGGCCCGCCGCCCGTTGACCCCAAGGGTCCATCCATCCCCGCACGCAAATCCGCCATGATCGCGCGGGTCGCTATCGCTCCGCCGATGCTGGCGGCCGTGAATGCCTCGCCATTGTGTTTCAGTACGCGGGCCCCCGCTTTCAGGCAGCGGTCGGCCAGCAGAATGTCGGCGGTGATGACCACGCTCCGGGGATTGGCGGCCTCGGCGATCCAGTCGTCCGCGGCGTCGAAGCCATCGCTAACCACCACGCGCTTCACCCGCGGGCTGTCAGGGATGCGGAAGGGGGCGTTGCTGACCACGCGGACTTCGGCGCGGAACCGCCCCGCGACGCGGTAGATCTCGTCCTTCACGGGGCAGGCGTCGGCATCGATCAGGATGGTGATAGGGGGCATGGTCTCGCCTCTAGCCGAGCCGCACGGGCGGCGTAAGAGGCGCCCGCCCCGGCGCGCGGCGCTTTCCTAATGCGCGCATCGCTGGCATTGCGAGGGGCTGGCCGGGCCTTGCGGCATGCACTCCGGCCGGTTGGCAGGGCGTTCGGCCGGTTTTGCGGCCCATCCGGCGGCGGTTTTTCGGCAAAAATGGCGGATTTCAGTGGTTTGCGGGCCAAAACGGGCGCGCGCAGGCCCCCTTTAGCCGCGTTTTGCCCGCGTCCAGACCCCCGCTTGGCCCCTTTTGCCCCGCTCCAGAGCCGCTCCAGACCCCGCTTCGAAGGGGCCTCGGGCGGCGGATTAGGTGATCCGGTCGGGGCGTGCTATAGCAAGCGGGCTGACGTCGAAATTTGCGACGGACTTCCGACTTTGCGCTCCGCCACCCGGCCTCGGCCCTGCGGCGACTCCCAGACGACGACTTCCTTTCATCGGACGATAACGCACTAAGCTTTGTGGCCGCCCGGCCACGGGGCACTCCCCTCCCGCATGTCGCGGGGGTAATACATTGTTCTTGAAAGGAACATGCAATGACCAAGACCGGAACCGTCAAGTTCTTCAACACCGAAAAGGGCTATGGCTTCATCCAGCCCGACGATGGTTCGTCGGACAGCTTCGTCCACATCACCGCCGTGCAGGCCGCAGGGATGCACTCGCTCGATAAGGACCAGCGTCTGAACTACGAACTCGAGCGCGGCCGCAACGGCAAGGAAAGCGCCGTGAATCTCTCGGCCGCCTGATTGGAATACCTTGGGGGGGCAGGGTGCCGCTGTGCGTCCTGCCCCTCGTGCTACCCCATCCCGCCTACCCCCTCCCATGGCAGGAACCCCCGATGGCCCAGACCTACGAATTCTACTGCGAGCGTGCCGATGAAGCCGCGGCCCTCGCCAAGCAGGCGACGCTGGAGAATGTCCGCGAGCGCGAGCTGCGCTCCGAGAAGACCTGGCGCGGCCTTGCCGAACACGCGCGCAAGACCGTCGAGGAACGTGCCAAGGCCGATCTGGCCCGGGCCGAGCGCCGTGCGGAGGGCCTGCCCTCCTGAACGGCTTGGCGGTTTGTGCTGGAAAGGCGCCCGGCCATTCGCCATATTCTCCTTGGGCAACAGGGCACTGAACCCACAGGAGACGATGCCATGAGCACCATGCAGTTCCAGTTCAACACCGATAGCTCGGTTATGGGCACCGAGGACGTCGCGGTCCGGATCGAGGCCCAGGTCCGCCACCGGCTTGCGCGCTTCAGCGAGCGGCTGACGCGGGTGGAAGTGCATGTCTCCGACGTCAACGGCTCCAAGCACGGGGCCGACGACAAGCAATGCACGATCGAGGCACGCCCGCGCGGCAGCCGCCCGATCGGCGTGACCGGCAAGGCGGCCGATGTCGATGCGGCGGCGCGCATTGCTGCCAACACCATGGCCGAGCGGCTCGAGCGGATCTTCGGCAAGGCCGAGCGCCACCGCCGCGATCCCTCGCCCGATAAGCAGATCTGACGCGCCCGGCGGGGGGGGGAGGGGCTGCCTGTCAGGCGCCCGGACCGATCCCGCACTCGGCCAGCACCCCGTCGATCGCCTTGGCGACGCCGAAGAAGCCCGCCTTGGCGAGCGGCCAGGTGGCGCGCTCGAGATCGCCCAGCAGCGTCACCAGCCGGCCCCCGGCGGCGAGCGGAGCGAGTTCGGGCCACAGCGCGTCGCGGGTCCACCCGGTCGGGAGATAGGGCACGGCCAGCCGCGCGATCCCCGCCCGCGCAAGCAGCGCTGCCAAGGGTTCCCCCGCGCGCCATTCGGTTGCCGGACATCCGAAGGCGGCCGCCGCTCCGGCCATGCCGTTCGCCAGCGCGCCTTGCGCAAAACCGCGCGCGAGGGCGCCTGTCTCGCCGGGCGAGCGCGCCGCGGGTCGGGCCGCGCCGATCACCAGCGCGGGCGCGGCAGGCAGGGCGAGGGGCGCGTGGTGCGCGGCCTCGTCGTGCAGCAGCAGCGCGAAGGGGGCAGCCAGATCAGACGCCTTGACGGGCGGCGGCAGGTCGAGCTTGCGGCGGGGATGGTCTTCCGGCTCGGCGAGCGGCTGGGCATCCTCGGCCAGCCCCTCGGCAAGGAGCGGCCCCTGCGCCCGTCCGGCCGTGTAGCGCGCGATGTTATCGGCCCGCGCGAGGTAGTGCTTGCCCCTGGTGTGGAGCCCCGCAACCCAGCGCCACGACAGCGTGTTCGCGGCGGCATCGGCATCGACCAGATGCCTGAGGAAGAAGTCCGCCCCCAGCCGCCAGTCGAGCTTCAGGGTGAAGATCCAGATGCTCGCAAACCACATCCGCGCATGGTTGTGGAGGTAGCCCGTCTCCACCAGCTCCCGCGCCCAGATGTCGAAGGCGGCGATCCCGGTGCGCCCCTCGATCGCCTGGGCATGGGCGGAGCGCAAGCCGGCGCTGTTCTCCAGCGCCGCGAACGCGCGGTCACGGCCGCTGCGATAATCGTCCCAGATCGTCGGCCGCTGTTCGAGATAGCCCTTGAAGTAGATCCGCCAGAACACCTCGGCGACGAACTTCTCCGCCGCGCGCGGCCCGTGGGCGGCCAGCACCGCCTCCAGCACCTCGCGCTCACCCACCAATCCGGCATGAAGCCATGGCGAGAGCATCGAGACATTGCTCCGCCCGCCATCGGCAGGGCCGTCATCGGCGTTGCGTGTCTCGGCATAGCGGCGACCGGCTGCGGGAAGAAAGGCGGCGAGACGGGCTAGGCCGGCCTCGCGGGTGGGGACGAAGTTCATGCGCGCCCAATCCCTTGGCGCCCGTCCGGTTCCGGCCTATTCTCACCCGCCCGAGGTGAGGAGACCGCCGACATGATCCGCAACCTTCCGCCGCTCGCAGTGCTGGCGCTCGCCGCCTGTGCGCCCGCCACGGATGATGGCATCGATCCCGGGGGCAAGACCTTCGACGGGGTCGGCCCGGAGGAGATCGTGACCCTCACCGGTACCGAGCCGTTCTGGAACCTCAGGATGGAGCGCGGCGAGGGCGTGTGGACCACGCCCGACAATCAGCCGGGCGCGCGCCTGACGCTCCGGCGCTTTGCCGGCAATAACGGGCTCGGCTTCACCGGAACGCTCGACGGCAAGCCCTTCGCCGCCACGCTCACCCCCGGCGCATGCAGCGACGGCATGAGCGACCGGCGCTACCCCTTTGTGGCCACTATCGCTTTGGGGGGCGAGACATTCGAGGGCTGCGGATATACCACCAGCCAGCCGTTCACCGGCAGCGCGGTGCCCTGAGGTCCCGCGTGCGAACAAGGGGAGAGAGATGCCATGACCATGACCGGAGGCTGCCTGTGCGGCGCGGTGCGCTATGCCTGCCAGAGCGATCCGCTGCTGTGCGTCACCTGCCATTGCAAGAACTGCCAGCGCCAGGCCGGCAGCGCGCTTTCGGTGATCGTCATGGTGCCGGAGACCGCGATGACCTGCGAGGGCGAGCTCACCACCTACAACGACACCGGCGACAGCGGCGCGACGGTGCGGCGGCAGTTCTGCGGCACCTGCGGATCGCCCGTCTTCACCCGCGTCGACAGCCCGCCCGGAATGATGTTCATCAAGGCGGGGACGCTCGACGACACGAGCATCCTGAAGCCGGCGTTCCACTGCTACACCAAGTCCAAGCAGGACTGGGTCGACCTTGGCGGCCTGCCGGGCTTCGCCACCGTGCCGGAGGGGCTGTAACCGCCTAGAACAGGCCGGGCAGCTCGTGCTGCGCGGGCGTGGGCCGTCTCGGCTGGAGCGGCAGGCGATCGGGCAGATCGATCCCGACGCGCTCTGCCTGCCCCTGCGTGAGGCGGCCCGCGAAGGCATCGCTGGTCGTGCCGCCGCTGATCGGGGTGCAGGCGCGTCCGGCAAGGAAATCGAGCGCCGCCGCGATCGAGGCCTCGCGCGGATCGCCCAGCGGACGCTGGATATCATCGCCCGCCCGGCAGGTGTTGGGCACCACACTGGCCAGCCCGTTGAAATATTCGCCCTGCCCAGCGGCATTGACCGTCTTGGCGGCCACGACCCTGAGGCGCAGATCGCAGGCAGCGAGGTCGAAGCCCGACTGGCCCACCGGCTTGCCGAAGGAATTGCTGCCCACCACCGCGATGTTGTTGCCGAGATAGGGCATCAGCGAATTGGCGACCAGCTCGCTTGCCGAGGCGCTCGAGCCGGATGTGATCACTGCCACTCTTGTGGGAGCGATGGCGTTGGCCTCGGCGCGGAACAGCCGGGTCTCGTTGAGGCTCGCCTTGGATTCGCGCAGCACGCTGCGGCTCCACACCTGCCCGACGCGCCCAGCGCCCATCAGGTCGCCCATGGTATCGGCCACCGACACCAGCCCGCCGCCATTATAGCGGAAGTCGAGGATCAGGTTGGTCACGCCCTGCGCGGCAAACTGGCCATAGGCGGTGCGCAGCTGGTTGGCCGCATCCGCGACGATGAAGGTGCGCAGGTTGATATAGCCGACCCGCCGCGCACCATCATTGAGGATCAGCGCGCCATAGCGGTCCGAAACCGGATCGATCGCGAAATCGGTCTTGGTGATCGCGCGTTCGAGAGTGGTGCCGCCCGGCTGGACGAAGCGCAGCACGCGGGTGGTGCCTGCGGTGGAGGGGCCGAGCGCGTCGGACACGGCCTGCGAACCGCCGCTGGCAAAGAGGCTCGAGACGGTTTGCAGCGTGCCGGCGCTGGTTCCGACGGCGGTAATCTCGCTGCCGCGGTCGAGCCCGGCGGCAAAGCCGCTCGCGCCCTCGTAGGCCTCGACCACGAACAGCCGCCGATTGGCATTGTCGAAGGACAGGCGAATCCCGAAGCCGGCGCTTGATCCCGAATTGATGAGCGCATTTTCCTGCGCGATCGAGGTGGCGAAGGTGAAGAAGCGGTCGCGGTTCTGCGCGCGTGCGGGGGCGACGCGGGCATCGAGGTAATCGTCGATATTGGTGACCGAGGCCCGGTTCACGTTGGCGAGCAGGTCCGGGAAGAGATACCACTCGTTCAGCACCTGGTCGGCGAAGTTCTGCTGCGCCGTGAGGCCGCAGGTCGAGGCGGGCGGCGTCGGGGTGGGCGTGGGGGTCACGCCCCCGCTGGTCGGCGGCACCGAGGAGCCTCCGCCCCCGCCGCAGGCGGCGAGCTGGACGGCAAGGACGAGGCTGAGAGCACTGCGGGCGAGTGTCATGAGAGCGGGCTACTCCGGGCAGATTCGGGTGCCGGCAGCCGTGGCGACCGGGGTCTGAAGGAATGCCCTCGGCCGGAAACAAGAGCAAGATGCCCGCGGCCAGTTATGGGGGTATTTACCAAAAGATAGGTGGTCTCTGGCCAAAAAGCGTGACCATTTTGGCGGCATTGGCATTGTTTTCCTCAGAAACCACCAAAATCGCGCTTGCCAAGTCTCGTCTCGGGCGGGGGAAGGGACTAGCACGAAGGCGATGAAGCGACAGAATCATGTCTGATTTTCCCGGCTGGCTTGCACCTCACGTGCCTGCGCCCGCGCGTCATCCCGGCCTCGCGATCGCGAAGCTGGGGGCGGCGCAGACGCTTGCGCGCGGCGGCTTTGCGCTGACCAGTCCGGCGTTCCGCAGCGGCGAGGAGCTCGACGCGAGCTTCACTGCGGCCGAGGAAGACGCTGTCGCTCCGCCGCTCGAGTGGAGCGCGCCCCCGCCGGGAACGCAGGAATTGGTGCTGGTGGTCGAGGATGCCTCGGGCGCCGGGACGAAGGCCGGCGCCGATCCTGCCTGTCACTGGCTGGTGTGGGGCCTTGCCGGACAGCGCGGCAAGCTGCTCGAGGGCGAGGTGCCGCCGCGCACCGGCAAGAATGCGGTCGGCAATTCCGAATGGCTGCTGCCCGACCCGCCCGAGGGCGAGACGCGCCACTACCTGTTTCAACTGTTCGCGACCGAACTGCCGCTGGTGCTGATGCCCGGCGCTGGGCGGGCGGAACTGCTCGCATCTCTGCAAGGGTCGATCACGGCCTGCGCGGTGCTCCATGCAACCTTCACCGGGGGCGGGGAAGACGAGGATGCGGCATGGGAAGACGACGATTTTTGAACCTGCCACTGTGACAAGGGAGTAGATGATGGCTGGAACGACGAACGCACTGCAGAAGCCCGTGAACCTTTCGGGTGAACTCGAAGCAGTGATCGGCAAGGGTCCGATGACCCGCGCCCAGGTGACCTCGAAGGTCTGGGAATACATCAAGGCGAACGGTCTTCAGGACAAGACCGACAAGCGTCAGATCAATCCCGATGCCAAGCTCGGCGCGGTGATCGGCAATGCCCAGATCTCGATGTTCAAGATGACCGCTGCGGTCTCGAAGCACCTCAAGTAAGGGCGAGCGGGCGCCTTCAGGGCGCTCCTTGCAAAGCAAAGGCGGCGCGCGATCCGGTCAGGGTCCGCGCCGCTTTTCTTTGCGTGGCAGGCAGCCGCCGACCCAGAGCGCCAGCCAGATGATCGCGGGCTGCGCGACCATGCGCGGCACGTGATAGGCAAGCCCGAGCCCGCCGCCTAGCCGCGCCAGGTCGAGCGCGAAGTGGTTGATGTTGGCGGGCCAGACGCACAGCGCATAGGCGGCGAGCCCCCATCCCGCCGCGCGCCGCAGCGGAAGCGACACGTCTTGCGCAAGGCCGATCGCGCCGAGAATCTCGGCAACCCCGGTCCACAGCACCACCGCCTCGGGCATCGGCACGAAGGCGGGCATGATCGTCAGGAAGGGGTCGGGGAACGCGAGATGGATCACCCCGGCGGCGAAGTAGAAGACGGCGAGCAGCCAGCGCAGGACAGTCTTCGTCACCGGCCCGGTTCCCACCCTGGCGGGGCGAGGGTGAAGCCGGCGAAATCGAACCCGGGCACAACCACGCAGGAGACCAGCGAATAGCCATGCTTTGCCCCGCCGTGCGGGCGGGCCGCCTGCCATTCGTGGGGTGCGACGAGCCCCTGGAGCTTCTGCCCCGCCGTGACATCGCTGCCGAGGATCACCGAGCGCACCGGCCCCGCCCCGCTCGCGGCAAGCCGCAGTTCGACCGGATCGCCCGCCTGCCAGATCCACAGTTCGGCGGCATCGACCCTGTGCCAGTGCGAGGCCTCGCCCGCGCGCAGCAGGAACAGGATCGCCGTCCCGCCCGCACGCCCGTCCGGCCCCGGCTCGCCGCGCCAGGTCTCGCGGTACCATCCGCCCTCGGGATGAGCGGCAAGGCCCAATTGTTCGATCAGTGCTTCCGCGCTATCCATGAGCCTCCCCGCGCCTGTCATCCACGCGCTCTAGCTTCCGGAACCTGTCCCATGCAACGTCTCGTCATCTCGCGCCTCGCTCTTGGCGCCGCGCTCGCGCTGGCTTCTCCGCTCGCGGCGCAGCAAGCCGCGCCGGTGCCTGCGGTCGATCCGGCGACGGCGACAGCCCATGCCGCGCTCGAGGCAGCGCCGGTGTTCGACGGGCATAACGACGTGCCCAACCAGCTGCGCGACCGGACGCAGAACCGGATCAACGCCTTCGATTTCGAGGACACCAGCCACACCGCGACCGGCCCGGACGTCGCCGCGATGCAGACCGATCTTGCGCGCCTCAGGCAGGGCAAGGTCGGAGCGCAGTTCTGGTCGGTCTATGTCCCCTACACCGCCGATGAACCGCGGGCAGTGCAGCAGGTGATCGAGCAGATCGACGTCACCCGCCGCCTGATCGACCGCAATCCGGCCTCCTTGCGGTTCGTGACCACCGCCGATCAGGTCGAGCGGGCGATGGCCGAGGGGCGGATCGCCTCGCTGCTGGGGATGGAAGGGGGCCATTCGATCGGATCGAGCCTCGCGGTGCTGCGCCAGCTCCACGCCTTGGGCGCGCGCTACATGACCCTCACCCACAACAGCAACACGCCCTGGGCTGACGCGGCGACCGACGATCCCCGGTTTGGCGGCCTCAGCGATTTCGGCCAGGATGTGGTGCGCGAGATGAACCGGCTGGGGATGCTGGTCGATCTCAGCCACGTCAGCGAGGCGACCATGATGGACGCGCTCGACGTGGCGAAGGCCCCGGTGATCTTCAGCCATTCGGGCGCGCGGGCGGTGGACGGCCACCCGCGCAATGTCCCCGACAGCGTCCTTGCCCGCCTGCCCGAGAACGGCGGGATCGTGATGGTCGTCGCGCTCCCGCGCTTCATCAGCGAGCAGGTCCGCCAATGGACCGCGAGCCGTGCCGGCGAGGAGGCGCGATTGAAGGGCCTGTGGCAGGGGCAGCCCGCCAAGGTCACAGAGCTTCTCGCGGCGTGGGACAAGGCCAATCCCGAGCCCAAGGCGACGATCAGGGACATGGCCGACCATATCGACCACATCCGCAAGGTTGCAGGTGTGGAGCATATCGGGATAGGCGGCGACTTCGACGGGATGCCCTCGGGCCCGCAAGGCTTCGAGGACGTGCGCGGCTATCCGCTGCTCTTCGCCGAACTGGCCAGGCGGGGCTATTCGCAGGCGGAGCTGGAGATGATCGCCAGCCGCAACATCCTGCGGGTCATGCGCGCCGCCGAAGCCTATGCCGCCAGCGTACAGGACCAGCCGCCGATCGAAACGCTGATCACGTCCCCGGCCCCGGCGGCCCCCTGAGCCCCGGTGGTGCACGCGTGCGCGTGGTGAACATTCCTGATGGCGGCGCGGGGAGAGGCCTCCGGGACAAGGTCAGCCGGCCGGTCTCAACTCGCTGGCCAGCTTGAGGACCTCGTCGCCATCGTCCTGCACGATCAGATAGGCAGGGTTGTCGGCATCGCCGTTGCGGGTGACTTGGGAGCCCTTGATCCGCCGCGTCACCTTGCGTTCGTAGCGGTCCTTGATCCTGCCCGCAGCGGTGCCTCCGCTCCAGTCCCAGATCACTGCCTGCCCCTTGCGGAAGGTGTCGCTCATCGACCGGATGTCGTCGGCGGCGCGCCGGCGCCCGGGTCGTCCACGACCACGCCATCGATCGAGCTGTGGTCCGGTTCCGCTTGCTCGCGCTCGGCCTCGACCTTGCGCTCGACATTCTGCTGGCTTTCCACCGGCCCCTGGCTGAGCGCGCCGCTGAGGACGATCACCGCGAAGGCGAGTACGGTAAGGACAAGGCTGATCGCCAGCACCCAGCGCACCACGCCTTCCCTGGTGCCGGCCTTGGCATCCACCTGATCGATGCGGGTCGGCCGGTCGGGTTGCGGCATGGGGGTCTCCTGCTGGACGGGCAGGGACTATGGCGCGGCGCAGGCCGTGGTTTCCCCAACCTTGTAAGGGAAGCGGGCGAAAAGCGGCAGGACGCCCCTGCCGCAAGGTCAATCGCGCAGCAGCTCGTTGATGCCGGTCTTGGAGCGGGTCTGCGCGTCCACCGTCTTGACGATCACCGCGCAGTAGAGGCTTGGGCCCATGGTGCCGTCGGGCAGCGGCTTGCCGGGCATCGAGCCGGGGACGACCACGGCATAGGGCGGCACCTCGCCGATGTGGACCTGCCCGGTCGCACGGTCGACGATCTTGGTCGAGGCGCCGAGATAGACCCCCATCGAGAGCACCGCCCCCTCGCCGACGCGCACACCTTCGGCCACTTCGGCGCGCGCGCCGATGAAGGCGCCGTCACCGATGATGACGGGTTCGGCCTGAAGCGGTTCGAGCACCCCGCCGATCCCTGCGCCGCCCGAGATATGGACGTTGGCGCCGATCTGCGCGCAGGATCCGACGGTCGCCCAGGTGTCGATCATCGTGTTCTCGCCCACATAGGCCCCGATGTTGACGAAGCTCGGCATGAGGACGACGCCCTTCGAGATATGCGCCCCGCGGCGGACCACCGCGCCCGGCACCACGCGGAAGCCGCCCTGGCGGAAGCGGGTCTCGTCCCAGCCGGCGAACTTCAGCGGCACCTTGTCATAGGCAGGCGCACTCGCCGCGCCGCCATCGACCACGGCGTTGTCATTGAGGCGGAAGGACAGCAGCACCGCCTTCTTGAGCCACTGGTTGACGCGCCACCCGCCGTTGCCGTCAGGCTCCGCGACGCGCACTGCCCCTGAATCGAGCAGGCCGAGCACCTCGTCGACCACCGCCGCGATATCGGTGCTGGCGGGGGTGATCTCGGCGCGGTTCTCCCACGCGGCTTCGATGGCGTTCATCAGGGCGTCGGTCATGCGGGCGTCTCCTGCGGCAAGGTTTCCGCGCCCGCGCCTAGCCGTGCCGCGCGCCCTCGGCAAGCGGAGGCTGCACAGGGCGCGGGCAGTATAGGTAGACCGCCCGCGCCCTGCCTAAAGATCAGGCATTCCCGAGGGAGCCGGCCCTCAGGGCCGCAAGGCCGGGCGGCCGCCCGCAGCCGCTCGCACAGGCCGCGCGAGACGCGGCGAGGATGCACGCCCGGATGGGCGTGCGAAACACTAGGAATCCATCCCTGCGGTCAGCGCGAAGGCGTAGGCCCGCTCCGCGAGAGGCCGCACGCGGTCGCTCATCGCCTGGGCATGGGCGCTCGAGGCGGTGCCGTCGATCACGCGCTTCTTGATCCCCTGCATGATCCCCGCGAGGCGGAACAGGTTATAGGCGAAATACCAGTCCATCGGCGGCACCGGATAGCCGGTGCGCGCGACGTAACGCTCCACCGCTTCCTCCTGCGAGGGGATGCCGAGCGCCTCCAGATCCAGCCCCAGCAGCCCCGCACGGCCATCGGCGGGGTTGTGCCAGTTGAGCATCAAGTAGCTGAAATCTGCGATCGGATCGCCCAGCGTCGAAAGCTCCCAGTCGAGCACCGCGATGATGCGGGCTTCCGTCTTGTGGAAGATCACGTTGTCGAGCCGGTAATCGCCGTGGACCACGCTCGAGCCGTGCTGCGGCGGGATGGTCTGCGGCAGCCATTCGATCAGCCGCTCCATCTCGGGCATGTGCTCGGTCTCGGAGAGCTTGTACTGCTTGGTCCAGCGGGTGATCTGGCGCGCGCAGTAATCATTGGGCTTGCCGAACTCGCCCATGCCGATCGCCTGCGGATCGTTGAGGTGCAGCTCGGCCATGGTGTCGATCAGCGCGTGGTAATGGGCGCGGCGCTCGTCCGGCGTGAGGCCGGGGAGCGCGCCGTTCCACAAGCTGCGGCCATCGGCCATGCTCATCACGAAGAACTTGGAGCCGATGACGTCGACGTCCTCGCACAGTCCGTAGGTGCGCGGGACGGGGAAGCCGGTCGGGTAGAGGCCGGTCATCGCCGCATATTCGCGGTCGACCGCGTGGGCCGAGGGGAGCAGCTTGCCGAAAGGCTGGCGGCGCAGCACGTAGGAGGCGCCGGGGGTGTCGATCCGGTAGGTGGGGTTCGACTGCCCGCCCTTGAACTTGGTGTAGCTGATCGGGCCTGCGAAGCCCTCGACATGGGCTTCGAACCACGCGGTGAGCGAGGCAAGGTCGAGCGCGTCCTTCTCCGACACTTCGACGGTGCCGACCATTTCGGTGTCGAAATCGATCTGGGGTGCCTCGCTCATCAGTCGAACACCACCACCGTGCGCGCGGAGGTTCCCTTGCGCATCGTCTCGAAGCCCTCGTTGACCCTTTCGAGCGGGATGCGCTCGGCGATGATCGTGTCGAGATCGAGGAGGCCGCGCAGGTAGAAGTCGACGAGGCGCGGCAGATCGACGGGGAAGTGGTTCATCCCCATGATCGCGCCCATCAGCTTCTTGCCGCCGAGGAGATCGAAGGCGCCGAGCCCGACCTTGCAGTCCAAGGGCATCATGCCGAGGATCACCGCGGTGCCCCCGCGCTTGAGGCTGGCAACCGCGAGATCGGCCGAGGCCTGTCGGCCCACCGCCTCGATCCCCCAGTCGACCCCGCCGCCGCTGATCGCGATGATCTGCTTGGCGGCGTCTTCGGCCAGCGCATCGACGGTGTGGGTCGCGCCCAGCACTTTCGCGAGCTCGCGCTTTTCCGGGAGCGGATCGGCGGCGATGATCTTGCCTGCGCCGGCGATCTTGGCGGCGTTGATCGCGGCAAGGCCCACCCCGCCGCAGCCGACCACGAGGACGGTCTCGCCCGGGGTCACCTTGCAGGCGTTGAAGATCGTGCCCGCCCCCGTCGTCACCGCGCAGCCGAGGAGGGCCGCGCGGTCGAAGGGCATGTCCTTGTCGATCGCGACGCAGGCGTGCTCGTGGATCAGCATCTGTTCGCTGAGGGCTGAGAGGTTGAGCATCTGGTTGACCGGCGAACCATCAGCAAAGGTGATGCGCGAGGCGTCACCCTTCTGGCGGCGGGTGTCGGCCCCCATGCACAGCGCCATGCGGCCGGTGACGCAGAACTCGCAGTGGCCGCAGAAGGCCGAAAGGCAGGAGACGACGTGGTCGCCGGGCTTCACCGTCTTCACCTCGGAACCCACCGCGCGCACGATCCCGGCGGCCTCGTGCCCCGGAATGCAGGGCAGGGCGTGGGGGTAGTGGCCGTCGATGAAGTGCAGGTCCGAATGGCACAGCCCGCAGGCCTTGGTGTCGATCAGGACTTCATGCGGGCCGGGCTCGGCATAGGTGACCTCGGCGATTGTGAGGCCTTGGCCGGGTTGTTCAAGGATGGCTGCCTTGGCCATGCGATCTCTCTTCCCTTGGTTGGAATGCCTTTCGGCGGTTCCTACAGGCTGTGCACCTGTAGGAAATGGGGGCGACTTTCGTTCAAAGCCGCCCCCAGGGTGTATTTTATCAACTTGCGCGCAGCCTTACCGCGCCCCCGTCAGCGAGCAACGCCCATGTCGCCCGAGCTGAAGCTCTGGCCATCATTGGCTGCGCGCCCATGGTTGCCGCGCAGGGCGTTGGCCGTCGGGCCGGGGATCGGCGCGTGCTTGGCAAACTCCATGTGCGCGATCGAGCGGGCGTGGACCTCGTCCGGCCCGTCGGCAAGGCGCAGGGTGCGCTGGTGGGCATAGGCCGAGGCGAGGCCGTAGTCCTCCGAAACGCCCCCGCCGCCGTGGGCCTGGATCGCGTCGTCGATGATCTTGAGCGCCATGTTCGGCGCCTGCACCTTGATCATCGCGATTTCCTGCTTGGCCGCCTTGTTGCCGACCTTGTCCATCATGTCGGCGGCCTTGAGGCAGAGCAGGCGGGTCATGTCGATGTCGATGCGCGCGCGCGCGACGCGCTCCTCCCACACCGAGTGCTTGTAGACCGGCTTGCCGAAAGCCTCGCGCTCCTGCAGGCGGCGGCACATCTTGGCGAGCGCCTCTTCCGCGACGCCGATGGTGCGCATGCAGTGGTGGATGCGGCCCGGCCCGAGGCGCCCCTGCGCGATTTCAAAGCCGCGGCCTTCGCCGAGCAGCACATTGGAGACGGGGACGCGCACATCCTTCATCTCGACTTCCATGTGGCCGTGCGGCGCATCGTCATAGCCGAACACCGGCAGATGGCGCAGGATGTTCACGCCGGGGGTGTCGATCGGCATCAGCACCTGCGATTGCTGCGCATGGCGCTGCGATTCAGGATTGGTCTTGCCCATCACGATCGCGATCTTGCAGCGCGGATCGCCAAGGCCCGATGACCACCACTTGCGCCCGTTGATCACATAGTGATCGCCGTCCCGCTCGATCCGGGTCTCGATATTGGTCGCATCCGAAGACGCGGTGTAGGGCTCGGTCATCAGGAAGGCGGAACGGATCTCGCCGTTCATCAGCGGACGCAGCCACTGTTCCTTCTGTTCGCGCGTGCCATAGCGGTGGAACACCTCCATGTTGCCGGTGTCGGGCGCCGAGCAGTTGAACACTTCCGACGCCCAGCCGATACGGCCCATTTCCTCGGCGCACAGCGCATATTCGAGGTTGGTGAGGCCCGGGCCTTCGAATTCGAAGGTATCGTCGACATGGTGGTGGCTGTCATTGCGGGGCGGCATGAAGAGGTTCCAGATGCCCGCTTCCTTGGCGAGCTTCTTCTTGTCCTCGATGATCTGGATCACCTTCCAGCGGTCGCCGGCAGCGTCCTGTGCCTTATAGGTGTCCATGTTGGGCCGCACATGGGCCTCGATGAAATCGCGCACACGATCGCGCCAATAGGCCTGGCGTTCGGTGGGTTCGAAATCCATGGGGGGTTCCTCTCTCGTCCTGAATGAAAACCGAATCTTTGGGCAACCGTGGCAGAGCGCGCGACACGCGCCAAGCTCTCATTTGTGGTGCGGGGGTGCTGCGGTGCGCAGCCGGGCGAGGCGCTCGGCATGGTCGTCCTCGCCCAGCGGAAAGCGCAGGAACACCAGCACCGCAGCGCTGATGAACAGCGCGGTGAGGATCGTGAACCACGTCATCAGCCGCTCGATCACGGCCGGATCGACCATGCCCGGCGCGGCATTGTCGGGAAAGCCGGCCGCGCTGATCAGCGTGCCGGCGGCAAAGGTGCCGATCCCGGTGACGCATTTCTGCATGAACAGGTTGCCCGCGAAGAACAGCCCTTCCTCACGGTGACCGGTGCGCATCTCGGAATCCTCGACCACATCGGCCAGCATCGATCCCACCAGCATCATGGTGGCGACCGCGAAAGACGTGGCGAGCGTGGTGAAGGCCAGAAACAGCGGTACAGCGGCAGGCGTGCCATTGGGTGGGTACAGGCCGGCGAGGCGCAGGACATAGGGCGCAAGGCCCAGCACCAGCCCCAGCGCCGCCATCCCTGCCGCCGCGTGCTTCTTGCCCCAGCGGCGCGACACCGGCGGCGCCATCACGAAGGCGAGGGCCACGCCGCCCAGCAAGGTCATCGGCCAGGCGGCCAGCGCCCAGCGCGGAAATTCCCAGACATAGGTCTGCATATAGGTGCTGGTGGCAAAGTTCAGGCCCTGATTGGCATAGGCGAACACGCCCGCCCCCATCAGCGTCAGGAAGGCCGGGTTGCGCAATGTGCGGCCCATAGCCCGCAATTCCTCGCCCAAGGGCAGGCGCGGGGGGAGCTTCGCCGGGGGCTTGGCCAGCGCGCGGTGGGTGCCCAGCGATACGATCAGGATCGCACCCGTCATCAGCGCCACGCCCGACCAGGCATAGGCATCATAGCCCTCGCGCCGCAGCAGCCCGGCGGGCTGTTCCGGGGTTGGGGCGAGGAACACCGCATAGGCGAGGAACAGCAGGAACAGCCCGCCGATCCAGCCGAACAGGAAGCGGTAACGGATCACATCGGTGCGCTCGTGATAGTCCTGCGTGATCTCGGGCAGCATGGCGAGCGAGGGCACTTCGTTCAATGCAATCGCGGTGCGCACCAGAATGGCCGAACAGGTGAGATAGACCAGCGTGCCGGTCTGCCCCCAATCGGGTGGGTTCCAGAGCATGAACCACGACAGGCCGACCGGTAGGATCGAGGCATAAAGCCACGGATGGCGCCGCCCCCAGCGGGTGTTGGTGCGATCGGAGAGGTGGCCGATCAGCGGATCGACAAAAGCATCAATGATCAGCGCGACCATCACCGCAAAGCCGACCAGATTGGCCGGCAGGCCCATCACCTGATTGTAGAAGATCAGCAGGAAGACCGCGAAACCATTGTCCTTGATGCCATAGGCGACCGATCCGGCACCATAGGCCAGCTTTAGCCGCATCGGCACCTTCGCGCCTGCCTCGCTCATGCGCGGCACCCCCTGCGGCCGATGGCCGCCAGCGCGAATCCGGTCACTGCTCTCTCTCCCTTTTTTCAGTTTCGAACCTAGACCGAATATGCCCATCGTCAATGTGCCCCCACCTGACGCTACGGACGCTACGGCATCCTTTCCCGCGTGATCGGCGCTTGCAGCCGGTAGCAAAATGCCACTAACGTAAGCGTCAAGTGAGAGACACAAGAGGAGAGTCGGTCATGGCCGATCTTGAGCAGTTCCGCACCGAAACCCGCAGCTGGCTGGAAGCCAACTGCCCGCCCGAGATGCGCGAGCCGGTGCGCGGCGAGGATGACATCTACTGGGGCGGCCGCCGCGCGACCTTCAAGAATGATGCGCAGAAGGCGTGGCTCGAAGCGTGCATCGCCAAGGGCTACACCGTGCCGATGTGGCCCAAGGAATATGGCGGCGCTGGCCTCAGCGCTCCGCAAGCCAAGGTGCTGCGCGAGGAAATGGGCCGCATCAATGCGCGCCCGCCGCTCAGCAGCTTCGGCATCTGGATGCTCGGCCCGGCGCTGCTGCACTTCGGCACGGACGGCCAGAAGCAGCGCTTCCTCAACGAAATCGCGCGCGGGGAAATCCGCTGGTGCCAGGGCTATTCGGAACCCGGCTCGGGCAGCGACCTCGTTTCGCTCCAGACCTTTGGCGAAGACAAAGGCGATCACTGGGTCGTCAACGGCCAGAAAATCTGGACCTCCTACGCCGATCACGCCGACTGGATCTTCTGCCTCGTCCGCACCGACAAGGCCGACAAGTATCAGGGCATCACCTTCATGCTGTTCGACATGGCATCTGAAGGCGTGACCACCAAGCCGATCCTGCTGATCTCCGGCTCCTCGCCTTTCTGCGAGACCTTCTTCGACAATGTCGCCGTGCCCAAGTCCTATGGCGATGACGTGCCCGCTTACGTGGGCACGATCAACCGCGGCTGGGACGTTGCCAAGTATCTCCTCGGCCACGAGCGCGAGATGATCTCGGGCGCGGACGGCGGCGAGCGCGCGGCGGCGATCGGGGCGATGATGAAGCGCCATGCGGCCAAGCTCGGCGACGATCTCGATCCGGTGCTGCGCGCCGAGCTCGCGCAGTTCGATGTCGACGCGCTGGCCTATGCCGCGATGGGCGAGAAGTTTCTCGACGAGATCAAGGTCGGCAAGGCGCACCCGGCGCAGCCCAACATGATGAAATATGCCGGCACCGAACTGAACAAGCGCCGCCACGAACTGATGATGGCGGTCGGCGGCTCGCGCAGCCTCGAGTGGGAAAGCGAAGCGACCGAGGGCGGCAAGCCCTCGCGCAACTGGCTGCGCACCAAGGCCAACTCGATCGAGGGCGGGACCAGCGAGGTGATGCTCAACGTCATCGCCAAGCGCATCCTCGACCTGCCGGGGGCTTGATCTAGCAACACGCGCCTCCCCGGGCTTGACCCGGGGCCCCGCTTCTTTTGCCGGGGAAGAAGGCAGCGGGATCCCGGGTCAAGCCCGGTAAGACGAAGAATTGGAGAGGGAAAACCAATGCCCCTGTATCACAACGAAGATCAGGCGATGCTCGCCGACACCGCGCGCGGCTTCATCGCCGAGGAAGGCAATATCGCCAAGCAGCTGCGCCACTGGCGCGACCGCAACTGCAAGGACGGCTTCGGCCACGCCCTGTGGAAGCAGATGGCCGAGATGGGCTTCACCGGGATGCTGGTGGAGGAGGCCGACGGCGGGCTCGGCATGGGTCATGTCGAGGCGGGGATCGTGCTCGAGGAAATCGGCCGCAACCTCACGCCCTCGCCGTTCCTGACCTCCTCGGTGCTGGCTGCGACTGCGCTGAAGCACGGTTCGGCCGATCTCAAGGGCCGCTACCTTCCCGGCCTGATCGCCGGTGACAGCGTCTTCGCCGTCGCCATCGACGAAACCGCCAAGCACCGCCCTTCGCGCATCACCACCCGGGCCGAGAAGTCGGGCAACGGCTTCCGCCTCAACGGCGCCAAGAGCTTCGTCATTCAGGGTGCGAGTGCGGACATGATCGTCGTCGCCGCGCGCACGAGCGGCTCGGATGAAGACGCGGACGGCATCACCCTGTTCGCCGTTCCCAAGGACGCAGCGGGAATGAGCCACGACAGCGTTCGCCTCGTCGATTCCTCGATGGCAACCCACACGAAGTTCGAAGGGGTCGAGCTTGATGGCGACGCGGTGATCGGGGAGATCGACGGCGGGCGCGCTGTGCTCGATGCGATGCTGATCGCCGGGCGTGTCGGTGCCGCGGCCGAAGGCGTCGGCGTCGCGCGCGGGGCGATGGACATGACGGTCGATTACCTCAAGCAGAGGAAGCAGTTCGGCAAGTTGATCGGCGAGTTCCAGGCGCTCCAGCACCGCGCCAGCCACCTCTATTCCGAGGTCGAGATCGCCCGCGCCGCGACCATCAAGGCGCAGCAACTGCTCGACGGCGGCTCGGCCCATGCCGACCTCATGGCGAGCGTCGCCAAGGCCAAGGTCGCCAAGACCGCGCGCCTTGCGGTGCAGGAGGGCGTGCAGATGCACGGCGGCATCGGCATGACCGACGAATACGACATCGGCCTCTACATGAAGCGCGACCGCGCGCTCGCTGAATTCCTGGGCGACGCGACGTTCCATGCGAACCGCGTGGCGGAATTGAGCGGGTACTAGGCCAAAGTCGTCTCCCCGGACTTGATCCGGGGCCCCGCTTCCTTCTCGCGGCGGGGAACAAGATAGCGGGATCCCGGGTCAAGCCCGGGAAGGCGTAAGAGGTTTCAAGTCATGGACATTCAATCACTTTTCAGCCTTGAAGGCCGCGTTGCCCTCGTCACCGGCGGCTCCCGCGGCATCGGCAAGATGTTCGTCGAGGGTCTGCTCGCGGCGGGCTGCGCACGGGTCTATATCTCGGCGCGCAAGGCCGATCAGATGCAGGCGACCATCGACGAGTTTGGCGCCGACAAGGTGATCGGCATCCCTGCCGACCTCAGCCAGATGGACGGCATGGTGAGCCTCGCCAACGAACTGAAGGCGCGCGAGAGCCATCTCGATATCCTCATCAACAATGCGGGGGCCGCCTGGGGCCAGCCCTATCTCGAATTCTCCGAGGCCGGCTGGCACCGGACGATGGATTTGAACGTCAAGACCCCGTTCTTCCTGACACAGAAGCTCCACGACCTGCTGGTCGAAGGCGGCAAGCGGGGGCATCCCGCCAAGGTGATCCACGTCTCCTCGATCGACGGGCAGCGGATCAACCCGTGGGAGACCTATGCCTATCAGGCCTCTAAGGCGGGCGTGATCCAGCTGACCCGGCGCATGGCCGCGCGGCTGATCCAGGACAATATCGTCGTCACCTCGATCGCCCCGGGCGCCTTCCCGAGCGAGATGAACCGCGCCGCCAAGGACGCGCCTGACACTTCGGCGGGCGGCATCCCCGCCAAGCGCATCGGCACCGCCGAGGACATGGCGGCGGCCGCGATCTACCTGTGCAGCCGCGCAGGTGACTATGTGGTGGGTGAGACGCTGACGGTCGATGGCGGGGTGGTCAACGCGCACCTGCCCAGCCACTTCGCCGATCCGAGCGGCGGCGGTCACTGAGACTTACCGCCTTGCGGGCATGAAGGGGCCGTCGGAGCGATCCGGCGGCCTTTTCATGTGCTGAGGCGGACCAACCGGCGTTCCACCCGAGGTGACGCCGCCGCTGCCACCGGTAACAGAACCGGCCCCGCCGGACATCGACGAGCCCGGGCGTGGCCCGGAGGAGCTGCCGCCGGACTGATCCGGCGGCGTGCGGGTCACCTCAATAGTTCCACTGCGCCTGCACGCGGACGATTTGTCCCTCGGCCTGCCCGAAGCGGCGCTCGTCGGCTTCCTTGCGCTTGGCAAAGCCATAGGTGGTGGTGATCTCCAGCGCCGGATCGAGCTGGAATTCGAAGCCCAGTTCCAGTTCCTCGGTCTCGAGCCGCGGGGCGTTCACCGCCGCCTTGAACCCGCCGCGGTAATATTGCCAGCGAGCAAAGGGATAGAAGGGGCCGATCGGCGACTTGTCGATCTTGCCCATCAGCTGGACGTAACCGCCGTCGAGGGGGCGTTCCTCGATCCGTCCGCGCGAGGGGACGAATTCGGGGCCGGTGCCCCAGTTCCACTCCGCCTGCACGCCGATCGGCTGCGGATAGAGGATGGCATGGAGGTTGACGCGCTCGTCCTTGAAGCTCGCGGCGCTCAGGCCTCCGGTGCGGATTTCCGGGCGGATGCGATTGTGCATCACCGACCCGCCGATTTCGAGCACCTGTCCATCGAGCCCCAGCCCGTCGAGTTCGAACGGCCAGGTGGCAAGGCCGACCAGCATCACCCCGTCGTTGCCCTCGGTGCGGTTGAGCCCCTGCCCGTTGAACGCGCCGACCCCGAAAGCGCCGTAATTGCCGAAAAGCTTCTGCCCGTCAGCCGTCAGACGGTCCCAGATCTTCTGCACCTTGGGCGGGGTGTAATAGGCCACGATCCCGAGATCGCGCTCGCCGGCCGCAGCCGTGTTGATCGCGTCGGTACGATCGAGCGCGAGGCGGTTGGAGGAGGACTGCATGTTTTCCCAGCCATAGGGCACCTTGGACTGGCCGAGGCGGACGCGGAACGCCTTGTCACCGGTCGGGAAGACGTCGGCATACATGTCGCGCAGCGAGACCGAACCTTCGCGCCGCTCGCCGACCGATTGGTTCGAGACCGCTGCGGCGAAATCGGGCTGGAAGTAGAGCGAGACGTGATCGTTGAGATCGCCTTGCAGGATCATGCGGAGCCGACGGAAGCTGAAATTGTTGTCCGGCCGCACCTCGCCATCACCGATGGTGCGCAGCCTCGACAGGCCCGAAGGGGCATCGGCGTCGCCCGAGACGATCTGGTTGAAGCGCATCTGGGTATAGCCGCGCAGGCGGAGCTTTTCGTACCACGCCTTTGCCTTGGGCTTGGCGGGTGCGGGGGCAGCGGCGAGCTGGGCGGGGGTGATGGGTGCGGCACTGCCGGCCGTGTTCGGGGTCGTCACTGCCAGCATCGACGAGCCGGGAGCGGCCGAGGGCGCTGCGAATGGAGCGGGTGCGGATGCAACAGAGCCTTGCGCCTGCTGCACCTGCAGCGCGGCGACAATGGCTTTGAGCTCGTCGATTTGGCGCTGGAGATCGGCGACGCTGGGCGCCTGCGGGGGCGCGGGTGCCGATGCGTCCGGTGTCGTCGCCTGCGCCATCACGGGCGCGCTTGCACCGGCGAGAGCAGCAGCGATGATCAGGCGGATCGGAGAGCCATAGGGAGGGCGGAGCATGGTGGGCGCCTTCGAATTCTGCCCGCTCACAACGAACCGGCTGCAGCCCGCCAATATGTCGCATACATGTCAGACTTGTGACAATTGCGACAAATTGCGGCCACAGCCGGTCGTTCAATTTCGCCCATCGGGCCGGCTTGTCCCGAAACGGGTGTTCACTTCGCCGATGCGGACCTGTCGGCGGGCTTGGGTGCCACCAGCCCGCGCGCCTCGAGCATCGGGGTCACGTCGGGCTCGCGCCCGGCGAAGTTCCTGAACATTTCGAAGTAGTCCATTGTCCCGCCACGGCTCAGCACCGTCTTGCGGTAATGGTCACCGTTCGCCCGCGTCAGCCCGCCGTTCTCGCGGAACCATCTGCGGCTGTCCTGATCGAGCATCTGGGTCCACAGATAGCTGTAATAGCCCGCCGAGTAGCCTTCGGGGTCGCTGAAGACGTGGTTGAAATAGGTCGAGCGGTAGCGCGGGGGCACGAGGCCGACCTCGAGGCCGAGCTCCTTGAGGGCCTTCTCCTCGAAAGCGTCGACCTTCTCGGGTGTGTCGATCGCGGCGGCCTGTGCTGGCGTTAGCGCGGCCCACTTCATGTCGAGCAGCGCCGCCTCAACGGTCTCGCCGAAGTCGTAGCCCTGGTTGAACTTGCTCGCCGCCTCCATCTTCTCGATCATCGCGGCCGGGATCGTCTCGCCGGTCTTGTGGTGCTTGGCGTAGTTCTGGAGCACGGCCGGATCGCTCGCCCACATCTCGTTGACCTGGCTCGGGTATTCCACAAAGTCGCGCGCCGTTGCCGCGCCCGAGATAGAGGCGTAGCGCTGGTCGGCGAACAGACCATGCAATGCGTGGCCGAATTCGTGGAACATCGTCGTCACGTCGTCCCAGGTGACGAGCTGCACCTCGCCCGGCGCCGCCTTGGAGATGTTGAGCACGTTGTAGACCACCGGCTTGGTCCCAGCGAGGTGGCTCTGATCGACGAAGTTGCTCATCCACGCCCCGCCGCGCTTCGAGGGGCGCTGATAGGGATCGAAGTAGAACACCCCCATCTCCGAACCGTCTGCATCGAACACGGAGTAGACCGAGACGTCGGGATGATAGACGGGCAGATCGGTGCGCTTCTTGAAGCTGATCCCGTAGAGCTTGTTGGCAGCGAAGAAAACGCCGTCTTCCAGCACCTTGTCGATCTGGAAGTACTGGGCGACTGCTTCCTCGTCGAGCTGGTAGCGCTCGGCCTTGATGCGGTTGGCGTAGCGGTACCAGTCCCACGGCCGGACCTCGAAATTGCCGCCGTCGCGGGCGATCGCGGCAGTCAGCTCAGCCGCTTCGCGCCGCTGGGTTGCGGCGAGGGCAGGGACCATCTGTTCCATGAAGCCCAATGCGGTCTTGGGCTCCTTGGCCATGCGGTCATACATCGCATAGCTCGCCCAGTCGGGCTCTCCGAACAGCGCCGCCTTCCTGGCGCGCAGCTCGGCGATGCGGGCGAGCAGCAGGCGGGTGTCGTTGCCGGCCGAGGCCTGACCATCGGCGCGGTGATAGCTGCGCTTGAACAAGGCCTCGCGGGTCGCGCGGTTTTCCAGCGCCGGCAGCAGCGGCTGTTGCGTCGTGTTCTGGAGCGCGATGGCATATTTGCCCGGCGCGCCGCGTTCGGCGGCAAGATCGGCGGCGGCCTTGATGTCGGCTTCGGACAGGCCTGCGAGCTCTTCCCTGGTGTCGACGATCAGCGGCTGACTGTTGGAAGCGGTGCGCACGGCCTGCGCGAACTGGGTGGTGAGGGTGGAAAGCTGGGTGTTGATCGCCTTCACTTCGGCGCGCTGCGCATCGGTCAGCAAGGCCCCGGCATGAACCATCTGTTCGTAGGTGCGCTCGAGCAGGCGCGCGTCCTCGGGCGTCAGGCTTGCCGCCGCGCGATTTTCATAGACCGCCTTTACCCGGGCAAAGAGGCGCGGGTCGAGATTGATCGCGTCATTGTGCGCCGAAAGCTTCGGGCTCACCTCAGTGTCGATTGCGTCGAGCGCATCGGTCGTGTTGGCGCCGGTCAGGGCATAGAACACGCGGGCCACCCGGCCGAGCATCTGGCCCGAGGTCTCCAGCGCGGCAATCGTGTTCTCGAAGGTCGGCGCGGCCTTGTTGGCGATGATCGCGTCGACCTCGGCGCGGTGGATCGCCATGCCCTGTTCGAAGGCGGGGAGGTAATCGGTCTCCTTGATCTTCGTGAAATCGGGGGCCTGGAAGGGAAGGGTGCTGGCCGCAGCGAAAGGTCCGGTCGCGGCGGGCGCCGAGGGCGCGGGCTTCTTGGACTTGGCAGGCGCGGCGGCAGTCATGGCTTTCCCTTCCGCTTGAGCGGCCGTCGGCACGAGAAGCGCGGCGGCGCAGGCACTGGACAGGATCGGGACCAAGATACGGACCTTCATAAGCATCTTCTCTCTGTGCTTGGCAAAAGCGGGCGGGAATTCGTCCGCTCGTTACAATCAGGGGCAGGCGTGTGGCGACGCGCGCTTGAACAGGCGCTGACTCGTGCCGGCCATCACACGGGTTAGCCCATCAGCCCGCGCACGAAGGGGATCAGCCCGGTCTGGCGCGCGCGCTTCATGCGCTCGGCCTCGAGGATCGCGCGGACTTTCTCAAAGCAGACGTCCACATCGTCGTTGATGATGACGTAATCATAGCCGTCCCAGTGGCTGATCTCGGCGCGGGCACGCTCCATGCGGGCGGCGATGACCTCGGCGCTGTCGGTGGCCCGACCCTCGAGGCGGCGGTACAGCTCGTCGATCGATGGCGGCAGGATGAACACGCGCACCACATCCTGCTGGTCCTTCTGGTAGAGCTGCTGGGTGCCCTGCCAGTCGATGTCGAACAGGAAGTCCTGCCCCTGCTTCAGCCCGGCGCGGATCAGCCCCTTGGGCGTGCCGTAGCGGTGGCCGAAGACATGCGCCCACTCGTAGAAATCGTCCTCTTCGACCATCTGGTCGAACTGTTCGGGGGTGACGAAGTGGTAATGCACCCCGTCGACCTCGTTGGGACGCGGCGGGCGGGTGGTGGCCGAGACCGAGAGCCTGATCTCGGGATCACGGGCAAGCAGCATCCGCGAAAGCGTTGTCTTTCCTGCGCCCGAAGGCGAGGACAGGATGAACATCAGGCCCCGGCGGTGAAGCTGGTCGTCCGCTTGCTCCGGGGAGGTGTGCTGTGTGGAGTCGCCCATGGCGTCCGTTGCACCATTTGGGCCGCACGAATCAAGCGTGGATCAGGATTCGTCCTCGCCAGGCTGCGATGCCTTGCCCTTGGAGCCCAGCCGCTTGCCCCGGTCGTAGAACACCTTTGCAGCAAGTCCGCCCGCGACCACGGCAAGACCGAGCGGCGAGCGGCGGGCGAGGCGACTGGCGCCCCACAGCATGGCGCTGGCCGCGACACCGCGCTTGTCGACCAGCCGATGCGCCTCTGTCGTGTCGCCGTGCTGGCCGACGATAAGGCCCTTCTCGAGCCGCTCGCGCAGCATTCCGCCAGCTGCGCGCAGCACGATGTCCGCGATAACGAGATTGGTCGAGGCTTCGGGGCTGGGAAGCGGCAGTGCGGGTTTTGCGCCCGTCTGAAGGGCAGCATCATCCGGCGCGGCCCCTGCATCCTTGCTGCCCGTCTTGCGCTTGCCCCGGGCCATAGGAGCCTATTTCTTGCGTCCGAAGTCGATGCTGACGACATTCGAGCCATCGGGATCGCCGTCCGGCCCGTCATTTTCTGCATCCTCGTGCGCCTCGGGCTCGAGTTCCTCGACCGCGGCCTGGAACTGGAGGCCGAAATCGACCGCCGGATCGACGAAGGCGGTGATCGCGGCGAACGGGATTGTCAGCTTGGCGGGCACCTGGTTGAAGGTGAGGCTCACGGAGAAAAGCTGGGGGCCGACTTCCAGATCCCAGAACTTGTTCTGGAGAACGATCGTCATCTCGTCCGGGAACCGCTCGCGAAGGTGCGGCGGAATGGAGACGCCCGGCGCCCCGGTCTTGAAGGTGATATAGAAGTGATGCGCGCCCGGAAGCGTGCCGCCGCCACCGACAATCGAGCCGAGCACCCGCCCGACGACGGCCCTAAGGGCTTCCTGCACGATCTCGTCATAAGGGATCAGGCTGTCGGGGGTTTCGCTCGTCATACCCGGGAATCGTGGCCGCACATGCGGGCTTGGTCAAGACCTTTGGCGAAGCGCGGCAACGCTTTGCGACGACCCGGACCTTGCGCCTCGCGCTTGTCATGCCGGACAAGCGGACTATAGGCCAAGACATGGCCAGCATCCCCGCCCGCACCGGCTCCGTCGCGCGCAACACCACCGAGACGAAGATCGCCATCGCCGTCAATCTCGACGGCACCGGCGCCTATGACGTGTCGACCGGCATTGGCTTTCTCGACCACATGGTCGAACAGTTCAGCCGCCATTCGCTCATCGACGTGACGATGAAGGTCGAGGGTGACCTCCACGTCGACCAGCACCACACCACCGAGGATTCGGCGATCGCGCTGGGGCAGGCGATCGCGCAGGCGCTCGGCGACAAGGCCGGGATCGGGCGTTACGGTGCGGCGTACTCGCCAATGGACGAGACGCTGAGCCGCGTCGCGCTCGACATTTCCGGCCGGCCCTACCTCGTGTGGAAGGCGAAGTTCACCCAGGAGCGCCTCGGCGAATGGGACACCGAGCTGATCGAGCACTGGTTCCATTCGGTTTCGCAGGCGGCGGGCATCACGCTCCACATGGAGCTGATCTACGGCACCAACAACCACCACATCTGCGAGAGCCTCTACAAGGGCTTCGCGAGGGCGATGCGGCAGGCGGTGGAACGCGATCCGAGAAAGGGCGCGGCCATCCCCAGCACCAAGGGGCAATTGGGTGGCTAGCATCTTCATTGCCTCGCTCACCTACACCGTGCCGATCGCGCGGATCGACGCGGTGCTGGAGGCGCACCTCGCCTGGCTGAAGGCCGGACACGCGGCGGGGCACTTCATCGCCTGGGGCCCGCGCGAGCCGCGTGACGGGGGGCTGATCTTCGTGAAGACGGCCAGCCGCGCCGAGGCGGAAGCGCTGCTCGCAAGCGATCCCTTCATCACCGAAGGGCTGGCCGATCTGACGATCACCGAATGGATCCCGCGCTATGCCTTCCCGGGGCTGGAGGCGTTCGGTGGCTGAGGTCATCGCTCTCGTCGATTACGGCGCGGGCAATCTGCATTCGGTTCACAACGCGCTGAAGGCGGCAGGCGCCGAGGTTACCGTCACCGCTGACCCCTATGTGGTGCGCGCCGCGGACCGGATCGTGCTGCCCGGCGTCGGCGCCTTCCGCGCCTGCGCGGATGGCCTCAGGGCCGTCCCCGGCATGGTCGAGGCGATGGCCGAGCGCGTCCATGTGGGGGGCGCGCCCTTCCTCGGCATCTGCGTGGGAATGCAATTGCTGGCCGACAGGGGCCTTGAACATGGGGGGACTGCGGGTCTTGGCTGGGTGCCCGGCGAGGTGCGGCGGATCGAGCCCTCGGACCCCGCCATCAAGGTGCCGCACATGGGCTGGAACGATGTCGCCATGCTCCCGCATGCCAAGGACCACGCGGTGATCGAAGGGGGCGAGGCCTATTTCCTCCATTCCTACCACTTCGCCGCCGACAACCCGCACCATGTCGCGGCGATGACCGACCACGGCGAGGGGTTGGTCGCCGCGGTGGCGCGCGACAACATCCTTGGCGTGCAGTTCCATCCGGAAAAGAGCCAGGCCTACGGGCTGGCGACGTTAGAGAGGTTTCTGGCATGGTATCCGTGACAATCCTCCCCTTCAGGGGAGGGGAACCACCGAAGGTGGTGGAGGGGCGGTCCACCGCGATCCGAAACCTTGCCTATCGGGGCAGCGCCGCTCGCCCCTCCACCCCGCCGCTGCGCGTCGCGGTCCCCCTCCCCATGCCGGGGAGGATGCCATGATAATCTTCCCCGCCATCGATCTGAAGGGTGGCCAGGTCGTGCGCCTCGCGGAAGGCGACATGGAGCGCGCCACGATCTACGGCGATGATCCCGCCGCACAGGCGATGATCTTTGCCGAGGCGGGCGCGGGGCATCTTCATGTGGTCGATCTCGACGGCAGCTTCGCAGGCGAAAGCCGCAATCGCGAGGCCGTGGAGGCGATCGTCAAGGCCTTCCCGGGCTATGTGCAGCTCGGCGGCGGCATCCGCGATGCGAAGGCCGTGGAGGGCTGGTTCAACCTCGGCGTGGCGCGGGTGGTGATGGGCTCGGCGGCCTTGAAGAACCCCGAATTCGTCAAGGACATGGCCCGCGAGTGGGAAGGCGGCATCGTCGTCGCGGTTGATGCCAAGGACGGGATGGTCGCGACCGAGGGCTGGGCGGAAGTCTCCGACGTCCCTGTCACCGATCTCGCCCGCCGCTTCGAGGACGCGGGCGTCGCAAGCCTGCTGTTCACTGACATTGGCCGCGATGGGCTGCTGAAGGGCGTGAACATCGAAGCCACGGTGGACCTCGCGCGCCGCGTGGACATTCCGGTGATCGCCAGCGGCGGGGTCAAGGGGCTGGACGACATCCACATCCTCTCGCTCCACGCGCATGAGGGGATCGAAGGCGTGATCACCGGCCGCGCGCTCTATGAAGGGCGGCTGGACCTCGCAGCAGCGATCGCGATGGGCCAAAGAGCGGAAGGCGGGGTGGCATGAGCGTCCGTATCCGCGTCATACCCTGCCTCGATGTCGCCGATGGCCGTGTGGTCAAGGGCGTGAATTTCGTCGACCTCAAGGACGCGGGCGATCCCGTCGAGCAGGCGCGCGCCTATGACGCGGCGGGGGCGGACGAGTTGTGCTTCCTCGACATTTCCGCCAGCCACGAAGGGCGCGGGACGCTGCTCGACATGGTGCGGCGCACGGCGGAGGTGTGCTTCATGCCATTGACCGTCGGCGGCGGGGTGCGCAGCGCCGAGGATGCGCGCGCGCTTTTGCTGGCAGGGGCGGACAAGGTCGCGGTCAACTCCGCCGCTGTCGCCCGGCCCGAACTGGTGGGCGAGATCGCCGAACGCTTCGGCAGCCAGTGCGTCGTCGCCAGTGTCGATGCGCGCCGCACCCCGCGCGGCAACTGGGAGATTTTCACCCATGGCGGGAGGAAGCCCACAGGGATCGATGCGCTCGAATATGCGCGGCTGGTCGCGGGGCTTGGCGCGGGCGAACTCCTCGTCACCTCGATGGACGGGGACGGGACGCAAAGGGGATATGACCTCGATCTCACCCGCGAGATTGCGGACAGCGTCAGCGTGCCGGTGATCGCCAGCGGCGGGGTGGGGAGCCTCGAGCATCTCGTCGAAGGGGTGACGAAAGGCCACGCCAGCGCGGTGCTCGCCGCGAGCATCTTCCACTTCGGCCACCACACCATCGCCGAGGCGCACGCGGCGCTTCGGGCGGCAGGCTTGCCCGCGCGCGGGGTTTGACCGAAAGGAACGGCATGGACATTCTGACCCGCCTCGAAGCCACGATAGCCCAGCGCCTCACCGCCTCGCCCGAGGCGAGCTATGTGGCCAAGCTCCACGCCAAGGGCCTGAAGAAAATCGCCCAGAAGCTCGGCGAGGAAGCGACCGAGGCGGTTATCGCCGCGCTCGCGGGTGACGAGGCCGAGCTTGTCGGGGAGGCGGCGGACGTGCTGTTTCACCTGATGGTGCTGCTTGCCGAGAAGGGCGTGGCGCTGAACAAAGTGCTCGCCGAACTCGACCGCCGCGAGGGGCTGTCAGGCCTCGCTGAAAAAGCCAGCCGGAGCGAATAATGCCGATCGACCCGACCATCCCTTATGACGACGCCAACATCTTCGCGCGGATCCTGCGCGGGGAGACCCCCTCGCGCAAGGTCTACGAGGACGAGTGGGGGTTCGCCTTCGAGGACATCAACCCGCAGGCCGAGGTGCACACGCTGGTCATCCCCAAGGGGCGCTATGTCAGCTGGGACGATTTCTCGGCCAAAGCGAGCGATGCCGAAATCGGGGGCTTCGTGCGGGCCGTGGGCGAAGTGGCGCGGATGAAGGGCCTGGTCGAGCCGGGCTACCGCCTTCTCGCCAATATCGGCCAGCACGGCGGGCAGGAAGTGCCGCACCTCCATGTCCACATCTTCGGCGGCCAGCCCTTGGGGCGTATGATTTCGGTGTAATGCAGCCCCTCAGGGCTGCATTTTCCTCGCTCACACGTCCTGAAGGCCGCGTCGCTGCGGGCGCGCGTTCGCGCTTGCGGTCGCTTTGCGACCGATAGATCGCGCGGCGCTGAGGCGTCTGGCGACCGGACCTGCGCCCGGACCCGTTCGGCGGCGGTTCATCCACAAAAGCCACACAGCGGCCTTTGCAGGGATTCTCCGCTAGGCTAGGTGGCGCATGATGGTCTCTCCCACTCCCCCCGGCGGCGTGCTCCATGGTGCGCGGCACCTTTATGCGGTGCGCGTCTATTACGAGGACACAGACCTCTCGGGCATTACCTATCACGCCAATTACCTGCGCTGGTTCGAGCGCGCGCGTTCGGATCTCCTGCGCCTGCTCGGCATCGACCAGCGCGCCGCGATCGAGAGCGGGGAGGGGGCTTACGCGCTCTCTGAGGTCAACCTCAGATACCTGCGGCCCGCGAGGCTCGACGATGATGTGGTGATCGAGACGCGTTGCACCGAACTGGGTGCGGCCTCCTGCCGTATGCACCAGATCGCATGGCGCGGCGAGGAGGCGCTATGCGAGGGTCACCTCAGGGTCGGCTTCATCACCCTCGATGGCCGCCCGCGCCGTCAGCCCGCCGTATGGCGGGACGCTTTCCAGACCTTCATGAATGCCCAATCTTCTTGATCAAGGATATGTGATCCCGTGACGCTTGCCCTGCTCAGCGCCGCCGCTGCAAACACTGCCCCGGCCCGGCTCGACCCGCTGGACCTGTTTATCCAGGCCGACATCATCGTCCAGGCGGTTATGCTCGGTCTGATCCTCGCCAGTATCTGGGTGTGGACGATCATCGTCTCCTTCTCCCTGCGGATCGGCGCGATGCACAAGAGGTCCCGGGACTATGAAGACGAGTTTTGGGTGCAGGGCGACCGCGACGGGCAGCTCACCAAGCAGGCCAGGAAGGATGTGCCCGCTGCGCGGGTCGCCGCAGCCGGGCTCGACGAGTGGCGCAAATCCACCGCCAAGCAGCCGGTTGACCGGGATGCAACCCGTCAGCGCATCGCCGCCGCCATGGACAGCCAGATTGCCGAGGAGGCGGACCAGCTTTCGGCCCGCCTCAATTTCCTCGCCACAGTCGGTTCCGTCGCGCCCTTCGTCGGCCTGTTCGGCACGGTGTGGGGGATCATGAAGTCCTTTTTCCAGATCGGTGCGCAGCAGAGCGCGTCGCTGGCGGTCGTTGCCCCCGGCATCGCCGAGGCGCTGTTCGCGACCGCGATCGGTCTGTTCGCCGCCATCCCCGCGGTGATCGCCTATAATCGCTTCGGCGGCGCGGTGGACCGCTTCGAGGCGACCCTCCAGCGGTTCGCCGACAAGCTCCACATGGGCCTCAGCCGCGAGCTGGACCGCGCGTGATGGGGATGGGTGTTTCCTCCTCCTCCCGCCGCAGGGGCGGCAAGCGCGGCCGCCGCGCGGCGATGTCCGAGATCAACGTCACCCCGCTGGTCGACGTGATGCTGGTGCTGCTGATCATCTTCATGGTGACGGTGACGCTGCCTGCCGTCGGTGTGCCGGTCGAGCTGCCCGAAAGCCGCGCTGCGCCGGTCGAGGAAATGCCCGACCAGATCACCATCTCGATCGATGCCGCAGGCACGATCTATATCGAGGACAATCCGCTAGCCCCCGGCACGCTGCCCGACGCCCTTGCCGCGCTTGACCGGGGCGGTGAGCAACCGCTGATTGTGCTGCGCGGCGATCGCAGCCTCGATTATGGCAGGGTGATGCAGGTTATGGGCGAACTGGGCCGCGCAGGCTTTACCTCGATCTCGCTGGTCACCGATGGTTCAGTTACGCCGCCTTAGTCGGGTTGTGGTGATGGATGGAATGAGGCTCCGCAGCGACGAAAAACTCGGTCTGGCCGCAGCAGTCGTGCTGCACGGCGCGCTGGTCGCCGTGCTGCTGATGCAGGCGGTGCGCAGCGAGGTCGCGGTCTTCCCGGAACGCATGACCGTCAGCCTTGCGGCCGATGTCGGCCTCGAGAACGCTTCGCCCGATCCGGTGTCCGAAAGCCGTGCCTCGGTGGCGCCGACGCTTGCCCCCGAGGCTGCGCCTGCGCCAGAGCCGGTCAAGCCTGACCCGCGCACCGCGGCGAGCCAGCCGGCGCGCGATCGCAGCCGTCCGGACCGTCAGGCACCCGGCCAGACCGGCGCCAACCAGCCCAAGCCGGCGAGCAAGGCCGGCGGGGGCAGCCGCGTCGGCGAGGATTTCCTCGACGGCAAAGGCTCCTCGGCGACAACGCAGGAAACCCGCGCGCCGGCTGCAACCTTCGGCGCGAAAGAGGAAGCAGACCTGCGCTCGGCGATCTCGCGCCAGATCAAGCGCAACTGGACCGCTCCCAGCGGGGTCGAGGCCGAGTTGCTGGTTTCGGTGGTGAGCTGGAAGCTGAATCCCGATGGCTCGCTCAAGGGGCGTCCGACCTGCCGGACCAAGCCCGAGAGCATCACCCAAAGCAACCGTCCGCAAGCCTCGCTGCATTGCGAGCGCGCGATCCGCGCGGTGCAGCTTGCCGACTTCTCCAACCTGCCCGAACAGTTCTATACCCGCTGGGACGATCTCGAATGGCAGTTCGACCGAAGGCTGTGACATGACCAAGACCTCGTTCCCGCTCGCCGGTGCCGCGCTGCTCGTCCCGCTCCTCGCCCCCTTCCTCGGCACGCCGCTTGCCGCGCAGGATCTCGGCGCGCCGATCCCGCAGGACCAGCAGGTCGAAAGCGTGCCGGTCGAAGGCGAGGATGATGGTCCGCTGCGCGGCACCGTCACCGACGAGAGCGCCTGGTCGGATATCGGCATTGCCATCCCCGCCTTTGCCACCGATGCCAACAAGCCGACCCCGGCCAACGAGGCGGGGACGGGGGCGCTCGGCCGCGAGATTTCGCGCGTCATCACCGCCAACCTCAGAAACAACGGATTGTTCAAGCCGGTCGGCCCCGACAGCCTGCCCGCACCCGGCTTCCCGCAGATCACCGCGCCTGTCTATGACACGTGGAGCGGCCGGGGCGCGGAGATGCTGGTGCAGGGCTATGTCCGCGCCCGCGACGATGGCAAGCTGGTGGTCGGCTGCTACCTCTACGACGTCGCGCTCAAGAACCAGCTGGTGCGCGAGGGCTGGGTGGTTGCGCCGGGCGACTGGCGGCGCGCTGCGCACAAGTGCTCGGACCTCATCTTCTCGCGCCTCACCGGCGAGAGCCCGTTCTTCGACAGCCGCATCGCCTATATCGCCGAGACCGGTCCCAAGGACCGCCGGGTGAAGCGGCTTGCGGTGATGGATTCGGACGGCGCCAACCATCGCTTCCTGACATTGGGCAGCGCGACCGCGCTCACCCCGCGCTATTCACCCGACTATTCGAAGATCCTCTATCTCTCCTATGTCGACGGCAACCCGCGCATCTATGTCTATGACATCGGCAGCGGCAAGCAGACGCTAGTGACCGAGAACAGGAACCCGACCATCGCCCCGCGCTGGTCGCCCGACGGACGCTCGATCCTGTTCTCGATGGCGGTGGCGGGCAACACCGATATCTACCGCATCCCCGCAACCGGCGGGCGCGCGATCAAGCTCACCGACAATCCGGGGATCGATGTGGGCGGCTCCTTCTCGCCCGACGGCACCAAGATCGTGTTCGAGAGCGACCGCTCGGGCAGCCAGCAGTGCTATATCATGAATGCCGACGGCACCGACCAGAAGCGCATCAGCTTCTTCGGCGGGCGCTGCGCCACGCCCGAATGGAGCCCGCGCGGCGACCAGATCGCCTTCACGCGGATCGCGGGCGACTTCAACGTCGCGGTGATGAGCACCAGCGGCGGCGGAATGCGCGTGCTGACCAATGGCTGGCAGGACGAGGCCCCGACCTGGGCGCCCAATGGCCGCATCATCCAGTTCTTCCGCACCGAGAAGAACACCGGCCGCTCTGGCATCTGGCAGGTTGACCTCACCGGCCAGAACGAGCGCCGCCTGCCGACGCCCGTCGATGCATCTGATCCCGCGTGGGGACCGATACGTCCTTGAAACGCTCCACGAATTCGTCTCACTGTTTCGCTAGCTATCCCGGACTGCCCACTGTCCGTGCAACCGTCTGAAAGGAAATAATTATGAACCGGAAGATTGCGACGATCCTGCTGCTCGCCTCGGCCACCGGCCTTGCCGCCTGCGCGAAGAAGGCCCCCGAAACCCTCCCGCCGGTCGCCGAGGCTCCGGCTCCGGCCCCGGCCCCGACCATGGCGCCGCCGCCCCTGCCGCCGAGCGGCCCGGCTGTCGGCACGCAGGAGCATTTCGCCCAGGCCGTCGGCTCCTCGACCACGATCTACTTCGACACCGATCGCTTCAACATCGACACGCAGGATGCTGCTGCCCTGCAGGCGCAGGCGCAGTACTTCGCCCGCTACCCGCAGATCACCTTCACCATCGAAGGTCACGCGGACGAGCGCGGCACGCGTGAATACAACCTCGCTCTGGGCGAGAAGCGGGCGGATTCCGCGCACGCCTACCTTGTTAGCCTCGGCGTCGATTCCAGCCGCATTTCGGTGGTGAGCTACGGCAAGGAGCGTCCCGTCGCGCTCGCCTCGGACGAAGCGGCCTGGGCGCAGAACCGTCGCGCCGCGAGCGTGATCATCAATCGCTGATCAACCGGCGAGCGGGCCGGGCGCAAGCTCGGCCCGTTGGGCCACCACTGCGGCCGGATAGCCGGCCAGATCGCGCGCCGAGGTGACCACGCACAGGCCCGCGAGCGCAAGCACGCAGAACAGGCTGGAAAGGGTCAGTTGCTGGCTCATGATCGGTCTTTCGGGTCGCGGCACAGTTGGTGACGCCAAAGTTCGATTGCACTGCAACATTTCACATTGCAACTGGTTCCCGCGTTCTCACGCCTTTCATTCGCGCGCCACGTCCTCTAGATTGAGCGCGTGAGACAATCGACCAACGACATGATTCCGGCTGCGCGCGGATCGCGCCCATGAGCCGCGCGCGCCGGTCGATGGACTGGGGCTTTCCGCGCTGGCGGGGCTATGGCTCGTCGCAGGAGGCCGCGCAGGTGCGGATCTGCGACCGCCACGGCTGCAACGAGCGCGGCGATTGCCCCGCGCCCAAAGCCCCCAACAGCCGCGACCGGTGGTATTTCTGCCAGAAGCACGCAGCCGAATATAACGGGAAGTGGGACTATTTCGAAGGCCTCGAAGCGGCCGAGAAGGAAGAACGCGCGCGGGCCGAACGGCAGGAGAGCGCGGGCTATGCCGAGAGCGCCCACTACGGCTGGGCCGGATCGGGCGATGGATCGCGCTCGGCTGACGAAATGCGGGCGCTGGAGGTGCTGGGGCTCGCGGCGGACGCCGATTTCGATGCGGTGAAGAAGGCCTATCGCGCCCGCGCCAAGGAAGTGCACCCGGATGTAAAGCCGGGCGATGCCGAGGCCGCGCGCCAGTTCCAGCTGATCCAGGCCGCCTACGAAGTCCTGCGCGCCGCCGAGGAACGGCGCGAGTGGAAGGGCTGATGCGCTAGGCGGCAGGCGGGCCCTGAAAGCCCTTGCCCGCCGCATTGATCTCCGGGTTCGGATTGTCGTTCCACCACGCGACATCGGTCCAGGGGCGCACGTCGATCTCGTGGGTCCAGCAGTTCCTCGGCTGGTGGGCGAGGTGCCAGTAGGTCTCGGCCAGCGCTGCGGGGTCGATCACGCCGTCTGTGCCTTTGTTCGCCTTGAAGGCCTCGAACCTGTCGCCGAGCAGCTTGCCGAGCGTGTCGGGCGCGTCGACCGCACCATCGACCACGACGTGGGCGACATGGATGCCCTTGGGGGCGAATTCGGCGTTGAGGGTCTGGCACAGCATCCGCCGCCCGCCCATCGCCGCGGCGTGGCTGTGCTGTCCGGCATTGCCGCGCACCGCCGCCGTCGCCGAGGTGACGAGCAAGGTGCCGTGCGGTCCTCCGTTGGCGGCACGCTCGACCATGGCCGGGAACAGCGCATGGGCAAGGCGGAACACGCCATAGGTGCCGAGCCGCCAGCCGAGCTCGAAGATGCGGTGCGGGGTGGCCTCGAGCGCGCGGTTCCCGATTTGCGCGCCGAGATTGTAGAGCGCGGCGTGGATCGGACCGATGTCCGCCTCGGTGCGTGCGACCAGATCTTCGATTGCGCCGTCCTCGGCCGCGTTCAGCAGGGTACCCGAGGCTGACCCCCCAGCCGCCTTGATCTCGGCCACCATGCGCTGAAGGCCGTCCTCGTCCGAGCGCCTCGCCAGAACGGCATGGTAGCCCCCGGCGGCAAAGCGCAGCGCGGCGTTGCCCCCGATCCCTGCCCCTGCGCCGATCACGAGGAACACAGGTTTGCGGCTGTCGGTCATTGCTATCCTCCCCGTCATGCTGAACTCGTTTCAGCATCCATCAGGCGGCGGGGCTCTGCCCTCTGGTGAATTGCCTTCAGCCGCCCCATGGACCCTGAAACAAGTTCAGGGTGACGGAAAGGGGAAACTCCTCAGACGTGCTCCAGCGCTTGCGCGAAATCGGCGATCAGGTCGTCCGCATCCTCGATCCCCACGCTGATCCGCACGAGATTGTCGGTGATGCCGAGCAGGTCCTTGCGCGCCTGCGGGACCGAGAGGTGTGTCATCGAGGCGGGGTGGCTCGCCAGCGTCTCCGTCCCGCCGAGGCTTACCGCGAGCTTGGCGATGGTGAGGCTGTCGAGGAAACGGAAACATTCGGCCTCGCCGCCGTTGATGAACACCGAGAAGGTCGATCCGGCGCCAAGGCAATGGCGGTCATAGATGTCCTGCTGGCGCGAATCGGCGATGAGGCCGAGATAGCCGAGGCCTTCGACCTTGGGGTGCGAGCGCAGGAAATCGCAGACCCTTGCGGCGTTCTCGCCCGCGCGCTGCATTCTGAGCTCGACCGTCTCGAGACTGCGCAGCAGCATCCACGCGGTGTTGGGATCGACGATCCCGCCCATGGTGTTGCGCAGCGCCCGCACCGGCGCGATCCACTGCTTCGCGCCCGCGATCGAACCGGCCACCAGGTCGGAATGCCCGCCGACATACTTGGTGAGCGAATAGGCAACGATGTCCGCGCCATGCTCTAGCGGGCGCGACCACAAGGGGCCGAGGAAGGTGTTGTCGATGGCGACGGGCGTCCCCGGCACGGTCGCATCGCGGGCATCGCGCACTGCCTCGACATCGACCAGCGCATTGGTCGGGTTGGCGGGGCTTTCGAGGTAGATCATCGCGACCTTGCCGCCCTGCGCCTCGGCCTTGGCCTTGGCCGCAGCGAGAACGGCGTCGAGTTCCTCGCGGGTCGCGCCCGCCGGGAAATCGACATAGTCGACGCCGAAGCGCGACAGGGTCTTGGCGACGAAGCCCTCCGATGCGGCATAGAGCGGGCCGGAATGGACGATCACGTCGTTCTGGCTGGCATAGGCCATCATCAGGATGCAGATCGCCGTCATGCCGCTGGAGAAGGTCAGCGCGTCCTCCGCGCCGTCCCACACGGCGAGCCGACCCTCGAGAATTTCCTGGTTCGGCCCGTTGAAGCGCGAATAGACGAGGCCCTCGGCGCCGCCTTCGCGCAGGCCGGTGATGCCCTCGAAGTGGCGCTTGCCGGCGGCCGCGCTCTCGAATGCGAAGGTGCTGGTGAGGAAAATCGGCGCCTTGAGCGATCCTTCCGAGAGGACCGGGTCATAGCCATGGCCCATCATGAGGGTGGCAGGCTTCAGCGGGCGTCCGGCGATCTCGCGGCGGGCGGGTTTGGGTTTGCGGGCGGGCGTGGGAGCGTCGGCCATGGCGACGGGTCCTTCCTTGTGCTCACGCTCCCAGGAAGGCGGGAGCCGATTACGGCGGCAGGGCGCCCGTTCCTAACCTCCGCAGGAACGCCTCTCCGCTACCACCGCAGTGCTGGAGCAAGGGGTATCGTGCGCGCACGATCCTTTCAAGCAGGCTTCCGAAGATTTCACGTGAGCGATGCGATCATCCACACCACGCCGACGATGAGCAGAGCCCCGGCAAGGTCGAGCAGCAGGCCGGCCTTGACCATCGCCCCGATGCGGATGCGCCCCGTCGCCCAGGCGATGGCGTTGGGCCCGGTGCCGGCGGGGAGCATGAAGCCCCAGCTCGCCGCGAGGGCTGCGGGCAGGGCGAGGAGCACGGGATCGACCCCCAGCGCCACCACCAGCACGCCCACCACGGGCACGATCCCCGTCGCGGTCGCCACGTTGCTGGCGAATTCCGTGACCACGATCACCAGCACCACCACTGCCAGCACGACGAGGATCAGCGGCCAGCTCGCCAGCGGCAGCAGCGCCTGGCCGATCCAGGCGGCAAGGCCCGAGGCCTGCATCCCCGCCGCCAGCGCGAGACCCCCGCCGAACATGAAGATCACGCTCCACGGCGCGCGCTCTGCCTCGCTCCACACCAGCAGCGGGCGGCCGGTGCCATCGGGCAGCAGGAACAGCGCAAGCGCGGCGATGACCGCTATGGTGCCGTCGGTCCACGAGCCCGCAGGAAGCAGGGGAGCGACGAGCGGCTGGGTGGTCCAGGCCAGAAAGGTCAGCGCGAAGATCGGCACGAGGCGCTTCTCCGGCACGGTCCAGCGTGCATGGGAGACAATCGCCTCGCGCGCGGCGGCGATGTCGAAGGGGTGCCTCGCCACGGCCTGCACCCGCGCGATGATCCAGGCGGCCAGTGGCACGCCGAGCAGCACCAGCGGGATGCCGTAGAGCGACCACTCGGCAAAGGTGATGCGCACGCCGACGATCTTGTCGAGCAGGCCCACGGCGATGGCGTTGGTGGGCGAGCCGACGATCGTGCCGAGCCCGCCGATGCTCGCGGCAAAGGCGATTCCCATGGGCAGGGCGCCCCAGATGCCGTCTTGCCGGGGTAGGCCTCCATCTTCGCCGCCCCCGCTCTCGAGCACCGCCAGCGCCATCGGCATCATGATGAGCGCGGTCGAGGTGTTGGAAATGAACATCGACAGGAGCGCGGTCGACAGCATGAAGGCGATCAGCAGCCGGACCGGGCCACCATTGTTCCCCACGGCGCGCAGGATCGCGAGGCTGAGGCGGCGGTGCAGCCCGGTGCGCTCGATCGCGAGGGCGATGAAGGCACCACCGAGCAGCAGGAACAGGATCGGCGAGTAATAGGTCGCCGCGGTTTCCTCGGCGTTCGAGATCCCGGCGAGGGGCAGGATGATGAAGGGCAGGAGCGCGGTCACCGTCAGCGGCACGGCCTCGGTCATCCACCACGCGGCCATCCAGAGTGTCAGCCCCGCGACCAGCCATGCGCCCGGCTCCATCCCGGCGGGCGGGGCCACCACCACGGTCAGGGCGAAGGCGAGCGGGCCGAGGAACAGGCCGATCCGGCGCACGGTCATGCGAATGGCTCTCCCCTGTGCATCGCCAGCGGGCCTATCAGCAGCCCCGCCGCCGGGGCAAGCGGGGCCACGCAAAAGGGGCGGAAACCTCGCGGCCCGCCCCTTTCGAAACCCTTGCGAGGATGCCCGCCTACTTGGGCGCGAGCACCATCAGCATCTGGCGGCCTTCCAATCGCGGGAAGGCCTCGACCTTGGCATATTCGGCGACATCATCCTGCACCTGCTTCAGCAGGTCCATGCCGAGATGCTGGTGCGCCATCTCGCGCCCGCGGAAGCGCAGGGTGATCTTCACCTTGTCGCCATTGTCGATGAACTTGTGCACGTTGCGCATCTTCACGTCATAATCATGCGTGTCGATGTTCGGACGCATCTTCACTTCCTTGATGTCCTGCGTCTTCTGCGTCTTGCGCGCGAGGTTCGCCTTTTTCTGGGCCTCGTAGCGATACTTGCCGACATCGAGGAACTTGCACACCGGCGGGTCCGCGTTGGGGGACACTTCGACGAGGTTCAGGCCCTTTTCGTTGGCCTGCTCGATGGCTTCGCGGGTGTACATCACGCCCAGGTTCTCGCCTTCATCGTCGATGACGCGGACCTTGGGGACGTTGATCATGTTATCAAACCGAGGGCCGCTTTTTACGGGCGGGGCCAACGAGCGCCGGGGTGGACGAGATATGGGGTGTTCTCCTGTGGTAGCTTCGTGCTGGCGGCTCTGTAGTGCGAAACGCAGGCGAGCGCCAGATGGAGTCTTACGCCGCCGCCTGTCACAGCGGGAAGCGCGCGATGTCCGGTCGACTGGCCCTTGCCATCGCCTCGGACCATCGCTGACGCTGTCAATGAAAGGTTCATTTTGAATGTTTTACACGTATTTCAGTTAGTCGGTTAACTTTTCTGAATGTTACGGATTTGTTATAATCATTTCGTGAATTTCATCGATTTCAGGCTGGCGTGTGGAGACCCAGGGGGGTGTGTTGGCATGAACGTTGAAGAGCTACTCGGTCAGCTCGAAGTCAATATGTCCCCTTCCTACTTGCGCGACCTATCTGCTACTCTTCTTAGGGTGGCGGACTCGATCGATCAGGATTGGGATCCGGCATCGGTCCATTCGATTTTTCCGTGGTTTTCCAAGGCTACCAAGATCGAACGAAATGCCGTGCCGTTGTTCTTCTCGGCCTCGAAAGAAGAGCGCCGGGCGAAGATTCGGGAAGATGCCATCGGTGCCGATCTTCTTGGCATGCCGGCTTGGAACATGCTGCTCGAACTCTTCAAGCAGAGGGCTGGCCTGGCGAAGGTTTCGACCAAATCGCTCCAGATTATCGCCGGTTGCCCGGAGACGACGGCGCTCAGGATCATCGGCAGGCTAGAGAAGCGCGGTCTCGTCGCCCGCTCCCATTCCGAAGGTGACAGGCGCGTCACATTCGTCGAACTTACCCGCGAGGGCTTGAACAAGGTCGAGACCGTGCTGGAACGCCTGGGCGATTAACCCGCCGCCTGCCGCAGCGGGAAGCGCGCGATGCGGCCCGCGGCGGGCATCAGCGCCGCGATCTTCGCAGCTGGTTGCAGCGCGCCGAGGATCTCGGGATGGTTCGCATCAAGCCCGCCGGTGAGGCTGCCGAAGGCGGGGAGGATCATGCGCTCGGCCCCGCTGTGGCTGCGCCCCATGACCGCGCAGGGGCGGGCGATGTGGCGGTTCCTCACGTTGACGCGCAGCTTGGGGTGGTAGTGGCCCGACAGCTCGGGCGCGGTCTCTCCGGCGCGGGCCTCGTGGCGCAGGATCACGCCGCCGATCTTGAGTTCCGGCAGGATTGTCCCGCCGAAGCCCTTGGGCAGTTCCTCGTCGTGGTTGCCGGTGATCCACACCCAGTCGAGCGCGCGGGTCAGGGCTTCGAGCATCCCCGTGCAATGATGATCGAGTCGCAGCGCGCCCGCATCATCGTGGAAATTGTCGCCCAGCGTGATGACCCGCCGCGCGCCGGTCTCCCGCACCGCATCGGCCAGCCGCTCCAGCGTGTCGCGGCTGTCATAGGGCGGGAGCATCTGCCCGCGCGCGGCAAACCAGCTGGCTTTCTCAAGATGCAGGTCGGCGACCAGCAGCGCCTGCTCGGCCGGCCAGTAGAGCGCGCGGCCGGCTCCGAGGGCAAGCTCGTGTCCGGCGAAGGGGAAGGGGGCGAACATAGCGCGAACCATGGCCCCTCCCTGCCGCCGAATCGGCAGCTTGGCAACAGCGCTGCAAGACCGAGGCAGGGCTTGTGCGCTGCGCCCTATCGCCTATGGTGCGCCAGAATGACGGATGGGGCTGTATGACAGACTGGACACCTTACACCGAACGCGCGCGCGTCTGGTTTGAAGACTTGCGCGACCGGATTTGCGCCGAATTCGAGGCAATCGAGCGCGAGGCGGGCTCGCAGGCGGTGTTTCAATACACCCCCTGGCAGCGCGAGGAAGAAGGCAATCCCGATCCCGGCGGCGGGGTGCAGGGGTTGATGAAGGGCAAGGTGTTCGAGAAGGTCGGGGTCAACGTCTCGACCGTGCGCGGCAGCTTCGCCAAGGAGTTCGCCGGATCGATCAATGGGGCCAGCGCCGAGAACCCCGGCTTCGTCGCCACCGGCATCAGCCTCGTTGCCCACATGAGCAACCCGCACGTGCCCGCGGTGCACATGAACACCCGCTTCCTCACCACCACCAAGGCATGGTTCGGCGGCGGCGCGGACCTCAATCCGCCGCTGCCCTATGCCGAGGATACGGCCAGCTTCCACGAAGCGATGAAGGCCGCCTGCGATCCGCACGGGGCTGATTACTATGATCGCTATGCCAAGTGGGCGGAGGACTATTTCTACATTCCCCACCGCAAGGTGCACCGCGGCGTGGGGGGGATCTTCTGCGACCACCTCGAATGTGCCGATGACGCGGGATTCGATGCCAACTTCGCCTTCATCCAGGACATCGGCAGGCAGTTCCTTGCCGCTTTCCCGGCGATCGTGAGGAAGCGGATGAACACGCCTTTCGATGCGGCGGACGAGGCGCAGATGTTCGAATACCGGGGGCGCTATGCCGAGTTCAACCTCGTCTACGACCGTGGAACGATCTTTGGCCTCAAGACCGGCGGCAATATCGACGCGATCCTGATGAGCCTGCCGCCCAGAGCCACCTGGTCATAACGCGCGGCCTTGCGCCAGCCCGCGCCTAGCCGACCGCCACCACCCGCTGCCGGAACCAGTCGGCGAGTTCGTCTTCGCTGAGCTCGCCGGCAGCCAGCGCGATGAAGGTGGCCGCCACTTGTGCATCGCTCGTCGACGGCAGGTCATAGCCGTTCAGCACCAGAAAGGTTTCGCTGATCACGGCAGCCGTGCGCTTGTTGCCATCAGCAAAAGGATGGTTGCGGGCGATCCCGTAGGCATATGCTGCCGCCAGCGCGGCGACATCCGGTTCTCCGTAGGCTTCAAGCTGCTGCGGGCGTGCCATTGCGCTTTCAAGCAACGCAAGGTCGCGCACCCCGTCGAGCCCGCCATGTTCGGCGAGTTGCTCACGGTGCGCAGCCTGCGCCACAGATGTGGCGACCCCGATCCAGTGTGATTTGGTCAACGGGGAGACTTACTTGGCGAGTTCGGCCAATGCGCGCCGGCGCTTGCGCATGATCTCCCGCGCAATCCGCATCTGCTCTTCGAAATCGTCTTCGGGCACGCTCAGTTCTATACCACGCGGGGTCGTGGTCAGAGTCAGTTCGTCGCCAAGCGCAGACTTGAGGTGTGCCAGCACGTCCTTGGGGAGGACGACACCGGCAGAATTGCCGATCTTGGTGATCTTGAGCGTCGTGTTCATACATCCGTTATAACACGCTCCCTGCCGCACCGCAACAATCGCGCTTGCCCCGCTTACGCCCCCGCCCCATATTCCCTTGTGATGCTGCGCCAGTACGAACTCGTCGAAAAGGTCCTCGATTACGACCCTGCCGCCGATGAGGCGATGCTCAACCGCGCCTATGTCTACACCGTGCAGAAGCACGGCTCCCAGAAGCGCGCGAGCGGCGACCCCTATTTTTCGCACCCGGTCGAAGTCGCGGGATTGATGACCGATCTCAAGCTCGACATGGCGACGATCATCACCGCGCTGCTCCACGACACGGTCGAGGACACGCTGGCGACGATCGACGATATCGAGGCCCATTTCGGCACCGAGGTCGCGCGGCTGGTCGACGGGGTGACCAAGCTCTCCAAGATCGAGGCCATGCCCGAGAACGAGCGCGCGGCCGAAAACCTGCGCAAGTTCCTGCTCGCCATGTCCGAGGACATCCGCGTGCTGCTGGTCAAGCTCGCCGACCGCTTGCACAACATGCGCACGCTGCACTTCATCAAGAGCCCCGAGAAGCGCCAGCGCATCGCCCGCGAGACGATGGATATCTATGCGCCCCTCGCCGAGCGCGTGGGCATGTACGAATATATGCACGAGATGCAGGCGCTGGCCTTCCGCGAGCTGGAGCCCGAGGCCCACGCCACGATCACCGCCCGGCTCGAACAGCTGCGCTCGCAGGACGGCGGACAGGTCGATGCCATTGCACTGAAGATGAAGCAGGCCCTTGCCGAGGCGGGGCTCAAGGTCGAGGTCTACGGGCGCGAGAAGCACCCTTTTTCGATCTGGCACAAGATGTCCGAGCGCCATGTCAGCTTCGAGCAGGTGACCGACATCATGGCCTTCCGCGTGCTGACCGAAAGCGAGGAGGACTGCTACCGGGCATTGGGCATCCTGCACACGACCTGGCAGTTCCTGCCGGGCAAGTTCAAGGACTACATCTCGACCCCCAAGTCGAATGGCTACCGCTCCTTGCACACCTCGCTGATGTACGAAAACTCGATGCGGGTGGAGGTGCAGATCCGCACACGCGAGATGCACCGCACCAACGAATTCGGCCTCGCGGCGCACTGGGCCTACAAGCAGGGCGACAAGCCCGATGGCGCGGTGGGCTGGCTGCGCGATCTGATCGAGATCGTCGATGCCAGCCACGATGCCGAGGAGCTGCTCGAACACACCCGCATGGCGATCTATCAGGATCGCATCTTCGCCTTCACCCCCAAGGGCGCGCTGTTCCAACTGCCCAAGGGGGCGACGGCGGTGGACTTCGCCTTCGCCGTCCACACCAAGCTCGGTATCCAGACCGCCGGCGTGAAGATCAACGGGCGGCATATGCCGCTGAGGACGCCGCTGGCGAATGGCGATGTGGTGGAGATCATCAAGAATCCCCATGCCTCGCCGCAATTGTCATGGCTCGGCTTCGTCGTGACCGGCAAGGCGCGCGCCGCGATCCGCCGCGCGGTGCGCATGAAGGAGCGCGCCGAGGTTGCCAGCATCGGCGCCAAGCTGTTCGACGAGATTTCGGCCCGGGTGCCCGCCAAGATCGGCAAGAAGGCGATCCGCGAGGCCGCATCGCGCCTCGGCATGGATGAGCCCGATGATCTGATGTACGCGATCGGCGCGGCCAAGATTGCCGACCGCGACGTGATGGAGGCGCTGGTCCCCGGCTGCACGGCGGGGATCGAAGAGGACGAGCACTGGAGCCGGCGCGAGCGGGCGATCTCGATCCGGGGCCTGACGCCGGGCGTCGCCTTCGAACTCGCCACCTGCTGCCACCCGGTGCCGGGTGACCGCATCGTCGGCATCCGCCGCAAGGGCGAGACGGTGCTGGTCCACGCGATTGACTGCCTCGAACTGGCGAACGGGATCGACAGCGACTGGATCGACCTGGCCTGGGGCAACCGCTCGGTCGGGGCGGCGGGCCAGCTTTCGGTGACGATCTACGACCGTCTGGGCACGCTCGCCGAGATGGCGGGGATCTTTGCCCAGAACAAGGCAAACATCATCACCCTGATGCAGGCGCAGATCGACCCGCCTTTCGTGACCTACGACATCGAGGTCGAGGTGCAGGACGCTGGGCATTTGAACCGCATCGTCTCGGCCCTGCGCGCGAGCGATGCCGTGGCGCAGGCGGAGCGGCAGTAGCGGGAAGGGTGGTCGCCGCGCGCGTTTGCTGGCCGCCAGACCCCGGTTAGCCCCCCTCTAGACCCCCTCTAGCCCCCCTCTTGCGCGGCGTTTTCGCAGTGTTTCACGTGAAACAATCTGGCCTCACTTGGCGTCCGCGAGCCGCCGCACCGGCACCTTGATGTTGCAGATGTCCGCCCCGCCGGCGGGGGTGATGAAGAACGGATCGCGGCGATTGGCGATGGCTTCGGCGTAGGTGGCGAAGGTGCCGCTCTCGGTCGAGAGGTATTCGAACTTGGGCTGCGCGGCGAGGGGCAGGTCGCTCGCCACACGGACGGTGAGAATCGGGGTGCGCTTGTTTGCTTCCGCAGCGGTGTAGAACCCCAGCGCCCCCGATCCGCGCGGCAGCGAGGAGAGGTGCTCCATCCCCTCGATCACCCGGCCGACCAGTGCGATATTGCGATCGAGATGGCGCGGCGCATGGCCGATCACGGTGTAGAGCTCGGCACCTGATCCGGTGTCGGGGGAGTAATTCCGGCCCACGCCGACCATGCCGTAGCAGTGGGTGGGCCATGCAATGTCCGGCCCCGTTGGCACTGCGCGTTTAGCCATCGTGCCCTCGATGGCGAGGCCGACGGGAAAGCCTCCCGCGAAGCCCGCCATCGAGGTGTAGGGATCCGCGAAGCGCGAGGGTACGGTGCCAGCCCTGACGCTCCGGAAAGGGGTGATGGCCTCGTCAAAGGGAAACTTTCCTGCCTCGGTCCAAACCGAGGGCACGGTTTCGCGTGAGGCGCGCGTGATATACTCAGCCTCCCCCATCACCTTCAGCCCCTCGGGCAGCGGCTTCGGCTTCCCCTTCGCCTCGGGGTTGTCGTAATTGGGATCGCCCCACTGGGTGACGTAATTGTCCTGCACCCGGTTGACCGAGATGCCGTCGTACCACTTGGCGCGGGCAAACAGGCGGATGTTGTGCACCCAGCCCTGGCTGAAAGGGGCGGGCAGGAGCTGGATCACCACCACCCGCGGCTTGCCGTCGGCATCCGGCGCAAGGGTCATCACCAGCAGATCCTCCGCCGGAATCGCCACCCAGTCCGCCTTGGGCGCGGCAGCGACGATTTCGGACGGGGCGAGAGCCGTAGGCTTGGTTGTCTCTTGCGCAGCCAGCGGCAAGGTCAGGGCGAGCGCAGCCGAGGCTGCCAGAAGCAGGGTTCTCATGCCACCAATTGGTGCCACCACGCGCCTTGCGAAGCAATCCATTCGCGTCTAGTGCCCGCGCTCTTGCCCTTGAAGGCGCTCAAGCAGCGATGCGGTAGAGCCCAAGGACACGACGGAGCAGTGGCCGAGTGGTCGAAGGCGCACGCCTGGAAAGTGTGTATACGGCAAAACCGTATCGAGGGTTCGAATCCCTCCTGCTCCGCCACCCTTTCCTCACGATCTGATGTCCGCGCGCTGCCGCGGCGGGGCGCTGACGGGGGCGGCAAGGTGACCGCTTCCGCGCGTCTGATAGCCTTCCCCGCACAAGCCCCGCCTCGACTGACGCGGGGGTGCGGTCTTCCTGCCTCTGCCCATTCCCTGACGCCCCCCGCAATTATTGACAGCAAAGCTGCAAATACTATCTTTCGCCGGGGGGGTAGTGTCGCCTCCGGGGACCGGTAGCGTGAGCCAGCCAGACATGAGGCACATCGTTGCGGGCAACCCTGCTGCCCCGGATGGCCGCCGCGCCCGCAGCCAGTCGAGCCGCGCGAAGATCGTCAAGGCCATGCTCGATCTGGTCGGTGGCGGCGAGATGTCCCCGAGCGCTTCGCAGGTCGCGGATCTTGCCGGTGTCGGTCTCAGGTCGGTCTATCGCCACTTCTCCGAGATCGACGAACTCTACCGCGAGATGACCGAGGCGGTCGAATTGCAGGTGCTGCCGATCCTCATGCGCCCGCCCCAGGGTGCGACCTGGCAGCAGCGGCTGTTCGACATCGCTGCGCGCCGTGCTCTGATCTTCGAGACGATCATGCCCTATCGCATCTCGGCCAATGCCCGTCGGTTCGATTCGGCCTATCTGATGGAGGACTATCGCAGGATGCTCCGGCTCGAGACCGAGGCGCTTGCGGCCCATCTGCCCGAAGAGGTGCGGGAGGATGTCGCGGGTGCCCGCGGTCTCAATGTGATCCTCTCCTTCAGCACATGGCGGCTGCTGCGCCATGACCAGAGCCTGTCCCCCGAGGAGGCCCGGGCGGTGGTCGAGCGGATGCTTGGCGACGCGCTGGCGCGCTGGCCCGAGGAATAGGGATGGGTCGGCACGGGCCCGCGCTTGTGATCCTGTGCGCTGCGGTGGCGGCCTGCGGCGATGCGGCGCCGGCGCAGGATGGCGCGGCCAGCCTGTGTGCCGGACGTGATGGCGACGCGATGGTGTGGGTGCCCGGCGGCACATTCACCATGGGCGAGGAACCCCGCTACCCCGAGGAAGGCCCGCCGCGCGAGGTCACCGTCGCGGGCTTCTGGATGGATGCCCACGAAGTCACCAACGACCAGTTCGCCGCCTTCGTCGCGGCGACCGGATATGTCACCATGGCCGAACGCGCCCCGCCGGCGCTGCCGGGGGCTCCACCCGCGATGCTGGAACCGGGATCGGCGGTGTTCCGCGTGCCGACCCGCGAGGACCGCTCGTGGTGGCGCTGGGCTCCCGGCGCGCAGTGGCGCGACCCGGCAGGGGACGGCGCGGGGATCGCCGGGCAAGGGCGCGCCCCGGTGGTGCAGGTCGCCTATGAGGACGCGGCTGCCTATGCTGCCTGGGCGGGCAAGGCGCTGCCCGACGAAGCCCAGTGGGAATATGCCGCGCGGGCCGGCGCGCAGGCTCTGCCCGAGCCGGTGGACGACGAAGGCAAGCCCCGGGCGAATTACTATCAGGGCGCATTCCCGGCACGCGATCTCGGCACCGACGGCTTCACGGGTCGCGCCCCGGTCGGCTGCTTTGCCGCCAATGCCTTCGGGCTTCACGACATGATCGGCAATGTGTGGGAGTGGACGACGACCTCAGGCGGGCGGGCCGACGCCAGCGAGCCGGTCGGGGTGATCAAGGGCGGCTCGTTCCTGTGCGCTGCCAATTACTGCGCGCGCTACCGCCCGGCCGCGCGCCAGTTCCAGGAACGCACGCTCGGCACCGACCACATCGGCTTCCGGCTGATCGACACCCGTCGCCCGCCGCCACCGGCACGTTGACAGGGCGGGCATTGACGGGCGCGGCCTATAATGACATTCCTGATGCCAATAGATCGGGAGAGGAAGAGAAGCCGTGAAGGTGCTGCGCACACCGGAAGAGGCCTTTGCAGGCGTGTCGGGGTTTCCTTTCGCCCCCCGTTACCTCGAGGTGCACGACCGGGCGAGCGGCATGCCCTTGCGCGTTCACTACATCGATGAAGGCCCGCGCGATGCGCCGGTCGTGCTGATGATGCATGGCGAGCCGACCTGGTGCTATCTCTATCGCCATATGATCGGCCCCGTGGTGGAGGCGGGATATCGCGTCGTCGCACCCGATCTCATCGGCTTTGGCAGATCCGACAAGCCCGCTGCCAAAAGCGACTATTCCTATGCCCGTCATGTCGACTGGATGCGGCAGTGGCTCGAGGCGCTCGACCTATCGGACATCACGCTTGCCTGTCAGGACTGGGGCTCGCTGATCGGGCTGCGGCTGGTGGCGGCCTGTCCCGACCGGTTCCGCGCCGTGGCGCTGTCGAACGGGGGCCTGCCCGAAGGCGGCCCCGCGCCCCGCGCCTTCGCGATCTGGCGCGCCTTCTCGAAATGGAGCCCGCTGTTCCCGATTGGCAGGATCATCGCCAAGGGCACCAGGCGCGCGCTCTCGGCCGACGAGATCGCCGCCTATGACGCGCCTTTCCCCGACGCCCGCTACAAGGCCGGCGCCCGGATCTTCCCGAGCTTCGTGCCCTTCGAGGGCAATCCGGCGGTCGCCGACCAGAAGGAGGCATGGACAGTGCTCGACCAGTGGCACAAGCCCTTCCTTTGCGCCTTTTCCGATGGCGATCCCATCACCCGCGGCGGCGAGACCCGCTTCATCGGCCGCGTGCCCGGGACCGCGGGTCAGCCGCACCGCACGCTCGCGGGCGGGCATTTCATCCAGGAGGACGATCCACAAGGCTTCGTCGCCGCCATTCTCGACGCGCTGCGCAAGGGAGAGCCGCAATGATCGTCACCAACGCCCACCACCCGAGGCCCGAACAGGCGATGGGCTTCTTTGCCGCCGATGACGGCGAGCCCATGTGCATGGTCAATCTCCTCAAGTTCCGCGACAAGGCTGCCTATGCCGACGGGTCCGAGCCGGAGCTTTCGGGACGCGAGGCCTATGCGCGCTATGCGGCGGGCGTGCACGCCTGCCTTGCGGTGGTCGGCGGCAAGGTGCGCTTCAGCGGCGCGGTGACCGGACTGCTGCTGGGCGAAGTCGAGGAGCTGTGGGACATGGTGGCGATTGCCGAATATCCCTCGCGCAAGGCCATGCTGGCGATGGTGCAGTCGCCCGAGTATCAGGCGATCACTAGGCACCGCGACGCCGGGCTCGAAGGGCAGCTCAACATCTGCACGAAAGCGGGGGCGGGCGCGTGACGCGCTGGCTGAAGGGGCTGCTCGGCGCCGCTGCCGGGGCGGCGGTGCTGGCGGCAGGAGCCTATCAGTTCCGCACCGATCTCGCGCTTGCGCTGGTGCGCTGGCAGACCGCGCAGGAGGTCGCGCCCAACCGTCCGGTGCCCTGGCAGCAGGGGCCGCAGCAGGCCGCGCTTGCCCCGGCCGAACGGCCGCCCAACATCGTCTTCATCCTGTTCGACGATCTTGGCATGAACGACCTGTCGACCTTTGGCGGCGGGGTCGCGGGCGGCAGGATCAAGACTCCCGCCATCGACCGGCTCGCCGCCGAGGGCGCGATCTTCACCCAGGCCTATGCCGGCAATGCGACCTGCTCGCCCAGCCGCGCCCAGCTCATGACCGGGCGCTATGCCACGCGCACCGGGTTCGAATTCACCCCGACGCCCTCCGGCTTCCCCCGGATCGTGCCGCTGGTGTGGAACGACATCCAGCCCGATCGCCCGCCGGTCATCACCCACCCCGATGCCGCCGCCGCCGCTCCGCCCTTCGAGGATCAGGGCCTTCCGCCCGAAGAGGTGACCATCGCAGAAGTGCTCAAGGCGCGCGGCTATCACACGGTCCACATCGGCAAGTGGCATCTCGGCAATGCGCCGCGCTTCCTGCCCAAGGCCCAGGGCTTTGACGAGAGCCTCAACATGGACGGGCTGCTGCACATGGCGGCCGATGACCCCGGTGTCGTCAACGCCCCCATCGACTTCGACCCGATCGACCGTTTCCTGTGGGCCTCGTCCCATTTCGCCACCAGCTACAATGGCGGCGAGAAATTCACGCCCGGCGGCTATCTGGCCGATTACTGGACCGACCAGAGCCTCAAGGTGATCGAGGCGAACCGCAATCGCCCCTTCTTCCTCTACCTTGCCCATTGGGGCGTCCATTCGCCCTTGCAGGCGACGCGCGCCGATTATGACGCGGTGGGCGATATCGGCCCGCACCAGCTGCGCGTCTATGCCGCGATGCTGCGCGCGCTCGACCGCTCGGTCGCGCGGATCATGGCCAAGCTCGAGGCCGAGGGGCTGGCGGACAACACGCTGGTGGTGATTTCCTCGGACAATGGCGCGCCGGGCTATATCGGGCTCGACAATCTCAATGCGCCCTTTCGCGGGGGCAAGGGGAGCTTCTTCGAAGGCGGCATCCGCGTGCCGATGTTAGCGCGCTGGCCGGCGCGGATCCCTGCGGGGGCGCAGATCGCGCTACCGGTGGCACAGGTCGATCTCATGCCGACCTTCGCGGCCGCCGCCGCCGCGCCGCTGCCGCAGGGCGTGGCGATCGACGGGCGCAGCCTCATCCCTGCGCTGACCGGCAAGGGCGCCGCGCTCGACCCGCAGGCCCCGCTGTTCTGGAGCAGCGGCTATTACAAGGCGGTGCGCGCCGGTGACTGGAAGCTGCAGGTCAACGGCAAGCAGGGCAAGACGTGGCTCCACAACCTCGCCGCCGATCCGACCGAGACAACCAATCTCGCCGCCAGAGAGCCCGCCAAGCGCCGCGAGCTCGAGGCGCTGCTGGCCGCTCACGAACGCGGCCGTAAGCCGCCGCTCTACGCCAGCACCTTCGATACGCCTGTCTCGATCGACAAGACCCTGGCCCAGCCCTACCGCGAGGGAGACGAGTTCATCTACTGGCCCAATTGACGCGCCCACACCTTGCGGGGCAGAGGCGCAGGCGGCTGCGCGTGCTGCGCTGCCGCTGAGGTGGAAGGACGCGGGCAGTGACGGCAAGGGCTCAAAAGGCGCAGGCGCAGGTGACCGGTGATGCGCTGCGCGCCGAGCAGGTTGCGCTCCTCACCCGCATCGAGGAGCGCCTGCGCTGGCTGTCCTCGTGGACGGTCCACAATGCCAACAACCTGCGCGAAAAGCGTGACGGGCTGAAGGTCGGCGGGCATCAGGCGTCGTGTGCCTCGATGACCGCGATCATGACCGCGCTCTATTTCCACGCGCTGGGGCCGAAGGACAAGGTGGCGGTCAAGCCCCATGCCGGGCCGGTGCTGCACGCGATCCACTATCTGCTGGACGAGCAGACGCGCGAGAAGCTCGAGGCTTTCCGGGGGCTGGGCGGGGTGCAGTCCTACCCCAGCCGGACCAAGGACACGATCCCGGTCGATTTCTCCACCGGTTCGGTCGGCCTCGGCGTCGCCGTGACGGCGTTCAGCAGCCTGGTGCAGGACTACCTCGTCGCCCACGGCCAGCTTGCCGAGGGCGACACGGGCCGGATGGTCGCGCTGATGGGGGATGCCGAACTCGACGAGGGCAATATCTACGAATGCCTGATCGAGGGCTACAAGCACGATCTCAGGAACTGCTGGTGGATCGTCGATTACAACCGCCAATCTTTGGATGCGACCACCGCCGACCGGATGTTCCGCCGCTTCGACGACATCTTCGAGACCTGCGGCTGGCGGGTGGTGACGTTGAAGCACGGGCGTTTGCAGCGCGAGGCCTTCCAGCGCCCGGGCGGCAAGGCGCTCGAGCACTGGATCGCAAACTGCCCCAATGCCGATTTCGCGGTGCTGACCTATCTCGGCGGCGCGGCGTGGCGCGAGCGGCTGGAGCGGGATCTGGCAGGCGTGCCGGGGGTTTCCGAGCTGCTGGCGGCGCATGACGATTCCGCGCTTGCCCGGCTGATGACCAACCTCGGCGGGCATTGCATCGAGACCCTGCTCGACGCCTTCGACGCGGCGACGGGCGACCAGCCGACGCTGTTCATCGCCTACACTGTCAAGGGCTATGGCCTGCCGCTGGCGGGGCACAAGGACAACCATTCGGGCATGATGAACACGGCGCAGATCGAAGGCTTGCGCGCCGAGCTCGGGATTGCGCCGGGCGAGGAGTGGGACAAGTGGGCCGGGCTGGGCGACAATCTCGCCGCGCGGCTGGAGGCGCTGGTCAAGGACAGCCCGATTGCGCGCAAGACCGCCGAACACCGCGCGCCCGCTGTTCCCGTGCCCGCGCGCCTGCCCGTGCCGGAAGGCGCGGTGCAATCGACGCAGGCGGCCTTCGGGCGCATCCTGTTCGATCTCGCCAAATCGGACGCGGCGCTCGCCGACCGGATCGTCACCACCGCGCCCGACGTGACCCAGACGACCAATCTTGGCGCCTTCGTCAACCAGCGCGGGCTGTTCCGGCGGCAGGAGCTGGCCGACGTGTTCCAGAAGGCGAAGATCCCGAGCGCGCAGAAATGGAGCGCGCACAGGGCAGGCCAGCATATCGAGCTGGGGATTGCCGAGCACAATTTCTTCCTCCTGCTTGCCTCACTGGGCCTCGCCGCGCCGCATTTCGGCACGCGGCTGCTGCCGGTGGGCACGGTCTATGATCCCTTCATTGCCCGCGGTCTGGATGCCCTGAACTACGGCTGCTACCAGGACGCGCGCTTCCTGCTGGTGGGGACGCCTTCGGGGATCACTCTGGCGGGCGAGGGCGGGGCGCATCAATCGATCAACACGCCGCTGATCGGGATGGGCCAGCCGGGCCTCGAAAGCTTCGATCCGGCCTTTGCCGACGAGGTCGCCCTGCTGATGGCATGGGCCTTCGGGCATATGCAGGCGGAGGACGGCAGCTCGGTTTACCTGCGGCTCACCACCCGCCAGATCGAACAGCAACCGCGCAGCGATGAAGCGTGGGAGGCAGGCGCGATCGCCGGGGCCTATTGGCTGCGCGAGCCTGCGCCGGGTGCCGGGGCCGCGATTGCCTATAGCGGCGCGGTCGCGCCCGAGGCGCTGGCTGCGTGGGAGCAATTGCGCGGCGACATCCCCGGCCTCGGCCTGCTCGCCGTGACCTCGCCCGACCGGCTGCACCGCGACTGGTCGCAGGCGCGTGCCGCGCGCTGGAGCGGGGGCGTGCGCCGGGAGAGCCATGTCGAGCGCCTGCTCGGCCAGCTTGCCCCGAGCGCAGGCCTTGTCACCGTGCTCGACGGGTCGCCTGCCGCCCTGTCATGGCTCGGCGGGGTGAGGGGCCAGCGGGTTAGCCCCCTCGGCACCGACCGCTTCGGCCAGACCGGCGACCTGCCCGATCTCTACCGCACCTACCGCCTCGATGCCGAGGCGATCATCGACGCCATGGCCGAGCTGTTCCTCGGCTGATGTGACCGGGCCCGCCTATCTGGCGGGCCCGGTCACCGCCACGAGGTTGTCGTCGGAATCGCGGTCGATGGTGAAGTTGTAGGGATCGACCCCGGCAAATTTCGGCTCCCTTGCCGTGACCACCTCGATCACCTGCTGGCCGGAACGGACCGGATAGCGCTGCATCGAGAGCACGTCGGCGCGGTTGAAGGCACCGCCTTCGGGACGGGCGGTGAAGACCCCGACCTCGATGCTCTCAGCAAGGCGCGCGGGCTGTTCGGTGCCCTTGCTGTCCGCGTAGAACTTGCCCGCCTCGATGGTGATGCGGGTGCGCCAGCGGCCATCGGCGAGCCTGGTCGTGACCGCCTCCTTGGTCTTGAGATCGTAGATGGTGATCTTCTCGAACAGGTCGGTGATCAGCGCCTGCTGTTCGGGCGTCGTGGCCTCCTTGCGCAGCGCGGCGACGAGATCGAGGCTGCGCGGGTAAGGGGCGCCCTTGAAGCGGTGCGCGGCCACCAGCCGTGAAAGCGCGCGGTTCACCGCATCCTCGCCCAGCCGCTGCTGGAGCAGATACATCGCAAGACTGCCCTTGTTGTAGTGGATGTGCTGCTGGTTCTCGACCCGCAGCAGCGGCTGTTCGCCCAGCACATCCCCCTTGCGGCCTGCAAGGTAGCGGTCGAGCTCGAACTTGAGGAAGCGGCGAATCTTGTCCTCGCCGTAGAGCTGCTTCATCACCATCAGCGCGCTGTATTGGGACAGCGTCTCCGACAGCAGCGTCGAGCCCTGCATGTCCGCGCCGATCAGCTGGTGCGCCCAGTACTGGTGCGCGACCTCGTGAGCGGTGACATAGGTGACGTAGTCGATGCTCTCCGGATCGCGCACGTCGGCGGCAAAGCCGATGCTTTCCGAATAGGGCATGGTCCCGGCAAAGGCCTGGGCGAAGCTGTCGTAACCCGGGAACTCGATGATCCGCGCATAGCCGAACTGGTAGGGCCCGAAAGCGCGCTGGTAATAGGCCAGCGAGGTCTTCATCGACTTCAGCATCGCGGGCACGTTCCACGCGTGACGCGGATCGTGATAGACGCTCAAGGTGATCGGCCCGGCCTGCTCCTCGGCGACGGCATAGCGCGCCGATTGCACCGAGAAGAAGTTGAGGATCGGCGCAGGGCTCTGGAACACCGCGACGCGGCGTCCCCCCTTGACCTCGTCCGACAGCTTGTTGCCCGGTGCAATCGGCACCTGATCGGCATCGGTGCTGATGGTGATGCGCGAATTGACCCAGTCGGCGCGGACGTAGTTCTCGGCTTGCGCGGCCGTGTCCTCAAGCTTCGCCATCCGCAGCTCTGCAGGCAGCCCCTGGCGGCGCCGCTGGGCGCGGTCCTGAAGCAGGCCGCGGCGGTCCATGCCGATGGTCGGGGCAAAAACCCCGTTGTTCACGAAGGTGCCGTTGTCGACGATATCGGTCGCAGCGCTGCCGTTGGCAAAGCCGCGCCGCCACACCTGCGAGCGGAAGTACAGCCGCGTCGTCGCGCCCGGCGCCAGCGGGGCGGCGAAGCGGTAGATGCGGTAGCCGTGGCGCGTGTCGTGGCTGGCGAGCCTGGCCCCGGCGATCTCGAGCCGTGCAAAGCGGACCTCGGCATTGCCCTGCCGCACGTGCAGCTCGGTGATCGGCACCCCGCTGTCGTTGCGCAGGTCATAGTGACCCGTGACCTCGAGCCGGCGCTCTTTCGGGTAGACCGCGACGTCGAAGACGACATCGGTGACCACCGGCCGCGGAAGGGTTTCGTATTTGAGATATTTGCGCTCGTACTCGGCCAGGCGCGCCTCGCTCTCGTCCGATGTCTCGTAGGTGTTGAGCACCTTGATGTTGTGGTTGATGACGAGGCCAGTGCCCACCATCCCGCCGATTGCGGCGAGAGCGATGCCTGCCGAGGGCAGGGTGACGCGGCCACGGATGCCTTTGAGGCGCGGCAGGACGGCGACCACGGTGCCGCGCGGCCAGGCCCAGTGCGCAAACACCAGCAGCAGCACCCCGAAGCACGCCCAGTAGGCGCGCGCGATCAACCCGCCGACCCAGAAGCCGCCAGTGCCGTTCATGTCACTCAAAGGCTCGCCCGGCCCGGCGCCGAACATGTAGAGCATGTTCTGGTAGCCAAGGTTCTGGAGGAAGATGCGGCTCAGGAACCACACGAGGATGATCCCCCAGCCGACATATTTGTTAGGGCTGAGGACCTGGAAGAACACCGAGAGGATCGCGATCAGCAGCAGGTCCACACTCTGGGGCCAGACGAACGCCGAAAGGTAGAGGCCGATATCGACCCCGCCCGCGCCCTTGGCGAGCTGGTAGATCATGCCGGTCAGGGCGCCTGCCAGCGACATGACGATCAGCACGGCAAAGATCGCGATGATCTTGGGCACGAACACCGCCCAGCCCGGGGCCGGGGTCGCATCAAGGATTTCATTGATCTTCACGTCGCGCTCGCGCCAGACCAGCTCGCCGCCGTAGAACACGGCGATGATCAGGCTGAACAGCGTGATGCTGCCGATCACGGTGGTGATGATGCCGGCGGTGAGCGGATAGGAGCCGGTGCCGTAGACCGTCTCCGCGCTCACGAGGTTGAGTATGATGAAGGACACCGCAATCAGCAAGAGGACGATCAGGCCCGGGCTCTTGAGCACCTGCAACACCTCGGTCTTGAGGCGCATCCGGAAGGCGGCGAGGCCGTGGCCGAGGCCGAAGCTGCGGTGCACGGGCGCGGTGAGGGCACGCGGCGGCACGCTTTCGGCCTTGGCGGCACGCGCGGCCTGCCGGGCCAGACGCCGCAGCCGCCAGCGCGAAGGCGCGCGTTCGGTCATGCTGAAGCGCAGCCAGGCGATCATCAGGAACAGCGCGGCCAGGCCGAGTGTGAAGATCCGGTTGAACAGGAGGTTGCCCTCGAGCGGGATCAGCCGGGAATTCATTTCCGCCGCCGTCCAGTAGCGCGTCGCCTCGCTGATCGCGGCGGTGCCGAGCGGTTCGTAGCGGGCGATGAGGGGCAGGTTGGCGGGGTCGGCCGAGGCGAGCACATTGACCGCCAGATAGGCCATCACCAGCACCAGCACGCCGATATAGCTCGCCAGCATCGAGCGGGTGAGCGTCGCAAGGCTGAACAGCAGCGCCGAGGACAGGATCAGGTTGGGGATGGCGATGATCAGGAACGGCCAGGCATAGGTGGCAAAGCCGCCGGGGCCTACCGTCTCGGGATCGACCCAGGGCATCGCCGCGCCCACCGCGATGCCCAGCGGCACCGCGATGTAGCCGAGCGTCGCAATGGCGAGCCCGCCGAGGAAGCGCCCGGCGAGGAACTGGGTGCGGCCCACCGGCGTGGCACGGATCATCGGCCCGAACTTGGTCACGTCATCGCGCACCACCGCATTGGCCACGAAGGCGGTGATGACGAAGAGGTAGAAGGTGGCGAAGATCGCGCTGGCGATGGTGAGCGTGTAGGGCGAGTTCTCGTGCACCGCTCCGGGCGCGCCGAAGCTCACGTTCTCCGATGCGGCAAGGCCGAAGCCCAGAAGGAAGAAGATCGCCACCGAAACCCAGAACACCGGGTTCCTCAGCTGGTAGCGGATTTCGAAGGCGGCAAGGCTGGCGGTCAGCATGATGGCAGCCCTCTCTTACGCCGCTTGCGCGGGCGCGCGGCGGGTTTCGGCGAGGGTTGCGAAATAGACGTCCTCGAGCCCGCCGCTGACCGGCGCGAAGCCTTCGGGCTGGCTGTCGGCGAGCACATGGACGACGATCTCGCCCGCGAAAAAGCGGTGCGATATGACCTCGTGGGCCGCCTGCATCTCGCCAAGCTGGGTGTGCGGCACGGTCTTCTGCCAGACGCGGCCCTTGGTCGAGGCGATCAGATCATGCGGCGCGCCTTCGAGGCGCAGCTTGCCCCCTGCCAGCACCGCCATGCGCGGGCACAGGTCGGCGACGTCATCGACGATGTGGGTCGACAGGATCACCACCACGTTCTCGCCGATGCCCGCCAGCAGGTTCAGGAAGCGGTTGCGCTCTTCCGGGTCGAGCCCGGCGGTGGGCTCGTCGACGATAATCAGCGCGGGCTCGCCGATCAGGGCCTGGGCGATGCCGAAGCGCTGGCGCATCCCGCCCGAAAAGCCCGCGATCGCCTTGCCGCGCACGCTCCACAGGTTGGTCTGGTTCAGGAGGTGTTCGACCATCGCCTTGCGCTCGGAGGCGTTGTTGACGCCCTTGAGCACGGCCATGTGATCGAGCATCTGGTAGGCCGAGACGCGCGGATAGACGCCGAAATCCTGCGGCAGGTAGCCGAGCGTACGGCGCAGGCGATCCGGTTCGGCCAGAACGTCGATGTCGCCGAAGCGGATGGTGCCCTGCGTCGGTGCCTGCAAGGTGGCGATGGTGCGCATCAGCGTCGATTTACCCGCGCCGTTGGGGCCGAGCAGCCCGAACATGCCCTTGGGGATCGACAGGTTCACATTGTCGAGCGCATGGGTGCCATTGGGATAGACGTGACTGACGCCGGAAAGTTCAAGCATGACGGGCCCCTGATTGCCTTGGTCCTATCTTGCTAGCCTAGCGTGCTTTTTGGCGCGCGGCCAATCGCCTCGGCAGATTGTTTGCCGACCTTTGTCGAGCCTGCCCGTCGTTCGTCGGCTGGAAAGGTCAGTCGAGCGTCACTCTCTCACGGCTGAAGCGCAGCTTCGTGGTCAGCAGCGGCCCGTCCTGCTTGATCTAAGGCCCAAGCGGATGGTCGGCGGTGTAGACCAGCCAGTATTCGTCCCCGCACCGGGCCATTTCCGGCGCCCAGTAATCGCCCACGGGGCGGCCGTGCGCGGTCCATTCGGGCGCCTCGCCCTCGGGGAAGACGAAGCCCTTGTGGGTCCAGGTCTCCAGATCGTCGGAATGGAGCATCGGGAAGGCATCAAGCGCGTCGTTGGTGATGGGCGCGGGTGCCGAAATCGCGCGCCAGCTCGCCGAAGAACACCGCGTAGTGGTTGTGCTGGCCGGTGGTCAGGCGAAAGGTCTTCTCGACACCGCCGAGGCGCAGGGTGAAGCGCGCGGCGATGCCCTCGGCCTCGGCCTCGACCGCGAAGGTCTCGGCCGGATCGCGCGGTCTTATGCGACGAACCGAGCGGGATCGCGGGCAGCGCCCGGGACGAGGCGATGCACGTCCCGGGCGGCGATACCGTGTTAGTTGAATGATAAAACGTTAGCTAACCGCTTGCGCGTCGGCGAGCAGGGCAAAGACGCTGTCGATGAGGGCGGTCATCGCCGCGCGGGCGGCTTCGCGATCGAGGCACCCTTGACGCGATTGGTGAAGCGGATCGACGTCTTGAGGGCGATCGACACCATGTCGCCGAGCTGGGCGTAGAAGGGGTTGTTGCTGGCCTCGAGAATGGCGATGTGGAAGGCCGTGTCGGCCTCCAGCGGCTCGTCCCGGCCGGTCTCGGCATCGAGCATCCGCTGATAGGCGGCCTTGACTCTGGCGATGCCCTCGAGGGTGGCGGACTGCGCGGCAAGCGCGGCGGCCATCGGCTCGATAGCGTGCCGCAGCTCATTGAAATAGCGCAAAAGTTCGAGCGAGAAATTGCGCTCCATCATCCAGCGCAGCACATCGGGATCGAACAGGTTCCAGGCCCGCGAAGGCTGGACGGTGGTGCCCTTGCGCGGGCGCGCTGCGAGCAGCCCCTTGGCGGTGAGCATCTTGACCGCCTCGCGGGTCACCGAACGGCTGACGGCATATTGCTTGGCGAGATCGGCCTCTGTGGGGAAAGGATTGCTGTCAAATCGGCCCGCGACAATCGATTTTCCCACCGCTTCCAGCAAGGCGTAGGTGAGGTTCCGGCCGCCCCCGGCAGCTTCTATCGTCAACATTCTCGGTCTGCCCCCTAGTATCTTTTGTTAAGTCGATTGCAGATATGTCTGTTAGTTGCAATCGATTACAACAAGATTAAGTTTTATCCGCAAAAACGAATATATATGTACTGGTGAAAGGTTTCCGTAAGGAATGGGCGAGCCTGCGGAGAATCACCTGTCAGGCTACGGAGAGGCCCGGAGCCGGATCGCGCCGGGCGATCAGCGCGGCATCGGCAAGGAACCGTAGCGGCGCACAATCGGCGGCGATCCCCCGGGCACGCACCCGCTCGCCGAACCGGGCGTGGAGCGCCGAGCGCCGCATATTCGGCACAAGGCCCGAGCGGCTGCTCCGCCCCGTCATCGCGCCATGCGATCGCAAGGCGTGTGACCTGCTCCCCCGCCAGCAGCCTTGCGGCCGGCGCGACCGCCGGACCGCGCCAGCCAACCGCTCGTGTCGCAGGCCTTTGATGGGCCGACCACGATCCAGGTGAAGGCCGCCCGCGAAAAAGCGCGGCAAGGGTGCAGGCCGCAAGATGCATCGGCGCTTGCCGGGCAGCGGGCATCCTCTAGAGGACCGGCCGATGACCCAGCCCCCTGCCCCCGATCTCGCCCCCGGCGCGCATCGCCGGCTGTTCGGCCACCTGCCCGATGGCCGCGCGGTGGCGGCCGTGACGCTGGTCAATGCGCGGGGAATGAGCGCCACGATCCTCGCCTACGGGGCGACGCTGCAATCGCTGGTCGTGCCGGACCGCGAGGGTGCCCTGGCCGATGTCACGCTCGGCCATGCCGGGCTGGGCGGATACCTTGCCAATGCGGCCTTCTTCGGATCGAGCGTGGGCCGCGTCGCCAACCGCATCGCGGGCGGGCGCTTCGTGCTTGACGGCGCGGAATACCGCGTGCCCTGCAACAATGGTGCCCATGCGCTGCATGGCGGGCCGCAAGGCTTCGACAGGATGCTGTGGGAGGTGGCCGAGATCGCCGCCGCGCCCTTGCCGCGCGTCGTCATGACCCATGTCAGCCCCGACGGGGATCAGGGCTTTCCCGGAGAGCTGCGCGTCACCGCGAGCTATGGTCTGGGCGATGATGGCACGCTGGCCATTGACTACACGGCCACGACCGACGCGCCGACGATCGTCAACATGACCAACCACGCCTACTGGAACCTTGCGGGCGAGGGCGCGGCAAGCGGCGCGATGGATCACGAGCTGATGATCCCGGCCGAAACCTTCCTGCCGACCGACGCCGGCGCGATTCCCACCGGCGCATTCGCCCCCGTCTCCGGCACGCCGTTCGATTTCCGCAGGCCCCGCGTGATCGGCGCGCGGGTGGATGACACCGCCCATCCGCAGATCGCCATCGGCAGGGGCTATGACCACAACTGGGTGGTGGCGCGCGGGCGCAGCGCGGCCCCGCGCCTCGTCGCACGGCTCGTCCACCCGGCCTCGGGCCGCAGCCTCGCGGTCCATTCGACCGAGCCCGGGGTGCAGTTCTATTCGGGCAATTTTCTGGATGGCACCGCCACGGGCAAGACCGGCAAGCCCTACCGGCGGGGCGACGGGGTCGCGCTCGAGCCGCAGATGTTCCCCGACACACCCAACCGCCCGGCATTCGGCGCGATCCGTCTCGCGCCGGGAGAGACCTATCGTCACGCGATCCGGTTCATTTTCGGCGTGGCGGATTAGGGCATCCGGGCGCCGCGCCGCCTGTGCGGTTCAGGCTGCAGCCGGGCTTTCCACCGCATCGCAGGCGGCCAGATAGCTGCGCTCGAGCTGCTCCATCTGCGCGTGCCGCCACTGGGTGTGGCTGTCATCGACCTGAAGGTCATTGGCTTGCTCGGGTCGCTGCCCGGCCTTCGCTGAAGGCCTGGTGCGGGGCGCGGGCGCGGGTTTGAAGAGATTGCGGATCGCCATGCCGAAGGTCCTTTTCATCGGGGCTCTCGCTGGCCCCTCCCTCATTGGACACCGACACGGGCACACCCGCAGGGCGGCTTGCCCTATCCTGCATTGCCCTTGGCCGGTTTCGGCGCGCGGCCAGCCCGTCCTACCCGATGCTGACCCCGAACAGGCGGCCCACCGCAGCCGTGCTCGCCATGGCAAAGACGCCCCAGCCGACCACGCGCAGGGTCGCCGGCACCAGCGGCGCGGCGCCCGCTCTTGCCCCGAGCGCGCCGAGCGCGGCGAGGCACAGGATCGAGACACCCACGACGCTCGCCATGATCGCACCGGCCGGGGCGAGCCATGCGGCAAGGAGCGGCACCGCGGCCGCTGTGCTGAAGGTCGCGCCCGAGGCCAGCGCGGCCTGGAGCGGCCTCGCCGCGAGGTGTTCGGCAAGGCCGAGCTCGTCCCTGACATGGGCCTCGAGCGCGTCATGCGCGGAAAGCTCGCGCGCGACCGCTGCCGCCGTCGCTTCGGACAGCCCGCGCGCGCGGTAGATGGCAGCGAGTTCCGCCTCCTCGTCGGCGGGCGTGGCGGCCAGCGCCTCGGCCTCGCGGGCGATGTCGGCGCGCTCGCTGTCGGCCTGCGAGGAGACCGAGATATACTCCCCCGCCGCCATCGACATCGCGCCCGCGATCAGGGCGGCCGATCCGGCGATCAGCACGGGGCCGGCCTCGGGGGTTGCGGCGGCGACGCCGATGATCAGCGAGGCGACCGAGATGATCCCGTCATTGGCCCCCAGCACCGCCGCGCGCAGCCAGCCGGTGCGGTGGACATAGTGCGGATCGTCGGGGTGGCCGGTGGGTTGGGTGGCGGGCTGGTCCATGCGCGCACTGTGCCGCTCCCGGGACGCGCAAGGCAAGGGCTCAGTGGCCCTCATGCCCCGCCTGTTCCGCCTGTCCGCTGGTCGCGGCGGCATAGCGCGCCGAGACCTTGCCCCAGTCGACCACCTGCCACCACCTGTCGAGATAGTCGCCGCGGCGGTTCTGGTGCTTGAGGTAATAGGCGTGCTCCCACACGTCATTGCCGAGCACCGGCGTGCCCCTGGCCTCGGCCACGTCCATCAGCGGGTTGTCCTGGTTGGGGGTCGAGGTGATCGCGAGCTTGCCGTCCTTGCCGATGACCAGCCACACCCAGCCCGATCCGAAGCGCGCGGTGCCGGCGGCCTTGAAGGCGGCCTTGAACTTGTCGAGGCTGCCGAACCGGGCATCGATCGCAGCGGCAAGCGCGGGCGAGATGGCGCCGACCTTGGCGGTGGGGGCCATGGTCTCCCAGAAGAAGGTGTGGTTCCAGTGTCCGCCGGCATTGTTGCGGATCGCCGGCGCCAGCGTGCCGGCGCGGGCGACAAGGCTCTCGAGGCTCGCGTCCTTCAGGACCGGGTTTTCGGCCAGCGCCTTGTTGAGATTGTCGACATAGGCCTGGTGGTGCTTGCCGTGGTGGATGCGCATCGTCTCGGCATCGATCACCGGCTCAAGCGCGTCGGCAGCATAGGGCAGCGGGGCGAGGGTGAAGGCGGGCGGGGCCGGGGCCGGGGCGTTCTGGGCCCGGGCAATGCCCGGAAGCGCGAAGGCGGCGGCGGCAAGCAGCAGGGAAAGGGCGCGGGGTCGCATGGTCGGGTTCTCCTTGATGGCGCGGGACAGCTTACAGCACGCCCGCGCTTGGGGATACAAATGCGACATGGTGCCGGCGGGGCGGGACGAAGCGCAGGCGGGCCGAGGCAAAGGGTAGCGCGGGGCAGACCCCCTCCCTATCGGATTTGGACCCCGCCCGGTGCGGTCTAGACCCCCTCTAGACCCCCTTCATCGCGGTGTTTCACGTGAAACATCGCCCTCGCCCGCCTGCGCCGCGAGCAGGTAGTCGACGATCTGCGGCACGGCCTTTTCGTCGACCGGCGCCTTGTAGAGCGTGACCATCTTCTTGACCGTCGCCTCCCATTTCTCGCGGCTGATCTTGGGCTGCTGGAGCATGGTCGAGGGCGAATGGCAGGCGGTGCAGTTCTCGATCACGGAATCGCGTCCCGGGCCTTCGGGCAGATCGCCGGGATCATCGGGCAGGGTGATGCTGGCATCGGCGAATTCGACCCTCGGCGCCGCACCGCAGGCCGCGAGCAGAAAGGCGAGGGGCAGGAACAGCGCGGCTCTCATTGCGCCCTCAGGGTGATGCGCTCGATCACGTTGCGGGCATAGCCCGAGGGGTTCCAGACCAGCGCGTCGGGCTGTGACAGGCCTTTGGTATTGGTCGCCCTGCTGCCGATTTCGGCAAGATCGCCCGTGACGTGCGGCAGGGTGACGGACCAGCGGCGGAAGGCGTAGGGCCCATGCTCGTCCGGGCCGAGCTGGCACGCGGCCGTCCAGCCCCCACCCTCTCCGGCGCCCACCAGTTCGACCTTGGCGAGCCCCACATCCCCGCCGAAGGCGAAGCCCTCCAGCGTCAGGGGCCTGCCCCGTGCCACCGTGTCGCCATCGGCATGGCTGGTGATGAAGGAGCGCGGCGGCATGGCCTCGATCGGGACAGTCGGGAAGTCCTTGTCCCCCGGCTTCACCGGCGCAGTCGGCCAGCGATAGGTCTCGGCAACGTAGTGGCTCTCGTCCTCGCCCGTCAGCACCTCGATGGTGGCGAGCATCTTGACCCAATAGGTCGAGAACCACCCGGGCACCACGATCCGCAAGGGGAAACCGTGGAGGATCGGAAGGGCCTCGTCGTTCATCGCCCAGGCGACCAGCACATCCTCGCGCAGCGCGACATCGAGCGGTATCGACTTGATGAACTGCGGCGCGCCATCGGTCAGCGGCACGTCGAGCCCGGCAAAGCGGACCCGCTTCGCGCTATCCGCAAGGCCCGCCTTGGCGAGCACATCCCCGAGCCGCACCCCGGTCCACTTGGCGCAGCTCATCGCCCCGTTGCCCCACTGGGTGCCGGTCACCCGCGGTTCGGAGAGGCCGCGCCCGTTGCCCGCGCACTGGTTGACCGCGACAATCGAGACATGCTCGCCCGCAGCGGCGATCTCCTCGAGCGTGAGCGACACCGGCTTCCGGACCGCGCCGCCCACCGCGACACGGTGCTGGCCTGCCCTGACCTCGGTCGGCATCGACCAATTCCAGCGCACGAAGTGGCGGTCATTGGGTGTGATCACCCCCTCGCGGAAGGCGTCCATGGGGGTTTCGAGCAGCGGCGGACGGATGCGCTGGACGATCATGTCCCGCTTGCCGGGGAAATCGGGCGTGGTGGGCCTGAGGCTCGGGCCGCCGGGCAGGCCGAGGTCGATCATGCCGCCGGCAAGCTTCCCCGCTGCCGGCACGGCGAGCGCTGCCGTTCCCGCTCCGGCGACCAGCGCGCGGCGGGTGAACTTGCCATCGCTCATGCCCTTGCCTCCCCGAGCCGTTCGATCAGCGCCGCGATATCGGCCACCGCCAGGCCGTGGGCGGCGATCAGATCGCCGATATCGTCGATCCGCGCCATCTCGCCATCGTCGCGCAGGATCGAGCAGATCACCGCCGCGTCGCCTGCCCCCGCGAGGCGCGCAAGGTCAATCGAGGCCTCGCAGGCCGCCGCGCGCTCGCGCACGCCGCCGGGGCGGGCGATCAGCGGGAAGACGTGGCCGGGCGAGTGGATATCGGCCGAACTTGCCCCTTCGGCTATCGCCACGCGCACCGTATGCGCGCGGTCGGCTGCCGAGATGCCGGTCGAGACGCCCTCGGCCGCCTCGATCGAGCGGGCGAAGGGCCGCCCGGTCTGGCGCGCTGTGCCGGGATTGACGAGACTGAGCCCCAGTTGCCCGGCCCGCTCGGGCGTCACCGAAAGGCAGATCAGCCCGCGCCCGTGGGTGGCCATGAAGTTGATGATGTCGGGCGTGACATGGGCAGCGGCGCACATCAGGTCGATGTCCCCGCCGCGCAAGGCATCGCCGGTGACGACCACGACCCGCCCCGCCGCGACGGCTGCGAGCGCCGCATCAAGATCGGCCCCGCTCACGCAAGGTCTCTCCCGGCGGCGAAGCTCCTGGCGCCCAGCACCACCTGCTTGCCGACCAGTTCGATCTGGCCGCGCGCGCGCTCGTCAAGGCATTCGCCATCGGGTGAGAACATGCCGCGATAGGTGCGGATCGTCGCCCCCATCGGGGTCGGCCAGCCGCGCAGGGCATGGGTGATCGCGCGCATCGTCAGCAGCGTCGACATCGAGGCCTGATCACCGAAGGCCGTGGCGATGAGGCCGACCGCGCGGCCATCGAGATAGGGCCGCTCGTCGCGGGCGAGGTCTTCAAGGTAATCGAGCGCGTTCTTGACCACGCCCGAGATCGTGCCGTGATAGCCGGGCGCGGCGACCAGCAGGCCATCGGCGGCGCGCACCGCCTCGACCATCTCGGCCCCCATGCCGGCATTGTGGTCCGGCCCGAGATAGTGCGGCAGGGCGGTGAGGTATTCGCCGCCGAAGACCTGCACCTTGGCCCCTTCGCCCGCGGCGATGCTGGCGGCAAGGCGCAGCGCCTGCTCGGTCGAGGAGCCGGGATTGACCGTGCCGCCGAGGGCTACGATTCGGGTCATGCTGGGCGTGTCCTTTCGGTGATATAGGCGGCAAGGCGGGCGGTCTGGTCGGGCGTGAAGTGGAGGCCGAGCTTGGTGCGGCGCCATAGCACGTCCTCGGCCGTGGCGGCCCATTCCTGCGCGATCAGGTAATCGACTTCGGCGGCGGTCAATCCGTGGCCGAAATGCTCGCCCAGATCCTCGGGCCGCGCGGCATCGCCGAGCAAGGCAAAGGCGCGGGTGCCGTAAAGCTGGATCAGGCGGCGCGGCTCGCGTTTGGGGAGGAAGGGATAGCGCTCCGCCAGCGCGCGCATCTTGTCGCCTGCCGCAGCGCGCCCGAAGTCGCCGCCGGGGAGCGGGGCAGAGCCGGTCCAGTCCCTGCCGGACAGCACCGGCAGGAAGGGCGCGAGCTGCTCCACCGCCTCGAGCGCGAGGTGGCGATAGGTGGTGATCTTGCCGCCGAACACCGAGAGCATGGGCGCGCGGCCATCCGCGCCGCCGTCCACCTCGAAGCGGTAGCCGCGGGTCGCTGCCTCGGGTCGCCCCGATCCGTCATCGACCAGCGGACGCACGCCCGAATAGGTCCACACCACATCATCGGGCGTGACGGGGGTGCGGAAATAGTCCGAGGCGCCCTCGCACAGATAGGCGATCTCCTCGGGGCTGGCCTGCACCGCGTCGAGCCCCGCCTTGTGATCGACATCGGTGGTGCCGATCAGGGTGAAGTCGCTTTCATAGGGGATGGCAAAGAAGATCCGCCCGTCGGGGAGCTGGAAGAAATAGGCGTAATCGTGGTCGAACAGCTTCCTCACCACGATGTGCGATCCGCGCACGAGGCGCATTTTCTGGCCCGAGCCTTTTGTGCCGGGTTCTCCCGCGCGGCCCAGCAGGTCGAGCACCCGCGGCCCGGCGGCGTTGACGACGGCGCGGGCATGAAAGGTCTCACCCCGCGCCTCAATGCGCCACATCTCCCCCTCGCGGTTGAGGGAAGTCACCTCGCAGCGCGTGCGCACTGTGGCGCCGCGATCGGCGGCATCGCGGGCGTTGAGGATGACGAGCCGGGCATCGTCCACCCAGCCATCGGAATAGGCAAAGGCGCGGGTATAGGCAGGCTTGAGGGGCGCGCCTGCGAGGTGCTTCGTCAGGTCCACGCCCTCGGCCGAAGGCAGGTGCTTGCGGCCGCCGATATGGTCATAGAGGAACAGCCCGAGCCTGAGCAGCCAGCGCGGGCGCAGGCCGGGGCGGTGGGGGAGGATGAAGCGCAGCGGCCAGATGATGTGCGGCGCGATGCCCCACAGCACCTCGCGCTCGGACAGGGCCTCGCGCACGAGGGCGAATTCGTAATGCTCGAGATACCTGAGCCCACCATGGATCAGCTTGGTCGAGTTCGACGAGGTGCCCTGCGCCAGATCGCCGCGCTCGAGCAGCAGCACCCTGGCCCCGCGCCCGGCCGCATCGCGCGCGATCCCCGCGCCGTTGACGCCGCCGCCGATCACCGCGAGATCGAAGGTCGGGCTCACCCGATCACCCATTCGGCAAAGGCCAGCGCCACCGCCAGCGAGGCGATGGTCGCCGCCAGCACCGGCATGACCGCGCGCCAGCCGAGGCCGAGCAGCAGGTCGGTGCGGGTGCGCATCGCGGTGGCGGTTACGGCGAGCAGGAGCAGGGTCTTGGAGAGGGTGAGCGCGTGGCCGGCAAGGTCGGGCGGCATGGTGACCAGCGAATTGACCCCGACGAGCGCGAGGAAGGCGAGGATGAAGCCCGGCAGCACCGGCACCCGCGCCCGCCCGACGCCCGCCGCGAGCGGCTGGACGCGGGCGATCCACAAGGCCGCGAGTGTCACCAGCGGGGCGAGCAGCGCGACGCGGGTGAGTTTCACCACCGTCGCCTGTGCGCCTGCCGCGTCCGAGATGGCGAAGCCTGCGCCGATCGCCTGGGCGACATCATGGATCGAGGCCCCGACGAGAAAGCCCGCCTGTGCATCCGAGAAGCCGAGCATCCGGGTGAGCGGCGGATAGGTGACGAGCGCGATGGCGCTGGCAGCGGCGAGGATCACCAGCGTCAGGGTGAAGAGCGCCTGATCGACCCGCTCGCGCCCGATCACGCCATAGAGCGCGAGCGCGGCCGAGGCGCCGCAGATCGCGGTTGCTCCGCCGCCGAGCAGGCCGATGGCGGGGCTCTGGCCTGTGGCCCGCGCGGCGAGGAGCGCGGCAAGGAGCGCGGCTGCCATGACCAGAGCGAGGCCAAGGAAGGGGATGATGCCCATCGCGGCCACCTGCATTGCGGTCACCTGAAAGCCGAGCAGCACGATGCCGGCGCGCAAGCCGTGGCGCGAGACCAAGTCGAGCCCGTCATGGGTGCGCGGATCGGTCGCGGCGAAATTGACGGCAAGGCCCACCAGCAGCCCTGCAAGGATCACCGGTACGCCGTAGTTCTGGGCGAGCCATGCCGCCGCCGCCCCGGCGATGGCGCAGATCGCCGCGCCCGGCACGAAGCGCGAGAGCGGCTTTGGCTGCGGCTTTGCGGCGGCAGCAGCGGCGCTGTCGGCAAGGATCATCTCGCCGAACAGGTCACCGGCATAGGCCTCGAAATCGGGGCGTGCCCCTTGCGTCATACCGGTTCAGCCCTGCCTGTGCTGGAATGTGTGTCTTACGGTGTCATAGCCCTATCGCGGGCGCCTTCTGAATGCAACCGCAGGCCCGCCGCGTCAAATGCCGCTGACGGCCTCGTCCGGGCGGCGGATGACAGGGAGCATGAGGTGGAACCAGGCGAGGGCGACCAAGTAGGAGGCTGCGGCGAAGACGAACAGCGGGACGAAGCCGAAGCCGGCATCGAGCACGCGTCCGGCGACAAGGCTGATCGCCACCCCGCCCATATTGCCCATGAAAGCCCCGAAGGCGGTGACCCGGCCGACCTTGGCGCCCGGCACGACATCGGTGATGGTCGAGAACAGCGAGAGCGAGAAGGCCTGGTGCCCGGCCATCACCACCCCGATCATCACCGCCACCGGCCAGAAGGCCTTGAGGCCGAGCACCAGCGGCAGCGGCGCCACTGTCAATGCGGCGGCGAGCATCACGCCCTTGCGCACGGCATTGGGGCTTGCCCCGCGCTCGAGCAGCCGGGTCGAGATCCAGCCTGCGCCGAAAGCCCCGAGCCCCGATCCGGCGAAGGCGATGGCGAGCGGGACTGCGAGCTCGAGCGTCGAGAGGCCGAATTCGCGGCGGTAGTAGTCGGCCAGCCAGAAATTGATGAACCACCAGGTCATGTCCGACAGGGCCTTGGCGACGACGATGCCCCAGACGGCGCGGCTGGCGAGGATCGCGCCGAAGGCTGCCTCGCCCGCGGCCTCGGCGGCGGAGGGCACGTGGCGCTCGTTCAGGGCGGCGATCCCGCGGGCCAGCCCCATCCATGCCAGCAGCGACACCAGCCCGCCGACCCCGCCCGCCACCAGCGCGCCGCGCCAGCCCACCGCCAGGGCAAGGCCGGGGATGATGAAGGGCATGGCGATGGTGCCGGCCCCGGCCAGCAGCGTGGCAAAGCCGAAGGCGAGGCTGCGCTTGTCCGGAGGGAAGAGGGTGGCGACGGTCTTGATCGTGAGCGGGGTCTGCACCGCCTCGGTCACCCCGAGCCCGACCCGCGCGGCCACCACCTGCCACGTGCTGAGCGCCCAGCCATGTGCCATGGCGGCAAGGCTCCACGCGGAAGCACCGACCTGCATCGCGCGGTTGACCCCGAGCCGGTCGACCAGCCAGCCGGTGAACAGGAAGGCAAAGGCGGCCGAGAACTGGGTCACTGCGGCCAGATCGCCGAAGTCGCTGTCGCTCCAGCCGAAATCGGCCATCATGTCGGGCTTGAGGATGGCGATGATCGGCCGGTCCATCGCGTTGAACACCCCCGCGATGCACAGCACCGTGAACAGCGACCAGCGCAGGCGCGGGGAAAGGGCGGGGGAATTTGCGGGAGCCATCAGGAAGCTTCCTAGAACGCGTTGGCGGAGACGCAAAGGGCCGCCGGATCGCTCCGACGGCCCCCTTGCCTGTCATGGCTGCGGGCGGATCAGCGGGTCCGCACGCGCAGGCTCACGCCGAAGTAGCGGTCCGCATCGCGCGGGATCTGGAGCCGGCGGCCGTTCTCGATGTTGAGCAGCACATAGCCCTCGTCCGCGATGTTGCGGGCGTGGAAGGTGACGCGGTACTTGTCCTCGGGGTCCGAGAAGCCGACCGAGGCGTTCCACATGCCGTATTCGTCGATCGGGCCGACATTGCCGAGGTCCGAGAACTGGCTGCTGGTGTGGCGGTAATCGGTGTTGAGATAGAGCACCGCCGCATCGCCGAGGTCGCGGGTGTAATCGCCGCCGATGGTGTAGACGAACTCGGGCGCAAGCGGCAGGCGGGTGCCGTTGATCGCGCTCGGTGCGTTGGTCAGCGGGTTGGGGTTGAAGCGCTTCACGCGGGCGTCGGCATAGGCCGCGCTGGCGCGCAGGTTCAGCCCGTCGGCCGGGTTGATCACGAGGTCGGCCTCGAAGCCCTCGCTCTTGACCGTCCCGGCGTTGGTGAGGTTCGAGACCGTCGCGCCGTTGATCAGCACGAAATTGTTGGCCTGGAAGCCGTCATACTCGACCGTGAAGGCCGCCACATTGAGCTGCACGCGATTGTCGAGGAAGCGCGACTTGACGCCGATTTCGAAGCTGTCGGACAGCTCCTCGCTGATCGGGCGGGCATTGTTGGGCGCGGTGTGGTTGAAGAACACGTTGAACGCCGGACCCTTGTAGCCGCGGGTGTACGAACCGTAGAGCATCACGTCGTCGCTCGGCTCGAACTGGATCGCCGCGCGGCCCGACAGGTTGCCGTTGTCGGTCGCGCCGCGGCTGGTGTTGGTGCCGTTGCCGCCGTTGGCGACGAGGCCGCCCGCCGGGTTGCCATTGGTGCCGGGGCCGGTGGCCGGAAGGCCGGTGACAAGGTTCACGGCCGGCGCGCGGGTGTGGGTGAATTCGAGGTCATCCCAAGTGTAGCGCAGCCCGCCGGTCAGCGAGAGCTTCTCGGTCAGGCGGTAGGTCGCCTGGGTGAAGAGCGCGTAGTTCACCGAACGCACGTCGCTGCGCGAGGTGGCGCTGGGGAACAGGGTGTTGGCCGTATCGGTGAGGTTGCACGGACGCAGGCCGCTGCGGGCATCGACCGGCAGGGTCGAGCTGGCGCAGGTGACGTTGCGACGGGTGAAGTCCTGGCTGTTGTCCGACCGCCAGGCAAAGGCGCCCGCCTGGTAGAAGAACGGCTTGGTCTGGTCCGAAGCAATGCGGATTTCGGCCGAGAGCTGCTCGGTCTTGACCACCCCGTCATCGTGCAGCTCGCCCACGCCGACAAGCGCGCGCGGCAGGAAGTCGCCTTCGCGCAGCTCGCGGTTGAACCAGTTGCGATAGCCCAGCACCACGCTCAGCGTGTGGCTGTCGCTGATGTCGAAATCGCCCGTGCCGGTGAGGCTCCACTGCTCGTCCTCGGTCGAGGTGACAAGGTTGTGGTTGATGAAGCGCTGCTTCTCGCCGATCGCCACGCCGCCGGGCAGGTTGAGCTCGGCATCCTGCGCCGCACCGCGGCTGGCGCCGGTCACGTCGGCGCAGCAATCGTCATCGGCCTTGTAGTAATCGGCGATCAGGCGGACCTTCTTGCCGCCGTCATCATAATCCATGATCCCGCGCAGGCCGTAACGCTCGTAGCCGTTGACCTTGCGGTTGGTGCCGCCGTTGATGTTGGTGATGTTGCCATCGAAGCTGCCGTAAAAGCCGGTCAGGCGCGCGGTCAGGTTCTCGGCGAGCGGCCCGGAGACCGCCGCACGCAGGCGGTATTCGTTGCCTTCGAACAGGTCGGCATTGGCTTCGGCCTGGAAGCTGTCGGTGCCGCCTTCGGAGACGATGTTGACGAGGCCGGCCGAGGCGTTGCGACCGAATAGCGTGCCCTGCGGGCCGCGCAGCACTTCGAGGCGCTGGATGTCGACGAGGTCCATGAAGGCCTGGCCCGAACGCGACAGCACCACGCCGTCGACAACGGTGGACACAGACGGCTCGGCCGCGACCGAGAAGCTGATCGTGCCCACACCGCGCATCACGATCGCGCTGTTGGCGCTGGTGGTGCCCTTGCGGAAGGTCACGGAGGGGATGACGTTCGAGATGTTCTCGAGGCTGAAGACCACCGCCTGGTCGAGCCGGTCGCCCGAAACCGCGGTGATCGCGATCGGCACGTCCTGGACGTTTTCCTCGACCTTCTGTGCGGTTACGACGATTTCCTCGACCTGCGCCATGGCCGGCGCGGTGTAGGTCAGAGCGAGCGCGCTGGCCGAGAGGGCAAGCGACTTGAGCGCTATTCGGGTGGTGGCGGACATCGGTGTTCTCTCCCCTTGCATGATCGGTCTTCGTCCGGGCGACAGCGAAGATCATCGCCCGTGCGGTCGATCTTTCGGCGCTCGGGTTGCGCTTTCTGTCCCATTCTGTCAAGCGGTGTCAGACCGGACCAAGGGACAGTCCGGGGGAGAGAGCAGGCGACGTGGCAGCACGGCTGGAGTGCAAAGAGGAGGGTTTCGACCTGCTGCTGGCAGGCCGGACGATCCTGTGCCATCGCCCCGAAGCGCCTGCTATTTCAACGGCTTCGGGCGCGCCGCGGGTAAGCATGGTGCGCGGCAATTTCCGCCTTGCGGATGATGCTGTTGCGGCAGAGCCACTCACCCGCAGCAATCGCGATGGCAGCGGCGCGATCGCCCTCGCCAGCGCCGACGGCAGCGCCGGAGTCGCGGTCACGCTCGCTGGGGCGCGGCTTATCCTTGCCGCCAAGACCCCGCACGACCGCCTCACCATCGACTTCGCGCTGGCCGAGGGCGATGTGCTGTGGGGCGGGGGCGAGCAGATGAGCCACCTTGTTCTCGATGGCCGCACCTTCCCGCTATGGACCAGCGAGCCCGGCGTCGGGCGCGAACCCGGCACGCCGCTGACCGATCAGGCCAGCGCCGACGGCAGCTTTGCCGGGGGCGATTACTGGACGACCAATTACCCCGAGCCCACGGTGCTGTGCTCGGGCGGCTGGGCACTCTCCCTCGCCAACACCGAATATGCCGAGTTCGACGCGCGCGCGCCCGGAACCTTGCGCATCCACGTCTGGTCGGGCGCGGTTGTGATCGACCTGTTCGAGGGCGCGCCTGCCGATCTCGTCCGCCAGCTCGGTGCCCGTTTCGGCCCGCGTCACGCGCTCCCCGATTGGGCGCTGGGCGGCGCGGTGGTTGGCCTCAAGCAGGGCGAGGCCTCCTTCGAACGGCTCGAAGCCCTGATCGCGGCTGGTGCGGCGGTCTCGGGCCTGTGGTGCGAGGACTGGGTCGGCGTCCGCGAGACCAGCTTCGGACGGCGGCTGTTCTGGGACTGGCAGTGGAACGCGGCCCGCTATCCCGATTTGCCCGCGCGCATCGCCGCCCTGAAGGCGCGGGGCATCCGCTTCCTCGGCTATGTGAACCCCTACCTCGCGGTTGACGGCGCGCTGTTCCCGGAGGCGGCGGCGCGGGGCTATTTCGCGCGGCGGCTGGATTCGGATGCGCCCTACCTCGTCGATTTCGGCGAGTTCGAGGCGGGCGTGGTGGACTTCACCAATCCGGCCGCCTGCGACTGGTTCGCCGAGGAGGTTATGGCTAAGCGGATGCTCGATTTCGGGCTCGACGGCTGGATGGCCGACTTCGGGGAATATCTCCCCACCGACCTGCGCCTCTTCGATGGCGATCCCATGGCCGAGCACAACCGCTGGCCGGTCCGCTGGGCCGAGGTCAATGCCCGCGCGGTCGCCTCAAGGGGCAAGACCGGCGCGGTGCTGTGGTTCATGCGCGCCGGGCACACGGGCGTGCAGGCCCATTGCCCCTTGCTCTGGGCGGGCGACCAGTCGGTCGATTTCAGCCGCCATGACGGGATCGGCACGGTGATCACCGCTGCGCTGTCTTCGGGCCTCGTCGGCAATGCCTTCAGCCATTCCGACGTCGGCGGCTACACCAGCCTCTTCGGCAATGTCCGCAGCGAGGAGCTGATCCTCAGGTGGTATGAACTGGGCGCCTTCAGCCCGGTCTTCCGCACCCACGAGGGCAACCGGCCGGACGACAATCTCCAGATCGACAGCACGCCGGCGCTAATCGAAGGCTTCGTGCGCTGGAGCCGGGTCCACGCGGCCCTTGCGCCCTATGTCCGCCACCTCGTCGCCGAGGCGCAAGCCAGCGGGCTTCCGGCCCAGCGCGCGCTGTTCCTCCACCATCCCGGGGATCGGGAGACCTTCACCATCCAGGACCAGTTCCTCTATGGCGCGGACGTCATGGTGGCACCGGTGATCGAGGCGGGGGCGGTGATGAGAAGAGTCTATCTGCCGCAAGGCGAATGGCGGCACCTGTGGAGCGGGAAGCCTTATGCGCCCGGCTGGCACGATGTGCCCGCGCCCCTCGGCCAGCCGCCGGTCTTCTACCGCCCCGAGAGCGCCTTTGCTGACCTGTTCGCGGAGATCGGCCGATGAGCCGCGCCAATATCAGGGATGTCGCCGCCCGTGCGGGCGTGGCGGTCAAGACGGTGAGCCGGGTGATGAACGGCCACCCCTATGTCAGCGCCGAGTTGAAGGCGCGGGTCGAGGCGGCGATGGCCGAGCTTGATTACCGGCCTTCGGTCGCAGCGCGCATCCTTTCGGGCGCGAAGTCGGGGCAGGTCGCGCTGATCTACGACAATCACAGTCCCTATTACATGTTCCAGATCCAGACCGGCTGCTGGGAGGTGTGCCACGAAAAGGGCATCCGCCTGCTCGCCCAGCCGGTCGACGTTGCCGACCCGCGCGTGGGCGAGCAGGTGCGCGGCCTCGTCAGCGAGACCCACGTGGACGGCATCATCCTCTCCTCGCCGGTGACGGATTGCGATCCGGTGCTGCGCGCGCTGGAGACGATGGACGTGCCCTTCGTGCGCATCTCGCCGGGGACCAACCACGCGCTCACGTCGTCGGTGTTCATGGACGACGCGCAGGCTGCCGACGACATGACCACGCATCTGATCAACGCAGGGCATCGCCGGATCGGCTTCATCAAGGGCCACACCAACCACATGGCCTCGGATGATCGCCTGTTCGGTTACCGCCGCGCGCTCGACCGCGTGGGCATTCCCTTCGAGCCCAGCCTCGTGGTCGATGGCGAGTTCGATTTCGACTCCGGCGTCGCAGGCGCGCGGGTGCTGCTGGACCAGCCGGACCGGCCGACCGCGATCTTTGCCTCGAACGACGACATGGCCGCAGGCGTGCTCGCGGTGGCGCATGACCGGGGAATCAATGTGCCCGCCGAATTGTCGGTCGCGGGCTTCGACGACACGACGCTCGCGCGCACCGTCTGGCCGCCGCTCACCACCATCCGCCAGCCGATGGCCGACCTCGCCCGCACGGCGACCCAGATCCTGATCGCGGGCGGGGACATCACCCACAAGCGCCTGCCCCACGAACTCGTCGAGCGCGCCTCGGTCGCGCCGCCCAAGAGGAAATGACCATGAGTGAACTGCCCCTGCCTCCTGCCACCCGGATCCTAGGGAACAGCGGGATTGAAGTCTCCCCCATCGCCTGGGGGATGTGGCGCCTGGCCGAGAACGGCCGCACGGCGGCGGACGCGACCCGGCTGGTGCACGCGGCGCTCGATGCCGGGATCGCCTTCCTCGACACCGCCGATATCTACGGCTTCAACGGCAGCGGCGGCTTCGGCGATGCCGAGGCGCTGCTGGGCGCGGTGCTGGCGGCCGAGCCTGCGCTGCGGAGCCGCATGGTCCTTGCGACCAAGGGCGGCATCCTCCCGCCGCTGCCTTACGACCAGAGCGCGGATTATCTGCGCAAAGCGATCGACGATTCGCTGCGCCGCCTCAAGGTGGACTCTGTCGATCTGTGGCAGATCCACCGGCCCGATATTCTGGCGCACCCTCAAGAGGTGGCCCGCGTGCTCGACGATGCGGTGGCGAGCGGCAAGGTGAAGACCCTCGGCGTCTCCAACTTCACGATAGGACAGATCGCCGCGCTCCAGCATTTCCTCGGGCACAAGCTGGTGGCGACCCAGCCGGAGATCAGTCCGCTCAGGATCGACTGCTTTGCGAACGGCGAACTCGATCAGGCGATGATGCTGGGCCTCACCCCGCTGGCCTGGTCGCCGCTCGGCGGCGGGCGTCTCGCCGCACCCGAAGCGCCCCGCGACAAGGCGGTGGCCGCCGCGCTCGATGCCGTCGCCGCGGCGCAGGGCGTCTCGCGCAGCGTCGCGGCCTATAGCTGGCTGATGGCGCACCCGGCGGGGATCATCCCGATCATCGGCTCGCAGAATGCCGAGCGGATTGCCGAAGGGGCCGAGGCACTGAAGGTCCGCTGGACCCGGACGGATTGGTACGCGGTGCTGGTCGCCGCGCGTGGTGAGAGGCTTCCGTGATGACCCAACCCCAAGAACAACAATGCGAAATCGCGTGGTTCTCCGCGCTGTGTGACGATGATTACGAGTTCCTCGGCGTCCCCGATCCCTATCTCCAGTCGAGCTGGGAGCATTGCCGCAACATCGTCACCCGCGCCGAGGAAGGCGGGTTCGACAACATCCTCCTGCCTTCGGGCTACCAGCTGGGGGTCGATACCACGATCTTCGCCGCCGCCGTCGCCACGCAGGTCAAGCGGATCAAGCTCCTCTGGGCGACCCGCATGGGCGAGGACTGGCCGCCGCAGCTCGCCCGCCGCATCGCGACATTGGACCGCATCCTCGGGCCCAACGCCGCCGGCACGGGAGGCCGCCTCAACGTCAACATCATCTCCTCGGATATGCCGGGCGAAAAGATCGAGAGCGGCCCGCGCTACCGCCGCGGCACCGAGATCATGAAGATCGTGAAGACGCTGCTCAACGGCGAGCATCTCGATTTCGACGGCGAGTTCTACAAGCTCAAGCTCGATCCGCCGCGCATCACCACGCTTTCCGGCAAGTGCCCGCCCTTTTACTTCGGCGGCCTCAGCCACGAAGCGCGCGAGTGCGCGGCCGAGGCGGCGGATGTCTACCTGATGTGGCCCGACACGATGGACAAGGTCCGCGAGAATATCGCCGACCTCAAGGCGCGCGCGGCCAATTACGGCCGGACGCTAAAGTTCGGCTACCGTGTGCACGTGATCGTGCGCGAGACCGAGGACGAGGCGCGGGCCTATGCCGATCGCCTGCTCTCGAAGCTCGACGACGAGGCGGGGCGCGCGATCCGCGAGAAGAGCCTCGATGCCAAGAACTACGGCGTCCAGCGCCAGCAGGAGCTGCGCGGCGCCGCCGATGGCGACGGCTTCGTCGAGGAGAACCTGTGGACCGGCATCGGCCGCGCGCGCTCGGGCTGCGGGGCGGCGATCGTCGGCACGCCCGATCAGGTGCTCGCCAAGCTCAGGGCCTATCAGGCCGAGGGGATCGAGGCCTTCATCCTCTCGGGCTACCCGCATATGCGGGAAGCCGACCTGTTTGCCCGCCACGTGCTCCCGCACATCCAGCACGGCCCGCTGGAGATGTGAATTGTCCCTTCTTGTCATCCCAGCGAAAGCTGGGACCCAGGGCCTCGTAGAGCAGCGTTTGCCGCCCTGGGTCCCAGCTTTCGCTGGGATGACGAAGGAAGGGGGGAAGGTAAGTCCAACACCCCGCCGCCCCGCAAATGTAGGCCGCGTCTCGCGCGCCCCTTGCGCGAATCTGCGCAGGTCGAGATCGGTCCAGACCCCCTCCAGACCCGGCTTGCGGGGGGCTTTCGCGGTGTTTCACGTGAAACATTCCCCTACGGCTCCTTTGCCCTCGGCGCGGGAACGATAATTTCCTCTTTTCAAGCGTCCCTCAGCGGTGACAAGACGTATGGCAAATACGAAACCGCTTGAGAGGAGAGCACCCCCATGAACCTCGAGTTCACCCCCGAAGAGCAGGCCTTCCGCGAGGAAGTGCGCGCCTTCATCGCCGAAAACTATCCCAAGCACCTCGCCGATTTCGGCATGCGCGAGGACATGAGCCGCGAGGACTTCCTCGCCTGGCACAAGATTCTGGGCAAGAAGGGCTGGTCGGTCCCGGCATGGCCGGTCGAATATGGCGGCACCGGCTGGACCCCAACCCAGCGCTACATCTGGTCGGAAGAAAACGCCCGCGCCAGCACCGTCATGCCGCTGCCCTTCGGCGTCTCGATGGTCGGCCCCGTGATCTACACCTTCGGCAATGCCGAGCAGAAGGCCCGTCACCTCCCCGGCATCGTCTCGGGCGATGTGTGGTGGTGCCAGGGCTATTCGGAACCGGGCGCGGGTTCGGACCTTGCGAACCTCAAGACCACCGCGGTGCGTGACGGCGACCACTACGTCATCAACGGCCAGAAGACCTGGACGACGCTTGCCCAGCACGCCGACTGGGGCTTCTTCCTGTGCCGCACCGATCCCACCGCCAAGGCGCAGGAAGGCATCAGCTTCATCCTCGTCGACATGAAGACCCCGGGCGTGGAAGTGAAGCCGATCAAGCTTCTCGACGGCGGCTACGAGGTCAACGAGACCTGGCTCACCGACGTGCGCGTGCCGGTCGAGAACCTCGTCGGTGTCGAGAACAAGGGCTGGACCTATGCCAAGTTCCTGCTCGCCCACGAACGTTCCGGCATCGCGGGCGTGGCGCGTTCGAAGCGCGGGATCGAGAAGCTGCGCGAGATCGCCGCGAACGAGACGCTCGATGGCGCGCCGCTCATCAAGGACTTCGACTTCGCCAAGAAGGTGAGCCAGCTCGAGATCGACCTCGCCGCGCTGGAAATCACCGAGCTGCGCACCCTCGCGGGCGAGCAGGCGGGCAAGGGCCCGGGGCCGGAAAGCTCGATCCTCAAGATCAAGGGGACCGAAATCCAGCAGCGCCTCACCGAGCTGACGCTGGAGGCGGTCGGCACCTATTCCGCGCCCTATCACGGCGGGGTTTCGAACGACAATTCGAACGAGCACCCGGTCGGGCCGGACTATGCCCAATATGCCGCGGCGACCTATTTCAACATGCGCAAGACCAGCATCTACGGCGGATCGAACGAGATCCAGCGCAATATCATCACCAAGATGATCCTCGGCCTGTAAGCGCCTGAGACGGGAGAGAATTCGTGGATTTCAACTTCACCGAAGAACAGGGCATGGTGCGCGACGGCCTGTCGCGGCTGGTGCGCGAGCAATATGACTGGGAGACGCGGCGCAAGGCGATTGCCAGCGGCGCCGGATGGCGGCCCGAGATCTGGGCGCAACTGGCCGAGCTCGGCATTCTCGGGATGCCCTTCTCCGAAGCCGACGGCGGTTTCGGCGGCGGCGCGGTCGATGCGATGATCATCATGGAGGAGTTCGGCAAGGGCCTGGTGGTCGAGCCCTTCCTCCCCACCGTGGTCTGCGCGGGCGGCTTCCTCAAGCACGCGGGCACCGCGGCGCAGAAGGAAGAGCATATCGGCGCCATCGTGTCGGGCGAGCGGGTCTTTGCCTTCGCCTATGCCGAGCCCAAGGGCCGCTATGACTATGCCGACCTTGAAACCACCGCCAAGAAGGACGGTTCGGGCTATGTCCTGAACGGCCACAAGGCGGTGGTGATCGGCGCGCCCTGGGCGAGCCACCTTGTCGTCACCGCCCGCACCGGCGGCGACCGGCGGGATCGCTCGGGCGTCTCGGTCTTCGTCCTCGCCAAGGACACCCCGGGCGTCACCACCCGCGACTATGTGACGGTCGATGGCCGCCGCGCCGCGGAAGTCTATTTCGAAAACGTCGCCCTCGGTGCTGACGCGCTGATCGGGGCCGAGGGCGAGGGGCTGGCGCTGATCGAGACCGTCACCGACGAGGCCATCGCCGCCCTGTGTGCCGAGGCCTGCGGGGCGATGAAGGTCGCCCATGCGATGACGGTGGAATATTCGCGCCAGCGCAAGCAATTCGGCGTGCCGATCGGGTCGTTCCAGGTCCTACAGCACCGCATGGTCGATATGTACACCTCCTACGAGCAGGCGGTGTCGCTGACCTATCTCGCCACGCTGCGCCTCGGCGCGGACGAGGGGGAGCGCAAGAAGGCGGTCAGCGCGGCCAAGGTCGGCGTCGGCCAGGCGGCGCGGCTGATCGGGCAGGAAGCGATCCAGATCCACGGCGGCAACGGCGTGACCGACGAATATGCCATCGGCCACTATTTCAAGCGGCTGACGATTTTCGACAGCGAATTCGGCAATGTCGATCATCACCTCAAGCGCCACGTCGCGCTGAGCTGACGCGCCGACTGGAGGCTCAGGAAAGCCCCGCTTCGGCCCCCGTGATGACGCGGGCCGGGCGGGGTTTTTTCGTGGCCACCGCGCGCGCCAGAAGGTCAGCATCGCAAGGCTCCCCAGCAGGGCAAGGCCGAGCCCTGCCAGTGTCATCACCATCCGCAAGGACAGCGCCAGAGGGCTCCCCGCCATGCGCGCCGAATGGAGCGGATAGAGCGCCTTCTGCGCTCTTATCGCGAGGGGCGCGGCCGGGGCGGGTGAGGCGGGCTGGCAGGGCCTTGAGGCGGAAGGTGCGGCGCGTCGGCCACCACAGGACGAGACCGATCCGTCGAGCAGGTGGCAGCCGTCGAAGTCGTTGCGCGGATCGCCGCCCTCGAAGCGCCGGGCAAAATGCGTGCGCGATTGCAGGCGCAGGCGCGGTGTCCTCGGCATGAACGGGGGCAGCGAGCGGGCGGAGGGCGGCGGAGAGGAGGAGAGGCAAGCGAATTCATGCGGGTTTTGCGAGATAGGTCAGCGCGGGCAGGGCAAATGCCCCGCGACGCCGCTTGCGGGTCCCACGGGCGGGTCTTGCGAAGCGGCCTCACGCCGTCTGGCGCGTCACCAGCTCGGGCGGCATCACCAGGCTCTCGGTCTGTTCTCCCGCGAGACGCCGCAGCAGCAGATCGACCAGGCTATGCGCACCGGCGGCGATGTCTTGCCGCACGGTCGTCAACGGCGGAACGGTGTGGCGGGCGACCGGCAGATCGTCGAACCCGATGATCCGCACATCCTCGGGAACGCGCAGGCCACAGGCCCGCAGTTCGGTCAGGCACAGTGCGGCAAGCGTGTCGGTCGCGGCGAAGATCCCGTCGATCCCGCGGCCGTGCCGTTCGAAATGGCCGGCGATTTCCTCGCTCGCGCGGTCGGGCGAGAGGTGGGTGACAAGCGGCAGGACCGGCGCAAGGCCCATCCGCGCGGCCACATCCTGCGCTCCGGCAAAGCGTGCGGCGAACTCGATCGGGCCGGTATCGCCAAGGAAGGCGAGGCGCGTCGCGCCGGCCGCGATCAGGCGCTCGGCGGCGAGCCGCCCACCCAGCCGGTTGTCGGTGCCGACGACGCAGTGTCGCTGGCCTTCCTGGTGGTTGCCCCAGACGACCATCGCCCGGTAGCCCTCGGCGACATCCTCGATCCGCTCGAACTGGTCGGACTGGCCGATTACGATGACCCCGTCGATCATGCCCGAGCCGATGAAGCGGTCGAGCCAGTCGGCATCCTCGTCCGGCACCACGCGGCGCAGCATCAGGTCATAGCCATGCAGGGTAAGCTCGTCGGCGAGATGGCCGAGCAGGGTCATGAAGAAGCTGTCCGAGATCTGCTGGCGGGTATCGTGGCCCAGTGGAATGACGACCCCGATCACGCCGGTCTTCTGGCGTCTGAGCCCGCTGGCCATCTGGTTGGGGCGGAAGCCGTGCTCGCGCGCCAGTGCCTCGATCTTCTCCCGGGTCCGCGCATTGACGAGGGTCTTGCCCGCCAGCGCGCGCGACACCGTGCCGGGCGAGACCCCCGCGAGCCGCGCCAGATCGGTGATGTTGCGCACGACGGTGCGGGCGATCATGTCCTTGCTGTCGTTCTTGTCGCTACCGGCCATCGGTTTCCTCAGCCGGTCACAAGCCCCTGGTCGCGGGGCTGCCGATGTCCGGCATCCACCAGCAGCGTAGCCAGCGCGCCCGCCAGCATCAAGACTCCTGCGAGCATGATCACATTGCGCGGGTCGCCGCCCAGCAGCGGGCGGTAGACCTGCGGCATCGTGAGCGTCTGGATGAGCATCGGGATGACGATGAAAAGGTTGAAGATGCCCATGTAGATGCCGGTGCGCGCGGGCGGAATGCAGTCGGCGAGCATCACGTAGGTGTTACCCATCATCCCCGCCCAGCCGATGCCGATGCCGATCATCAGCACGAACAGTCCCGGCACGCTCGAAGCGCCCGGGATCATCAGCATCGCCGCACCCGAGGCCGCGAGGCACACCGCGTGGGTGTGCCGGGCGCCCAGGCGCCGGACCACGGGGATCAGCGCGAGCGCCCCGGCAAAGGCAACGAAGTTGTAGAGCGCGCCCGCCTGCTGGGTCGTGAGCGTCGCCTCGCGGAAGGCAGCGCTGGTGGGATCGCTGGTGCCATAGAGGCTGCGGCCCACCGCGAAGGTGATGTATTGCCAGTAAGCGAACATCGCATACCATTGGCACAGCATCGCCCCGGCAAGCTGGCGCATCGGGCGCGGCATGGCGCGCAGCGCGTCGCCGATTTCGGCCAGCGTGGCGCGGACGGTGAGCGGCTCTTGCGCCATCTCGGCCCGCTGGGCCGGGGTCAGCGGCAGCTCGGGCACCCGCCAAACCGACCACACGATGGTCGAGATCGAGAGCACCGCGCCGATCACGAAGGCGATGCGCACGATCACCGGGATCCCGTTGGCATCGAGCACGTCCCTGGCGACGAAAGCGGTGAGCAGGCTTGGCGCGAGGTATGACAGGGTCTGGGCCAGGCCGGTGAAGGCGCTCTGGGTCAGGAAGCCGGCCGAACGTTGGTCAGGGGCAAGCCGGTCGGCGACATAGGCGCGGTAGGGCTCCATCGTGATGTTGTTGCCGGCATCGAGGATCCACAAGAGGCTGGCGGCCATCCACAGGCTGGTCGAATGGGGCATGGCGAGAAGGGCGAGCGTGCAGATCACCGCGCCGATCAGGAAGTAGGGCGTGCGCCGCCCGAAGCGCGAGGCGGTCCGGTCGCTCATCGCGCCGACGATCGGCTGAACGATCATGCCGGTCATCGGCCCGGCCAGCCACAAAAGCGGCATCGCCGCCTCGTCCGCACCGAGAAAGCCGTAGATCGGGCCCATATTGGCCTGCTGCAGCCCGAAGGAGAATTGCAGGCCGAGGAAGCCGATGTTCATCTCGACGATCCTGAGCAGCGAAAGCCGCGCCTTTTCCGGCATATGGCACCTCATCCCAAATCTTTGGCGCGCCTTATAGCCGACGCTGTGGCAGAGAGGTGACAGAATTCCGAGTCGATTGCAAACGATTGCAAGATTCCTGTTGCAATCGTTTGCAGGATGCGTAGTCGATGTTCGCCTGCGCCTCAAGAAGCGCGAAACCGAGAGGAGAATGCCATGAAATTGCGTCACGCGTTTTGCGCCAGTGCAGCCCTGTCGGGCCTGCTTGCCGCCGTTCCCGCCTTTGCCCAGGACAATGCCGACGAGACCGGCGCCGAGGGTGAGGAGATCATCGTCACCGCTGTCGCCCGCGGCCAGAACCGGCTGGAAAGCTCGGTCTCGGTCAGCGCCATCGGTGCCCAGGCCATCGCCAATCTCGCCGCGCCCTCCTCGGCCGACCTCATCCGCCAGATCCCGGGCATCCGCTCGGAAGCCTCGGGCGGCGAGGGCAACGCCAATATCGCAGTGCGCGGCATCCCCGTCTCGACCGGCGGTGCGCGCTACATCCAGCTGCAGGAAGACGGCCTGCCGATCCTCGAATTCGGCGACATCATCTTCGGCAACGCCGACAACTTCCTGCGCGCCGACCGCTCGGTCGCCCGGGTCGAGGCGGTGCGCGGCGGTTCGGCCTCGACCTTCGCCTCGAACGCGCCGGGCGCGGTGATCAACTTCATCTCCAAGACCGGCGAGCAGGAAGGCGGCGCGATCCAGGCAAGCGTTGGCCTCGACTTCGAGAGCTACCGCCTCGATTTCGACTACGGCGCTCCGCTGGCGGAGGATCTCTACTTCCACGTCGGCGGCTTCTACCGCACCGGCGAAGGCCCGCGCGACATCGGCTACAACGGCTATGACGGCGGCCAGATCAAGGCCAACATCACCAAGGAATTCGACGGCGGCTACATCCGCTTCAGCGCCAAGTATCTCGACGACACCACCCCGACGATCCTGCCGCAACCGGTGCGGGTCACGGGCAGCAACGCGAGCCCCAACTACGAGGCGATTCCCGGCTTCGATCCGCGCACCGACGCGCTCTACAGCCCCTACCTCACCCCGGCCGTCTCGCTCGACGGCAACAACAATCCGGCCAGCTACGATTTCCGCGATGGCCTCTCGGTCAAGAGCCTTGCCTTCGGGATCGAGAGCGAGGTCGATGTCGGCAGCGGCTGGACGCTGACCAACCGCTTCCGCTTCGCCGACAATTCGGGCGGGTTCATGTCGCCCTTCCCGGCCGGGGCGGGCGCGGCGCAGGGCATCGCCAACGGCATCGGCGGCGCGGGTTCGAGCATCGTCTTTGCCACCGGTCCCAGCGCCGGTCAGGTCGCCAACCCCGCCACCATCGGCGGCAATGGCCTGCTGACCAACGTGGTGGTCTTCAACACCCGCCTCAACAGCCTCGACAACGTCACCAACGATTTCCGCGTCAACAAGCAGTTCGACATCGGCGGCGGCACGGCCAACTTCACCAGCGGCTTCTACTTCTCGCGCCAGACTATCGACACCGACTGGCTGTGGACCAGCCACGTGCAGACGGTCCAGGGCAACGGGCAGGCGGCGCTGGTCAACATCCGCAATGCGGGCGGCCAGACGGTCACGCAGAACGGCACCGTCGGCTTCGGTGCCAACTTCTTCGGCAATTGCTGCCGCCGCTCCTACGACGTCGACTATTCGACCTACGCGCCCTTCGCCTCGCTTTCGGTCGAGACCGGCCGCCTGACGCTCGACGCCTCGGTCCGTTACGACTTCGGCGATGCCAGCGGCACGATCGCGGGCGCCGACAGCGGCTTCGGGGTGGGTGTCGGCAGCTTCGACTTCGACCGTAACGGCACGATCAGCACCGCCGAGAGCCAGACCAGCATCCTGCCGCTCGGCAGCGCGCGCCCGGTCAATTACGACTTCGACTACTTCAGCTTCTCGCTGGGTGCGAACTACCTGCTGACCGACGATCTCGCCGCCTTCGCGCGCTACAGCCAGGGTGGGCGTCACACCGCCGACCGGTCGCTGTTCTCGCCGGCCGTCAGCACCCTCGACGGCAGCCTGCCGGGCGGTGACGACGGTGTGATCGCGCGGGTCAACCAGCTCGAAACCGGGGTGAAGTATCAGTCCGGCGGCCTCGCGCTTTATGCCACCGGCTTCTTCGCCCGGACTTCGGAAACCAACGTCGACATCGCCCCGCTGCGGCTGTTCGACACGGAGTTCGAGGCGATCGGTATCGAGCTTGAAGGTTCGTACCGCACCGGACCGTTCTCGCTCTCGGCAGGTGCGACCTGGACCGACGCCGAGATCAAGGACGCGCTCGACCGCACCACCATCGGCAACACCCCGCGTCGTCAGGCCGATCTCGTCTATCAGGCGACCGCGCAGTACGACAGCAAGCAGTTCACCCTGGGCGCGAACGTGGTCGGCACCACCGACAGCTACACGCAGGATTCGAACCAGCTCAAGCTGCCTGGCTTCACCCAGGTGAATGCCTTCGCCGCCTTCCGCCCGATTGACCGGGTCGAAGTCGGCCTCAACGCCGCGAACCTGTTTAACGCCACCGGTTTCACCGAGGCGGAGGAAGGCGCGATCCCCGGCAACGCGATCGTGCGCGCGCGCTCGATTGCCGGACGCACGGTGCTTGCCTCGGTGCGGTTCGACTTCTGACGAGCCGGAACGGGGTTCCGGGGCTGGCCGCTATTCTCCCCGAAGCGGCCAGCCCTGCCTCCTGTGTGACCCGCCCATGGGACGAGTGTGAAGCGATGACGAGCGCCTGGACAGCCGAACATGCCCGCCGGATCGGCTCCCCGCCGGCGGCAGGGCTGATCCCGCCGGTGCTTTCGCCCGACCGCTCGGCCCTCGATCCGGCGCGCCTCTACTGGGATATGTGGCCGGTGCAGGACGCGGCCGGACACTGCGCCAGTATCGCCGGACGCGAGCTGTGGATGGCACTGACCGCGCCCGACCGGGGCGACCCGGGCCTCAGGCATTTCGAGGCGAAGATCCACTGGCTCGAACGGGTGGCAGGCGCGTGGCATGATCGCGGTCCGGTGCTGCCGGACAGGCCCGTGCCCTATGAGCGCGAATGGGCCGGTTCGGCCCTGTTCCATGAAGGCCGGGTGACGCTGTTCTTCACCGCCGCAGGGACTGCGGCCCGTGCGGGAGGCTACCAGCAGGAATTGTGGGCGGCGAGCAGCGCGCTGGGCGAAGATGGCTGGCCGTGCGACTGGTCGGACCCGGCACCGCTCGTCACCGGCTACGCGCCCCACTACATGCCCGCCAATGCCCATGACGGTGCGCCGGGCATGATCAAGGCCTTCCGCGACCCTGCATGGTTCCGCGATCCTGCCGATGGCCATGAGTATATCGCCTTCACCGCCTCGCTCGCCGGATCGGACAGCGCCTTTAACGGGGCCTTCGGCCTTGCCCGCAAAACCGCTTCAGGCTGGCTCCTGACCCCTCCTTGCATCCATGCAGACGGCGTCAACAACGAGCTGGAGCGCGCTCATCTGGTGTTTCACGCGAAACATTACTACGCCTTCTGGTCGACGCAGACCGCGACTTTCGCGGACGGCCTGCGCCACGCGCCGGGGGGGCTTTACGGAATGGTGGCGGACAGCATGGCAGGCCCCTGGCGACCGCTCAACGGCACCGGTCTGGTGCTCGCCAACCCTGCCGATCGTCCCCAGCAGACCTATAGCTGGTATGTCGATGCGAGCCTCACCGTGTGCAGCTTCGTCGATGCCCTGCCGGACGGCCGCTTCGGCGGTGTGCCCGCGCCGCTGATGCAGCTGGAGCTCGACGGCACGCGCGCCGCCTTGCGGGCTCCGGCAACGCAAGAGGCGGTGTGATGCTCGGCGCGATCGAGGCGGGCGGCACGAAGTTCGTGCTCGCCGTCGGCCCGTCGCCTGACCGGATCACCGCGCGCCGCGCGATCGCCACCCGCGATCCCGCCACCACGCTGGCGGAGGCGGCGGACTGGTTCATGCAGCAAGGCGGCATCCGCGCGCTCGGCATCGGCAGCTTCGGCCCGGTCGAGCTTGACCGCGCCAGCGCGCGCTGGGGCTTCATCACCAACACCCCGAAAGCGGGCTGGGCCGCGTGCGACATCGCAGGCCACTTCGCCCGCGCGCTGGGCGTGCCGGTCGGCTTCGACACCGACGTGAACGCCGCCGCCCTCGCCGAGCACCGCGCGGCGGGCGGCGGCAGCCTCGCCTACCTCACCATCGGCACCGGGATCGGCGGCGGGCTGGTGCTGGAGGGCAAGCCCGTCCATGGCATCGCCCACCCCGAGATCGGCCATATCTACCCGCGCCGCCATCCCGATGATGCGGGCTTTGCAGGCATTTGCCCGCATCATGGCGACTGTCTGGAAGGCCTTGCTTCCGGCCCGGCGATCATCGCGCGCTGGGGCGCCTCGCTGTCCGAGCTGCCCGCCGACCACCCCGGCCACGCCATCATCGCCGATTACATCGCGCAGGCCTGCCATGCCCTGTTCGCCAGCCTCGCTGTGGGGGAGGTCGCGATCGGCGGCGGGGTGGCGAACACCCCCGGCCTCATCGAGCGGGTTGCCGAGCGGGCCCGTGCGCTCGATGGGGGCTATCTCCCCGGCGGCGCGCCCCACCGCGTCATCGCCCCGCGCCTCGGCGGGGATTCGGGGATTGTCGGCGCGATGATGCTGGCCGAGACCGCTGCCGCAGGGGCTTGAGCGCCGCCCTGTCCCCGCCATAGAAGGGGGCAAACACAGGGAGGTTTGCCGATGTTCCGAATGCTTGCTGCGCTGCTTGCGCTGCTGGGCCTTGCCGCGCCGCTGGCGGCGCAGGACGCGGGGCGCCTGATCGAATACGAGCGCGTCCCCGCCGCAGACCTCCCCGACCAACGCCTGACGATCTGGCTGCCCCCCGCCTACGACGCGAGTGATCGCCGCTATCCGGTGCTCTACATGCACGACGGGCACAACCTGTTCGACATCGAGAAATCGAACTTCAAGAAGATCTGGGCCGCCGACACAGCGATGCTGGCGGCGGTGGCGAGCGGCAAGGTCGAGCCGCATATCATCGTCGGCATCTGGGCGCCCGGGCGCGACCGGCACCGGCAATATCTGCCGCGCAGCCTCTATGACATGACCTCGGGCAATCTGCGTGCGCAGATGGACGGCATGACGGCGGGCGGCGTGATCTCGCAAGCCTATCTGGCGTGGATCGCCGGCCCGCTCAAATCATGGGTCGACGCAAGCTTCCGCACCCGCCCTGGCCGCGACGACACCGCGATCATCGGCTCGAGCATGGGCGGGCTGATGAGCTGCTATGCCTTCCTCGAGAAGCCGCAGGTGTTCGGGCGGGCGGGCTGCGTCTCCTCGCACTGGCCCGCGGTCGATCCGCGCGCCGTCGACGCCGATCAGCTCAAGGCGCTGTGGGACGGCTGGTTCGCGGCGCGCCTCGGCAAGCCCGAGGGGCGGCGGGTGTGGCTGGACCACGGCACGGCGACGCTCGATGCCTTCTACGCGCCCTACCAGCAGGTCGTGGACGCGCGGTTCGCGGCGGAAGGCTGGGAGAAGGGCCGCGACTGGGAGAGCAAGGTCTACGAGGGCGCCGAGCACGAGGAGAACGCCTGGGCGGCGCGCCTGCCCGAGATCTTCGGGTGGCTGTTGGCGAAGGACTAGCGCAGCGCGAAAGCCTCTTTAGCCAGCTTCTCGATCACCGCCTTGTCCGGTGCGCCCTTGGGCGAGACCCACGAGCCGCCGACGCAGAGCACCGGATCGAAGGCCAGCCATTCGGGCGCATTTGCGAGGCTGATCCCGCCGGTCGGGCAGAAGCGGACATTGCCGAAGGGCGCGGCGAGCGCTTTCAGCGCGGGCAGTCCTCCCGCCGCCATCGCCGGGAAGAACTTGAAGCGATCGAGCCCCAAGTCCAGCCCGCGCATGATGTCGCCCGCATTGGCGATGCCGGGGAGGAAGGGCACGCCCGCCGCGATGGCGGCCTTGCCCAGCGGCTCGGTGAGGCCGGGGGAGACGATGAACTCGCTCCCCGCCTCGAGCGCCGCATCGAGATCGCGCGGATTGGTGACCGTGCCCGCCCCGACGATCGCGCCCTCGACCTCTTTCATCGCCCGGATCGCGCCGAGCGCGGCGGGGGTGCGCAGGGTGACTTCGAGCACCCTGAGCCCGCCCGCGACCAGCGCCTCGGCCAGCGGGACGGCGTGGGCTTCGTCCTCGATGACGATCACCGGGATGACGGGCGCGGTGCGCATGATGGCGTCGATATTCATCACATGCCTCCGGTGGCCAGCATCGCGCTCGCGCCTTGCTCCGCGCCGTCGGCGAAGCGGCGCATCATGCCGAACAGCTCGCGGCCGGTGCCGATCTCGGCCTGCGGATCGGGCGCGGGTTCGCGGCTGGCGAGGTCGGCGGTGGTGCTGAGTTCGCCGGTGACGGCGCAGACTTTCACGATATCACCGTCGCGCAGGCGCGCCAGCGGGCCGCCCCCGAGCGCCTCGGGGGTGCAGTGGATCGCGGCGGGCACCTTGCCGCTCGCGCCCGACATGCGGCCGTCCGTCACTAGCGCCACCTTGTGGCCGCGATCCTGCAGCACGCCCAGAGGCGGGGTGAGCTTGTGGAGTTCGGGCATCCCGTTGGCGCGCGGGCCCTGGAAGCGGACGACGACCACGACATCGCGGTCAAGCTCGCCCGCCTTGAAGGCGGCGGCGACCGCGGCCTGATCGTCGAAGACGCGGGCCGGGGCCTCTACCGTCCAGCGTGCCTCGTCCACCGCCGAGGTCTTGAAGCAGGCGCGCCCCAGATTGCCCTCGAGCAGGCGCATCCCGCCGTCGGGCTTGAAGGGATTGCCGACCGGGCGGAGCATCGTGTCGTCCCCCGAGGGGCCGACCTCGCGCCACACCAGTTCCTCGCCGTCCAGACCCGGCTCCTTGGCGTAATCGGCAAAGCCGCCGCGCCCGACCGTCAGGATGTCGCCGTGGGCGAGGCCCGCCTCGAGCAGTTCCCCGATCACGAAGCCCATGCCGCCCGCGTTGTGGAAGTGGTTCACGTCGCCCGCGCCGTTGGGATAGACCTGCGCGATCAGCGGGACGGCGCTGGAAAGCTCGCTGAGGTCGTTCCAGTCGAAGATCACCCCCGCCGCGCGCGCCATGGCGGGCAGGTGGATCGCGTGGTTGGTTGATCCGCCCGTCGCCAGCAGGCCCACGGCCGCATTGACCACCGCCTTCTCGTCGACGCACCGCCCCAGCGGGCGATAATCCTCGCCCCCCGGTCCGATCTCGGCAAGGCGGTGCACCGCCGCGCGGTCCAAGGCCTGGCGCAGCTTCGTGCCGGGATTGATGAAGGCGGCATTGGGGACGTGCAGCCCCATCATCTCCATCATCATCTGGTTGGAGTTCGCCGTGCCGAAGAAGGTGCAGGTGCCGGCCGAGTGATAGCTCGCCATCTCGCTGGCGAGGAGCTCGGCACGGGTCGCCTTGCCTTCGGCATAGAGCTGGCGGACGCGCTGCTTTTCCTTGTTGGGAATGCCCGAGGGCATCGGGCCGCCCGGCACGAAGATCGCCGGCAGGTGCCCGAAGCGGAGCGCCCCCATCAGCAGCCCCGGCACGATCTTGTCGCAGATGCCGAGCATCAGCGCGCCTTCATACATCGCGTGGGAGAGCGCCACGGCGGTCGAGAGCGCGATCACGTCGCGGCTGAAGAGCGACAGCTCCATCCCCGTCTCGCCCTGCGTCACCCCGTCGCACATCGCCGGAACCCCGCCCGCGACCTGCGCCGTCGCGCCGACCTCGCGGGCGTAGATCTTCAGCCGCTCGGGATAGCGGTAATAGGGCGCGTGGGCCGAAAGCATGTCGTTATAGGCGGTGACGATCCCGATATTGGGGCCGCGCCCCGCCACCAGCGCCTCGCGGTCCTCGGCGGTCCCCGCATAGGCGTGGGCGAGGTTCGAACACGATACCGCCGGGCGCTTGCCGAGATTATCGGCCTCGCGCGCGATGAGATCGAGATAGGCCTGCCGGCTCGCCCGCGAATTGGCGATCACGCGCTGCGTCACCCGGTGGAGGGTGTCGTTCATGCCATCCTCCCCTGCAAGGGGAGGATTTGTGCTCTATTCATGCCACGTCACTCCGTCCCTTTCCGCCAGAGCGATCGCCGCAGACGGCCCCCAGCTTCCCGAGGTATAGGTCTTGGGGGTGAGCCCGTCCGCCGCCCATTGGCCACGGATCGCATCGACCCATTCCCACTGCGCCTCGACCTCGTCACGTCGCACGAACAAGGTCTGGTCGCCTTCAACCAGATCAAGCAGCAGGCGTTCATAGGCGATCCGCCGCACCGCGCCCGAAAAGGCGTCGGGCATGGCGATGTTGAGCGGCACGGAGCGCAGGCGGATGCCCTCGCGGTCGAGGCCCGGCACCTTGGTCATCAGCGACAGGGTGATGTTCTCCTCCGGCTGGATGCCGATCACGAGGCGGTTCGGCTGCATCGTCGCGCCCTTTCCGGCAAAGATCGAGTGCGGCACCGGGCGGAACTGGATCACGATTTCGGTGACGCGCTTGGGCAACCGCTTGCCGGTCCTGAGGTAGAAAGGCACGCCCTTCCAGCGCCAGTTGTCGACATGGGCCTTGATCGCGACGAAGGTTTCGGTGCCGGACGGCTTGCCCAGCTCCTCGTCATAGCCCGGCACAGCCGAACCGCCGATGGCGCCCGCGCGATACTGCCCGGTGACGGTCTCGCCCGAGGCGACCTTGCGCAGCGCGCGCAGCACCTTGACCTTCTCGTCACGCACCGCTGTCGCATCGAAGTGCGCGGGGGGCTCCATCGCCACCAGCGCCAGCAATTGCAGCATATGGTTCTGCACCATGTCGCGGATTGCCCCGGCATCGTCGTAGAAGGCGACGCGGCCTTCGAGGCCGACGGTTTCGGCGACGGTGATCTGCACGTGATCGATATGCGCCGCGTTCCACAGCGGCTCGAACATCAGGTTGGCAAAGCGCAGCGCCAGCAGGTTCTGCACCGTCTCCTTGCCGAGATAGTGGTCGATGCGGAAAATCCGGCTTTCCGGAAAGGCGCCCGCGACAGCGTCGTTGATCTCGCGGCTCGAGGCAAGGTCGGTGCCCAGCGGCTTTTCGAGGCACATCCGCACCGTCTCGCCCGTCAGCCCGGCCGATTGCAGCCCCTTGATCGTGGGGCCAAACAGGCTCGGCGCGGTCGAGAGGAAGATGGCGAGCCCCCGCGCCGGATGGCCGACCTTTGTCGCCAGCGCATCATAGCCTTCGAGCGTGGTCGCATCGAGGGTCTGGTAGGCGAGGCGGTTCATGAACTCGGCCATCCGCCCCCGGCGTTCGGGCGGGAGATATTTCTCCAGCGCGGCGCGGGCGAAGTTGCGGTATTCGCTGTCGCTCATGGCGCTGCGCGCCGTGCCGATGATCTTCAGGTCGGGCGCGAGGAGGCCATCGGCATCGAGCGCGAAGAGGCTCGGCAGCAGCATCCGCTGGGCAAGGTCGCCGGTGGCTCCGAACAGCAGCAGACGGTCAGCGGTGAAGCTCATGCGCAAAGGCCCCTTCTCTCGTGCGCCCTAACTAGGCGCGCGGGGAGTTATTCGCCAGTGGGCGCATACTTATTCAATTTCGGCCCCCGAAGGTGGCCGCAAAAATCAAGCAGGCCGGCGCGCGAACACCCCGAAGCCGGCGATGATCGCGTAGCACGCCGCCGGTAGCGCCAGCGCCGTGGCGAGGCTGGTGGCGTCGGCCAGCGCGCCGTAGAGCGGCGGGATGATCGCGCCGCCCGCGATGGCGACATTGATGATCCCCGATCCGTCCGCTGCCCTCGGCCCCAGTTTCTCGCAGGCGAGGGAGAAAATCGTCGGGAACATGATCGCGTTCATCAGGCCCACCGCCAGCAGCGAATAGCCGGCGACCGTGCCGGTGGTGTTGGCCGAGATCGCGATCAGCGTGATCGCTCCCGTCGCCACCGTCGCCAGTAGCAGGCCGGGGCTGACCATGCGCAGCAGGCCCGAGCCGATGAAGCGCCCCACCAGCGCGCCGCCCCAGTAGAGCGAGATGAGCTTGCCCGCGTCCTGTTCGGCGAGGTTCGGCACCTCGGCCTGCATCAGGTAGTTGACGATGAAGCTGCCGATCGCGACTTCCGCGCCGACATAGAGGAAGATCGAGGCCGCGCCGTAGCCGAAACGGGGGCGCTTCAGCAGCGCGAGGCCTTCGGCAAGGCTGGTCTGTTCGTGGCGTTCGCCCTTCAGGCGATTGCGGAACAGCCACACCGCGCCCGCCACCACCGCAAGCGCGGCCGCAAGGCCGAGATAGCCGGTGACGATCGCCTGGCTCTCGGCCGTGCGATAGGCGGCAAGCTCGGCACCCGACAGCTCGGCCGCGGTGACGGTGGCGAGACTGCCGAGGATCAGGATCGCGCCCACGTAAGGGAAGATCGTCGTTCCCAGCGAATTGAAGGCCTGCGCGAAGGTCAGGCGGCTGTGCGTCGTGCGCTCTGGCCCCAGCAGGCTGATCAGCGGGTTGGCGACGATCTGCACCAGCACCACGCCGGTTGCGAGGATGAAATAGGCAAACAGGAACATCGGGAAGAGCGCGGTCTGGCTTGCCGGAATGAACAGCAGGCAGCCTGCCATCATCGTGACGAGGCCCGCGACCGCGCCGCGCATGTAGCCCAGCTTCTTGACCAGCCGCGCCCCCGGGATGCCGACAATCGCATAGGCGATGAAGAACCAGAACTGGACGAGGCTCGCCTCGAAGAAGTTGAGCGTGAACAGCTCCTTGAGCTTGGGGATGATCACGTCGTTGAGCGAGGTGATCCCGCCGAAGATGAAGAACAGCGCGAAGACGAAGTAGTTGAGACCGGGCGCATCGACCTGCGGCGCGTCAGATGCCTGCCCGTAATCCCCTGCGCTGCTTGCGCCCGGCGCTAATGCCATCGCTGATCCCTCTCCCCGCGCGCGGTTGGCCCGCACGCCTTCTCTTGCGAACGTTCACAATCCGCGCAACCGTGTCAACCTGCAAGAGCCCGCGCCATAATTCCAGTGCGAATAGGAATGCATCCCGGCCTTGCGCGGGGATAAGATCAGGCCCTAGAGAAAAACCCATGAGCGCGGGACCGAAAAGACGGCCCACATCCTTCGATGTGGCGGAGCGGGCGGGTGTCAGCCAGCCGACCGTCAGCCGCGCCCTTTCGGGGTCTCCCGCGATTGCCGAAGCCACCCGCCGCAAGGTGATCGAGGCGGCCGAGGCGCTGGGCTATTTCGTCGACGAGCGCGCGGCGCGGCTGCGGCGGGGCTCCACCGGCACGCTCGCGGTGGTGGTGATCTGCCGCGAGGGCGACAGCGCGTCGAGCATCAATCCTTTTGCCTATGCCTTGCTCGGCTCGGTCTGCGTCGCGGCGTCCGAGCGCGGCTTCGAGACGCTGGTCAGCTTCCAGGCGCGCGAGGGCGAGTTTTTCGGGCATTACCAGGAACAGGGCCGGGCCGATGGCCTTGTCGTGATCGGTACCACGACCAATGCCGCCGCCTGGGAGCATTTCCGCGGGCTCGATGCCGAAGGCCGCAGGGTCGCCTATTGGGGATCGCCCTTCGACGAGCTCGACTGGGTGCGCTCGGACAACCGCGCGGCCGGGCGGCTCGCGGTCGAGCACCTGCTGGCGCAGGGCTACAGGCGCCCCTGCTTCCTTGGCGCGCTGAACACGCCGCAGGTGCAGTTCACCGAACGCTACGAAGGCTATGCCGAAGCCCTGCGCGCTGCGGGGCTCGAGCCGTGCCTTGCCCCCACGGTCAACGCCGCCACCCGCGAGGAGGAAGGCCGCCGCGCGGCAAGTCGTCTGATCGAGCGTGGGGAGGGCGTCGATGCCGTCTTCGCCGCCTGCGACGCGATGGCGCTGGGCGCGCTCGAGGCCTTCGCCGCCGCCGACATGGCGGTGCCGGGCGAGGTCGGGGTGATGGGCTTCGACGATCTGGTCGCAGGCCGCTTCAGCCGCCCGCCCCTCACCACCATCGCGCCCGATCCGGCCGAGGCCGGTGCGGCGCTGGTCGAGGCGGTGCTGGACGGCGAAGGCGACATGGCGCGGCGGCGGGTGCCGGTGAAGCTCATCGCGCGGGGCAGCACGTTGCGGGGCTGAGGGGGCTTTCCCGAGGGAGCGTTCCCGAGGGGGCGCAAGTGGGCTCCATGCGTGTTCAGGGCGCTTCCAGATCGGTTTTGCACCCCTCCAGACCCCTTCCAGACCCGTTCTGGCGCGGCTTTCTTGGGGTGTTTCACGTGAAACACCGCCATCGGGCGGCGATCAGCCGTGCGCCCCGAATTCATTGGCAATCGCGGTCGAGATCCGGAGGGAGAGTTCCTGCGCCCTTGCGATCGGCGTCATGAAATCGCGCTCGTAGGCCCCGTAGCCCTCCTCGCCGCTATCGGGGTAGTCGGACGGCTCGTCCAGCGGGAAGTCGCGCGGGCCGGGGATGCGCACGGGGAAGGCGCGGCGGAGCTGGACAAGGGCCTCGTCTATGCGCAAAGTCATCACCATTTCAATGACATCGCGGCGGCTGATATCGTTGGCGCGGCTGAAGGCGGGGACCGCCACGACCTTGAGGAACATGTGCTGCAGCAGCGCGAGGCGCAGCGCCTGAAGCACGCCGATCCGCCGCCGCACATGCTCGCGCGTCTCGGTGTCGGCGGCCTCTTCGGGCAGGAGCGCGATCAGGCGGTGGAACTTCAGGGCATCGATCCTGAGGCGCGAGGCAAGGCGGCGGAACACCCCGGTGCGGTCGTCCCCTACAAGATACTCCGCCAGGGCCGCACAGGGGCCTGCCAGATGGTCCTCGGTCCCGCGATAGGTGCGGCTGGCCCAATAGGCCGAATTGAACAGCTCTCCGAAGGCCGCGACGGTCTTGATGCTGGCGAGCGCATTGGCGGCCCTGACCAGCCTGAGTATCTGCCGTCCGCGCGGAGAATCTCCAAGCAATTGAGCCATTTCCTCGCGGTTTGCATCAGCCGCGCTGCCGATCCCGGCGATGACGTTGACCGGGTATCCGAGCTGCTGGAGGATCGCGTTGTGCGGGATCGCGCGGATCTGTCGCAGGCTCATTTCGCGGTCGGCACTGATGTCCGATTGGCGGCGCGAGACGCGGCTCCCTGTAGGGTTGAGCAATCCGAGACCAAAGGCGGTCACCGCCCGCGCATAGGTGCGGCTGGCAAGATGCTCGCCCTGATGCTCCTTCACCGCCCGGTAGAAATCGAGGCTGAGATCGGTGCGGTGGTAGAAGGGGTCCGCCGCTGCGGCGAGGTCGGCCTCTGCGGGGCGCAGTTCGGCGATACGGGTGAGGGTGGCGAGCGCCAGTTCGGGGGTGGCGAAGAACAGGTAACCATCTCCGCCCTGAAAGCTGACTTCCGGCTCCAGCCTGATGCCTGCGCGGGCAAAACGCCTTCGTGCCCAAGGGGATAGCGGCCATTCAATGCGGTCGGCGAAGCTGGCGGGATGGGCGCCGCGTCCCATGCTCTCGCCGTGGGTGTTGAACACCAGCGCCGCGATATCGCCGAGGCCGTTGGCCGCCATTGCTTCCGCGAGGCGCCCCTGGAGCCGCTCGATCGCGAGGGCGGCGGGAACCTGCCCGACAAAGCGTCCGGCATCGGAAAAGCCGGTCTGCACCGCCACGCGGCCGCGCTGGCGGGCATAGGTGCGGTAAGCCGGCTCGGCGAGCAGCGCGTCGAGGAAGCGCCCGCCGTGCTCCAGCGCCGTCTCGGTCTCGAACAAGGGCGAGACGTCGACCTTGCCCTCCACCCCGAAGAGCTTGGCGAAATAGAGCGCGGCGAGCACCGTGGCGGGCTGTTCGCACTCGGCGACCAGCATCCGGATCGGCGCATCGGCATCGATGTGCTTCAGGATCTGCGCCATGGCGAGGAACTGCGGATCGCGGTCGAGCTTTCGGTCGCGAGCGCGGCGAAATTGGTGCGCAAGGGCTTCGCCTCCTCGACCAGCTTGCGCAGGGCGGCGATCGCGCCCTTGCTGGCGAGGTCTAGGCCCGCTTGATCGCCCAGCCGGCGGCGCACCGCGTTGTGGAGCTGCTTGGCGTTCACCCGGAAGTGGATCCAGCCCATGCCGAGCCCGTCGGCGCGCATCGCCGCAGCGAGGGTGAGGAGCCGGGCGGCGCGGGCCTGCGGGGCGGTTTCGGCCTCGGTCTCGAGCGCGCCGATCAGCGGGGTAAGCGAGAGCAGGTTCTCGCCGCCATGATGGGCGGTGAGCCGGTTGGCGGCGTCAGCCAGGGCCTCGGCGCTCGACAGGTCGCCCGCGAAGTCCTCGGCCCGCGCTCTGGCGAAAGCGGTGGCAGGGCGAAGGGTCGCAAGCAGCGGATGCGCCGGATCGAGGCCTTCAAGCGAGGCGGTGTAGCGTGCCAGCCGTTCGGCCTTTTCCTCGAGGCGGAAGGCGATCGAGGTGTGCCAGCCGATGTCGGTCCGCCCGTCCATGTCGTAGCCGACCCAGCTGGCGAAACGGAACGGTAGGGGGCGCAGGGAGCGCCAGTCCTGCGGCCAGCAACGCTGTGCTTCCTCGAACAGCCGGGCGACGATCACATCGCGGGCGTCCTGCGCGCGGGCCATTGCCGCCATCGCGGCCTTGTGCTCGTGATCGAGCGTCACCGCACCGCGCACCGGCGGGCCGGCACGCACCGCCTCGTCCACCTCCCCAGGCGACGAGGCGGCACGCGCAACGGCTTCGGCCTGCGCCGGGGCGAGGAGGAAGGTCGGGTGCGCGGTGAAGACGGCGTGGAGCTGAGGGCGCTCCCAGCGTGCCCGGAATGTCTCGAAGTCGTCCTCCTGCGCCAGAGGCGGGGGAGCGGGGGGCGCTGCGAGCAAGCCGCGCAGCTTGTCCGCGCGCGCCTTGAGGCCATCGCATTCGAGTTCCGCGACCAGCGCGCCCATGTCGTCGAGGCTCATCTCCCCGCCTTCGAGCGCGCGGGAGAGGTCGAGCGCAAGCTGGAAAACCGGGTTGAAGAGCGGCGTTTCGCGGGTGCGCTGGTGCAGCTCGCCGAGCCGCGCTTCCAGCGCCGCGACCGATTTCACGCCCCTCCCCCGTGCTCGGCGGCGAAGGCAGCGGCTGCGCCGAACAGACCGGGTTGCGGATGGGCAATCAGCTTCACCGGGATCGAGGCCATCAGGCTCTCGAACCGCCCCTTGGCCCTGAAACGGGCCGCGAAGCCGGAGGTGAGCAGGGTTTCGCGGATACGGTAGCCGAGCCCGCCGGCGATCACGACGCCTGCAAAGCCCCCCTGCGCGAGGGCAAGGTCGCCGGCCACCGAGCCGAGCGCCAGGCAGAAGCGGTCGACGGCAGCGGCGGCGAGGCTGTCCTCTCCGCTGGCGGCGAGGTTCCAGATCTCGATCGCGTCGCGTTCCGGCACGGTGCGGTGCTCGAGCGCGGCGAGGGCCTGATAAATGTCGACAATGCCGGGGCCAGCCACCACACGTTCGACCGACACGCGGTTGTGGCGGCGGCGCAGCCGGGCGAGGATCGCGTCCTCGATCGTGTCGAGCGGCGCGAAGTCGATATGCCCGCCTTCGGTTGCCTGCACACGGTAGTGGTCGCCCGACCGATAGAGATGCGCGACGCCGAGGCCGGTGCCCGGGCCGATGACGCTGATCGTGCCCTCCCGGCCGAGCGGCGCGTCAGGACCGGCGAGGTGGAGGAACTGGCTCTCGTCAGCCCGCGCGACCGCGTGGGCCACGGCGGCGAAATCATTGACGAGGGTAAAGTCGGTCACCCCCAGCTTCTCGGGGATCAGCCCCGGACGGATGATCCAGGGGTTGTTGGTGAAGCGGATCACCGGCGCGAGGTTGCCGGGTGCGCCGACCGGGCCGGCAATCGCCATGCTGACCGCCGGGGGCAGGCTACCGCCCTTGCGGGTGCGGAAGGCCTCCCATGCGGTCTGGAAGCTGGCGTGGTCGGCGGTGTGGAGCGTTTCGGGCTCGTCGAGGGTGATCGCCCCGTCCGCCCCGATGCTGGCGATCGCGAAGCGGGCGTGGGTGCCGCCGATATCGACCACGACCAGATCGCGCGCCATGCCTTTTAACCCCTCGTAAGTCCGTCCGAGGGGCTACACTAGCAGGCGGCGCGCGGGAATCCCACGCGCCGCATACTTATTCAACTTGGGGCGCGCGCCTTACCGGGTGACGCCCATTTCCCTGAGCAGGCGATCCGCACCGTCGACCTTCTCCATGGTCCACAGCATGAAGCGGCTGTCGACGTGGATCGTGCGGTTGATCGCCGGATCGTACATCCAGTCGCTGACCACGCCCTCGATCGTCCCGTCGAAGGCAAGGCCGACGAACTCGCCGCGCGCATTGAGCGTCGAGGAGCCCGAGTTGCCGTTGGTGATGTCGACCGTCGACATGAAGTCGACCGGCAGCGTGCCGAGCTCGGGCGCGGCGTAGCGGCCATAATCCTTGGCCTTGATCAGCTCGATCATCTTGTCGGGCGCGTCGAACTCGCCGCGTCCGGTGTGCTTGGCGACAATGCCCTCGGCGGTGGTGAAGGGCGTCCAGATCTGGCCGTCGACTGCCTTGCCGGTCACCTTGCCATAGGTGAAGCGCAGCGAGCCGTTGGCGTCGGGATACATGGTCTTGCCCTGCGAGGCCGCATAGGCGAGGCGCGCTTCCATCACTTTCGAGCGGGCCTTTTGGACCTTGCCCGAACGCTCCTTGTCGGCAGCTTCGGAAGCCATCGCCTCGTCATAGGTCGCAACCGCAAGCTGGATGAAAGGATCGCTTGACGCCTTGAAGTCGGCCACCGGCTTGCCCAACCACTCCATGCGCTTTGCGGCGTTGCCGAGTTCGCTGGCGCTGTAGAGCGCGGCGAGGTCGCGGCCTTCCATGAAGGCGTCGAAGCTCTTGATCCGCTGCTCGGCGGGGAGCTGGCGGTATTCGGCGATCCCGTCGGCCCACAGCGCCTGGTCGATCGCCTGGACGTAGCGGCGCTCGATGATCTGGAGACGCTGGGTCATGAAGGCGCGGTCGCGGTCCTGGAAGCCGGGCTCGCGATCCTTGTCGGGCTTGGCCTGCTCGTTCGCCCAGCGGTAGAGCGTGCGCGCCGCCCCGTAGAGCTGGCCGCGGCCGAGCATTCCCTTGCGCACGTCGGCGAGGGCGGAGGCGTTGCTCTCGTCGACCAGCCTGTCGAGCTCGGCGAGTGCGGCACCGTACTGGGCCTCGCGCTTGGGATCGGCCTTGATCCACGCCCGGAACGCAGCTTCTTCGGCCTGCTTCTTGGCAACCAGCGAGATCGAATCCGCCCCGGCGAGCTGGCCGGCGATCTTCTTCTCGTAGTTCTCCGTGCCCTGGAGCGTCGCCGCGTAGGCGATCACCGCGGCCTGATTGCCAGCGGTCAGCTCGTCGATGCGGTCGCCGTATTCGGCGAGCATCCGCTGCTGATAGGGGTAGAGCTCTCCATAGTAGAACTTTGCTTCAGCCGCCGTGCGCAGGCGTTCGGTGGTGCCGGGGAAGCCCGCGACCATCACGAAGTCGCCTTCCTTCACGCCCTGCTTGGCGATCGGCAGGAAGGCCTTGGGCTTGAAGGGCACGTTGTCCTTGCTGAAGGCCGCCGACGAGCCGTCGGGCGCGACATAGGCGCGGTAGAAGGAGAAATCGCCGGTGTGGCGCGGCCACATCCAGTTGTCCTTCTCGCCCCCGAAATTGCCCACGCCGCCCGCAGGCGCATAGACGAGACGCACGTCCTTGATCTCGAGCTGCTGCTGGAGCCAGTATTGCTGGCCGCCGAAATAGGCACGCACGTCGCAGCGGCGGTTGGCCTGCTTCTCGCACGCCTCGATCAGCGCGGCGCGGTTCGCCTGGAGGCGATCGTAGCGGGCGCGGCCGTCGAGCTTCTCGGTGCCCTTGAGCATGTCCTTGGAGACATCACGCAGGTCCTCGATCACATAGATCCGGCTTCCGGGCGCGGCGGGGAGCTCGTCGCCCAGGGTCTTCGCGAGGAAGCCGTTGGTGAGGTAGTCGTTCTGGGGCGAGGAATTGTACTGGAGCGATCCGGCAACGCAGTGGTGGTTGGTGGCGACCAGACCATCAGGCGAGAGGAAGGCTGCGGAGCAGCCGCCGAGCGAGGCGATCGCGGTCAGTGGCGGGCGCTGGAGATCGCCGAGGGTCTTGGCGTCGAGCTCGAGGCCGGCGGCCTTCATCTGGTCGGCAATCGCGCCGGTCTGGCTCGGTAGCCACATGCCCTCGTCGGCCATCGCGGCAGCGGGCAGGGCGGCGATCAGGGCGGAGGCCCCGGCCAGCAGGAAGTTCTTCATTGCTTGGATCCCCTTGGTGTTCAAGCCGCGCCGCCGTGTGGGCGGACTGGCAGACTGACGTGGCCCGCGCGCGGGCTCAGCCGCGCTGTTAGGCGAGATGGCGGGATGGCGGAAGAGCCGATTGCGAGGCATCGACGAAGGAACGACTGGCGGGGTTGAGCACCAGCAGCAGACGTGCGCCGCCCGCGGTTCCGGCGATCGGCGGCGAACGGTGGATGGCGGGCCGATCGGTGGCAAGCTTGCCCTTGAACAGCGCGACATCAAAGGCTGCGAGGCGGTTGATGCGGTGCGGCTCGGTTCCGGCGCCGACGCGCTCTGCATCGGCATCGTTGAGCCAGTCCGTGCCTTCCCCCACATAGGTCGTGATGAGGCGCGCACTGACATAATCGGCGTGGAACCTGCGGCACGAATCGGTGCGTACGACTTCGAGCCGCAGCTCGAAGGTGGCAATGTCCATCGCCGCGCAGAACAGCCGGGCAAGCTGGGCGGCGTCTTCGGCGAGCGCGCTGTGAAGCTGGGGGTCGCCGCCGAAGCCCGCGCTTGCGAGTTCGCGCAAGAGCCGGTCTGCAAGCCCGCGGGGCGTGCCGACGAACCGCAGATCCTGTGGTTCGCCACCGACGAGCGGGGCGAAGTCTGCAAAGGCCGCGCGGTGCCAGATGGCCAGATTGCAATCTTCCATCCGGATCGCGCGCAGAACGGCCGGGTCGGACGAGGATCGAGCCGAATGACTTAGACATTCCATAGTGGGAAGACCTGCCAGCTTGTAATGTTGTATCATGTCTTTTAAGGGCGCTTTCGCAGGTCCGCAAGGCATGTCGGGTGAATAGCTCTTGCGAGTGATTATCACCTACGCCATGAGGCGCATTACCCTCATTTCGAAAAAAGGATTGCTTGCGCCATGAACAGCACCCTCAAACTTTGGTCCCAGCTTGGCCTCGGCACGGCGCTCGCCGGTGGCCTGCTAGCGGCGTGCAGCGGCGGCGAGGCGGGCGGCGAGTCAGGGGGTGAGGGTGCCCAGACCGCGCCAGCGGCCGCCGCGAGTGCCGGCGAGGGCGAGGGCGAGGGCGGCAGCGGCGAGGGCGAGCAGGCTGCGGCGGGCGGCGAAGGTGAAGGCGGCGTGGCCGTCGCCGATGCGGCGAAGGACCCGGTCGCCTATGGCATCGCGCTAGCGGTTGCGGAGGCGCATGTTGTGGCCGCGCGCGATGCCTATGCGGCTGGCAACAAGCAGGCGGCCGCCGAGATGTTCGCTCACCCGGTTAGCGAAGTGCTGCTCGACATGGACCCGGTCTTCACCACGCTCGGGGTTGCGGACTTCAAGCCGCTCTTCACTGCGGCTGCGGATGCCGCCCTGGCCGGCAAGAGCACCGCCGAGGTCAACAAGGCCCATGACAAGATCATCGCCGCGCTGCGGGCCGCGGCAACGAAGGCGCCGGCTGGTGCCAGCCCCGCCAAGGTATCGGCCGGAGTGATCGCCGACATGATCGAACGCGCGAGCGCGATGTATCGCAAGCTCGCCAAGGATGCGAGCTATGAACCCTACCTCGACGGATACGGCTTCGCCCGCGTCGCCGCGAGCACGTTTTCGAGTTCGGGCGCAGGCATAAAGGCGGAAAACCCCGGCGCTCATGCGCGCATCTCCGAGGCGCTCGGTCTGCTCGCCAAAGCCTATCCGGGTGCGGCACGCCCCGCCACGCTCCCGGTCGAAGCCGGCGCCCTTTCGGCCGCTTCGGCAAAGGTGATGCTCGCCGCCGGCACCTGATCGGGTGCGCCGCCAACCCTTTTGCCACCCTTTCGGCCCGCGTGCTGCACGCGGACTTGTCAAAATGCGACAAAGGCGATGGGCGACCACGTCTTTGTCGTAAGCGAGCGTGTGTTTACTGGCTGTCGCTGCAAGTTTGTTTATAACTACGAGGGTCGTTCCGGCCGGGCGATCGCAAGACGCAAAAGCGTCAGCGGTTCCGGTACGAAAACATAAATGCTTTGTAGCAGGTGGTCCCTTCGGGCCCACTTGCGGGGTGAACGGCCTGGAGGAAAACTTGTCGGTCACAAGCCAAGAACGGCAAGGTTATGTGCAACCTGATTCGTGCGGATCGGGCCGTATCTCTCCGTAAAGGTCCGCCATTGCGCTGACGTGGCGCGCAGCGGCTTCGGCACTTGGACTTGGCGCGATGTTGGTGCCGGTCAGCGCCGCATCGGCACAGGCGCCGATAACGCCGCCTAACCGCACCGACCTTGCACCGCCCGAATTGCGCCGCGAAGAGCAACGTCCGACGCTGACGATAGAGGGCGATTTCGAGGGTGCGCCCTGCGCGCTCGACCGGCCCGAGTTTGCCGGTCTAAAGATGGACCTAGCTAGGCGGATGAAGGATCTAGAGAAGGAAGATACACGGCTGCGTAGGGCGGTGTCCGATCTGATGCTATCCTACAGGGGGCGGCCAAGGAAACCTTCTAAGCCCCGTACGCCCACGGCGCTGTATCGATCATAAATGGAATACAACGCCGGTGTTCGAGCGGTGGGTCTGCCGCCTGCTTTGGCAACATCGATCGACACTGCGATAGACGCCGCGTCGTGCAGATGACGAGGCTGCACTGACAAAGGACATCATCGCGCTGGCCAGACAATACGGTCGCTATGGCTATCGCTGTATGATGGCTTTGCTGCGCGAGGCAGGCTGGCATGTGAGCTTCAAGAGCGTGGAGCGCATCTGGCGCCGTGAAGGCCTTAACGTGCCGCAAAGGCAGCCCAAACGCTGTCGCCTCTGGCTCATGACGGATCGTGCATCCGACTGCAGCCGGAATATCCGTGTCCTTCGCCGGATGCCCAGTAACTCCACAAAGGGCCCAAGCCGCTCTGTCAAATCAACCCGCCACGGTTCTACCATCGCCGGCGTCCACAAGCTGACGACGTTGTGTCACGATGAACGGCTCATGAGAACGAAGTGCGGCGAAGCCAATCTCAAAGATTCACTTCTTCCAAAGTAATGATAGGGTTAGGGCGGGGCATTTGTGATCCATCGCGGCATGTCCAGAATGGAATAATTTGCCGAAAGGGTGCCGAAACGATGGTCAATGGGTTAGCGTACTTGTCTTTACCGAACACGGTGTTATTGCTTCCTCGACAAGCACTGGGCAACTTGTGGAGTTTTCTCCCCCGGGGGGTACTACGTTGGTTTTTAATGGTTTTGACATTTGGCGGCGGAAAGGTGCAGCGTCGACTTTACGAATCAATCGGCGTGAAAGCGGCTGCCTTTTTTCTACATGTGTTTGTATAAAGACATGTTTCGCCATTAGTTTTTTGACGCTACTGGTCACAGCCGAAGAAAGTCGAGCCAGTCTGCTGGATTCAAAGGTCACTCTTCAAACGCTTGAGCCTCAGGACCAACGTGACGCCAAAATTTTGCAGGACGGGCAAGTTCAACTGATTTCTTGTACTATAGACCCGCCCCGCACTCATGTATCGAAATTTTGCGGCGGCCTTGTAAAAGCTGGCGCATTGGTTCTGCGTGCGGGTGTCGCCGATACGGCTGAGATCTCAGGGCAGCGCGCTGCTGACGAAACTAGTATAAATAGTCTATGGTCTGCTGCGCGCGAAGCAAGTGCTAAGCTGGATTTCGACACAGCACTAGTGCATTTGGATTCCGCGCTTGAAACGCAAGTTCGATTGTATGGTGAAACCGATTTCACCACTGCTGCGCTGCTGCTCGATCTGGCTATGATTTCGGCTTATCGGGAAGACTTTGAAGCGGCCCAAGCTATCATCCGCCGCGCCGGAGTGATCATTGATGCGTCGCCGCGTCCGAGCGACCGCGCCCGGCTTGCTGGCTATCAGGCTAGTATTGCAGCGCTTCAGGGCAATTTCGACTCCGCCGGAAGGTATGCCGCTGACGCTACCTTGCAATGGCGGAATATTGTGGGCAGCGATGATAGTCAGGCCGTTGTTTCGCTTTTTCAGTCGAACGAAAATGACACGATCAATGTGCAACCGGAATTGGCCCTCTCGTTGGCGAGAGAGGCGGCCATACTTCTGAAGTTGGACGATCCCGTTTCTGCTTACGCAAAGGCTAGTGAAGCGCTCTTTACTCTGACCTCCGCAAAGCAAAAGGCGCCCATCTGGCGGGCGGAAATCCTTGCGGTGCTAGGTGAGGCATCGTCCGCTCTTGGCCGGTTATCGGCTGCGGAAACGTTTTTTGAGAAGGCGATCACAATCCGCCGATCGCTGCACGGCGATGGCCCGGGCATGGTGCGTCTGCTCCTCGCGCAAGGCCGCATGTATCAACGCGAAGCAATGAATGTGAACGCGATTATTGCCTATCGTCGCGCCATTCAGATCGCCAAGGTAATGCCGCGGGGATCAGTTGCGGTGCGGGTCGACGATCTGATCCCGTTTGCGCAAGCTGTTGTGGCTGAAGCTGATGCGTCGGCGACTGAAGACGAAAAGCTCGGCTTGATGACCGAGCTATACGATGCATTCCAGCTGGCCTTTGTCCCCGGCCGGGACGAAGCGATTGATTTGGCCTCTATCCAGATCACTGATGCAAATCCTGCACTGGCCAAGCTTGTCAGCAGTTTGAAGCAAAGCGTTTTCGTGCAGGCGGAACTCAACGGAAAGCTGGCAATAGAGCGCGCAAGGCCGGCTGAGGAACGTGATGATATTCTTACAGAGAGTTTGAAAGCAAAGCTCCAGCAACAGGTTATCCAAGCGACCAACCTGCGCAGCTCTTTGTTGAAAGATCATCCCGAATTTCAGCGGCTTCACGAAAATCGCACGCCTGATTTGAATATTCTTCGTGGAATGCTGGAGCACGATGAAGCTTTGGCCAGTTTCCTGATCGGACGGGACGTTACCTTCCTGCAGCTTGTTACGCGTGAGCGGATTTACATTACGCCTATTGCAGCAGGAGGCGAGGAGTTGGCCAGAATGGTGCGCGGTTTGCGCAAGGGACTGGAAATTGAAGGGGGCTCGGTCAACGAATTCAACCTCGAAGATTCCCATTTCCTTTACCAGACGCTATTCAGCGGTGTCAGCGAGCCGCTGACAAGGGTGAAGCGCCTGATTGTGGTTCCGAATGGCCCCTTAAGCAGCCTTCCCTTCGGAACATTGGTCACCGATGCTCCTACGAGCGGAGACTACGGCAAGGCTCCGTGGCTGGTGAAGCGGATGGCGATTACGCACGCGCCATCGGTAGTCAGCTTCTTCAATCTTCGGTCGACCAAGCCGGCAAAAGCTCGGCCCAAACCGTTTCTTGGCATCGCCAACCCAAAGTTCGCAGGAACAGCCCTGGTTCCACCAATTGCAGGCGCGCAAACCTGCAATCCTGAAGGCATCGCGCTGCCGAGCCGTTTCGCTTCTCTCGAACAATTGCCCGACACTGGTGACGAGGTCCGTTCGGTCACCATCTCGCTTGGAGTCAAAGATGCTGATCTCTTCACCGATGAAGAGGCCAAAGAAAAAGTATTCCGCAGCCAATCACTTAATGATTACAACGTTATTTACATCGCTACCCATGCTGTGATGCCCGGCGAGACTGCATGTCAACGCGAACCTGGGATTGCTTTGGCGCGGCCCTCTGAAAACGCGACATCGAGAGACAGTGACGGATTTCTTGATGCTAGCGAGGTGGCCGCCCTGCAAATTTCGGCGAATCTCGTGGTGCTTTCCGCTTGCAACACCGCCACGGGTGGCAATGCAACTGTCCAGAAGGGCGATTCGCTTTCAGGCCTTGCGGAGAGCTTTTTCATCGCCGGAGCTCGCAGCTTGCTCGTCACCCATTGGCAAGTGCCGTCCGCTGCGACGGCATCGCTCATGCGCGATATGTTCAGTGCAATTGGGAGAGACCGGGCGCTTCCCACTGATACGGCACTACAGCGTGCGCAATTGTTGGCTATCAGTAATGACAACACTGCGCATCCCTTTTTCTGGGGCGCTTTTTCGTTCGTCGGCAGCGGAAAAGAAACGGCTTATTTTGAAGCATCGAGTTCGTGATCCGCGCCGCTCTCCTCGCATTCGTCGCACTTTGGGTCGCTGTTCCGGCGGCGGCCCAATCGCTGGTGGTTGTCGAGGTGCGCGGGGTCGATTTCAAAGTCGGGGCGCGGCTTGATGAAGCTCAACAGGTCAAGTTGCCTGCGGGCGGCAAGCTGGTGGTGGTGCGTACCGATGGTACCGTCATCAGCTTGCGTGGACCGCATAGCGGGCCGTTGAAGTCAAAAGTCCCTCCCAATCAAGGGGCTGGTCGTGCGCTCGCAGCTCTTGTGGCCAATCGCAAGGACCGAGCCAATCGGGTCGGGGCTGTACGGTCGGGGTCAAATGCCGCGCTGTTGCCATCGCCGTGGCTGATCGACATTTCCCGTCCTGGGGAACGATGCCTTGTTGAGGATGCGGCCATTGGGTGGTGGCGCCCCTTGAGCGAGACGGCCCAAGACTTCACACTTCTCCCGCTCGATCGGTCATGGAACGCGCAGCTCCAATTCCAAGTCGGACAAGAAACTGTGGCAGTCACCAGGGTCAGCGATATCGAGGTGGCAAAACCATTCATCATCAAGCATGAGGAGCGCGAATACAGCATTCGCGTGCACCTCATCCCTAAGGCTATAACAACAGAGCCGTCAGTTTTGGCCGGATGGATGATTGAAAAGGGCTGTTTCCAGCAGACCGATGCTCTGATTGCCGCGCTTATTCTTGGCCAGAATGCTGAGAATAGCCAATGAAAGTGAGAACCGCTATTTCCAAGGTTTGGCTGAAACAGCCAGGCCGCTCGGCCCTTTGGATCACGGTCGTTGCTGTCTTCTCGGCAATGATTGCCGTTCTCGCGGTACAGTTTTTGGCTCCCATCAACAATCTGGAAAAGAAGCTTGCCGATGTTCGCGTGGCGGCTCTGTCAGTGCCAAAGCCTCCCTCTGATCAAATCATCGTAGTCGCTCTCGATGAGGATACGCTATCGCAATTCTCCTATCGTTCACCGATCGACCGCGCGTTTATCGCCAGCCTAATTGAACGTATCGATAGCGCCGGGGCAAAGGCCATCGGGGTGGACGTTCTGATCGATCAAGCTAGTGATCTGGCCAAGGATGAACGGCTTTATTCTGTTGTGCGCGCAGTCAAAACCCCGCTGCATTTCAGCTTTACGTCTGATCGCGCCTTTGTGACCGAGCCGCAGCTTGAATACATGCGGTCATTCGTGCCGCCGGAAAAGCGCATGGAAAGCCGACTGCTGTCGGACCCGTTTGATGGCCTGGTCCGGCGGGTTAATCCCGGCGGCATCGTTTCAGGCGACCACATCATCTATGATGATGATCACCCGCCCAGCTTTGCAGCGGTCATGGCGGGCTATCTTGATGCTCCCCAGCTTCGTGCACCACGGGAAATCGCATGGCGGCCTTTGTCCGCAGACGGTGAAGACCCGTTTCCGGTCATTTCAGCCAATTATGTGCCGGTCCTGCCGCCCGAAATCTTTGCCGGCAAGATTGTACTGATCGGCGCGGTCCTTTCAATTACAGATAGGCATCCTACCCCACTATCGATCATCGATGATGCTGACCGCGGGCTGATGCCGGGGGTGCTTATCCAGGCTCACGCCATAGACAGCCTTGCGTCCAGAGCGCCTGAACCCGTTTCTCCTGCGCAGCAGACGATGCTGATGGTCGCCCTCTTCACAGCTTTGGGCGTGATTATTAGCCAGCTTCGCAAAGGGTTGTTTTTCAACGTTACGTTGTCTCTCTTCGCGCTTGCGGGCTACTGGGGCATTGCCATTGTCGGCTATGGCTATGGCATTGGAATGCTTCCTATTCTGTCTCCAACCTTTGCGCTGTTGCTCTCCGTGTGGATGATGGACTTGATCATTGGCCGCGCAGAGCGGTTGCAGCGGCAGTTCATTCAATCCACGTTTTCGCGCTATGTCTCGCCTGCCGTGGTTGAGCGCATTGCCGCAGACCCAAGTGCCGCAGCCATCAGCGGCGAAAAGCGCGAGGCCACGTTCCTGTTCACGGACGTGGCCGACTTCACTACCATGTCCGAACTGCTTTCCGCCGAAGAGCTTTCCGACGTACTCAACCGGTACCTTGATGGGGCGTGCGAAATCATTCTTCGCGAAGGGGGCATGATCGATAAGTTCATCGGTGATGCGATCATGGCCATCTTCAACGCTCCGATCGAGCAGCCGGATCATGCCGCGGCTGCTATCCGAACCGCATTGGAACTGGACGCCTACGCCGAGCGATATCGCCAAGAATGCAACGCCAAGGGCATTCCGTTCGGTGTCACCCGTATTGGTATCCACGCCGGTCCCGCCGTTATCGGCAATTTTGGTTCCTCGCAGCGCATGGATTTCACTGCATTGGGTGACACTGTCAACACCGCGGCGCGCACCGAAGGCATCAACAAGTACTTCGGAACCCGGATATGCTGCACCCAGTCGGTCGTGGATCAGGCGAAAGATCGCTCCTTTCGCACTATCGGCCATTTCGCTCTGAAAGGGAAAGCTGAATTCACGACTTTGCACACTCCCCTTCCAGTAGATTATGATGTCGATGCCGAAAAAGAATACCACGCAGCATTTGTCCTTCTCGAACAGAATGACATCAAGGCAACTGAACGCTTTGCTGATCTTAGCCGGAAACACCCCGACGATCCTCTGATTATTTATCATCTTCAAAGACTGCAAGCAGGTGAGGTTTCGGCATTCATCAAAATGGGTTCGAAATGATGCAGATCTTTGCCCTGAAGAATAAGCAATTTCTGTTGCTTGCGCCATTGTGCTGGCTCGCGAACGGACAAGCTTTGGCACAATCAGTAGTGCTGACACCTGAGGCCGACATCTCCAGATTGCGATTGAGCCCACCCGAATTGCCGCCGCAGGAAGATCTGGATCTGACGATCCGCAATCCAGAAAAATCGGTCGTGCCGAAGGACGTATCGGCCCTCGATTTTCTGGTTTTGCGGGTTCAGGTCAATGGCGTGACCTTTTTCTCCAAGGAACAGGTGCGCTCGCTTTTCGCGCCTCTGGAGGGCCAGAGAATCCGCCTGGAAACGCTGCGAGAGCAGGCTGACCGGCTGCAGGCGCTTTATGCCGATCAGGGCTTTTTGCTGACCCGCGTCATCATTCCACCGCAAAAGATTGAAGACGGGGTTGTCACGATCGAAGTCGTCGAAGGCTATATCGACGATATCGTGATGGAAGATGAAACCAGCGCGGTCGCCGATTTGGCCCAGACTGCGCTTGCCGATCTGCGCGATCAGCGTCCGCTGGATATACGCGAACTCGATAGTAGATTGCTGATCTTGAATGATACGCCCGGCGTTGCGATCAAAACGCTTTTGAGGCCGGGCAATGCCCTTGGCGCTGCCAATATGGTCGTTTCGACAGCCCGGATGCCAAACATGGGCTTCGCTAGCGCGAGCAACACGGGTTCGGACGCGATTGGTCCCGCTCTGTATTCGCTGGGCTATACGATCAATTCACCACTCAAGCGGCCCGGCGCAATCGACCTTTCAGTTAGCGTTGCAGGACGAAGGTTTGAAGAATTACAGGCGGTGAGTGCGCGCTATGCAATGCCGATCGGTTCCAAAGGCGCCATCCTTTATCTTGGCGGGCTTGCGGCACAGGCAAGTCCAGGAGGCGAAGCCGCTGCGCTTGATGTTTCCAGTTCATCTTACTCGCTCGAAGCCAGATTGCGTACGCCGCTTCACCGGTCCCGTTCGAGCGCGCTGTACCTTGAAACAGCCCTGCTCTTTGCGCGCACCAAAGTGACTGCGCTCGAGACTGAAATCACCCGGGATAAGATTGCCAGCAGTCAGATTGGTCTGCGCGGACGCCACCAGTCCTCTTTAGGGCTAACAACGGCACAAGTATTTGTAAACTCGGGGTTACGAGTTTTCGGTGCGCTAGATGAATACAACCCCATCCCGTCCGTTTCAGGATTTGAACCTGATTTCATCAAGGTAAGCTGGCAAATCGACCATGAGTTTCCGCTTGATACCAACGCATCCTTTCTCACGCGTGTGGTTGGCCAGTGGACTGATGATCGGCTGCTGGCAGGTGAGCAGGTGGCGTTTGGGGGGCAGCTTTTGGGGCGCGGTTACGCCCCTTCGGTTCTAACAGGTGATTTGGGTGTAGGTATACTTGGAGAGCTGCGTTTGGATTTTCCGTCAGCTCAGGTGCCGGGCTTGATTGGCAATGTCCAGGGGTATGGTTTTGTCGATTCAGCAAGGGCTAAATTGCTTCCTGGGGATGGCCTGCCGGCCGCGACGCAGAGTACCGTGTCCTACGGCGTTGGGTTGAAGGCTCTTCTCGCTGACCGCCTTTTCCTTGATCTCCAATTTGCGGCTGAGGGCCGAGCAATCGCTGGCGCTGAAAGCCGTCCGGCACGGGTAAACATAAGCCTGGTATCGGTTTTCTGATGGCCCGAACCAATTTTTTGGCGCCCACATTTGAAAGAGCGACCATGAAACTTGTCCGTCTCATGCTATTGGCTTCGGCCAGCATCAGTTCCGTAGCGACAGCTCAGAGCAGTGTGCAGACCACAGTTCCGGACCAGGCGCCGACCGTGGTTGCGGGGAGTGCAACATATGCCATCGACTCAACAGGCACGTTGCGCACGGTTACACAAACAACCGCCAAGGCATTTCTCGACTGGTCCACCTTGAATGTTCCGCTGAATCATACGCTGCGCTTTGATCAACCGGATGCCAACGCGATTACGTTAAACCGTGTTGCAGGCAATAGTGCTTCTGTGATTGATGGCCTTGTTCAAGCCAATGGGCAAGTGTGGATCCTCAATCCGAACGGGGTATTCATATCCCCTACAGGAAGAGTGACCTCGACGGGTTTTCTCGCTTCGACTGGGAATATCTCGCATACTGATTTCATGGCGGATACTGCGCAGTTCGCTGTCGGGAACGGTGGCTCTTCCGCATCCATCATCAATCGAGGCATCATCACAAACAGCCTTGGCTACACGATCCTCAATGCCGCCAAAATTGAGAACAGCGGCCAAATCAGGGCAGACCGCGGGAAAGTTTTGTTGGCGGCGGTCGACAATTTGAGCGTATCCTTCGATCAAGGCCGACTGATTTCCTACGCATTGAGCAATAATTCTTCCGTTCCTACTGTCTTCCGGGACATCACCAATACGGGCACGATCTCAGCCAATGGCGGTTTGGTTGCGCTGAGCATGGCATCGGCGCTGGGCACCATCAGCGGCGTCATCAATGCCGACGGGCTTATCGAAGCCAAAAGCGTTCAATCGGCCAATGGTCGCGTCATTCTTGATGCTGGCCCGAACGGCGCACTCGCCGTTAAAGGCACTGTTACTGTCGAGGGAGCCGAGACGGGAGAGGTTGGCGGTCTCATTACCGCGTCGGGCAGTCTTGTGACGGTCGAGCCGCAGGCCATGCTGAATGCTGACGGCAAAGCTGGCGGCGGCCAAATTTCCCTCATGGCAACACCAGCCCTGCAGGAAGGCATCAGTTTTTCTGCGTTTCAGGCTGCTAACCAGTCGATCGCGACCGCCAGACAATTGCTGCTCCAGCAGCGCGAGCAATTGAATAACGGATCACTGGCTAGCGTGGCGATCAAGCAAGGTAGCGTGCTTTCCGCCAGTGCTCGTGAAATCGGTGTCGGTGGATTGATTACGGTAAACGGCAATGGGGAACTTGGCCTGGCCACCAAGATTGCCGGTCGTCTGCGTGCCAATGGTGCAGGATTGAATGGGCGGGGAGGGACGATTGATCTCTCCGGTTTCTATCTCGACATCGAAGGCGCCACTTTAGAAGCCATCGGCGGCACTTCATTGGCGGCCCCGGGCACCGTGAAACTGACGGCAGCCTCCATCGATCTGGTAGAGCAATTGACGCCAGCGGCGTCTAATGTGTTCACATGGCAATCGGCTGCAAGCCTTCCTTTGTACAACCCGGCCGACCTTCAAAGCCTCGACCTTGGCGACGATCAGGTGGCCCGAAGGCTCCCGCTTGGCTTTAGTTTCCTCTATTTTGGGGAAACATATGACGGGATTGAAGTGTCTTCCAACGGCTTTGTGTCGTTCGGAAACCTCGGTGGCAATTCTCTTTGCTGTAACGGAGTGCCGCTGGATGGCATGCGGGCTCCCCCAACGATCTTTGGTCTGTGGACGGACCTTGATCCCCGAAGCCTAAGCAATCCTAAGGCGGCAACCATTGTACTGCCGAATGGGCAACGCGAATTTGTGGTCCAATGGTCAGGCGTTCCAGAATTTGGCACCAACCAGATTAGTACATTTGAAATAAGAATCCGAGAAAATGGTGAAATACTTTTAAATTATGGCGGAGTTAGCATAGTTAATCATAGCGTGTCCGCGGGCTTAACTGGGCGGACAATTAATGATACATCGCAGTTATTTTTTAGAAATATTTCTAATAATTTTCAGAACTCGAGCAATATCGTTTCCGATTTTTCTCAGACTTCATCAGTTTTCCGTCAGGCATCTGCAACATCTCAGATCAGCAATCAGGCTATCACCAGAATACTCAATGGCGGTTCCAATTTGGAAATTCATACAAAAGACTTCACGACTGCCAACCGTGCCAATGCATCAATCGGAAATTTCAAGCTCACGACACCATCATTACTGAATTTCCTGACAGATGGCCCGGTGCGCAGCATTAAAGTAACCGCCGACAAAGACATCCGCATTGAAGGCGATCAGATCTTTTCTGGCCCGGTCGAAATCCGATTGGTCGCTGATGCCAATCTGGACGACATTGGGGGAACCGTCAGGACTGGCAATATCTTGGGTGCCAGCCTTATCGATATCACGGGTGATCTGATTTTATCGGGCTTGCGCGAAATCCGCGCGCTTGGGGATGTCGTCGTCCGGGGAGACATTGTCACTTCACCGGACAGCAGTGGTTCTTCGATTGTGTTGGACGCGCGGAACAACCTCGTTGTGACCGGTGTGATCGGTAATGCGTCTCTTGCGAGTGCCACGCTCCGAGCAGGGAATTTGAGCCTCAACTCGGTCCAGGCCGGTCAAGTCAATGTTGCCTTGGCAGACACCGGCGTCATTTCCGGTCCCGTAATCGCGTCGGCCTTGTCATTAACCCGGTCGGGTTTTCTTACACTGACGGGCAATAATTCAGCTCTGGGCCAGCTAAGGGTTCTTGAAGGATTTGTTCGCGCTCCGGACGTTGCCAGCATTGGTTCGGGGGGGATCACGCTTGGCCAGAATGCGGTACTTGAGTTTACCAGCCTCAATCCGGTTACACTTCTCAACGCCATTAACGTTATAAACTCAGGCGCGATTTCGTTTCGGGGATCGGGGACAATTGCCGGGCCGATCAATGCTACAAGTGACGCTGCGGTAGATTTCTTTGCCAAGGCGGGAGGTGATCTTACTTTCGCAGGTGAGATCGGCACCGGCCGAAGGTTCAGTTCAATCTTCGCCTCTGCCGAGGGACGCATGACGCTTGGTCAAAGTGCGCGCCTACTGGCCACCAACCGCATCAGCCTGCTGGGGGGGCAAGGCTTCAGCAACCTCTCCAGCCTGACGAACGTCATTCAAGCAGGGCAAGGATGGACGATCTGGAGCGGCAATAGCAATCCATTTGGCGGCAACGCTCCCGACATCACTGGCTCGCTCCCGCATGATTGGCGCTCGTACAGGATCACCGAGGGACAGATGCGCGGACTGGAGCCTCTGCCGTCGCTCCCATCAGGCAATGGGCTGGCCTACAGCTTCGCACCAATACTGTCGCCGCAGATGGTTGGCGGTCTCAGCAAGCTCTATGATGGCACCCGAAGCTTTTCAGCCGGACAGGTCAGGGTCAGTTTTGACGGACTCATTAACGGTGACACCCTAAGCAGCGTCAATATTTCCTCGATCTTGGCTGATGTGGCGGGGGTTTCAGCGACGCAAGCCACCATTTCCGGCATCAATGCCAGCTTCACCGATAGTTCGGGGAAGCCGGTGTTTGGCTACCAATTTAGCCCCACTTTAGTAGCGCCCGCTTCCATTTTGCCGCGACCGCTTCTGGCGTCGCTGATCGGCAGCGTCAGCCGCAATTATGATGGTACCACCAATGCGCTGCTGGGCTCTGGCAATTTTGCTCTTGATGGGCTGGTGTCTGGCGAGACCATCACGGTCGGCCAGACCGCCGGGACCTATGCGAGCCGCAACGTGGGGAGCAACTTGCTGGTGACGGCGTCGCTGGCGAGGGGCGACTTTACGGCGGGGAGTGGCACGTTGTTGAGCAACTATGTGCTGCCGACCACGGCGAGCGGGACGATCGGCTCGATCCTGCCGCTGACCCTAATCTATAGTGCGGTGCCTGCAGTGCGTTTTGTAGGAGCACCTAATCCCATCTTTACAGGCTCGGTGACTGGATTTCTGGCGGGCGAGACACTGGCGACCGCCACCACCGGCACTCTTGCTTTCACTTCGCCCGCCACTACCGAATCCGGAGCAGGGCTTTATCCAATCATTGGGAGCGGATTATCTGCAATCAATTACATTTTCGTGCAGGCGGCAGGCAATGCGAACGCTCTGACAGTTCAGCCGAATATTATTAATCAGGTTTCGAGCGTCAGTACGCCGCCACAGGGCGCTGGGGCAGGCGCAGCAAGTGGTGCGGGATCGAGCTCAAGTGCCGGCTCGGGTTCAGACTCAGGATCGGGATCAGGTTCTGGTTCAGGATCGGGATCAGGCTCAGGCTCAGGCTCAGGCTCAGGCTCAGGATCGGATGGGGGCTCGGATTCTGGATCGGACACTGATGCTTCATCGTCGGCTGCTGGTGGTTCAGAAGCATCAGATGGCACCTCGGCGAGCGGTTCATCGGAGGGGACGACGTCATCCGGTGCTACCGGCACCGATTCCGGTGGCGCCGAAGCAACTGACACCGGCGGCGATAGCGGATCGTCAGATCAGCAAGCCTCGCAGCCATCTTCAGCGACCGTTGTCGCCGTTGAAGTCGAGGCGGCAGACCCCTTGCCACCTTCACCTGTAGGCGACGAACCGACCCCAACGCCAAGCGACCCCGAGGACAGTTCGGATCCGGTTTTGGCCGCCGTTTCGTCCGAGGATGATATGAAGCCACAGCCAACATCTGGACAACAGGAAATTGTACCGCTCACACCCGTAATATCCGTTGCGCCGCAACAGCAGGGCAGACCTCCAGCAGGGGCTCCGGATAATGCGCTTTCGATTAACATTTCGCTGATGCCTTAGCGCTAATCTGGGTATTACTTTGCATATCAACCTATGACGATTTCGTGTCTTTTTGCGCCTTCAGGTTCGCTCGCATCAGGTCTTGAAGCATTGGCTGGGGCAGTACCCAGTTCTCGCGGGGGGGTGTGTTTGGGGGCAACTCACCGATTGGCTCTTGCATCGCAGCTCTAAGCTTGGGAAGAAAGGATCCGGTTCGCGCCCGACGGGGGGAATGGCCAAGCATACGGCGCGTCTTGCTAATTGCTGTAAAGACGGAGCCGCAGCAAGGTGAGGTCCTTGTGCAGTTCGTATGAGTTTGTAGTGCAAGCATCTCTTGGGGGGGATGGGATGAGGCTAGTTTGGGCGGATGTCATCTCTGGCGTTATCGCGAAGCGGGTGCTGGGCAGCCTTGGCTTGCGCGTGCTTGCTGTGCTTGCGCTGGCCGCACTCTACCCGGCATCGGGCGCGATCGGCGGCGGCACCTTCGAAGGCGTGGCGAGCTGCGCGGGATCGACCTGCCACGGCCGTGCCGAGGGCAATGGCGCGGTAGTACGCCAGGACGAGATCGCGACCTGGCAGGAACCTTCCTCATCATCGGGCGCGCATAGCCGGGCCTATGCCGTGCTCGGCAGTCGGCGCGGGCAGCAGATCGCCGCGAGCCTCGGGCTCGGCAATGCGCAGAGCGCGCCGGCGTGCCTGGGCTGTCATGCCACCAACGCCCCCGCCGGCCAGCGCGGGGCGAAGTTCACGCTCACCGACGGCGTCGGCTGCGAGAGCTGCCACGGCGCGTCCGGCGGCACCTGGCTCGCGGAGCATTATGCGCTCCCCGCCACCCATGCCTCGAATGTCGCGGCGGGGCTCACCCCGCTCGACAACCCCAAGTCGCGCGCCGGCGTGTGCCTCGATTGCCATTACGGGTCGAGCAAGCCCGGACAGTTCGTCACCCATGCGATGATGGCAGCGGGGCATCCGCGCATTGCCTTCGAGCTCGATCTGTTCAGCGCACTCCAGCAGCACCACAATGCCGACGCGGACTATGCTGCGCGCAAGGGCACTGATAACTCGGTGCGGGTGTGGGCAGTGGGCCAGGCCGAGGCAGTGCGGCGCTCGACGAGCCTCTTTGCTCAGCCGAAATTCGCCTACGAAGGCGCCTTCCCGCAGTTCTATTTCCTCGATTGCCACTCCTGCCACCGCCCGATCACCGACGGCCCGCAAAGGAAGCTGACCTTCGAGACCAATCCTGCACGGCCCATCCCTTTCGGTAACCCGCCCTTCAACGACGAGAACATCATCATGCTCCAGGCGGTCGCGGCCGCGCTGGTGCCGGGCGAGGCAAGCGCTTTTCAGGCTGCCGCACGCGACTTCCACAAGGCGATGGGGCAGGGCGCGGCCGAGACCCGCGCTGCTGCGCAGGCCTTGTCGGTTCGTGCAGGGGTGCTTGCGGATTCGTTGTCGGGTCGTGCCTATGCAGATGCCGACGCGTTCAAGGTGATCGCGATCATCTCCGGGGAGGCGACAAGTCCGCGCTTCACCGACTACGCCGGATCGGTGCAGGCGGTGATGGCGGTCGACACGCTGCTCAATGCGCTGGTCCGTGAGGGCCGCGTGACGCGGGGCGCGGCGACCGGCATCCGCGGCGACATCGCCCGGGCCTACAAGGCGGTCGAGGAGCCCAACGTCTTCCGTCCGGCCGACTTCCGCGCGGCTTTGAAGTCCGCCAGCACCGCGATCGGCAGGCTGCAGTAGCGATGCGGTTCGGGGGGATCAGGACCGGCTGGATTGCTGCGAGCGCGCTGGTGCTTGCCTCCTGCGGGGGCGGGGGCAGCAGCTCGGGCACGAGCGGCGGGACGCCTGCTCCCACCGCCACGCCCGCGCCGACGCCCGCAGGGCAAGTCTTTTCCGTGCCTGCAGCCGAGAGCCTTTCGGGCACTGAGGTGGGCACGATCATCGCCCAGGCCGCCGCCGAGGCCCGGGCGCGGGGGGCGTCGGCGACGATTGCCGTTACCGACCGCGTCGGCAATGTGCTGGCCGTCTTCGCCATGCCTGGTGCCGCGGCAACCGCGCGCATTCCCGCAGCCCCTGACGGCACCAGCCGAGATGCTCAGGGGCTCACCATCCCGAGTGCAGGCGCAGCCATCGCCAAGGCGATCACCGGCGCCTATCTCTCGAGCGGCGGCAACGCCTTTTCGAGCCGCACCGCGAGCTTCATCGTGCAGGAGCATTTTCCTCCCGCACCCAGCACGGCGGGGCTGGAGAGCGGGCCGCTGTTCGGGGTCCAGTTCAGCCAGCTGCCCTGTTCCGACCTCGCCGCGCGCGCGACCGATGGCTTCATCGGCCCCAAGCGCTCGCCGCTCGGCCTTGCCGCTGATCCGGGCGGCTTTCCGCTCTACAAGAACGGCGTCGTGGTGGGCGGCATCGGGGTGATTGCCGACGGGGCCTACAGCTTCGATCCCAACGTGCTCGACCGGGACAACGACCTCGACGAAGCGATCGCGCTGGCCGGCACGGTCGGCTTTGCCGCCCCCGAGACCATTCGCGCCAATCGCATCAGCGCCGATGGTACGGCGCTGCGCTACACCGATGTCGAATACACGCAGATCGGCAATGTCGCCGGCGCGAGCTTCGCGGGCACCGCAGGCGCGCTGGTGCCGGTCGCGGGCTATTACACCGGAACGGCGCTGCTTTCGGGCGCAGCCTACGGCACCGAGGCTTCGGGCGTGCGCGCCTCGACCTCGGCCGAGTTTGCCAACCGCGATGCCTTCGTGCTCACCAATGGTGCCGGGGTGAACCGCTATCCGGTGCGCGCCGCGACCGACGCGGGCGACGTCGCGACGCCGCTCACCGCTGCCGAGGCGCGCGCCATCCTCGAGGAAGCCTTCACTGTCATGAGCCGCGCGCGGGCGCAGATCCGCCAGCCTCTCGACAGCCGTGCGCAGGTGACGATCAGCCTCGTCGACACGCGCGGACAAGTGCTCGGCATTGTGCGCTCTCCCGATGCGCCGATCTTCGGCATCGACGTGAGCTTGCAGAAGGCGCGGACCGCCAACTTCTTCTCCGGACGCTTCGCCGCTGCCGACCTCAATGCAGCCAACGGGGAGGTGCCGCAGTTCGTCACTCGGACGCGCACCTTCCTCGGCGATCCCGGCGCGTTGGGGGGCGCGTTCGGGATCGCCAATCGTTCCGTTGGCAACCTCGCCCGGCCCTATTTCCCCGATGGTGAGGTGGGTCAGCCCAATGGCCCGCTATCGCGGCCGATCCAGCAGTTCAGCCCCTTCTCGACCGGGCTCCAGTCGGCGCTGGTGATCGGCAACCTGGCGCAGCACCTCGGCTTCGTCACCGGCGCCAGCGCGGCGGACACACCGCGCGCCTGCACCAGCCTGCCGCAGGTGGCGGGCGGCAATCCGCGGCTCGCCAACGGCATCCAGATCTTCCCCGGTTCCGTGCCGATCTACCGCGGCACCACGCTGGTCGGCGCGATCGGCGTCTCGGGTGACGGGATCGACCAGGATGACATGATCAGCTTCCTCGGCCTCAACAACGGCGCGGCGCGCACCGGAGGCGGGCTGGGCAATGCGCCCAGAGACATGCGGGCCGACCGCATTCTGGTGCAGGTCGGCAGCCGTCAGGTGCGGCTGCGCTATGTCGGGTGCCCCTTCGCGCCGTTCCTCGACACCACCGCGCAGAACGTGTGCGAGGGGCTGTAGATGGGACTGCTCCTCCCCGCCCTGCTGCTGCTCCAGGCGAGCCCGCCCGCCGAAACGCAGCCCCCCATCACGCCCCCCGGCGAGGCAAAGCCGTCAGGGTGGGAGCAGGACGCGCCGCCGGTCGATCCGCAGCTCCTCGAGGGCCGCGAGCGTCCCGGATACACCGCCCCCCTGCCCGAGAAAATCGAGCAGAGGAACCAGGGCGCGGTGCGGGCGCCGCCGCCAGAGGCCTTTGCCACCGAACAGGTCCCGATCCCCGACCGCTGGCGGCTGATCCAGAGCCTCGGGCTGGTGAAGGAGAACCTCTTTGATCCCTATCACCAGAACACGCTGAAGGGCGACCGCCCGATCGACCGCGCCAAGGTGCCGTGGCTGCCGATCAAGGAGGACGACTGGTTCTTCGTCGCCAACCTGATCAGCGATTCTGTCTATGAACCGCGCACTTTCCCGATCCCCGTCGGTGTCCAGACCACCCAGGACCCGGACCGCAACGACGTGTTCGGCAACGATTTCAGCCAGGTCTTCAGCCAGACCTTCATCGCCGGCTTCGCGCTGCTCAAGGGCTCGACCACCTTCAAGCCGCCTTCGATCGAATATCGCGTAACGCTGGCCTACAACGTCAACTACGTCACCGTGCCCGAGCGGCGGGTGCTGTTCGTGGAGCCCTCGCGGGGCAACGAGCGGCTCGATCACTTCCTCGGGGTCCAGGAAGCTTTCGTCGATTACCACCTCGGCCAGTTCGACAACGACCGGTTCGACTTCATCTCGGTGCGCGCGGGCATCCAGCCGTTCCAGTCGGACTTCCGCGGTTTCCTGTTCAATGACCAGCAGCTTGGCCTGCGCCTGTTCGGGTCGCGCGACAACAACCGCTTCCAGTTCAACCTTGGGGCGTTCTGGCGGCTCGAGAAGGATACCAATTCGGGGCTCAATTCCGTGGTGCAGGCCCCGCGCGACGACCTCGTCTTTGTCGCCAATGCCTACCGTCAGGATTTCCTGATCCCGGCGCTCACCAGCCAGATCACTGCGGTCTACAACCGCAACCGCGAGGGCAATGACATCGAGATCGATGACAACGGCTTCCCGGTGCGCCCTGCCTTGGTCGGGAGCTTGAGAGGCCGCGACTACGATGTCCTCTATCTGGGCTACAACCTCGACGGGCGCGTGGGGCGGGTGAATCTCACAGGGAGCTTCTACTGGGCGCTGGGCGAGGACCGAAACTCCTTCTTCACCGATCGCCCGGCAGACATCAGCGCGCAGTTCGCCGCGCTCGAGGCGAGCTATGATCGCGACTGGATGCGCTTCCGGCTCTCGGCGGCCTATGCCAGCGGCGACAGCAACCCCTACGACAACCGCGAGACCGGCTTCGACGCGATCTTCGAGAACCCAGTCTTTGCCGGTGCCGACACCTCCTACTGGATTCGCCAGACGATCCCCTTCGCCGGCGGCGGGCGCGCGGTCAGCGTCAACGGCAGGAACGGCATCCTCAATTCCTTGCGCTCCTCCAAGGAGCAGGGGCAGTCGAACTTCAACAATCCGGGCCTGATCCTGTTCGGGGTGGGCGGTGATTTCGACCTGACTCCCGAATTCCGCCTCTCGGCCAATGCCAACCACCTGTCGTTCGAGGATACCGCGACCCTGCAGGTGCTCAGGAACGAGGGCTCGATCCCCAAAGAGATCGGCTACGACCTGTCGGCCTCGGCGATCTGGCGACCCAATGCCAACCAGAACCTCGTCTTCCGCCTTTCTGCTGCAACCCTGCTTGCGGGCGACGGTTTTCGTGACCTGTTCACCGCGCGCGGCGGCGGCAGGGAATTCGTTTCGGTGCTTGCCAACGTGGTGCTGACCTACTGATGCCTATGATCGGCCTATCCCTCGCCCGCCACCTCGCGCTTTTTGTCGCGGCCATGGTGCTTGCCGTGACGCTGTTTGCGGATTCGCCGCTCGCCTCGGACAAGGAGAAACCGGTCAAGCGCGACTACAGCCTCGTCATCGCGCCGCCCGCGCCGCAGCGCCAATCGGTCGCGGAGATGGACGCCAAGTCCGAGGGCTGCAACACCTGCCACGTCAAGACCGACGCGCCGACCATGCACGTCTCGCCCGCGGTGCGGCTGGGCTGCACCGATTGCCACGGCGGCAATGCGCGGGTGCGCGGCAATTCCGAGCTTCCGCACGATCACCCCGACTACGTTGCCGCGCGCGACAAGGCGCACGTCCTGCCGAAGTATCCGAATTCGTGGCACTTCCCTTCCTCGGCGAACCCCAAGCGCTCCTATGCGCTGCTCAATCAGGAATCGCCGGAATTCGTGAAGTTCATCAACCCCTCAGATTACCGCGTCGCGCGCGATGCCTGCGGCGCGTGTCACATCCAGTCTGTCGAGGCGGCGGAACGCTCGATCATGGCGACGGGCGCGATGCTGTGGGGCGGGGCGAGCTACAACAACGGGATCCTGCCCTTCAAGAACTACCTCCTCGGCGAGGCCTATACCCGCAACGGCCAGGCGGCGAAGCTGACCACGCCGGGGGCGGGCCCGGGCGGCAAGCTGTCCGATGATCAGGTCGCGCGCGGGGTGCTGGCCGAGATGTATCCGCTGCCGACCTGGCACGTGATCCCGCCGGGCGACGTGTTTCGCGTGTTCGAGCGCGGCGGGCGGACCATCAACTCGCAGTTCCCCGAGATCGGCCTTCCCAACCCGAGCGGCGCGATCCAGCGCCTCGAGGAGCCGGGCCGACCCGACCTCAAGCAGTCGAACCGCGGCCCCGGCACCGGGCTTCGGGTGGCGATCCCGGCGCTCAACATCCACAAGACCCGCCTCAACGATCCCTTCACCTGGTTCATGGGGACGAATGACCAGCCGGGCGATTACCGCCATTCGGGCTGCGCGTCCTGCCACGTGGTCTATGCCAACGACCGCGAGCCGCGCCATTCGCTGATCTATGCCAAATACGGGCGCGACGGGCAGTCGATCAGCTCGGACCCGACGATCGCCGCGAAGCTCGAGCACGCGGCGGGCGGGGGCGAGCACGGCGGGAAGGCGAGCGACCACGGCGCGCTCAAGCAGCCCGGACACAGGGACGAGGGCAGCCACGGCGCTCACAGCGATGACGGCGCGCTCAAGACCCCCGACGGGAAGGTGAAGGAGAAGGGCCACCCCCTCAGCCATGTCTTCACCCGGGCGATCCCCACCAGCCAGTGCATGAACTGCCACATGCACCAGCCCAACATCTTCCTGAACTCCTTCCTCGGCTACACCATGTGGGACTACGAGTCCGACGCGCCCGCAATGTGGCCCAAGGAGCAGAAATATCCGACCGCCGCCGAGGTGCGCGCCGCCAACGATCGCAACCCGGAAGGCGCCGCGCCCAAGGGCAAGTGGTCGGACCTCGACTTCCTGCGCAACGTCTATGACCTGAACCCGACGCTGAAGGACACCCAGTTCGCCGATTACCACGGCCACGGCTGGAACTTCCGCGCGATCTTCAAGCGCGACCGCGAGGGCAACCTGCTCGATGCGGAGGGCAAGATCGTCGATCCCGACGATCCGGAGAAGTGGCGCAAGAAGGGCGAGGGCAAGTTCGTGCCGCCCGGCGTCAATCCGGGCAAGGCGGTCCACATGATGGATATCCATGCCGAGAAGGGGATGCAGTGCGCCGATTGCCACTTCGAGCAGGACAGCCACGGCAACGGCCTCATCTACGGCGAGGTGGCGAACGCGATCGAGATCACCTGCAAGGACTGCCACGGCACGGCCGATGCCTATCCGACCTTGCGCACCAGTGGCCCGGCTGCTCCGCCCGAGGGGCATGACCTCAGCCTCCTGCGCAATCCCGACGGGAAGCGCCGCTTCGAATGGCTCGAGGGGCCGGACGGCAGGCGCAAGCTCGTCCAGCGCTCGCTGGTCGACCCGAGCCTCGAATGGACGATGAGCCTCGTCAGGGACTCGGTCGATCCCGCCACCCCTGCCTTCAACGCCAAGGCCGCCCGCGCCAAGTTGATGAGCCGCTACGGAGCGGAGACCGGCAATTTCGAGTTCGGCACGGGCATATCCGCCGGCGACCGCGCGCACCGCGAGCCGGAGATGGCGTGCTTCACCTGCCACCTTTCGTGGACGACTTCGTGCGGCGGCTGCCACCTGCCGATCGAGGCCAACTGGAAGACCAAGATCCACCGCTATGAAGGCGGCGAGACGAGAAACTTTGCGACCTACAACCCGCAGGTCGCGCGCGACGAGATGTTCCAGCTCGGCAAGCACCAGACGACCAAGGGCAACCAGGTCGCCCCGGTGCGCTCGTCCTCGGCGCTGGTGCTCTCGTCCACCAACATCAACCGCGAGCGCATCTACGTGCAGCAGCCGCCGATCAGCGCGATCGGCTTTTCCTCTCAGGCCTTCGCGCCGCACTTCCCGCACACCGTGCGCCTGACGGAAACCAAGACCTGCACCGATTGCCATCTCTCGGTGAAGGAGGACAACAACGCGATCATGGCGCAGCTTCTGCTGATGGGGACGAATTACGTCAACTTCGTGGGGCTGAATGCCTGGACGGGTCTCGAGGGCGGCTTTCAGGCGACCCGCGTGACCGAATATGACGAGCCCCAGGCCGTTATCGGTTCCTATCTCCAGCGCTATGCCTATCCCGATTACTGGAAGCTCCATGTCGATCAGAACGGACGCGAGCTGAAGAACTGGGTGAGAGGCAAGGCCTTCGACAAGAAGCTGTCGGGCGAGACCCATCCGCTCGAGGAATTCGTCAACGTCCACGAAGGCACCTCGGACCGCGTGGGCTGTCTGCAACTGCGCGGCGAATACATGTTCGTCGCTCACGGCAAGGGCGGCTTCACCGCCTATGACGTTGCCTCGATCGCCAACAAGGGCACCTCGGAAAAGATCCTCAAGGGGCCGTTCTCGAAGCTCGGCCATGATACCAACGTCAAGACCGCCAACGCCACCTGCATGGCGCTTGCCACCAACCAGCCGATCGCGCCGACCCGCAATACCCAGGCGATGCGCGAGATGAACCAGGAACAGGCCTTCAAGCCGATCTACAGCTACGCCGCCGTCACCGACGCGGTGGAGGGGCTGATCCTCGTCAACATCGACACGCTGGCGGATGGCGAATATCGCAACAACCAGCTCCGGCGGAAGGCCTATGCCGATGGCTCGACCGCCTGGAACCCGGGCGGCGTGCTGAACGGCGCGCGGCATATCGTGCTGGCGGGCGAGATCGCCTATATCACCGCCAATCGCGGCCTCGTGGTGGTGGATCTCTCCGATCCCGGCACGCCGAGGCTCGCTGCGGTGCGCGAGCTTCGCGACGCGCGTGCCTCTGCAGTGCAGTTCCGCTACCTGTGGGTCACAGATGCGGAGGGTGTGAAGCTGTTCGACATCACCAGCTTGCGCAATCCTGTCGCCGTTCCCGAGGCCACCGTGCCGCTGGCCGACGCGCGGCGCCTCTACATCGCGCGCACCTATGCCTATGTTGCGGCCAAGCAGGACGGGCTCGTCATCCTCAACGTCACCAACCCGCGCGCGCCCAAGGTTTACCAGAAGGTGACGCTTGGCGGGGCACTGAACGATGCCGAGGACGTGATCGTCGGCACCACCAACGCCTCGCTCTTCGCTTACGTGGCCGACGGGCGGAACGGGATGAAGGTGCTGCAACTCACCAGCCCGGAAAGCCAGCGCAACTTCTACGGCTTCTCGCCGGCTCCGATGCCCGAGCTGATCGCCTGGGCGAAAACCCCGACGCCTGCGATTGCCCTGTCAAAGGGGCTCGACCGCGACCGGGCGGTGGACGAGACCGGCGGGCAGATCGCGGTGTTCGGGCGCTTGGGCTCGCGGCCCTTCACGCGCGACGAGATGGAGCGGCTGTTCATGACCCGCTCGGGCGCGCCGTGGAAGGTGAGCGACGAGGTCGACATGAAGCGCTGGGTGGGACTGAGGTAGTCCAATTCACCCTGGTCCCGGGCTTGACCCGGGACCCAGCTTCTCGCTGCGAGCGCATGGATCGGTAAGGCAGCGGGGCCTCGGGTCGAGCCCGGGTCGGGCGAGCTACCCCCGCTCGGCGAACATGCCTTCGATCATCGGCTGGAGCGCCGCGTTGTAGCGGGCCAGCACCTGCCAGTCGCCGACCCGTTCGTAATGCGAGACGAGGCTCTGCCCGTCCCAGCGGTGGAGCGCGTAGGTCGGCGGCTCGGTGGTGATGAGCTCGCGGTCGTCAGGCCTGTGCATGTCGATCGGGTTCAAATCCATCGCCACCAGCGGTGCGACCGAGGGTGTCACCGCGAGCGGGATGCCTGCGAAGCGTGCGTTGATCTGGCGATGAAGATGCCCGCAATGGATCGCCAGCACCTGGGCCTGCCCCTCCAGCACACCGCGCAGGCGGACGATCCATTCCTCCACGGGCGCGGGGTCCATCCAGTCGATCCCGGCCACCACCGGCGGGTGATGCATGAAAATCAACGTCGGCTGGTCGGGCGCTTCGGCGAGGCGATCGGCCAGCCAGCGCGCCCGCGCGTCGCAGAAGGCGCCGCCGTGGCGGCCATCCTCGAGCGTATCGAGGCAGATGATCCTGAGGCCGAGCGGCGCCTCCACGACATAGTGCAGGAAGCCGCCCTCGGCCGGCGCGACCTGCGGGAAAGCGCCAAGCAGGCCTGCGCGGCTATCGTGATTGCCCACCATCGGGATGATCGGAAACGGGCAATCCTTCAGAAAGGCTGCCGTTTTTGCGAAACTCTCGGCATCGCCGTGATCGGTGATGTCGCCCGAAAGCACCAGCATATCGGGCCGGTTCGGGCCATCGATCAGCCGCGTGAGGGTGGCGCGAAAGCGGGTGAGATTGAGCTCTTCGGGCTTTTCATCAGGGGCAAAGCCGACGTGAATGTCGGTCATCTGTGCGATCAGCACGGCCCCAGAGGATGCGGCGACCCAGCCCATTCCTATTTGCTAGCGGAACCTCTAATTGCTGCAACAACTGTTTTGGTGGCTTCGGGTTTGTACTTAGGCGGCGCGAGGGGTTTGGGAACGTAGTGCGGCTCCGGCCCCTTGGGCGACCACTGCCCGGCGGGCACGTGGTAGGCGTGGCACATCGCGCAGTCGGAAGGCACGATCTTCTTGGTCTTCACCGCTGTCGCCCCGAGGTGACAATCGCGGCAGCTCTTGAGATCGGGGATCAGCAGATCGCTCGCCGCCTTGGACGTGTCGGCCGCGTGGCAATCGGTGCATTCCTCCTTCTTGTGCGCCTCGTGGTTGAAATAGCCGCTGGTGAGGAAGCGGTCGGGCAGGTTCACCGGCATGAGGTCGGCCTGACCGGTCGGTCCGGTGGTGGGCAGGTGGCATTCGGTGCACACGCCGCCCGCCGAAAGCGCGTTGGAAATGCCGATATAGGCGCGCACCGGCCGGCCGAAATCGGCGCGGTAGGGCGAAGCGCTGCCGAGCCGCCCCGGACGCTCGCGCCCAGAGTCGAAGCTGCGCGGACCCGTGCTGATCCGAGCAAGGTCTTCAGCCAGATGCTTGAGGCTGCCATGGCGCAGCTTGCCGATCCCGCCCGCAGCAAGGCTGTGGCAGCTCTCGCAGGCCTGTTCCATCTGGACCGGCTTGAAACCAGCCTTGTCGGGCGAAGGGCTGTGGCAATCCTTGCACTCGAGCGGCTTGCCATATTGCTTGAGGCTCACCGCCATACGCGCCGCGCCGCCGCGGGCGTTCATGTGCACATCGTGCGGGAACTTGAGGCCCGACCGCTCGACCGGCTTTGCCCCCGCCGCCGCGCGCACCGGCTTGGCCGCTCCGAAGCTGGCGTAATAGGCGGGGCGGAACTGCGGGTGCGCCTTGCCGAAATCGTGCGCCCCGGTGAGCTGGGTGTCCTTGAGCCGCGCGGGCAGGTCCTTGTGGCAGTCCGAGCAGAAAGCCTCGCCGCCCGCTTTCTGCCGCACCGGCCCCTCGTGCTCGGAGTGGCACGAAACGCATCCGAGTGGCCCTTCCTTGCCGAGCCCCTCGGCGATTTTCCACTGGATCGCATCGCCAGCCGAAAGCGCGGGCATCCCTGTGGCGAGGCGGGGCCGGTCAGCGTGCTCGCCGATGCCCTTGTGGCAGGAGAGGCAGGTCTCGTCCTTGACGCTCTCGAAGGCGGCGACGTGGCAGCTCTCGCAATTGTCCTCGAGGCTGTGGTGCTTCAGGGACAGCTCACCTGCCGACCATGCGCTGTCCAGCAGCACCGCGCCCTCGGTCTTGCCGGTCGGATCGGGCTTGGCGGGGGTACGCAGCAGGTGGCTGGTGACGGGGACCATCAGCAGCATGACAAGGATCGCGGCGGCGAAGACCCAGCTCATCGCGCGCTTCGATGGCAACACGCTGGCGAGCTGGAAGCCGCGCAGCGCGTCGCCCTTGCCTTCCTCGGGCGCGACCTGACGGATGGTGATGGCGATCGTGCCGTCGCTTTCGCGCGCGACCGCAAGCCGCGCCGCGCCCAAGGCGATCTCGCCCCCCGTGCGCGGATCGATGGTCCCGTCCGCGACCGCCCGCCCGTCGAGCGCGAAGCCCAGCGTTCCGAGCGAGGTGACCTTGAGCGTCCCGTCCCCCTGCACGTCGATCCGGGCATGGTGCTGCTCGACCGCAAGATCGGGCAGGTGGATGTCGTTCTCGGCGGCGCGGCCGATGGCGAGGCTCGCCTGGTCGAGCACGCGGTCACGCACGATCTCGCGCCCGGCGGCGGTGAAATCGATGGTGCGGATCAGGAATGCCATCGCTGCCCCCTCACCAGTAGTAGAACACGCTGATCACATGCGCGGTGAGCGCGGCGATCAGGGCGATGGTGAGGGGGATGTGGACGAACAGCCACACTTCGAGAGCGGCGCGGATGCGCAGCGCGCCGCGGATCTGGGCAAGCTGTTCGCTGCGCTTCTCCAGCAGGGCGACGACCCGGGTTTCCGCCTCGCTGCCACGGCTGATGCCGGTGCATGCGCGGGCGGTCGCGCAGTCGGGATAGCTTCCCGTCAGCCGCGCCAGCGCCCCGCCGCCGAAGACGTCCTGGCCAAGCGCGGCAATGACGAGATCGGCTTCCGCCCGCGCGAGCGGCTGGGCCGCGCTTTCGAGCTGGCGGTCGATGGCGGTGAGCGCATCGAGCATCTGCGCCCGGGTCATCGCCTTGCGGTTGGCCGAGAGGCTCTGGGGCAAGGTCGCATAGACGATCACGCCGTAGATCCCGGTCGCGATCACCAGCAGCATCAGCACATAGGCGAGGGTGTGGACGTTCCAGCCGATCTGGAAACCGGTGTGAAGCGTGCCGATCACCACCAGCGAGAGGCCGAGATAGACATGGGCCGAGGTCCAGGCCTTGAGGCTCCAGGCGCCGGTCGTGATGCGCCGCTTCCTTACGCCCAGCAGCGAAAGCCAGATGATGAGGCCGAAGCCGATGGTACCGAGCGTATAGCCGTACCATGTGCCACCGTTGGGCCGGGGCTGCTGGTCGATCAGCAGATAGCCGGCGATGGTGGCAAGGCTGAGCCCGAGCGCGATCCAGAGCCAGCGGAAGCCGCGATGCTTCAGAAAGCTGACGTGATCGGAATCGCGCCGTTTCTCGTCTTGCTTGAAGCGGCTCTTCGCGCCTCCTGCCTGTGCCTTGCCCGCCACTACTGCGTTTCCTCGGCAAGCTTGGTGAAGGTCAGGAACTTGTCCGGGCTGACACGGATCGCCGCGCCGGTCGGGCAGGCGCGCACGCAGGCAGGGCCGCCGTCGATGCCAGAGCACATGTCGCACTTGATCGCCTGCTTGGCCTTCTGCCCGCCTTCCTTCTCGGCCGCCTTCTTGCGCCAGGCGTAGGAGGCCTCGCCGGGCCCCGGGCCCTTGCCCAGCAGCATCCACTCGAGCAGGCTCGGCTTCTTGGGCGGCTTGGCGTCCATCCGGATCACGCCATAGGGGCAATTGCGCTGGCAGTTGCCGCAGCCGATGCAGGTGTCATCGATGAACACCTCCCCATCCGGCCCGCGCTTGATCGCGTTGGGCGGGCAATCGGCCATGCAATGCGGGTGCTCGCAGTGCCGGCACGAGGTCGGCACATGGAGGTGGGCGTAGGTCTTGCCTGCCTCGCGGTCGAGGCGCGAGAGGCCGTCATGGCTGTCAGCGCAGGCCTTCTCGCAATTGTCGCAGCCGATGCACAGCTTCTCGTCGATCAGCAGCACGTCGGTCGCCTCGCCGATGCCGTTGTCGACTAGGAACTGGGCGGTCTGCGAATAGAGATCGACCGCGCCCGCGAACTCGTCCTTGCGGCTCTCGATGAAGGCGGTGGTGGCGCGGCGATTGGCCATGTCCCGCATGGCCTTCTCGCGCAGCGCCGGATTGCTGTCGAGCAGCGCGAGGAATCCCTCTCCCGGCAGGCGGATCACCTCGGACTTGATCGCCGCCTTGACGCTGGCGGTGCGGGCCGAGCCGTCGATCGCGGCCATTTCGCCGAAATAGGAACCGGCGGGCAGGTAGGACAGGAAAACGGGACGATCGCCTATCTGCTTCTCGACGATCATCGAGCCGCGCCGGACGATATAGACGTCCTTGTCGTCGGCGCCTTCCTGCACGATCACCTCGCCGGCGCGCTTTTCCTGCACCTGCGCGGCCTCGACCAGCGGCGCCACGTCCTCGCGCTTGAGGCCCGAGCCGAACATCTGGAGCAATTGCCGCTCGATCGAGATGCGCTCGATGGCCTTCTTGGCGCTGGGCACCTGCGATTGCAGCTTGAGCGCCGCGAGGCGCGAGATCTCGACCACCACCGTGTCCTCGGCAGCGCGGATCGTCGCCCCGCGGCGGCGACCCGAGATGAGGCCGACCTCGCCGAAGATCGAGCCGGCCTCGATCGGGATGGTGATCGAGGGATCGGCCGGATTGACCTCGACCGCGACCGAGCCGCTGGCGATCCCGAACAGCGAGGAGCCGGGCGCGTTGCGCTCGAAGATCACCTCGCCGGGGCCATAGAACCGCGCCTCGGAATCGAGCATGAACTCGCGCATCTGGAGCGGGTTCATGCCGTTCAGGATCGAGACGTTGGCGCGCAGGAACTCGAGCCATTCCTCGGTCGAGCGGTTGCCCGGCAATCCGGCGAACTTCGCCGCGATGATCGGCTCGTCGGCGGGCTTCAGCGAGGTGTTGCCGCCGATGAACTCGATGACGTCATGGCCCTGGTTCATGCAGTGCTTGATCAGCGGATAGCCCGCCAGCGCGCCGATCACGAAGATGCCGGGCGCGGTGCTTTCGAACACCGGGGAAAGCTTGGGGAAGGCGCTGCGGTCCTCGCTCGAGAACTCGATGCCGCAGCCTTCGACGAAGGCACGCGGCGGGGCCGAACCGATGCGGGCGATGATCCGGTCGCAGGGGATGCGCAGCTCGCCGTCGCGGGTGGCAAGCGTGATGAAGCCCGGCTCGATCGACTTCGTCTCGCTCTCGGTGCGGATGGTGAGCTTGCCCGCCTCGTGATCGGCCATCAGCGCCTTGACGTTGGCGTCCTTGGCGGTCGGGAACTCGGTGCCGCGGTTGAGGATCGAGACGGTGTTGCGCTGCGCCGGATCCTCGGCAAGGCCGCGCGCGTTCTCGATCCCGGCGTCGCCCGTGCCGACGATGATGATGTGCTCGTCGACATATTCGGTGGGGTCGTCGAGCTGGTACTGCACGTGCGGCAGGTCAGCGCCCGGGCAGCGCATCAGGTTGGGATTGCCCTGGGTGCCGATGGCGAGGACGACGTTCTCGGCCATCACCACCTCGCCGCTGGTCAGCTCGATGGCGTAAGGCGGCGCATGACGCTGGAGCTCCGTGACGTTCTTCGTGCCGTCGCGCGCGCGGCTGACGATCTGCTGCACCGAGCCGGGGATCGGGTCGCCGGTGCCGCGGATCGCCTTGGCCTCGGCCATGTATTTCACATTGACCTTGTGCCCTTCGATCTGCTCGTCCCAGATCCCGAGGATTGTCTCGCGCTTGCCCGCCTCGAAATCGATGTCGCTGCGCAGCACCAGATTGCTGGGCGTCGCCATGACATGCTTGCCCTTCTGGTACTTGTAGATCGTGTCGGAGAGATGGTCGGTCTTCTCGAGCAGCACGTGGCTCATGCCGAGCGCAGCCGCGCGCGCAGCCGCGCTCAGCCCGGCTGGCCCGGATCCAATGATAGCGACCTTGAATATATCGGCCAACTATCCCCCCCCCCTACGGAATAGACCGCTCCCCTTCCCGCACCATAGCTAAAACGTTTCGCGATGCCAGTGCGAATTGCCCAGCTTTTCGTGCGGTGCTAGCGATGTCGGCATGACAAGACGGGACACGCCGCCGGGGGGCGGAACATCGAAAGCTGGCTGGATTCTGCTGGGAGGCGCCTTGCTGCTCGCGGCAGGCTCGATCGGCTTCAACATCTACGAGCGCTCCGAAGCCGCCGCGCCCGAGGCGGCCGCCGAAGGCGCCGGTTCGATCGAGGCGCTGCGGGCCGCCGCCGAGGCCTCGGTCTCGGATGCCGGCCCGTGGAGCGATCTCGCCTTCGCCTATTTCCAGGCCCGCCAGTTCGACAATGCCGCCGAGGCCTATCGCCGCGCGCTCGCGATCGCGCCGGACGAGGCGGTGCTGTGGTCGGCCCTGGGCGAGACGCTGGTGCTGGCGAGCAAGCGCGAGCCCCTGCCTGCCGAGGCGCTTGCGGCTTTCGAGAAGGCAGTCTCGCTCGACGCGGACGACCCGCGCGCGCGCTATTTCCTCGCTGCCAAGAAGGATCTCGACAAGGACCACGAGGGCGCCATCACGGCATGGCTCGCCCTGCTCGCCGAAAGCCCGCAGGGCGCGCCCTGGGAAGCGGATCTGGTGCGGACCATCGAGCAGGTCGGCAAGATGAACAATATCGAGGTCGCCAGCCGCATCGCCAGAGCCCAGTCGTCGCGCAAACCCGCGCTGATCGCGCCCGGATCGGGCAGTGTCGCGGGCGATGGCGCTTCTTCGAGCCTGCGCGGCCCGAGCGCAGCCGAGGTTGCCGCGGCGGCGCGGTTGAAGCCGTCCGACCAGCGCCAGATGGCCGAAGGCATGGTTGCCCAACTCGAAGCGCGGCTCCAGACCGAGCCCAGGAATCTCGATGGCTGGGTGATGCTCATCCGCAGCCGCATGACGCTCGGCGAGCCGGCCAAGGCGAAGGCTGCGCTGGAGGCAGCGGTCCAGGCGAACCCCGGCGCAGCGGCGCAGCTCAGGGAGCAGGCATCGGCGCTGGGGGTGACATAGGGCAGAGCCCCCGCTTTCGGGCGATCCACCGCAGGCCACCAATGGCCGGATGCGGAGCCACACACCCGGACCTGATCCGGGGGGGCAGCGGTCCGGCTAGGGAAACAGGGGGCGAGGGCCTGTTCTCAGGCTGATATCATTTGGCGGCCGGTTGGCGAGGGCTGCCAGAACCTCTTCGCGGTCGAACTCGTAACGCGGGACGTTCGCTTCTTCCACGGCCCGGAGGATTTCAGCGGGAGGATGGCCTTGAAGGCCCTCCTCGAATTTCACCGCGAACGTCTTGTCGCGCCTCCAGGTGATCCGGCCAAAGAGGCAGACGCCGTTGACGATGACCTGGACATCCTGGCGATCGGGCGGCTCCTCCTCGGTGACGAGCCGGGCGCCGCTGACGGAGATGTTCACGATCGTCACCTGCAACCGGGAGGCGGTTGTCTGGACGATTGCCGGCGCGTCCGCGGGCAAGCGTTTTGCGCGCCGTTTCTCGCGGGTTGCCGCTGCTGCTGGTGGTGGCTTTTTTCCGAACATGGCCTAGGCTTTCGCTTCGTCCCGGCAATGGTGGCACGATCGAGGCAAAAAATCGGTCGAGCCCCGATTAAGTAAACTCACGGGACTGCGGCGGGCGCTTGCGGAAAAACCGCGATGCGGGTGCCGGACGTCGGCTTGCGCGGGATGCGGACCCCGGGTCCCAATCAAAAGCCCCCCGCGCTGGTGGGCGCGGGGGGCTCTGTGTGCCGCGGGGGCAGCGCGAGGCTACACCACCCCGAAGGCCAGCATCGCGTCGGCGACCTTCTTGAAGCCCGCGATATTCGCGCCCTTCACATAGTCGATATAGCCGCCCCCCTGATCGCCGTAGCGGATGCAGGAATTGTGGATGCCGGACATGATGTCCTTGAGCATCTGCTGGAGTTCCTCCTCCTTCCACGACCGGCGTTCGGAGTTCTGGCTCATCTCCAGACCCGAGACCGCGACCCCGCCCGCGTTCGAGGCCTTGCCCGGCGCATAGAGGATCTTGTGGTGCTTGAAGGTGTGCACCCCGTCGAGATCGGTCGGCATATTCGCGCCTTCGCTGACGGCACGGCAGCCATTGGCGACGAGGGTCTTCGCATCCTCGCCGAGCAGCTCGTTCTGGGTGGCGCAGGGAAGCGCCACGTCGCAGGGCACGCCCCACGGGGTCTTGCCGGCATGGAAGGTCGCGCGCGGGAAGGCCTCGACATATTCCTCGATCCGGCCGCGGCGGTGGGTCTTGTGGGTCTTCACCCAGTCGATCTTGTCCTGGGTGATGCCGTCCGGATCATGGATGAAGCCGCCGCTATCGGACAGGGTCAGGACCTTGCCGCCGAGCTGCACGATCTTTTCCGCCGCGTGGGTGGCGACATTGCCGCTGCCCGAGATCACCGCGGTCTTGCCTGCAAGGGTCTCGCCCTTGGTGGCGAGCATGTTCTCGAGGAAATAGACCGCGCCATAGCCGGTCGCCTCGGTGCGGATCAGCGAGCCGCCCCACTCCAGCCCCTTGCCGGTCAGAACGCCGGTGAAGTTGTTGGTGATGCGCTTGTACTGGCCGAACATGAAGCCGATCTCGCGCCCGCCCACGCCGATGTCGCCCGCCGGCACGTCGATGTCGGCGCCGATGTGGCGGTAGAGTTCGGTCATGAAGGACTGGCAGAAGCGCATGATCTCGCGCACGCTCTTGCCCTTGGGGTTGAAGTTCGATCCCCCCTTGCCCCCGCCCATGGGAAGGCCGGTGAGCGCGTTCTTGAAGGTCTGCTCGAAGGCGAGGAACTTCAGCACCGATTCGGTGACCGAGGGGTGAAAGCGGATCCCGCCCTTGTAGGGGCCGATCGCATTGTTGTTCTGGACGCGCCAGCCGCGCTGCACGCGGATATTGCCGTTGTCGTCCTCCCAGCACACCCGGAAGGAGACCACGCGGTCGGGTTCCGCGATGCGCCGCAGGATTTGCTGGGCGTGATATTCTTCTTTGTCGGCAATGAATTCGAAGATGTCCTCGGCCACTTCCTGGACCGCCTGGACGAATTCCGGCTGGTAGGGATTGCGCCGCTTGACGCCTTCCATGAAGCCGTTGAGGTCAACGTGATCGGTATTCGCCATAATGTATTTCCCCCCTGTGGATCCCCTGGATCCCGCGCCCCCTGGAGAATCCCCCGGGGCTCTCCTGCGGCGATGTATCCGCCCAAAGCGCTTGTCTGGCAAGCAGGGGCAGGGAGAGCGGGTCAGATCGCCGAGCTGAAGCGGCGCTTGGTGGCGGCGCGGTAGCTGTCGAACAGTGCGGCAATCACCCTGGCATAGGGCAGGCCCCGGGGCAGGATCGTCAGCCGGCTGTCCTCGAGCCGGGCGAGCTCAGCGGCAAGGAACGGGGTCAGGCGCTCGGCGACCTCCGCCAGAAGATCCGGCGCGATATCGGCCTCGTCGCGGCACAGCAGCGCCTCGATCAGCGCCCCGCGGCGCTGGTCATCGGGGCTGCGGGCTATGCCGTGGCTGGCCGACAGCCGCCCCTCGCCCGAAAGCTGGCGGTAGCGGCCGGTGTGCTTCTCGTTCTGGGCGAGAAGGCCCGGGAAGCCGCTGATCGCGCTCGCGCCAAGGCCGATCAGCACCTCGGCGCGGTCGTCGGTGAAGCCCTGGAAGTTGCGCCGCAGCGTGCCGCCGCGCACCGCACGCGCCATCGGGTCATGGGGGAGGGCAAAGTGATCGAAGCCGACCCGGAGGTATCCGCCGGCCACCAGCGTATCATGGGCCTGGGCCGCCATGGCGAAGCGGGCTGCGGCACCCGGGAGCGCGCCTTCCGGGATCATCGTCTGGCGCGGCACCAGATGGGGCACATGGGCATAGCCGAACACAGCCACCCGGTCCGCACCCAGCTTGCGGGTATATTCGAGGCTGCCCTCGAGATCCGCCTCGCTCTGGTGGGGCAGGCCATACATCAGGTCGAAATTGAGCGAGCGCACGCCCGCCGCCCGCAGCCAGTCGACCGAGCGGCAGATCATCGCCAGCGACTGCGTGCGTCCGATCGCCTTCTGGCAATGGACCGCGAAGGTCTGCACGCCGAGGCTGGCGCGCGAGACGCCGACGCTGCTGATCGCCTGCGCCCAACCCGAGGTGAGGCTGCGCGGATCGAGCTCGATCGAGAAGGATGGCGAGCCCATCGGGAAATGCGCATGGAGCGCCTCGACCAGGCCGAGAAACTCGCCGGTCTCGATCGCATTGGGGCTGCCCCCTCCGAAGGCGACGCGCCGCACGCGGGCGCTTGCGGGGAGGAGGCTCGCCACCGTGGCGATCTCCTGGTGGAGCGCGGCAAGATAGGCCTCGACCCGGGCGCGCTTGCCCGATTTGCCGGTGTTGCAGCCGCAATAGAAGCAGATCTGCTCGCAGAAGGGGATGTGCAGGTAGAGCGAGATGTCGCCGTCCGCTGCCGCGATGGCCCGCTCGGTGAGACCCTCCTCGAGCGGGCCGAAATCGGCGGCCGTGGGATAGCTGGTGTAGCGCGGCACCGGGGTGGCGAGCAGCTCTGGAATATATGTCCACATGAGGTGCTTAGAGCGCGCCGGTCATGCCCCGTCTTTGCGCGAGATCAATTTGGGATTCCTGTCCTCGCGGCATGTGCCCGCGTGGCAGGCCTTGGGGTGGCAATCGCCTTGCCGCGCCGGCTTGCGGCGCGGCAAAGGTCTTTGATCCCGATCAATGAGAAGGCCGGGCGGCTGGGGTTATCGGGCCCTCACAGGCAGCAACCACCCTGGGCCGCATGGGCGCGGCCAATGCTGCCGATGAAGGACGGGATAATGAAACGACTAGTGATGCTTGGCGACGCGGCCGCTCGGGGTCACGAAGACCGACCTGTCGGACGAATTCGGCATGGCGCTTCAGGCCGGCGTCGACCTGCCGGTGAACGATAGCGGCCTTGCGCTGAGTGTCGATGTGAAGCGCTATTTCATCGACACCACCGCGCGCCGGTTTGTCGGGAACACGCTGGCGATCGAGACCGAGCACAAGCTCGATCCATGGGTGATCAGCGCCGGGCTTGCCTTCCGCTTCTGACCGTCCGCCTCCCCCGATCACGGGCGGTCACACTCGGGCCCCGCCGGCGCTGCCGGCGGGGCTTTTTTGTGGCCTGCTCCCGCGCGGTCTTGCCGGCCTTGTGCGGGGTGCCAGATGCGGCCAGACCCCGGCCAGGCCGGTTCAGACCCCCTCCAGACCCCCTGTAGACAGGCCAAAACGCGATGTTTCACGTGAAACATCGCGTTTTGGCCTGTCTACAGGGGGGCAACGGACCGGGCCGCTTCCCTCCCCTGTGAAAAGATAGAACTCTCCCATCCTTTTCCGATCCCCCGGCAGAATGCTGCCTGGGCAGGGCAGGGCAGGGACAGTTAGCGGATGGTTGTAAGACCTTTGTCTGAGGGGGGCTCGGGTGCTAGCCTGAGGTCAACGGGGCCAGAACAAGGGAGAGTCGAGATGATCCACGCCGTACAGCGGCCACAGGCCCATGCGCCTACCCACTGCACCCCCGAGCAGTACGATGCGATGTACCGTGCGTCGATCGAGGCGCCGGATGGCTTCTGGCTGGAGCAGGCGCGGCGGCTTGACTGGGCGAAGGCCCCGACGATGGGCGGTGACTGGTCCTATGATCCGGTGGCGATCAGATGGTTCGAGGACGGCAGGCTCAACCTCTGCCACAATGCCGTCGACCGGCATCTGCCCGAGCATGCCGACAGGGTCGCGCTGATCTTCGAGCCCGATGATCCGCAGGCCGCGTCGCGCAAGCTTACCTATGGAGAGCTCCACCGCGAGGTGGTGTGCATGGCCAACGCACTGAAATCGCTCGGCGTCACCAAGGGCGAGCGGGTAACGATCTACATGCCGATGATCCTGGAAGGGGTCGTGGCCATGCTCGCCTGCGCAAGGCTGGGTGCGGTGCATTCGGTGGTGTTCGGCGGCTTTTCTCCCGAGGCGCTTGCTGGCCGCATCGAGGATTGCGGCAGCCGCTTCGTGGTCACCGCGGACGAGGGCCTGCGCGGGGGCAAGCGCGTGCCGCTCAAGGCCAATGTCGATGCCGCCCTCGTCCATCCGGCCGTGGATGTCGCAGGCGTGCTGGTGATCCGCCATACCGGCGGCGACATCGCCATGCAGGAAGGCCGCGATCACTGGCTCGAAAGCCTCGCCAGCGATGCCGATTGTCCGTGCGAGGTGATGGGCGCGGAAGATCCGCTGTTCATCCTCTACACCAGTGGTTCGACCGGCAAGCCCAAGGGCGTGCTCCACACCACGGGCGGCTATGGTGTATGGACCGCGACGACGTTTCACTACATCTTCGACTACCAGCCGGGAGAGGTGTTCTGGTGCACCGCCGATATCGGCTGGGTCACCGGGCACAGCTATGTCGTCTACGGCCCGCTGTTCAGCGCCGCCACGGCCGTGGTGTTCGAGGGCATTCCCAATTACCCCGACCACGGGCGCTTCTGGGACGTTGTCGACAAGCATTCCGTCAACATCATCTACACCGCCCCGACCGCGATCCGTGCCCTGATGCGCGAGGGCGATCACCACGTCACGAGCCGCTCGCGCGCCTCGCTGCGCCTGCTGGGCAGCGTCGGCGAGCCGATCAACCCCGAAGCGTGGCGCTGGTATTTCGACGTGGTGGGCGAGGGGCGCTGCCCGGTGATCGACACCTGGTGGCAGACCGAGACCGGCGGCTGCATGATCACCACGCTCCCCGGCGCGCACGACATGAAGCCGGGGAGCGCGGGGCTGCCCTTCTTCGGCATCCGCCCGGAGCTGGTCGATAATGAAGGCCATGTGCTTGAAGGTTCCGCCGAGGGCAACCTTTGCATTACCCACTCCTGGCCCGGTCAGGCGCGCACCGTTTACGGCGATCACGACCGCTTCGTGCAGACGTATTTCAGCACCTATGCCGGAAAGTACTTCACCGGCGATGGCTGCAAGCGCGATGCGGACGGCTATTACTGGATCACCGGCCGCGTCGACGATGTCATCAACGTCTCGGGCCACCGCATGGGCACCGCCGAGGTGGAAAGCGCACTAGTGCTCCATGCGCTGGTGGCCGAGGCGGCGGTGGTGGGATATCCGCATGATATCAAGGGGCAGGGGATCTATTGCTACGTCACCCTCAATGTCGGGGAGGAGGGCAGCGACGCGCTGCTCGCGGAACTGAAGACCCACGTCCGCAAGGAAATCGGCCCGATCGCCACGCCTGATGTGATCCACTTCACCGATGGCCTGCCCAAGACCCGCTCGGGCAAGATCATGCGCCGCATCCTGCGCAAGATCGCCGAGAACGAGTTCGGCGCGCTCGGCGATACCTCGACCCTCGCCGATCCCTCGCTCGTCGACCGGCTGATCGAGGGGCGGCAGAACCGCTAGCGTTTACTGGTCGATATCGCGGCGGAAGGTCTCGGGCAGGAACAGCAGTCCAGCAACCACCGTCAGCACGCAGATGATGATCGGGTACCACAGGCCGTAGTAGATATCCCCGGTAGCCGCGACCATCGCAAAGGCGGTGGTCGGCAGGAAGCCGCCGAACCAGCCATTCCCGATATGATAGGGCAGGCTCATCGCGGTGTAGCGGATGCGGGTCGGGAACAGTTCCACCAGCAGCGCCGCAATCGGGCCGTAGACCATCGTCACCAGCAGCACGAGGTAGGTGAGCACCGCAATCACGACCGGCGTGTCGATCGCGGCTGGATCGGCCTTGGCGGGGTAGCCCGCGCCGGCCAGAGCGGTCTTCAGCTCGTCCTGGAAGGCGGCGATGGCAAGTTTGCGTTCCTCGCCCGTGACCTTTGCCGGATCGGGCGCGATGAAGGTGCGCGCGCCGATCCTGACCTCGGCGATGCTGCCCGCCCGCGCCTCGAGCTTGGTGTAGCTCACCGCGCTCTTGGCGAGGAAGGACTTGGCGATGTCGCAGCTCTTGGCATCGAACTTGTTCTTGCCGATGGGGTCGAACTGCACCGAGCAATCGGCATCGTTGACGATGACGCTGACGGGTGCCGCGGCCTGCGCCCGGGCGAGCGCCGGGTTGGCCGCTTCGGTCAGCAGGTGGAAGGCCGGGAAGTAGCTCACCGCCGCCAGCGCGCAGCCGGCCAAGATGATTTTCTTCCGTCCGATCCGGTCCGACAGCCAGCCGAAGAAGATGAAGAAAGGCGTGCCTATGGCGAGCGCGACGGCGATCAGGATATTGGTCGTCGCCCCGTCCACCATCAGCATCTTTTCAAGGAAAAACAGGGCGTAGAACTGGCCGGTGTACCACACCACCGCCTGTCCTGCGACCGCGCCGAGTAGCGCGATCAACGCCCAGCGGCCGTTCTTCCAGTTGCCGAAAGCCTCGGAAATTGGCGCCTTGGAATTGGTGCCTTCTTCCTTCATCTTCTGGAACACTGGGCTTTCCTGCAGCTGCAGGCGGATCCACATCGACACGCCCAGAAGGATGGCCGAAACCAGGAATGGCACGCGCCAGCCCCATGCCTTGAAGGCTTCCTCGCCGATCATCGTGCGGGTGCCGATCACCACCAGCAGCGCCGCAAACAGGCCGAGCGTCGCGGTGGTCTGGATGAAACTGGTATAGAGCCCGCGCTTGTTGTTGGGCGCATGTTCGGCAACGTAGGTGGCAGCACCCCCATATTCGCCGCCCAGAGCGAGGCCCTGGATCAGGCGCAGACCGATCAGCATGACGGGCGCTGCCACGCCGATGCTGGCATAGGAAGGCAGCACGCCCACGGTGAAAGTCGCCGCGCCCATGAGGCCCATCGTGACAAGGAAGGTGTATTTGCGCCCCACCAGATCGCCCAGCCGCCCGAACACCAGCGCGCCGAAGGGCCGCACCGCGAAACCGGCGGCGAAGGCTGCGAGCGCGAAGATGAAGCCGGTGGTCTCGTTCACCCCGGAGAAGAATTGCGCCGAAATAACGGTCGCCAGCAGGCCGTAGAGGTAGAAGTCATACCACTCGAACACCGTCCCCAACGACGAGGCAAGGATGACGCGCTTTTCGGTCCCTGTGGCCTCGTGATGCTTGGGCAGCGCCCCGTCAGATGCCGTTGCCATAATCGCTCTCCCGTTTGTGCGCCCGGTCCTCAGCGGCGATCATGCCGCATGTGCCGAGGCCTGCAAAGTCGCGCTTTAGGGCGCGCGGCGATAGCTAGACCTTGGTCGGAAGGGGGAAGGGGAGGGCGCAAGAAAAAAGCCGCCGGGGCGCGAACCCCGGCGGCTTTTCGAAGCCGTCATGGCGCGGGCGATCAGCCCTCGCGGGTGCCCGACAGCGGCATGGCGCCGAAAGCGCCGGCATTGACCGAGCCGGTCAGGGCGTCGCCATCGATGGTCGCTTCGCAATCGAGCGTCATCGGCATGGGGACGACCATGTTCATCTTCCACTTGATGGTGTTGCCCTCGATGGTGCCGCCGGCAATGTCCATCGAGCCGAGGCTGCCGACCAGCGAGCCCGAGAAGGTGTCGCCATCGGGAACAACGGTGAGGGTGCCGGTCTGATCGCCCATCGGGCTCTTGACGGTGGTCTTGTAGGTGCCTGCAACGGACATGATCCATCTCCTCCTTAAGGTCCGGACCATTGGCGACCCGGCTCAACTGCTCGTGCTATTTACAGCGATGTCAGCGCGCTTCAACCGGATTCCGGTCGAAGCGCGCTGCCGATATTCTTACTCGCTTTCCATCTCGCGCTGCTCGATCGGCAGGCCGAGCGGTTCGAGCTGGGCGCGCACCTTGCTGGCGTCGCCCACCACCACCCAGACGAATTTGTCGGTGTCGAGCGCAGCGCGGGCGGCGGCATCGAGGCTCGCCACGGTCTGCGCGGTGTAGATCCCCGCAAGCTTCTCCTGATAGTCGTCGGGGCGGCCGTACAGCGCGTTGCTCTGCATTGCGCCGAGCACTGCGGGCGAGGTCTCGAAGCGGCCTGGCAGCGCGCCCACTTCGGAGGCGATGTTGCGGTCGAGCTCGTCCTTGGTCACGCCCTTGACGGTCAGGAACTCCTTGGTCTCGCGGATCATCTCGGCGAGCGAGTCCCCGGTGCGGTCAGCCTGGACGGGGGCCTGGATGCCGTAGATCACCGCCTTCTCGCGCGCCTGGGTCGCCCCGCGCACGCCGTAACTCCAGCCCTTGGTCTCGCGCAGGTTCATGTTGAGGCGCGCAAGGAAGTTGCCGCCCAGCGAGTTGTTGGCGGCGTTGAAGGCAATGAAGGCCGGATCGCCCGCATTGACCGGGATGATCTGCGCGCCCAAGATCACGCTCTGCGGCGAGTTGGGACGGTTGATCAGGATGATGCGGTTGCCCTTGGCGACCGGGTTGGCGGCGAAGGCCTTGGTGCCCTTGGGCGCGGCGGGTGCCTTCCAGTCGCCGAAAGCGGCGTTAAGCGACTTCATCACCTCGGCCAGCGGCTTGTCCGAGATCACGAAGACCTCGCCGTTGTCAGGACGGATCCAGCTATCCTTGAAGGCGACGAGGTCGTCGCGGGTGATGCTGGAGACGCTCTTGACGGTGCTGACCCCGGCATAGGGGCCGGTGCCGAACAGTTCGGGGCTGAGCACGCGCTGGGCGATGCCCTGCGGCGAGCGCATCGACTGGCGGATGCCGGTCAGGGTCTGCGTGCGCACCCGCTCGAGGTCTTCCGCCTTGAAGGTCGGCTCGCGCATCACCTGGCGCATCAGGTCGAGCGAGGGCGCGAGGTTGGCGGTCAGTGCCGAGAGGGTGAAGGTCGAACGGTCATCCCCGCCACCGGCCGAGATCGTGGCGCCCAGACGCTCGCCCGCCTCGGCAATCTGCTGCGAGGTGAGGCTGGTGGTGCCCTCGTCGAACAAGCCGAGCGCGAGGCCTGCAAGGCCGGTCTTGTCCGCCGGATCAGCGGCATTGCCTGCGTTGAAGCTCATCGCGACATAGGTCGCCGGCACCGCGGTGCGGCGGGCATAGGTGACCTTCATCCCGTTCTTGAGCGTTGCCCGCTCGAGCGTCGGGAAGTCGAGCTTCGCCTCGCCCGAGAAGGCGGGCTTGGGACGTTCGGTGGTGACGGTCAGCGTCTCGGCCGAACGGTCGCGCTCCGAGGCGTTGGCGCCCTTGGCGCCGACCGAGGCGGCTTCCTCGTAGGTCGCATCGCGCGGCCCCGGCTGGAGGATCAGGGTGAAGGCAGGGCGGCTCATCCAGGTGGACAGCACATTGCGCACTTCGGCCGGGGTGACCGTGGCGAAGCGCTTGAGATCCTTGCTGTAGAACGAGGTGTCGCCCGCCAGCACCTTGCCTTCGGCGAGCGTCACCGCCTTGCCGCTGAAGCCGCCGACCTGCTCAAGCCCGCGGATCGTTTCGGCAACGCTGCTGGTCGAGGCGCGGCGCACTTCGTCCTCGGTCGGGCCCTTGGCGAGGAAATCGGCGATCACCTCGTCAAGCCGCTTCTCGAGCGTAGCAAGCTCGACACCGGGGCGCAGGACCGCGTTGACGGTAATCGCGCCCACGCGCTGGAAGTCGAAGGTGCTGGCCGAGACGTTGACGGCGAGCTTCTCGTTGCGCACCAGCACCTCGTCGAGGCGGCTCGAAGCGAGGCCGCCGAGGATCCCGGCGCCCATCGCCAGCGCGGCGCGGTCCTTGTCGGCGAGGCCCGGCGCGGGCCAGTACTTCTGAACGACGGTGGCGGCGACCTGATCTTTCATCACCGTGCGCACCGGCGCGGCGAGGGTGGGGATGGCGGCCTGTGCGGGATCATTCACTGGGCCAGCCTTGATCGGGCCGAAATACTTCTCGACCATCGGGCGCGCTTCGGCAGGCGAGATGTCGCCGGCGAGCACCAGCGTCGCGTTGTTGGGGCCGTACTTGTCGCGGAACCAGGTCTTCACGTCCTCGAGCGAGGCGCTGTCGAGATCGGCCATCGATCCGATCACATTGTGGCGGTAGGGGTGGCCTTCGGGGAAGATCTGCTTGAGCACTTCGTAGAACACTAGGCCGCCGGGCTGGTTGTCGCCCTGACGCTTCTCGTTCTGCACCACGCCGCGCTGGTTATCGAGCTTCTCCTGCGTCACCGCGCCGAGCAGGTAGCCCATGCGGTCGCTTTCCAGCCAGAGCGCACGCTCGAGCGCGGGGCGGGGGATGGTCTGGAAGTAGTTGGTGCGGTCGAAATTGGTGGTGCCGTTGTAATCGGTCGCGCCCATTTCGGCGAGGTACTGGAAGTAGTCCTGCGGCGCGTTTTCCGAGCCGTTGAACATCAGGTGCTCGAACAGGTGGGCAAAGCCGGTCTTGCCGGTGGGCTCGTCCTTGGAGCCGACATTGTACCACACCGCGACTCCGACGATCGGTGCCTTGCGGTCTTCGTGGACGATGACGGTGAGGCCATTTGCGAGCTTGAACTCCTCGTAGGGGATCTTCACCTGATCGACCAGCGAGGTGAGGTCGGCGGTCGCCTGCGGACCGGCGGGCGTGGCGGCGGACTTGGTCTGGGCCATGGCGGGTGAGAACGGTGCGGCGAGCGCAAGCGCGAGGGCCGACAGGCTGGCTGCGGCAAAACGGTTGGTCATCTGGTAAGGCTCCGGTGTTGGATCAGGAAGAGGTCTCGCGCCGCTTATCGGCCCGCGTTGGTCATGACGGTGCGGCTGCTGGCATTCGCCAGCAGATCCTCACGCCAGAAGTGGACCGGCTTCAGCCGGTGATCGACGAACAGCTTCATCTGGTCGGTATAATGCGCGCTGCGCGGCCGGGTGGTTGCCGCGCCGAAGGGCTGCACCGAACGGGAGCTGACCCTTCGGCCAGGCTGCCATTCGATCCACATGATGAAGCTGTCGCCGTGCTTCAGGCTGAGCCGACCGTCATCATCGACATCCCATGTGGTCGAGGCCCGCAAGGTGTCCGAGCCGCCATCGAGCGGCAGGTCGAGCTCGCCCTGCCGCAGACGCAGCAGGTCGGCCATGGGCGGATCGAGGCGGCCGAAATGGGTGACCAGATGATCGGCTGCGGCTTGCAGCTTCCCGGCCACGTCGGGGAAGGGCTTGTTGCCGTAGTCGGCGGACATGAAGTCGCGGATCATCAGCAGCGCGATGGCATCGGCGGGGCCCTTGCCGTCGGCGTTGAAGTCCCACCCCAGCAGCAGGTCGCGCGCCTCGGCGAGCCTGCCCTCGGCCTTGAGCCCCGCGAGCCCCTCGAACAACCGTGCGACATAGCCTTCGCGCTCGTATCCGGTGTCGTACTTGATCGCCTCGAGTGTCGCCCGGTCGAGCACGCCCGCCTCCGAAAGCAGCTTGTAGGCGCGGCGCGAGCGGTTGGTCTGCTTGAGCTCGATTCCCAGCAGCGGCGAGAAGCTCGCGGGGTCCAGGTCGCTCCCCTTGCCAGCGGCGGTGAACGGGGTGTTGTTGGAGTTGTAGATCCATCCGCTCGCCGGATTCACGATCCGGGGCAGCGTCGCGTAGTCAGCGGCGCCCTGCCAGATCAGATCCGAGCGGTCGCCAGGCAACACCGAGCGCCAGTCGGCCTTGATGTCCGCCGGACGATCGGGAATCGCGGCGTTATAGACGTAGGCGATGGTCCCGGCCGCGTCGGCATAGATGAAATTGGTCGAAGGGATGGCCAGACGTCCAATCTGCGCCTCCCAGTCGGCGAAGGTCTTCGCCTTGTTGAGGCGGTAATAGGCATCGAGCTGGCGGAGCTGCCCGATTCCGCCATAGCGGATCGCGAAGGTGCCCTTGGCATTCCGGATCACCGGCCCGTGGGCTGAACGCAGTACCTCGCGGCGGATCGGCAGTACCACCGGGCCGAGCCTGACCGGCAGGGTCACCCACTCGCTTTCGAGCGGCATCCACTTCCCGTCGAGCCTGTAGCGGGTGCCGCTCTCGTCGACCTCGAGCTTGTAGACATCGATCATGTCGGGGGTGTTGACGGTGTTGGTCCAGCCCAGATGCTCGTTGTGACCGAGGAAGGGGAAGGGCGATCCGGGAAAATTCGCCCCCGCGAAGTGCCAGCCTTCGCCGCTCTCGACGACGAGTTCATACCACGCCACGCCGCCCCGCAACGGCTGGTGCGAGTTGGAGATGAGGGTGGTGGTCCCGCCGCCTTTCCCGGGCGCGACGGCGAAGGCGTTGGAGCCCATGTGCTCGGCATCCTCGCCCAGCGGCAGCACGAGCGTGCGAGCCTGCCGGGTCGCGGAGGCGGGCGTCGGGCCGAGCGGGTCAGGGGCGGGCAGCGGCGGGCGCGGGAAGCCGGGGATATCGGGGCCGTGCTCGCGGCGCAGCTCCTCGCCCGCTACCAGCGGGCCGATCACGCCATCGAGACCGAAAAAGAAGGGCTGGCGCAGCGCAAAACCCGCCGCCACATCGACCCCGGCGACCGGGAACAGATTGGCCAGCTTCAGTTCCTCCGGGTGCTCTGCGGCATATTGGTTGAGCCCCGCTGCATAGGCTTCGAACAAGGCGCGGGTATCGGCCGGGAGCCTCGGGTATTCGCGCTCCGCCGTGCTGCGCGCGTCGATCAGGTGGTAGACGTAATCGACCTTGGCTCCGTCCTCCCCGGCAATCGCGCCATAGCGTCCGCGCGACATGGCGACGACGTCCTGAAGCGTGAAGAAATCATCCTGGGCGTGAGCGATGGCGACTCCGTAGGCTGTGTCCGCGTCGGTCGCGCCGGAGATGTGGGGCACGCCGTATGCGTCGCGGATGATCTCGGCCTTGTAGATGCGGCTTCCAGCAGCCGGTACCGGTGCGGCGAAGAAGGGCTCCCAGGTGGCGAGCACCACGAAGGCCAGCACAAGCACCCCCAGCAGCGCCATCGCGCCGCGCTTGACCCAGATCATCGCCAATTTCTCTCCCAAATCGTATGCTTGTTCCATCGCGTGAGGCCGCAGTGAGGTCAAGGCTGCGCAGGCCTCTTGCGCCGGGCCTGTTCCGGACCCACCTAGTCGAGTAATACACCTGCGCGGAGGTTTTTGTCGCACCGGCACTTGTGTTGCCATTGTGCAACACTACCTTGGGGCGGCAACCATTGGAGGGGTTGGATCAGATGAATCTCGAAAAGTTCACCGACCGTGCGAAGGGCTTTCTGCAAGCCGCGCAAACTGTCGCGATCCGCATGAACCACCAGCGCATCTCTCCCCTGCACATCGCCAAGGCGTTGCTGGAGGACAGCGAAGGCATGGCCGCCGGGTTGATCCAGCGGGCGGGTGGTCAGGCCCCGCTGGCCGCGACGGCCATCGATGCGGGCCTTTCGAAGATCGCGGCGGTGACCGGCAGCGGAGCGCAGGCCACGCCGGGGCTGGACAATGATGCCGTACGGGTGCTCGACAGCGCCGAACAGCTCGCCGACAAGGCGGGAGATTCCTACGTCACCGTCGAGCGCCTGTTGACCGCGCTTGCCCTCTCGCAGGGTGCCGCAGGCGAGGCCCTGAAGGCTGCAGGGGTGACCCCGCAGGCGCTCAACACGGCAATCGAAGCCCTGAGGGGCGGCAAGCGTGCCGACAGCGCGGGGGCCGAAAGCACCTACGACGCCATGGAAAAGTTCGCCCGCGACCTCACCAGGGCCGCGCGCGAGGGCAAGCTCGACCCCGTCATCGGCCGCGACGAGGAGATCCGCCGCACCATCCAGATCCTCGCCCGGCGTACCAAGAACAACCCCGCCCTGATCGGCGAGCCCGGCACCGGCAAGACCGCGATCGCGGAAGGCCTCGCGCTGCGCATCGCCAATGGCGACGTGCCCGACAGCCTCAAGGGCCGCACGCTCATGAGCCTCGACATGGGCGCGCTGATCGCGGGTGCGAAGTATCGCGGCGAGTTCGAGGAGCGGCTCAAGTCCGTGCTGGACGAGGTCAAGCATGCCGAGGGGCAGACCATCCTGTTCATCGACGAGATGCACACCCTGATCGGGGCGGGCGCGAGCGAAGGCTCGATGGACGCCTCGAACCTGCTGAAGCCCGCTCTGTCGCGCGGCGAACTGCATTGCATCGGCGCCACGACCCTCGACGAGTACCAGAAATATGTTGAGAAGGACCCCGCGCTCCAGCGACGGTTCCAGCCGGTCTACATCCAGGAGCCGAGCGTCGAGGACACGATCTCGATCCTGCGCGGCATCAAGGACAAGTACGAGCTGCACCACGGCGTGCGCATCACCGACGGCGCGATTGTCGCCGCCGCGAAGCTGTCCGATCGCTACATCCAGAACCGCTTCCTCCCCGACAAGGCCATTGATCTGATGGACGAGGCGGCGAGCCGCATCCGCATGGAGGTGGAGAGCAAGCCCGAGGAAATCGAGGCGCTCGACCGCAAGATCATCCAGCTCAAGATCGAGGAACAGGCGCTCCAGAAGGAGATCGACGCGAACTCCAGGGACCGTCTCGTCGCGCTGCGCGAGGATCTTGCCAATCTCGAACAGCAGTCCGCCGAACTCACCACCCGCTGGCAGAACGAGCGCGACAAGATCGCGGCAGAGGGGCGCATCAAGGAGGCGCTCGACGCCGCGCGGCTCGAACTCGAACAGGCCCAGCGCGAGGGCGATCTGGCGAAGGCCGGGGAGCTTTCCTATGGGCGCATCCCCGAGCTGGAAAGGCAGCTCACCGAGGCGCAGGGCCAGGCCGCCAACGCCATGCTGCGCGAGGAGGTGACCGAGGAGGACATCGCCGGGGTGGTCAGCCGCTGGACCGGCGTTCCGGTCGACAAGATGATGGAAGGCGAGCGCGAGAAGCTGCTCGACATGGAGAACATCCTCGGCAAGCGGGTGATCGGCCAGTCGCAGGCCATCGAGGCCGTCTCGAAGGCCGTTCGCCGCGCGCGCGCCGGTCTCCAGGACCCCGGCAGGCCGCTCGGCTCCTTCCTGTTCCTCGGCCCCACGGGTGTCGGCAAGACCGAGCTCACCAAGGCGCTCGCCGGGTTCCTGTTCGACGACGACAGCGCGATGGTGCGTATCGACATGAGCGAGTTCATGGAGAAGCACGCCGTTGCTCGCCTGATCGGCGCGCCTCCGGGCTATGTCGGCTATGAGGAGGGCGGGGTGCTTACCGAGGCGGTGCGCCGCCGTCCCTATCAGGTCGTGCTGTTCGACGAGGTCGAGAAGGCGCACCAGGACGTCTTCAATGTGCTGCTCCAGGTGCTCGACGACGGTCGCCTGACCGACGGGCAGGGGCGGGTGGTGGACTTCGCCAACACACTCATCATCCTCACCTCGAACCTCGGCAGCCAGTATCTCGCCAACCTTCCCGACGGGGCCGAGGTCGCCTCGGTCGAAAAGGACGTCATGGACGTGGTGCGCGGGCACTTCCGGCCCGAGTTCCTGAATCGGCTCGACGAGATCATCCTGTTCCACCGCCTCGGGCAGGAGCACATGGCTCCGATTGTCGAGATCCAGGTCAAGCGGGTGCAGAAGCTGCTGGCGGATCGCAAGATCACGCTCGATCTCACCGATGCGGCGCTCCGCTGGCTCGGGCGGGTGGGTTATGATCCGGTCTATGGCGCAAGGCCGCTGAAGCGGGCAGTGCAGCGCTATCTGCAGGACCCGCTCGCCGAGATGCTGCTCGAGGGGCGGCTCGCCGATGGCAGCACCCTGAAGATCGACGAAGGCGATGGCGCGCTGACCATGACCGTCGCCTGACACAGCGGTCCACAGCAGGAGGAGAGGCCCCGCTCGTCCGGGGCCTTTCTGTTGTCCGGTGACATGGTTGGAGCCGTGGAAGGTCTTCCGTTCTGCCGTTCTGCGGGGCAACAAAAAAGGCCCCGGCAATGCCGGGGCCTTTCCTGTTTGTGGTTTGATCCGGTGAAGGATCAGAACGCGACGGTCGCACCCGCGTAGAAGTAGCGGCCCTGGATCGGGAAGATCCCCGAGCCACCACCGGTACCGGTCAGCGGATCCGGCGGCATCTGGTCGAGCACGTTGTCGATGCCCGCATAGAAGCGGAACTCGGTGCCCTCCGGTTCGAAGCCGAAGCGCAGGTTGTGGTAGACGATGTCCGGGTAGAACTGGAACGGGGTCGCATCCGGGTTGATCGGCGCACGGCCCTGGTGCGAGAACTGGGTTTCCCAGTCGTTCACAGCCTGCTTGCCGACGAAGCGGAGGTTGTAGCCCAGGTCGAACTCCTTGAACCGCAGCGTCGAGAACATGCTCGCTTCCCAACGCGGGGTGCCCAGGGTGCCGTGCAGACGGACCGAGCGTGCCGGGTCGGTGATGAAGGTGAAGTCCTCACGCTCAAGGTTGTGAGTGGCCACCATGCGGATGCTCAAGTTGAGGTCCGTCGCGATATCCGTGACGTAGCTCAACTCGAGGTCGACACCACGGGCCCGCAGCTTCGCGAAGTTGAACGGAGCCTGGAGGAACGACGGGCCGACCTGCGGCAGGTCGATGTTCGGAATACCGGCAACGACGCGGTCGCGCTGACCCTGGAAGGTCGCGTTCACGAAGGGATCGGAGCTGGTACGACGGAACACCGCGGCGCAGAACGGGTTGTTGATGCTCACCGGGTCGTCATAGCACTGGTTGATGATCGCCTGAGCACCAACCGCCGAGATAACGCTCGACACCTTGATGTTGTAGTAGTCGACCGAGAAGCTCAGGCCCGGGATGAAGCTCGGCTGGAACACCGCACCGAGGGTCAGCGAGTCGCTGGTTTCCGGTGCGAGGTTCGGGTTGCCGGCAGAGAGGCCCGAGATGCCCGAAGCGGGGGTGTTGGTCCACGGACGGGTTTCGCCGTTCACCACCAGAGTGGTCGGGATGCCGGCCGCGGCGCAGTTGCGGGCGCGGTTCGGGTTATCGTTGATGACCGTCTGGTTGCAGGGGTCGGCGAGACCGTTGAGGAAGGTTTCCGAACCGGTGGCGAAGAGATCGCCGATGTTCGGCGCACGCACCGCGCGGCCGTAAGCAGCACGGAAGCGCACGTCACGGACCGGCGAGTAGACGATGCCGGCGTTATAGGCCCACACGCCCTTGGCGGCGGTGTTGTAGTCCGAGAAACGCGCCGCGCCTTCGACCGTCAGTTCTTCGACGAACGGCAGATCGGCGAGCAGCGGCAGACGGATTTCGCCGAATACTTCGCGGATTTCCTGCGGCGGCGGGTCGAAGGCACCGATCGCGTTGAGGAAGGTCGCGCCGCTGACGGTCAGCGGGTCGAAGGCCGAGAAGGCGTCTTCACGGCGATATTCCGCACCGATAGCGAAGCCGATGGGGCCGCCCGGGAGGCGGAAGATGCCGTCGGTGTCACCCGCGAGGAAGGCCACCGCGTTGATCTGTTCGGCCCACTGCTCACGCGAGGCGACTGCAAGGACATAGTCCTTGGCGGCCTGGCTCGCATTGCCGAAACCGAACGGGTTGAGCGGCGCGCAGTTCGGGTCGGTGACCGTCACCTGGTTGACGCGGCAGACGATCTGGCCAGCTGCGTTGCGTGCAGCGTCGGTTGCACGGTTGTAGTTGGCAATGTTGATGTTGCCGCCCGTGTCATAGAACGTCTCGGTCCGGCCATAGCTCGCTGCGACTTCGTAGCGCAGGTTGCCCTTGGTCGAGAGTTCACCGTTGGCGCCGATGACGGCACGGTAGGTTTCACGACGGTGATCTTCCGCGCGCGTCCCAAGGTCGTAGTTGAACCGGAACGACTGGAAGGTTTGGGTGCCGTTGAGAACGTTGGCCGAGTTCGGATCGATACCGTTGATCGCAAGGATCTGGTTACGAGCCGTCGTCGTCAGGAACGGGTTGTCGATACGGAAGGTCGAACGCAGCACGCCGGTGGCGAAGGTTGCCTGGTTCGAGCCCTGGATCGAGTCGACACGGACATACTTGGCTTCAAGGAACGGCTTGAAGGCCGGGCTGATGTCGGCGTTGATGAAGATGTTTGCCGCATAGCGCTGCAGTTCGGGGAGAAGCTGACCGCCCTCGAGGCCGGTCGAGCCCAGGCCGCCGATCACACCGCCGCCAACCGGACGAAGGTCGCCCGTCGGGACGCTGCGGATCAGTTCGGTACCGGCGTCGTTGAACGACCAGAAGTGGTTCACACCACCACCGGTCGGCGTGAAGGCAGCCGGAACCAAGCGGCCATCGACCGTGGTGGTGCCCGAGCAGCTCAGCTGCAGACGCTGGATATGGATGGCGCGGGCCGCGGGGGTCAGCGCGTCGTACTGGGCGTTGGTCAGGTACGGACAGACCGTCTGGACCATGCCGTTGCCGTTGAGCTGCGGGAAGCGCAGGCCGTTCACGAGGGTCGTGTTCGGGATGCCGTCAAAGTTGCGGTTCGGCACCGGCGCGCTGGTGCGGTTGGCCGGGTTGTAGGTGGTCGCCGGCTGGGTGGTGGTGAAGTTCGGGAAGCCCGAGATCGCACCGGTGAACGAATCGCGATCGTTGTTCAGCAGCTGATCGCTGTTCGAGTATTCGCCAGCGAACGAGATGTTGAGGCGGCCATCGAAGAAGTTCTTGCCTGCGGTGAGGCTGACGAACTGCGAAGCGGCATCGCCTTCGTCCGAGATACCGGCCTGGCCGCGCAGACGCAGGCCTTCGAAGTCGGTCTTCATGACGAAGTTGACGACGCCCGCGATAGCGTCCGAACCGTAGATCGCCGAGTTGCCGCCGGTCACGATGTCGACGCGGTCGAGCAGGTCTGACGGAATGGTGTTGGTGTCGACGTCGTAGGTGCCCGGCGACGAGGTCACGTGACGACGGCCGTTGACCAGCACGAGGGTGCGGGTGGTGCCGAGGTTACGCAGGTCGAGGCGGTTGATGCCGGCGGTGCCGATGAAGCGGGTCGAGTTCGCCTGGGTGAAGGTCGAACCGAGCTGCGGAAGTTCAGCGAGGGCGTCGCCCAGCGAGAGCGAGCCGCGGTCGATCAGGTCACGAGCCTGAATGGACGCCACCGGAACCGTCGAGTCGAGGTTCGGGCGACGGATGCGCGAACCGGTGACGGTGATGACTTCGGCGACATTGCCGCTATCGGCAGTGGTTTCGGCGCTATCCTGATCGGTCGAGCCTTCCACCGCCTGCGCGAAGGCAGGAGTTGCGAACGCGAGGGCTGCAAGCCCCACGCCGGAACACAGGCCGATACGGCGGCCCGAAACCGTCAAGCTTCTCATCTGATAAATCCCCTGGGTAGATGTATACGCAACAATATGTCGCTGCGGGCAGTACATCTGCCGTTCATCTTATTAATACGCCAGAGAGAAGCGAAGATGACGTTACGGAAGAGTCTCGGTTGTTGCGCGATGGCAACAATGCTTGTCCTCGGACATCAGGCTGCAGAGGTTGCGGGGCGTAGCCGAAGCGTCAGGAGACGCGCCGGCCCTTCACCCCTAACTGTCCGTTGATCCTGATGAAGTAGTAACCGAGCGAAGCCTTCTTAAAGACCGCCTTGTCGCCGGCGGCGATCGGAGCGATCTTGCGCGGGGGGTTGTTGATTTCCCATACCGCCCCTTCTGCCGTGGTGAAGCGCCAGGTGGCTGGGCCGGTCTGGCGCCCGCTGGCGATGGTCGTTTCGAACAGGCCCGAGATCTCCTCCTCGTCCTTGCCGTCGCCGTTCAGGATGTCGATATCGGGCATGGTGATGCCGAACAACTGGCGTTTGGTCTTGCGGATCTGCTCGCGATCAACGAGCCGTACGTCACCGGAATCGAGAGCGCCGAGCAGGGCGTCGACTTTGGCGTCGTAGCAAGCCGACCGCTCAGTACTGGCGGTGAGCGCGCGGCACGCGCGCAGACCGGCGATGAGCACCGCTGACCCCTGAAGCGCTGGCTGGGCCATCACCGCAAGGGCCGATGCGCAGCCAACGCCCACTACCAGCACCGCGCGGGCGATTGTGCGGCGCGAGCCGTTCCTGGATGACCTTTGGTTCATTGAGCAATCTCCCGATGCTGTGACGGGGAATGCAACACCCCGCCGCAAAGCTGCAAATATACGAATTATCGCAGAAATACCGCAGATTCTGCACGGCCGGCCACAGTGAATGTAGCCAATCTGCAACAGTCTTCCTTCATCTGATCCCGCCTTGCCACGGCCACATTGCGGAACCTAATCCATGTGAATTAACCGCCCTCTCTTGTGATGCGCGCATTGAGCCCGCTCATGATCAAGGGAATTCCATTATGCAACGCTTGAAGAAGGCCTCGCTGCTTGCAGGCACGATCATGGCAACCGCCATGCTCGCCGCCCCCGCGCATGCTCAGGACACTGCGGACGTTACCACCACTGCCGATGAGTCGACGCCCAATACTGGTATCGTCGTCACCGGCTCGCGCATTCAGCGCGCCGATCTGAACTCGACCAGCCCGATTGCCGTCGTTTCGGCAGAAGAATTTCGCCTCACCGGCGCGGTCAACGTCGAGCAGGTGCTCAACACCCTGCCGCAGGTCCTTCCCGGCGTCACCGGCTTCTCGAACAACCCCGGCAACGGCGCGGTCACGCTCAACCTGCGCAACCTCGGCGACACCCGCACCCTGGTGCTGGTCAACGGCCGCCGCTGGATGTTCTACGATACCAACCAGATCGTCGACCTCAACACCATCCCGCAGTTCCTGCTGGGCGGCGTGGAAGTCGTGACCGGCGGTGCCTCTGCCGTCTACGGTTCAGACGCGGTTGCCGGCGTCGTCAACTTCAAGCTGCGCGATATCGAAGGCCTCGAAGTCGGCGGCACCTACTCGCTGACCGGCCAGGGCGACGGCGAGCGTTACCAGTTCAACGCCGCTATCGGCTCGGCCTTCGACGATGGCCGCGGTGCGGTGACGATGTACGCCAACTACACCCGCCGCGAAGCCGTGTTCCAGGATGCGCGCGAGTTCTCCGAGCGTGCTGGCGGCGACGGCTGCATCGTGCCCGGCACCACGGGTCGTGGGGGCATCGGCACGCCGTTCCCGGGCGGCGTCGCCGCAGCCGGCTGCACCGGTCGAGGCGGTGAGCTCGGCTTCATTCCCCAGGGTTCGGCAACCGGTCCGATCGGCACCTTCAACGCCGGTCCGACGGGCGCCCAGCTCCCCTACATCTTCAACCCGACCGGTGGTGGCTCGCGCCTGTTCCAGGACCCGGCCGACCTCTACAACTTCGCGCCGGACAACTACCTGCAGCTTCCGCAGGAGCGTTACCTGCTCGGAGCCTATGGCCACTACGAGTTCGCCGATGGCATCGAAGCCTATTCGGAACTCTCCTTCGTCCGCAACAACGTCAATCAGGAGCTCGCTCCGACCCCGGCCGGCGTTGCGGCTCCGCTGTTCGTCAACAGCCCGTTCTTCAACCAGCAGACCCGCGATCTGCTGCTGCAGAACCCGGTGGCGACGGCAACCGGTGCCAACTACCGCACCACGCAGGTCAACTTCCGCTTCAACGACATCGGTTCGCGCAACTCGCAGTTCAGCCGTGAGGCGTTCCGCGTGCTCGGCGGTGTTCGCGGCGGGATCACCGACAATATCAACTTCGACGCGTTCTATTCGTTTGCGCGCACGACCAACACCAACATCCAGAAGGGCAACATCTCGCGCAGCCGTTTCATCAACGCGCTGACCAACGAGTTCGTGCCGGGCAGCACCACCCAGCTGCGCTGCGTGGATGCGGCGGCACGGTCGGCGGGCTGCGTTCCGCTGAACATCTACGGGTCGGGTCTCGCCGATCCCGCAGCTCTGCGCTACCTCGCCATCCAGGCAACTAACATCACCACCTCGGAACTGACCAACGTGGTCGCCTCGGTGAACGGTTCGCTGTTCAACCTCGGCCTTGGCGCTGATGACATCGGCTTCGCTTTCGGTGGTGAATACCGGAAGATGAACTCCGAGTTCATCCCCGACACTTTCCTGGCTTCGGGCGATGTGCTCGGCTTCAACGCCGGTCTCCCCACCAAGGGCGGCTATGACGTGAAGGAAGTGTTCGGCGAAGTGCGCGTTCCGATCCTCGAGGCGGACTTCGTGCACGCTCTCGAGCTCAACGGCGCGTTCCGTTACTCGGACTACTCGCTGGGCCGTGTCGGCGGCAACTGGACCTACAACTTCGGCGGTGAATTCGCCCCGATCCCGGATGTCCGCTTCCGTGGCCAGTACTCGCGTTCGGTGCGTGCACCCAACGTGCAGGATCTGTTTGGCGGTGCCTCGACCGGCTTCCCGGGGGCGACCGATCCGTGCTCGGATCGTGGCCCTGCTTCGGAGCGGACCGACGCCCTGCGTGCCTTCTGCGTCCAGTCGGGCGTGCCGGCCGCAGCTGTGTTCACCCGCGCTGTCCAGCCGAACGCGCAGATCCAGGCCGACTTCGGCGGCAACCCGGACGTGGGTGAGGAAACCTCCGATACCTACACCTTCGGTGCCGTCATCCAGCCGAGCTTCGTGCCGCGCCTGAACATCACCGTCGACTACTTCAACATCACGGTGAAGGACACGATCGGCACCCGTCTGGGCGGCATGGGCACGGCACTCTCGCTGTGCTTCAACACGGTCCGCAACCTTGCCGATCCGACCTGCCAGCTCTTCGTTGGCAAGCGTAACACGGGCACCGGCGCTCTGGGCCTGACCTCGGGCGGCCAGAACCCGTCCTTCGTTCAGGACAACGTCGGCAAGCTCGAGACCAGCGGGGTCGACTTCCAGGTCGATTACTCGGTGCCGCTGTTCGAGGGTGAGCTCGGGTTCTTCTACCTCGGCACCTGGCTCGACAAGTTCCGCAATACGCCGGTGGCTCTGCTGCCGCTGCGCGAGAACATCACGGAAGGCACCTACGGCCTGCCCGAGTACCGCCACAACTTCCGCGTCACCTACACTCAGGGCCCGATCCTGGCGTCGGTCCGCTGGCGTTACGAAGGTCCGTCCGAGGACTTCCGCGTGCAGAACACGTTCGACCAGAACACCCGGATTCCGAACAACAACCTGCCGGTCCGCTCGATCGGTGCATGGAACTACTTCGACCTCTCGCTCAGCGCGGATGTCGGCGAGAACCTCACCATCACCGGCGGCGTGAACAACCTGTTCGACAAGCAGCCCCCGGTTCTGGGTGCGCAGGCCGAACAGGCGAACACCCGTCCGAGCTTCTTCGACGTGCTCGGCCGCGACTTCTTCATCGGGGCGAACTTCCGCTTCTGATCCCGATCGAGAAGAACAGACAGGAAAGGGCGGCGGATCAGGCGATCCGCCGCCCTTTTTCTTTGGAACGGGAGAGCCGGTTCGGGATCTGTCAGTCCGCGCCGGGCGCCGTGACGTCGAAGGCGACCGTCATGCGGGTGCCGCGCGCGATTGGTCGGGTGCCATGGTAGAGGGTGCTCGGGAAGAGCACGAGCGAGCCTGCTTCGGGGCGAAACTGGTGAAGGCTTCCCAGACCATCCGCGACGCCCGGCGGGGGATTGCCGAGTTCGAGCCAGCCCGGCCGGCCTGTGGCGTCGACCTCATCGGGCACCAGCCAATAGCTCGCCGAGGAGAGTAGGCCGCGCGGGTGGATGTGGGCGGCGTGGTGCCCCTCGCCGTGCAGCAGGATCGACCAGCTCCCCGAGATTTTCCAGGCCTCCTCGCGCCGCGCCAGCAGCGGGTGGCTGGCATCGTGGGGCGGAAGGCCGGCGCGGTATTCCGCCATCGCCGCGTGCAGGCTTGCCTGGAGCCGTGCGAGTTCGGGCTCGGCCCGTGCGAAGAGCGCGCCCTTGGTCTGGCTGCCGCGCTTCACCGATTGCCCGACCGGCCGCGCCGAATGGCGGTGAAGGTCGGTGAGCAACGCAGTTATCGCCTCGCGCTCGGCCGGATCGAGCGCCAGATGAAGCTGCCGCACCAGCCCCTCCTGCCCGTGGAGCCAGTCATGGCGCGGGTCGTCCGCCAGCCGCCAGCACAGGTCGATCTGCGCCCATGCGGCGACATCGCCTGGGCGTTCGGCCAGCACCGCTGCAAGTTCGGTCTCGGCGCGGGCGATCTCGCCGAGCCGCAGCCAATTGCGCCCGCGCGCCATTGCCCAATCGGGGCCGGTGGCGGCGCGGAAGGCGTCGAACACCGCCTGCGCCTCGCCAGCCTTGCCCGCCTCGCCGAGCGCGAGCGCCTGGGCAAGCGCAAGGCTTGTGTCCTGCGGCCAGATGTCCCGCGCCCGAGCGAGCATCGCGGCGCTTCCGGCATGTTGATCGACCCCGTCGAGCATGTCGCACCAGGCAAGCCACACCGGCGGTCCGGCACCCTCCATCGCCACGATGCGCTCGAAATGGTCGCAGAAGCGTTCCGTGTCGCCCGCGCCCCAGCGCAGTTCGGCATGGAGCTTCAGCGCCTCTGTCCAGCCCGGCACATTGGTGACAAGCGTCGTGGTGCATTCGAGCGCCTCGGCGACGCGGCCGTGGTGCGCCAGGGCCTGCGCATAGTCGAACAGGAGCTGCGGATCACCGCGGTTGAGGGTCAGGGCAGCCTCGAGATGCGCCACCGCTTCGGGATCGCCGCGCTCCAGCGACAGGCGGGCGCGGCTGCGCGCCGTCTTGGGCCCGGCTGGATCAAGCGCCACCGCACGGGCCATGCTGCTGCTGGCGGCATGGTGAAGCCCCGCCTGCCTTTCGCTGTCCGCCCGCACCCGCCAATATCCCGCGTTGCCTGATGCCGCGCTCTCAAGCGGAGCCAGCAAGGCGGCAGCACGCGCGAAGCGTCCGAGCCGTGCCAGCGCGATGGCCGCATTGACCGCGGCCTCGACCAGCTGCGGATCGAGCGCCAACGCTTGTTCGAACAGCGCCAGCGCGCGCTGCGTCCTGCCAGCCTTGAAGTGGAAATTGCCCGCGCTGTTGGCGAAGCGCGCGTCCTCCGGGAAAGCGGCGAGACCCCTTTCGTAGAGCGCGTCGGCCTCCCGGTCGCGGCCTTGCGCGGCGAGGGCGCCTGCCTGCTGCGCGATCGCTTGCGCGCTCGTCATCGCTGCCCCTCGGGGCTCATTTGCTGCGCAGCCAGCCGGTCACTGCCATCCGCCCGATCGGAGCAAAGGGCGGGACGTAGCTGACGAGGTGTGGTGTGGGGACGCGAAACAGGTTGAGCGCGTTGAAGCGCGGGCGGAAGCCTTCGACCACATCCCCCTCCTCGTCGAGGAACAGGAGGTGTCCGCCCCAGTCGGGATGCCAGTCGTCGCGCGCGAGGTTGAGCACATAGGCAACCTCCCAGCCCTCGGCGACGTGGCTGTCGATGTGAAGACCGAGATAGTTGTTGGGCGCAAACAACGTCGCTTGTGCGTCTGCCTTGACCAGCTCGATGCCGGTCACCGCGCGCGCGAGGTCGAGGAAGTCGGGCGTATTGAGGTGTTCGAGCAATATCTCGTGCGGGCCGCCCGGGTCGAGACCCTGCTGCATCGCCTCGATGATCGGGTAATGCGCAAAGCGGAAACCGTATTCTCCCCGCGCGCTATGCTGCTCGGCGTTGCGGGCGGCGTGCTGGAGCGCCTGGCTCCCCTGCGGCGTGCGGGTCTGGGCGGCGCTGAAGCTCTCCGGCTTCGCGGTTCCCGCGCCGACTGCCATGCCCCACGGGGTCCCTCGCGCCAGCACCGTCATCAATTCGCGCGCGCTCTGTTCGGTGAGAACGTTGCGTAGCTGCACCCGGCCTGTCGCGGCAAAGCGCGCGGCATACGGCGCAAGATCGAGCGCCGGATTGATTTCGAAGAGGGTCTTGAGGGCCTCGGTCACGGCTTCAGCGCACCCGCCGGCCCTTGACGCCCTTCTGCCCGTCGATCCTCAGGAAGTAGCTGCTGAGCGATCCGGCGCGGATTTCCAGCGACTGCCCGACCTTGGGCTTCATCAGTCGGGCGGGAAGCTCGTCGATCTGCCAGTCGGCGCCCTCGGCGGTGGTGAGGACATAGGTTCCATTAACGGCCCGCACGCCGGTGATGGTCGTCTGGAGCGCGGCAAATTCGTCGGTCTGCTTCGGGTCTTCCTGGTCGCTCTTGCCCCCGAAGATGCCGAGATCGGGCAAGGCAAAGCCGAACAGCTTGCGCCGGGTCTCGCGCACCTCGGCCTTGTCCACCACGCGCAGTTCGCCCTCGCTGCTGGCTGCGAGCATGGTGGCGACCGCTGCATCGTAGCAGGCGAGGCGCTCTGCGGCATCCGCCTTCGACTGGCAGCCGCGCAGGGCCTTGATATAGCTGCTCTCCGTCTTCTCGTCGGCCGCGGCGAGCGGGGCTGAGGCGGCTAGGACCGCGAGGGTTGCCGAAAGCGCAACGGCAGCTCGGATTGGCATCATCCCTGTCATCTCCCTGCCGCGAGCTTGCGGCCCAATTCTGCCGCCCTGATTAGGCGCGGGCGCATCGCGCTTCAATCCTCGTAGCCCATCTGCGCGATCCATGGCGCCAGTGTCGGCATGACCGGCGCAAGCTGCGCCCCATAACGCCGCCAGCGCCCGCTGGCCCGGGTGTAGAGCTTCTCCCCGATCTGCGAATAGCTAGCCGTGCGCACCCGGCCCCGCGTTCTGGCGGTTTCGTCATGGGCGAGCAGGCGGTCGGACCACGCGACGCCGAGCCATTCGACCAGCGGCTGCAACTCGCCGCGCGCGTCCTTGACCAGCCGTTCGTATCGGACCTGGTGGGCCTTGATCGGGAACAGTTCGCAGGCGCGGTGCCAGGCGCGGAACACCGCGTCATAGGTGAGCGCTGCCTCGGTCAGATCGGTGAAGCTGCGCATCGCCGCATTGAGGGTGAAGTTCGCCATGAAGCAGCTCAGCACCACATCGGCCGGATGGCGCTCGGCCAGGATGAACCGGGCATTCGGGAACAGGCGATGGATCTGGACCGCGCGCGCCATGTTGAGCGGGTGCTTGTCGACCAGCCAGCGCTGCCCGTCCCACCCGTGCCGTTTGGCGCTCTCGAAGTAGGCGTCGCGCAATTGTGCCACCTGGGCCTGCGTGAGTGCGGCGATGTCGGCGTCACCGAGCAGGTGCAGCGTCTCGGCGAGCATTGGCCGCTCTTCCAGCACGCACAGCTCGGGCAGGCCCATCAGCATGGTGTCGAGCAGGGTGGTGCCCGAGCGCGGGAAGCCGACTAGGAACACCGGATCGCGCCGCGCGGGATCGGGCGCGAGCGGCGGAGCCCAGCGCGCGGCCCATGGCGCGTTCCAGCGTGCAATATCCGCCTCCAGCGTCTCGCGGTAGGTCGCACCCCTGCGCGGCGGCGCCTCGTCCATCGCGGCGTCATTCATCGCCGCAAAGGCGGCAAAGGCACCTTGGGCATCGCCGAGGCGTTCGGCGATGGTGCCGATCAGCGCGGCGCGCCGCATCGGGTGGATTGTTTCGGGGATCGCCTCGGCATGGCGGGCGGCATCCTCGAAGCGGCCCTCGCGCTGGGCGAGCCAGGCGTGAAGGAAGGCGATCTCCGGCGGGCAGACCGCGGGATCGAGCGTGGCGAGAAAAGCGGCGAGCGCCTCGGTGCGGTTGGTCGCTTCGTAGAGCCGGCCCAGTTCGATATGGGATTCCCCGAAGTCGGGCCAGCGTTGCACGGCCGCTTCCAGCACTGTGATCGCCTCGTCGAGCATCTCGTTATGCGCGAGCGCCATGGCAAGCTCGGTCTGTGCCGCCCGGTTGTCGGGCGCGAGTGCGGCAACGTCCCGCGCGACCTTGAGGCGGGGGGCGCCAAGGTCTGCCTGACGCAACACGTCGGCGAGGTTGAGGTACATGCCCGGCTCGTCGGGACGGTGCGTGATGGCGTGTTCGAAAGCGACAATCGCCTCATCGAAGCGTCCGGCGGCGGCGTGGATATTGCCAAGATTGTTCCAGCTTGCCGCATCGCCCGGCTGGGCCCGGAGCACGCGGGTGTAGGCGGCGATCGCCCGCGGTGCATCGCCGCGCTGCTGGTGGATCCAGGCCTCGATCCGGGCAAGGTCGGGGATCGCGCCGCCCTCCGCGAGCCGCAGTGCTTCATCCTCGCGTCCTGCCGCCAGCAGCGCCCTGGCGAGGTCAGCGCGGATCTCGAGGTCGTCCGGGCGCAGCCTGGCGAGCGGTTCGAGATGCTTCAGCGCGCGGCCCGGATCGCCCAGTTCCAGCGCGGCAAGGCCCGCAACGGCAAGGAAAGGTGCGCCCGCCTCGGTCGGCATGGCGTGACGCTCGGCCAGTGCCAGTGCGCCCGCCGCATCGCCCGCACGGCGCAGGCGGATCACTTGGTCGAAAGCGGCGGGCTGGTTCATGCTGTCAATCCTGTCGGGGGCTGGCGATGTCGAAGGCGACGGTCAGTCGCTCGCCCGCGGGGTAGGGGCGCGTACCATGCCACATGGTGGATGGGAACAGCACCAGACGGCCGGGTTTGGGCTCGACGAGGCGCAGTGGCGCGAGCTCCGGCACAAGATCGCGCGCCTCGCCAAGCGAGAGCCAGCCGGCATGGCCATCCTCTCCTGCTCCAAGCGTCTCGGGCACGGCGAGGTAGAGCGCCGAGCTGAACCAGCCCTGTGGGTGGACATGGTCGGTGTGGAAGCCCGCATCGGCAAGCCGCACCGACCACGAGCCCGCGATGCGCAGCGGCGCGCGCGCTGCAGGGAGAGTCGGGTGACCGGCTTCGGGAGGGGGAAGCTGGGCGACGTGGCGCTCTACTATCGCCAGCAGGCGGGCTTTGAGGTCGCGGATCGGGGGCTCGATCCGCAGCAGGAGGTTGCCATCGGTCTGGGTTCCGCCGCGCACCGACTGGTCGAGCGGCGCGCTGGTGGCGATGTGGAGCGCGCGCAGATGGTCGGCGAGCGCGGCAAGTTGGGGTGGGGGCAGGCCGATGTCGTAGACGCCCACAAGTCGTGGGTCGCTCTCCAGCCAGGCGGCCCGGGGATCGCCCGTCATGCGCCATGCGAGCGAGAGATAGGGCCACAAGGCGTTGGCGTTTGGGCGGCCAAGCATCGGTTCGAGCAGAGCAGCTGCCGCTTCGGGGCGGGCGGCGCGGATCAGGTGACGGGCATGCATCCATGCCGCGCCCGGATCGGCAGGCGTGCCCGCGACGGCGAAATGCGTGTCCGCCGCAATGAGTGCGCCGCTCTCCGAGGCGATGTGTCCGGCCATCAGGGCGAGCCAGGGCTGAGGGCCGAGCGCGCCATGGGCAGCGCGCTCGGCCGCTTCGGCGCGCGGCAGATCACGCGCCTGCAGCGCAAGCGAGATGGCGAGATGGAGCAGCTCGGGTGAGTGGGGATGCTTCGCCAGAGCAGCGGTGGTGCTAGCCAGCGGGTCCTCCCCCATTTGGGCGCTGAAGACGGCATGGCTGCGGTGCCCGTCAAGCCATAACGGATTGGCGGCGAGCACGCTTTCAAGGCGCGTGGTGGCCTCGCCCGCGCGGCCGTCATGGAATAGGGCGGCGGCATGGCCGAGAATGACGCTGCCATCCTGCGGTGCGAGCGCAGCGGCCGCGGCGAACAGGGCGGCGGCAGGAAGGCCCGCTTCCAGTGCGGTTCGGGCGCGGGAATGGGCGATCAGCGCATCGTGCGGCGCAAGCGCGGCAGCGGCGGCGAAGGCTTCGAAGGCGGTCAGGCTATCGGTGGCAGCCCTTGCAGCAAGGCCGAGCAGTTGGTGGGCCTGCACGCTCGCCGGATGGGCTTCGGCCAGACGGCGGGCGAGGGGCAGCAGCGCCTCGGCGTGATCGCCATTGATCAGCGCCAGCCCCGTGCCCAGCGCTGCGGCCGGGTCTGCCAACGGGAAGCGCGCGATCCTGTCGGAGGCTTCGGCGGCATGCATGGATGCAAAGTCCTCAAACGAAAATGGCGGACCTTTCGGCCCGCCATCCCCGTGTCTATCGAAACGAACGCTTAGAAATCAAGCGTGACGCCGGCGAAGATGTAGCGCCCGAGAGCATCGTACACCTGCGCGTAGACGTTGCCGTTGCACGCGCCAGCCGGGCAAGCCTGCGAGCCGGTCGTCGGCGGAGCCTTGTCGAACAGGTTGTTCGCACCCAGGACGAAGTTCAAGTTATCGCCCGCGTCATAGGTCAAAGTCAGGTCGAAGTAGTTAACGGCGTCAAAGCCGGCAACGCCCGGGCGGGCGGTGCCACCCGGCGCGGGGCCGGCGCTGCCGGTGTTGCGCAGGTTGGTGTTGGTCGACACGGCGTCCACCGTGACGCTGTCGAAGTAGCGCCACCGCATCGACGCGCCGATGCCGTTCTTGAAGTTGAAGCCGAGACGGGCCTGGTGACGCCACTCGGGGTTCGGCGAGCCGCAGACGTTGCCGTACAAACCGACGCAATCGAAGGTCTGGTCGGTGCCCGGAATGCTCACACCCGTGTCGGTCAGCAGCTTATCGAGGTAGGTACCCAGGAAGTTGAAAGTCAGGGTGCCGAGATCGCCGATTTCGGTGCTGTAGTTGACCTGGGCATCGATACCCGCGGTCGAGAAGCCACCGATGTTCTGCGTCACGTCAGTCGTGAAGCCCGCCGCCGAACGCCACAGCGAGCCGGTCGGGTCACGATTGATGAGGCCGCAGAAGAACGGATCCGCCGTCGCGGTACAGGCCGCCAGAATGGTGTCTGCACCGATGCCGCCGATCGCACCCGAGACGTCGATGTTGAAGTAATCGATGCTCGCGGTGAAGCCCGGCAGGAAGCCCGGAGTCAGAACCATACCCACAGTGTAGGTGTCGGCCACTTCCGGGTTCAGGTTGGCGTTACCGCCGCCGAACGAGTTGTACTGGTCGGCGGGATTCGGAGCGACGAACTGGCCGACGGTCAGACCCTGAGCGATACAGCCCGTGTTCGCGGCGGTGATGGTGAAGCCAGCGCAGGGATCGGAAGAGCCACCCAGGCCGACTTGATTCGGAGCGAACAGATCCTGCACCGTCGGCGCACGCACGGCCCGGTTGTAACCCCCGCGCAGGCGGACGTCGCGGATCGGAGCCAGTTCGGCTTCGATCTTGTAGGTGTCGGTGTTCGCCCCGGTGCTGTAGTCCGAATAGCGGTAGCCGGCGGTGACGGTGAAGTCCTCCACCCAGCTGTCCTGCGCGATCGGGATACGGACTTCGGTGAAGAACTCCTTCACGTCGAAGCTGCCCGCAACCGGCAGGGTTGCCGCACCCTGACCAGCGAGGTCGCCGGTCGAGAAGGCGGTGTCCGAATTGAACTCCAAGCTTTCCTTGCGGTATTCGGTACCGAGCACGATGTCGACGCCCTGATCAGACCAGGGGGTCTTGACGCCGTATTCACCCAGCGATCCCGACAGGAACGCGTTGGCGACCTGCTGCTGCACTACGCCGCGCGAGAAGCCCGGGGTCGAGAGGTAGGCGACCGCATCTGCGCTCGGCGCGACGGTGCCCGGCGAGAAGATGTCCCAAGGCACGCAGTTCGTGTCCGAACCGTCGAGGGTCGAGCGGCAGACCGGGGTGCCACCCGGACCGGTCACGACATCGAGGGCACGCCCGAGGCGCGAGACCGAGAAGTCGTTGAGGTAGGTCTGGGCGTAGTTGTTGCGACCATACTGGTAGAACGCATCATAGGACCAGGCCGGCGACAGTTCACCCTTCACACCGATGACGGCGCGATAGCTGACGTGCTGGAGATCATCCTGACGACCACCACCTTCAACGTTACGACGCAGGATCTGCGCAAACCCACGGTTGTAGGTGTTGCCGGTCAGCGGGTCGATGAAGCCGAACGGCGTGGTCGGCAGCAGCGGCTCGCCGATGTTGCGCGCGGCGCGGGCCGCGTTCTCGGCGGCGACGTTGCCGGTGACGATGAAGGCGTTACCCGGAAGCGGGCTCACCAGAAGATTGCCGGGATTGCACAGCGCGGCGCGCTGCGAGGCGCCAAGCAGCGGGTTGTCGCAGTTGATCGACAGGGTGTTGCCGAAGTTGCCCGACGGAGCGATCTGGGCGACCGTACGGTCGTCCATGAACATGAATTCCATGTAGGGCTTGACCGCGTCCGAAATCTCGTAGTCGGCAAAGATGCCCGCCGTGTAGCGTTCGTCGGGGCGCTGGAAGTAGTTCAGCGGGCCGAAGTTGAACGGGGTCGTGCCGGGACGCAGCGTGCGGTTGGGGCCGAACTGTGCGAGGGTCGAGGTGAAGTCAGCGCCGAAGCCTTCATTGTAGAAGACGGTACCGGTCGCCGAAGTGGCGGAGCCACCGCAGTTGTAAGCACGGCCCAGCGTTGTGGTTGACGCAGCCGTGTTGGCCGAAAGCGAGCAGGCCGAGTAATCGCGACGGGCCTGCAGGACAGGGTCGATCTTACGATAGCCGGCATAGGCAGTGACGCGGCCGCGGCCGTCGTCGAAGCTGCTACCGAAGGCGATGGTGGCATCAAGGGTGTCACCGTCGGTCACCATCCCAGTCGGGTAGGGAAAGCCGCGTGCGTCAAGCGCTCCGCGAACATCGCTCGATGCCCGGTTCTGGTGATTGTACATGCCGTAATTGGCGTTGATCTTGAAGCCTTCGAAGTCCGTGTCGAGCACGAAGTTCACAACGCCCGCGACCGCGTCGGCGCCATACACCGACGAAGCACCGCCGGTCAGCACGTCAACGCGTTGAATAAGGGCAGTCGGGATCATATTGATGTCGGCAGCGGAAGTGCTGGGTGTGCCGGGCGCCAAGCGGCGGCCATTGACGAGCACGAGGGTGCGTTCCGCACCAAGGCCGCGAAGGTCGAGGGTCGCAGTGCCCGTTGCGCTGTTCGAGACATTGCCGCCCTGCCCCGCGAACACCTGCGGGAGAGAGTTGATGAGGTCTTCCACGCGGGTCGTGCCGGTGAGCGCGAACTCCTCCGCAGTCACGACAGTCACGGGGCTGGCCGACTCGAGGTTCGGCGAGCGCAGGCGCGTGCCGGTGACGACGATCGACTGACCGCCCTCTTCCGACGCGGCGGGCGCGTTCGTGGTAACATCGGCATCCTGCGCATAGGCCGGCGCGCCGATCGTCAGCGCGATGACGGCAGTGGCCGCCCCGGCTTTGAGAAGCGAGTGCTTCTTCATGGTGGTCTTCCTCCTTTAGGTTTGACCGGTCAATTGACACTTCAAACGTCAAGGGCGCCCAGCATCTTGCAGGCAGCCCCCTCCGATTAGCAGGGATGCGGCAAGGCCATGTCATCAGCAAACGCCGGATTGGAACCTGCAGTCTTTTGCAGATGTACTGTAATATATATGTGACAGTTGGGGGGCGGAATGTGCTGTGCGAGCGATAAGCCGATGATCATTTTGCCCGCTTGATTTGGCCTCGCCCCTCCAATAGGCGGTGCTCCAAGCTCGTGGCGATGCGCAACCGATCCGCGTGAAGGCGCTTGCCCGTTAAGCCCAACAAGGGCCGAAACACAGAGGAGAGTTCGATGACCACTGCCTATATTGTCGAAGCCGTCCGCACTGCCGGGGGGCGCCGTGGCGGGCGTCTGGCAGGGGTCCATCCTGTCGATCTGCTGGCCAAGTCGCTCGACGCGGTTGTCGAGCGTTCGGGGATCGACCCCAAGGCGATCGACGATGTCGTCACGGGCTGCGTCAGCCAGGCGGGCGAGCAGGCAATGCAGGTCGGGCGCATGGGTGTTCTGGCGAGCAAGCTGCTCCCGCAGTCTACCCCGGCTGTGACCATCGACCGCCAGTGCGGCTCCAGCCAGCAGGCGATCCAGTTCGCCGCGCAGGCGGTGATGAGCGGCACGCAGGATGTCGTGATCGCGAGCGGCGTCGAGAGCATGACGCGCGTGCCGATGGGCTCGAACGCGACGCTCCACATGAAGGAGGGGCTGGGGCACTACAAGTCGCCGGGGCTCGAGGAGAAGTTCCCGGGCATCAACTTCAGCCAGTTCATGGGCGCCGAAATGATCGTCAAGAAGCACGGCTTCTCGAAGGGCGACCTGGACCGGTTTGCGCTCTCGAGCCACGAGAAGGCGATTGCGGCAACCAAGGCAGGCGCTTTCGAGCGCGAGATCGTCGCCGTGGAGATCGAGACCCCCGAGGGCCCCCAGTTGCACACCATCGACGAGGGCATCCGCTTCGATGCGACGCTCGAGGGGATTGCAGGCGTCAAGCTGATCTCGCCCGACGGTGCGCTGACCGCAGCTTCGGCGAGCCAGATCTGTGACGGCTCCTCGGCGGTGCTGGTGGTGAGCGAGGCGGCATTGAAGGCGCACGGCCTGACGCCGCTTGCGCGCATCCACAACCTCACCGTCACGGCGGGTGACCCGGTCATCATGCTGGAAGAGCCGCTGTTCGCCACTGACCGCGCGCTCCAGCGTGCCGGCCTGACGATCGGCGACATCGACCTGTTCGAGGTCAACGAGGCCTTTGCTTCGGTACCGCTCGCCTGGCTCAAGCACACCGGCGCCGATCCTGAGCGCCTCAACGTCCATGGCGGGGCCATCTCGCTTGGCCACCCGCTCGGCGCTTCGGGCACTAAGCTGATGGCGACGCTCGTCCACGCGCTGAAGCGTCATGGCAAGAAGTACGGCCTCCAGACGATGTGCGAAGGCGGCGGCGTCGCCAACGTGACGATTATCGAGGCGCTGTAACAATCTGTCGCGAGGCCCCGTAAAGGTGGGGACCTCGCGCCAATCCGACTGAGGCCCCCGCCTGCGCGGGGCTCACATTTGAGAGGAAAAACCATGGAAGTTTCAGCCAATACCCCTGCCGTCGTTACCGGCGGTGCCTCGGGCCTCGGCGCGGCGACCGCCCGCGCGCTGGCCGCCAAGGGCGCCAAGGTCGCGATCTTCGACATGAACGCCGAAAAGGGCGAAGCGCTTGCGGCCGAGATCGGCGGCGTGTTCTGTCTGGTCAACGTCACCAAGGACGAGGATGTCGACGCTGGCTTCGCCAAGGCCCGCGCGGCCCACGGGCAGGAGCGCATCCTCGTCAACTGCGCCGGGATCGGCAACGCGATCAAGACCGCCAGCCGCTCCAAGGAAGACGGCTCGATCAAGCACTTCCCGATCAGCGCCTTCGATTTCGTCATTCAGGTGAACCTGATCGGCACCTTCCGCTGCATCGCCAAGTCGGCCGCGGGGATGATGACCCTCGATCCGCTCGACGAGTTCGGCGAGCGCGGCGCGATCGTCAACACCGCTTCGGTTGCGGGTGAAGACGGCCAGATCGGCCAGGCGGCCTATTCGGCTTCGAAGGCGGGCGTGATCGGCATGACCCTCCCCATCGCGCGTGACCTCATGAACGAGGGCATCCGCGTCAACACCATCCTGCCCGGCATCTTCGACACCCCGCTGCTCGCCGCCGCGCCGCAGAACGTGCGCGACGCGCTGGCTGCCTCCGTGCCGTTCCCCAAGCGCCTCGGCATGCCGGTGGAATATGCCAAACTCGCCATGACCATGATCGAGACCGGCTATTTCAACGGCGAGGACGTGCGTCTGGATGGCGCGATCCGCATGGCACCGCGTTAATTGTTGATCCTCGCGGCAATGCGAGCCTGAAGGCTCGCGCCGCTGCGGACGGACGGTCGCCCTCGCAGCCCTGCCGGGCCGGGGCGCACGCCGGACAACAGAGAAGGAAAGCCCTCGCTTTTGCGGGGGTTTTCTTTTGCTCAGGGAATGGCATCACAGGCGGCAAAGGAGAGGGAATCCCCATGACCGACTACACCCAGATCATCGTGGCAAAGAACGACGGCATCGCCACCATCACCCTGAACCGTCCGGACAAGATGAACGCCTATACCCGCACGATGGGGCAGGAGATCATGGCGGCGATGGATGATATCGACGCTGACGATGCCGTGCGCGCGGTGATCTTCACCGGCAGCGGCGATCGCGCCTTCTGCGCGGGTGCGGACCTGACGCCGGAGGGCGGGGGCCATGTCTTCTCCGACCCGACCGAAGTCGGCGACCTGTCCGATCCCAGAGTGCGCGATGGCGGGGGGCTGCTGACGCTCCGGCTGTTCGAGTCGAAAAAGCCGCTCATCTCGGCCTGCAACGGCGTCGCGGTGGGCGTTGGTGCGACCATGCAGCTGGCGATGGACATCCGCCTTGCCAGCACCGTGGCGCGCTACGGCTTTGTGTTCGCCCGGCGCGGGATCGTGCCCGAGGCCGCCTCGAGCTGGTTCCTGCCGCGCATCGTCGGCATCAGCCAAGCTCTCGAGTGGTGCTACACCGGGCGCATCTTCGATGCTGCCGAGGCCAAGGCCGGGGGCCTGGTGCGCTCGATCCATGAACCGGCCGAGCTGCTCGGCGCGGCACAGGCGCTCGCCGGCGAGATCGCCGACAACACCTCGGCGATTTCGGTCGCCATGACCCGCGCGATGATGTGGCGCCTCGCGGCTGCCGATCACCCGATGGAAGCGCACAAGATCGACAGCCGCGCGATCTACCGTCTCAGCCGCGGGGCCGATGCCAAGGAAGGGATCGCCAGCTTCCTCGAAAAGCGGCCGCCGGCCTACCCGGGCAAGGTCAGCGCCGACATGCCCGATTTCTATCCGTGGTGGGACGAGCGGCCCTATGCGTGATGCCGACAGCGGCGAACTGGCGGGCTTTCTGCCCTACCAGCTTTCGGTCGCCTCCAACGCGGTCAGCGCGCTGATCGCCGAACGGTACCGCAAGCGCTTTGGCCTCAGGATCGCCGAGTGGCGCGTGATGGCGGTGCTCGGCGATCGCGGGAGCCTGACCCAGCGCGATCTGACCGCGGCGACGGTGATGGACAAGGTCGCCGTCAACCGCGCGGTCAAGGTGCTCGAGGAGCGCGGTCTGGTCGCCCGGGTCCCCAATCCGGGGGACGGGCGCTCGCACCTGCTGGCGCTGAGCGCCGAGGGGCGGGGCATCCATGCCGAGGTGATGCCGCTCGCCCGCGCGACCGAGGCCGATCTGCTCGCCGGCCTTGCCGCCGAAGAAGAGGCGCTCCTGCGGCGCCTGCTCGCACGGCTCAGGGCCACGGCGATGCGGCTGGGCGGTGCAGCAGGCGAAGAGGGGCCGCAGCAAGCCTGAGCGCCTGCTTGGCCGGCCCAGTTCCCGATCCGCCGGGAGCGGGCGGGGATTACTTGACGAGTTTGTCCGAGATCGAACAGGCCGAAGGGCCGAGGATGACCACGAACAGCGTCGGCAGGATGAACACGATCAATCGCCACGCCGTAAGGCACCGCGATACGATCGCGCTGGCGGCGCATGACTTGCCAGGCGACCGTGAAAATGGTCAGCGCGCCGCCAGCCAGCGACATGATGACAAGGAGCTGCAGGAACTGGAACGGCGGAATCCATAGCGCCAGCGCGGTCAGCAGTTTGACGTCGCCGCCGCCCATCACCTTGAAGGCAAACAGCGCGACCAGCACCACGAAGGCCGCCAGCGCCACGCCCACCTGCATCGCTACGCCCGGCCACAGGTCGAGCCCGCTCGCCCACCAGAACGCCGGCGCGCTCAGGGCGATCGCAAGGTTCAGCCAATTGTCGATCTGGCGGCGCTTGAGGTCGGTGAAGGCGGCCACCAGCAGCGCAATTGCCAAGGCGATCAGCAGACCGTAGGAAATGGTGTTCATCGATGTCGTGCCCCCGGCAAGGCCGTGCCCAATGCTTCGACCTTTCCATGCGGGGAACACTGCTACAGGCGATGGCTTATCAAATAGTAACCACGTTTCACGGCGCGTAGCCGCTGCCGTCGGGGGAGGGGACGATGACCACCACTTGGAACGGGGCGGCGATCGATCGCCGCGCGATCCCCCCCGCCGCGCGCGAGAGCACATGGAGCGCCGCGGATGGTCACGCGGTGCGCCGCATCGACTGGCCCGGCGCTGCGGGCGCCCCGCGCGGTTCGATCCTGTTCCTGCCCGGCCGCGGCGATTTCTATGAGAAATATCTCGAGACGCTGGAGGATTGGCACCGCGCCGGCTGGCGGGTGACGGCTTCGGACTGGCGCGGGCAGGCGGGCTCGGGGCGGCTCGGCAGGGACGCGGTGACCGGCCATGTCGCGGATTTCGCTGTCTGGATCGACGACCTTGCCCACCTGTGGTCAAGATGGGTGGCCGAGACACCAGGGCCGCACGTGCTCGCCGCCCATTCGATGGGCGGGCATCTGGTGCTGCGCGCACTGGTCGAAAAACGCGTCGCCCCCGAAGCGGTCGTGCTGAGTGCGCCGATGATCGGGGTTGCCGGACCGCCGCTGCCGCTCGGCGTGCTCCACGCCGCAGCGCGGCTGATGTGTGCGCTCGGCGATCCGGCGCGTCCCGCATGGAAGTGGAGCGAGAAGCCTGGCGAGATGCCGGCCGCGCGGGCCAATCTCCTCACCCATGATCCGGTGCGCTATGCCGACGAACAGTGGTGGCGCGAGACGCGGTCCGAACTGGTGATGGGGCCGGGCAGCTGGCGCTGGGTCGAGCGGACCTATGCCTCGTGGCTCGCGCTGGAGCGTCCCGGCGCGCTGGAGGGTATCGACGTGCCGGTGCTGATCGTCTCGACCGCCGCCGACCGGCTGGTCAGCCACCCCGCCAACCTCGCCGCCGCTGCCCGCTTGCCCAAGGGCGAGATCGTGGCGCTGGACGCCGAGGCCTATCACGAGGTGCTGCGCGAGGTCGACGCTGTGCGCGGGCCGATCATGGCCCGGATTGCAGCCTTCCTCGACGAGGCAGCGCCCGCGCGATGATCCACGATATCGCCGTCATCGGCGCAGGCATGGCAGGCGCGAGCATCGCCGCCGAGCTCGGCCCTTATGCGCGGGTGCTGCTGCTCGAAGCCGAGGACGCGCCCGGCTATCACGCCACCGGGCGCTCGGCGGCGTTTTACGAGGAATGCTACGGCGGGCCGGGCGTCACCCCGCTGACCCGCGCCTCGGGCGGTTTCCTCGAAGAGCACGGCTTTCTGACACCCCGAGGGGCGCTTTATGTCGGGCGGGCTGCGGACCGCGCGGCGCTCGAGGACTTCCGCGCCGCCTATGCCGGGACAGGGGTGAGCATCGAGCGGCTCGCGCCCGAGGTGCTGGCCGCAAGGGTGCCGCAGATCCGGCCCGAATGGAGCGAGGCGCTCTTTCAGCCCGCTTGTGCGGACATCGACGTGGCCGGGCTGCACCAGCATTACCTCGCGGCCGCCCGGCGCGCAGGGGTAGCGTTCGTCACCCGTGCCGAGGTCGCTGGGCTCGTGCGACAGGGCGGGGCGTGGACCATCACGACGCCACGCGGAGAGAGTTTCCGCGCGGCGCGGATCGTCAATGCGGCGGGTGCCTGGGCCGATGTGATCGCGCGCCTTGCCGGGGTGCGCCCCGTCGGCATCGCCCCGCTGCGCCGCACGGTCGCGGTGCTGCGGGTCGCGCCCGAAGCCCCGGCCGACCTGCCGCTGGTGATCGACATCGGCGGCGGCTTCTACTTCAAGCCCGACGCCGGGCGGCTGTGGCTCTCCCCGCATGACGAGGTGCCGAGCGCCCCTTGCGACGCCGCGCCCGAGGAGCTCGACGTGGCGCTCGCCATTGACCGCTTTCAGCAGGTGACAGACTGGCGCATCGCCGCGGTCGAGCAGCGCTGGGCCGGTCTCAGAAGCTTCGCGCCCGACCGGATGCCGGTCTATGGTCCCGACCCGGAGGAACCGTCCTTCGTGTGGTTCGCCGGGCAGGGCGGCTTCGGCATCCAGACCGCGCCCGCCGCCGCGAGGCTCGCCGCGCAGGGCCTGCTCGGGCAGGGGGCGGATGCGATGACGGCGGGGATCGAGGCGGCCGCCTATGCGCCGGCGCGCTTTGCCACAGCGACAGCGAGCGCCTAGCCGCTAGTGCGCGAAGCTTGACTTGGGATCGACCTGCCGCGCCGCTTCCTCGCTGGCAAGAGCGTCGCAGCGCTCGTTCTCAGGGTGGCCCGAGTGGCCCTTGACCCATTCCCACGTCACCTGATGAGGGCGCGCGGCGGCGATGAGTTCGCGCCACAGATCCTCGTTGATCACCGGCTTCTTCGCGGCGTTGATCCAGCCCTTCTTCTGCCAGCCGAAGATCCACTTCGTCATTCCGTCGATAACATAGCGGCTGTCGGTGTGGACGGTGACGGCGCAGGGCTCCTTGAGCGCCGCAAGGCCGCGCAGCACGGCGGTCATTTCCATGCGGTTATTGGTGGTGCGCGGCTCGCCGCCGACCAGCTCCTTCTCGTGCGCCCCGCTGCGCAGGATCGCGGCCCAGCCACCCGGGCCGGGATTGCCCTTGCACGCGCCGTCGGTGAAGATGTCGACCTGTCTCATCGCAGCGGCTTTGGCGGGCGGAGCGTCAGCCTGCAAGCAGGCCCGCGCCGTGGTCGTGGTAAAACTCCCAGCGGCGCGCGAACTGCATCGGGTCCTTGCGGGTGACGAGCGCGTCGTCGGGGGTGTCCAGCCAGTCCTCGGCGCGGGAGGCGACGAAGCGCAGGCAGGCGCCCTTGGCGACGTCGCTGAAAAGCGCGCGCTCGGCCTCCTCCAGGCGCCGGACGTCCTGATAGCCCCGGATCAGCGCCGCGCCGCAATCCGCACGGTAGGCGTTGTCGCCATCGAAGCACCACGCCGCATGGGTCACCGCCAGATCGAGCAGCATGGGCCCCGTGCAGGCGAAATAGAAGTCGATCAGCCCCGTCACCTCATCCCCCAGCATCAGCACGTTGTCGGGGAACAGATCGGTGTGGGTCTGCGACTGCGGGAGCGCGGCCAGATCGAGCGCGGCTGCGGCGCGGGCGTGGCCGAGCATCGCGGGCAGCGCCGGATCGATGCCCCCCAGCGCGTCGGCCGCGCAAGCATCGAGGATCGCGGCGCTCGCGGCGAAGTCCATCGCATTGGCGCGGGTCTGCGGGAAATCGCGTGCGGCCAGGTGCAGGTTTGCCAGCACCGCGCCGACCGCACGGGCCTGCTGCGGCGTGGGACGGGTCGGCGAGACGCCGGGCAGGAACTCGATCAGCGCCGCCGCCTTGCTTGCCCCGGACGGCGATCCGGGGTCCTCGACCATCCGCCACGATGCGCCGTCGCGGTCGTGCATCGTGCGCGGCACCGGACAGCCCCTGGCCGCCAGATGATCGAGCAGTCCGAGGAAATAAGGCAGGTCGGCATAGTCGATACGCCGCTCGTAGAGCGTGAGGATGAAGCGCGAACCGCTCGCGCCGCGTCCGGTCGTCTCGACCAGCCAGTTCGAATTGGAGACGCCCTCGGCAATGCCCTTGGCCATCACCAGGCTGCCGACGTCGTATTCGCCGATCAGCCGGGCGAGATCCTCCGCGCCGAGGTGCGTATAGACCGCCACCGCCCAGTCCCCCGCAGGCGCCTATTCGGTAAGCTGGCGGGGGAGCTTGAACACCATCTTCTCGACCGTCGCGGTGATCTCGCGCTCGCGGATGGTGCGGCGCTGCGCGAGGGCGGCGACCACCTCGCGCACGAGGATTTCCGGCGCCGAGGCCCCCGCAGTCAGCCCCAGCGTCTCGACCCCATCGAGCCAGGCGAAGTCGATCTCGGAAGCGCGCTGGATCAGCTTGGCGGGGGTGCCGAGCCGCTCCGACACCTCGACGAGGCGCAGCGAGTTCGAGGAATTGGGCGCCCCGATCACCAGCACCAGATCGCAGTCGTGGGCCAGTTCCTTGACCGCCGCCTGGCGGTTCGAGGTGGCATAGCAGATGTCCTCGGCCTTGGGCCCGCTGATATTGGGATAGCGCCATTCCAGCGCCTCGATCACCTCGCGCGTGTCGTCGACCGACAGGGTGGTCTGGGTGAGATAGGCAAGCTCCTCGTCCGAATCGAACGGCAGCTTGTCGACATCCTCGATCGTCTCCACCAGCGTCATCTGCCCCGGTTCGACCTGGCCCATCGTGCCGATCACCTCGGGGTGGCCTTCATGGCCGATGAAGATGATGTGCCGCCCCTTCTCGATCTGGCGTTCGGCCTGGCGGTGGATCTTGGAGACCAGCGGGCAGGTGGCATCGACATAGAGCAGCTTGCGGCGCTTGGCCTCGGCCGGCACCGTCTTGGGCACACCGTGGGCGCTGAACACCACGGGGGCATCGTCGGGCACCTCGTCCAGTTCCTTGACGAACACCGCGCCCTTGGCTTTCAGCCCCTCGACCACGTATTTGTTGTGGACGATCTCGTGCCGGACATAGACCGGCGAGCCGTAGCGCTCGAGCGCCTTCTCGACGATCTCGATCGCCCGGTCGACCCCGGCGCAGAACCCGCGCGGTGCGGCGATCAGAAGGTTGAGGGGCGGCAGCCCGGCAACAGGAGCATCGGCGGCGGTGGCGGGAAAGGGCGCGTTCATGTCTGCCCCTCTAGCGCTTTCCACCCGTCCTCGCTAGGGCGCTCGGGATCGGATAATCGAGGACGGCTCCAAAATGATGCTTCCCGCGCGCACCCTGACTGCTCTGGCGGCCCTTGCGGCGCTATCCGCCTGCACGAAGAACGGCGACCTCGTGATCGATCAGGGCGTGGGTGTCACCAGCGTTCTGAGCCTGTGCCCGGCGGTCGGCATCCCCGACTATACCGGCGATGTGACCACCTTCCGCGACCCTGCCGATACCACCACGGCGAGCCTCGATGTGAGCGCGGCGATCACCGATCTGCGCTCCACCTGCAACGATGTGGCCGAGCAGGTCTATTCGGAAGCGACCTTCACCGTGAATGCCCGCCGCGCTGACACGGCCGGTGCGCGCACGGTCCAGCTTCCCTATTTCGTCACCGTGCTGCGCGGTGGCAGCGCGGTCATCTCCAAGCGCATCGGCACCGTCACCCTGACCTTCGCCGACGGGCAGGAGCGCGCGAGCGCTACCGCCAAGGGCGGCTCCTTCGTCAATCGCGCCGATGCCGCGCTGCCCGACGACATCCGCGAGAAGATCACCAAGCGACGCCGCGCGGGCGACGAGGAAGCGGCCCTCGACCCGCTCGCCGATCCCGAGGTCAAGGCCGCGATCGCGCGCACCCGCTTCGAGATGCTGGTCGGCTTCCAGCTGACCGAGGAGCAGCTGAAGTACAACGCGACGCGGTAGGTTTTTGCGAAGGCGCCTCCGCGCCTTCGTCCTCGGTGCGTTTCCGGCGCTGCGCGCCAGAGCACCTGCGGGCAGCCGGTCGGCCTTGCGGTGCCTGTGGCACCGATAGACCGCGCGCTTGTGTTGCAGGGCCTGCTCTCCTTTATCGTCTTCCCGGGCTTGACCCGGGACCCCGCTTCCTTCTTTGCACGCGCGAACACCCGCGCTTCATGCACGAGACACCGATGACCGAACCGAAAACCCTCTATGCCGCCCATGCGGCGCTGATCGAACAGGTGCTGACCGAACTGGTCGCCGAAGGGACGCTCCCGGCGGGCACCTCCTTCGCCAATGTCACGCTCGAGCCGCCGCGCGACCCCGCCCATGGCGACCTTGCCACCAACGCGGCGATGGTGCTCGCCAAGCCCGCCGGGCTCAACCCGCGCGTGCTCGCCGAAGCGATCACGACCAGGCTCGCCGCGCGACCGGGCATCACCAGCGCCGAAATCGCCGGCCCCGGCTTCATCAACCTGCGCCTTGCTCCGCAAGCGTGGCTGGACGAATTGCAGGCCATCGCCAGTCTCGGCGCGGATTACGGGCGTTCGCAGACGGGCGAGGGCCGTGTGGTCAATGTCGAGTATGTCTCGGCCAACCCCACCGGTCCGATGCACATGGGCCACTGCCGCGGCGCGGTGGTGGGCGATGCGCTCTCCTCGCTGCTCGAATTCGCCGGGCACAAGGTCATCCGCGAATACTACGTCAATGATGCCGGGGCGCAGGTCGACGTGCTCGCGCGCTCGGTGCACCTGCGGTATCGCGAGGCGCTCGGGGAGGCGATCGCGATCCCCGAGGGGCTCTATCCCGGCGACTATCTGGTGCCGGTCGGGCAGGCGCTCGCCGCCGAGTTCGGTGACACTTACGCCGCCGCGCCCGAGAGCGACTGGCTGATCCTGTTCCGCACCCGTGCCGTGGCGGCGATGATGGACATGATCCGGGAGGATTTGGCGACCCTCGGGATCAGGCACGACCTGTTCTCCTCCGAGGCCGAATTGCAGGCCTCGGGCAAGGTCGATGCCGCCGAGGCATGGCTGCGCGATCATAATCTGGTCTATGACGGCGTGCTCGAGGCGCCCAAGGGCAAGGCTCCGCCCGAAGACTGGGAGCCGGTCTCGCTGCCGCTGTTCCGCTCGACGCGGTTCGGGGACGATCAGGACCGGCCGATCAAGAAGTCGAACGGGGCCTGGACCTACTTTGGCGCGGACCTCGCCTACCACTTCCAGAAGGCCCAGACCGCCGATGCGCTGGTCGATATCTGGGGGGCGGACCATGCCGGGACGGTGAAGCGGATCAAGGCCGCGGTCGCCGCGCTGACCAGCGCCGACGGTGCATCGCCCAAACCCTTCGAGGTCAAGCTCGTCCAGATGGTGCAGCTGATGAAGGGGGGCCAGCCGTTCAAGATGTCGAAGCGGGCGGGCAATTTCGTGACGCTGGCGGACGTGGTCGAGATGGTCGGCAAGGACGTGGTGCGCTTCACAATGCTCACCCGAAAGCCTGATGCGCAGATGGATTTCGACTTCGACAAGGTGGTCGAGGCCTCGAAGGACAATCCCGTGTTTTATGTGCAATATGCCCATGCCCGGATCCGCTCGACGCTGAGGAAGGCCGCGGACATGGGGGTCACCCCGTCCGATGCCGCGCTCGGGCGGCTCGGGACCGAGGAGCTGGCGCTGGTCGCCCGCGCCGCGCAGTTCCCGCGCGAGATCGAGCTGGCGGCGCGCGCGCGCGAGCCGCACCGCATCGCCTTCTATCTCTACGATCTCGCCGCCGATCTCCATTCCTACTGGAACCTTGGCAATGACCGGCCGGAGAAGCGCTTTATCGTGGACGGCGATGATGCGCTGACCGCTGCGAGGCTTTTCCTTGCAACCGCGATCGGACAGGTTATTCGCGGCGGTCTCGGCGTGCTCGGCGTCGAGGCGGTCGAGAGCATGTAAGTCCGTTTGGGGGGCGCGCGAGGTTCCGATGGTTCAGGGCGAATACGACAAACACACCGGGGCGGGCGACGAGCTTGACCTTGCTGCGTCGCACAGCCTGCCGTGGCTCGAATCCTACGAGGAAGACGAGGATGCGGGCGGGATCGATGTCATGCAGGTGTTCGGCTTCGCCGCGCTGCTGATTGCCCTGCTTGTCGCGGTGGTGGCCGGAGTGTGGATCTTCGCCAGCGGGATGACGGGCGAGGAACGGGTTGCCGACGGCAGCGTGATCGAAGCGCCCGAAGGCCCGGTCAAGCAGCGCCCCGACAAGCCGGGCGGCAAGGAGTTCGCCGGTACGGGCAATGTCGCGCCGCTGGTGGGCGAGGGGGCCTCGAAGCCCGGCGTGGTCGCGCAGCCGCCGCCGGGCCTCGCCACGCCGACGCCGGCACCCTCGGTCAGCGCGGCGCCATCACCCTCGCCCGCCGCGCCGCCCGCCCCCGGCACCGGGGTGCAGCTCGCCGCCTATGGCACCCGCGCCCGCGCCGAACAGGGCTGGGTGGATGTCACCCGCCGCACCGAAGCGCTCGCCGGCGTCAAGTACCGGATCGTCGAGGGCAAGGTCGATATCGGCACCGTCTACCGGCTTCAGGCCGTCACCGGCAGCCGCGCCGAGGCCGAGCGTCTCTGTGCCGCGCTCAAGGCCGACGGGATTGACTGTCAGGTGAAGTAGCGATTTTCAGGGGCGGGTCACGCGGCTTTCGGTGGTGCTTATCCCCGCTCCAGACCCCCTCCAGCCCTTGCTAGACCCCCCCTAGAGTGCGACTTTGCGGCATGATTCCGGCGATTTTCGGACTTTCCGGCCCCCAGCTCACCCCCGACGAGCGCGCCTTTTTCCGCGACGCGGACCCGGCAGGCTACATCCTGTTCGGACGCAATTGCGTCGATCCCGGGCAGCTCCGGGCGCTGACGGACGACCTCCGGAGCATCCATGGAAGGGATCGCCTGCTGGTCTCGATCGACCAGGAAGGCGGGCGCGTGGCACGCCTGCGTCCGCCCGGCTGGTCGTCCTATCCGTCAGGTCAGGCCTTTGATAATCTTTACAAAATAGCGCCCGCCAGCGCGATCGAGGCCGCGCGGGTCAATGCCCTGGCGATGGCGCTCGAGCTGTCGCATATGGGCATCACGGTCGACTATCATCCCCCGCTCGACCTGCGTATCGCGGGCGCTCACGACGTGATCGGTGACCGCTCTCTCGGCAGCGATCCGATGCAGGTCGCAGCCCTCGGCCGTGCCATCCTCGAAGGCCTTGCCGCAGGCGGGGTAACCGGCTGCATCAAGCACATGCCCGGCCATGGCCGCAGCGATGTGGACACGCATAAGTCGATGCCGACCGTCACCGCGACCGCGGACGAACTGGAAGCTGACCTCGCGCCCTTCAAAACGCTGCGCCACGCCCTTGTCGGGATGACCGGGCACTTGCTCTTCACCGCTTGGGACGAAGCGAACCCCGCGACGCTCTCGCCGACAATCATCCGTGACGTGATCCGCGAGCGGATCGGCTTTGACGGTCTGCTGCTGACCGACGATATCGACATGGAGGCGCTCGGCGGCACCATCCCGGAGCGTGCCGCCCGGGCCCATGCGGCCGGCTGCGATATCATCCTCAACTGCTGGGCCAAGATGCCCGACATGATCGGCATCTGTGAGGCGCTTCCGGCGATGTCCGCGCTCACTGCCGCACGGCTCGGCCGCGCTCTTGAGGGCACCCGCATCGCAAGCGCCATGGCCCCCGATCACGGCGATCTGCTTGCCAAGCGCGACGCGCTTCTGGCCCTTGCCCCATGAACGCGCCCGACCAGAACGACCTGTTCCATCCCGAGGCCAAGGCCGACACGGATGCGCTTTATCTTGAACTCGGCGCATGGGAAGGCCCGCTCGACCTGCTGCTCGATCTTGCGCGGCGGCAGAAGGTCGACCTTAGGCAGATCTCGATCCTTGCTCTGGTCGACCAGTATCTCGACTATATCGAGCGCGCCGGATCGCTTAAGCTCGAGGTTGCCGCCGATTACCTCGTGATGGCGGCCTGGCTCGCCTACCTGAAGTCCGCGATGCTGCTGCCAAAGGCGGAGCAGGAAGATCCCTCGCCGGAGGAACTCGCGCTTCGCCTGCAACTGCGCCTCCAGCGGCTGGGCGCGATGCGTGAGGCGGCGGCGCGGTTGATGGGCCGCGACCGCATCGGCCGCGACGTGTTCCTGAGGGGAAGTCCCGAGGGCCTTCGCACCGACCGCAAGACTGTTTGGCGCAGCGATCTCTTCACCCTCATCCAGGCCTACGGACAGGTGAAGGCGCGCACCGCGCCGCGCATTTATCACGTGGCCAACCGGCCGGTGATGACCCTCGACTCTGCGCTCGAGCGGGTTTCGGCGATGCTCGGTGTGACGCTCGAATGGATGGAGATCCGCGATTTTCTGCCGCCCCGCGCCTCGCCGGAACTCAGACGCTCGGCGCTCGCCTCGTCCTTCGTCGCGGCGCTCGAACTCGTCAAGCGGGGAAGGGCGGAGATCGAGCAGGAGGGCGCCTTCGCCCCCTTGCGCATCCGGCGGCTGAAGGACGCGGCGGCATGAGCGTGGCGCGCGAGGAAGAACCGGGTACGCTTGAACGTGCGGTGGAGGCGACACTCTTCGCTGCCGAGGAACCGATGGGTGTCGAGGCACTCGCGGCACACCTCGGGGGACTCGAACCAGCCGATGTGCGTGCGGCGCTGACGCTTCTCGAGGAAGCCTACCGCAACCGCGGCGTGCACCTCGTCGAGCGCGGGGGGCGCTGGCATTTCGAGACCGCGCCCGATCTTGCCCACCTGCTCCGCCGCGAGAAGGAGCAGGTCCGCCGCCTCTCCCGTGCCGCCACCGAAGTGCTCGCGATCATCGCCTATCACGAGCCGGTGAGTCGCGCCGAGATCGAGTCGATCCGCGGGGTGCAGACGAGCGCTGGCACGCTCGACGTGCTGATGGAGGCGGGCTGGGTCCGCCCGGCAGGCCGCCGCGAGGTGCCGGGGCGCCCGGTGATCTATGCGACGACGCCGACTTTCCTCGATCATTTCGGCCTCGCCAGCCGCCGTGATCTGCCCGGTATCGAGGAACTGCGCGCCGCAGGTCTCCTCGATCCGGTCGACGAGGCGATGGAGGCGCAGATGCGTTTCGAACCCGATGAGGTGGACGAAAGCGATATGCCAGACGACGAGAATCTGGCGGACTGACTCGCAATCCCCGCGCGCTTGCCCTAAATGGGTCCTGCAAGGCGCCGGGGCTTGTCCCAGTCATGCGGACAGCCTCAGGGTGTGGCGCTTTCCAGGAGTTCAAGACTATGGGTATGGGATCGATCTGGCACTGGCTCATTGTTCTGGTGATCGTGATGGTGCTGTTCGGACGCGGCCGCATCTCCGAGATGATGGGCGACTTCGGCAAGGGTATCTCAAGCTTCAAGAAGGGGCTCAACGAAACGGACGACAAGGCGCCCAAGCCCTCGCCCCGGATCGAGGCGCCAGCGTCTGCCGAAACCCCCGCTCAGACGCCCGCTCCGGCCGAGAAGACCGACAGCACTGGCGGCTGATCGCCAGCGCGGCCCTGACACAAGGCGCATTCTTCCATGTTTGATGTCGGCGCCGGAGAGCTGCTGGTCATACTGATCGTGGCAGTTGTCGTGATCGGGCCGAAGGATCTTCCGCTCGCCATGCGCACTGCAGGCCGCTGGATCGGCAAGATGCGGCGCGTTTCGGCCCATTTCCGCTCGGGCATCGATGCCATGGTGCGCGAGGCCGAGCTTGAGGAAATGGAGAAGAAGTGGAAGGCGCAAAATGAGGACATCATGCGCCGTTCCGCCGCGCTCACCCAAGCCGAGGCAGGCGCACCCGTCATGACTGGGCCGCCTCCTGTCGAGGCAGCGCCAGCCGCGCCTGCGCCGGTCGAACCGCCAGTGGCCGCCGCGCCGCCGCTCGAAGCCCCGGCCAAGCCGCCAGTGCAGCTTCCGCTTCCCGAACCCGCCCCGAAAGGCGCGGACGATGTTTGAGATCAAGGATCTCGACGAGACCCGCTCGCCCTTGCTCGACCACCTGATCGAGCTGCGCACCCGCATCGTGCGTGCGCTTTTGGCGCTGCTCGTGGGCTTTGCGATCTGCCTCTACTTCGCGGATGACATTCTCGGCCTGCTGGTGCTGCCGCTGAAGCAGGCCTTCCCCAATGGCGAGGGCCAGTTGATCTTCACCAAGCTGCCCGAGGTGTTCTTCGTCGAATTGAAGGTCGCGCTGTTCGCCGGTTTCATGGTGAGCTTTCCGGTGATCGCGAACCAGCTCTGGGCCTTTGTCGCGCCGGGGCTCTACGCGCGCGAGAAGAAGGCCTTCCTGCCTTTCCTCTTTGCCACGCCGGTGCTGTTCGCTGCCGGAGCGGCGCTTGCCTATTTCATCGTCATGCCGACGGCCTTCAAGTTCTTCCTGGGCTTCGGGGGCACGGCGGGAGGGCTGCAGGTGCAGGCCTTGCCGAGTGCGGGAGAGTATCTGAGCCTCGTGATGCAGTTCATCCTCGGCTTCGGGGTGACCTTCCTGCTGCCGGTGCTGCTGTTGCTGCTGCATCGGGCAGGCATTGTCACCCGTCCGCAGATGGTGGCAGCGCGGCGCTATGTGATCGTCGGCATCTTCGTGATTGCCGCCATCGTCACCCCGCCCGATCCGGGCTCGCAGATCATCCTTGCCGTGCCGCTCTGGCTGCTGTTCGAGGCGTCGCTGGTGCTGATGCGCCTGCAGGAGAAGGCAGTCGCTGCCGACAAGGCCGCACGTGAGGCGGAAGCGGCCGCAGAACAGGCTGCGGCGGAGTAGCATTCCCCTTCGCCTGCCAGCTCGCGATTCGCGTCAGCAAACCCGAAAAATCAACGCACCCTGACCCCGCCGACCCACACCTCGATGATCTTCGTTTCGCGGATCGCTTCGGGCGAGGCGAGGAGCGGATCGCGGTCGACGAGCAGGAAATCGGCGCGCTCGCCGGGGACCAGACGCCCGAACCGTCCTTCGGCGAAGCCCGCGAAGGCGGCATAGGAGGTGAAGCCGGCAAGCGCCTGTTCGCGGCTCACCGTTTCTTGCGGGAACCACCCCCCGAAAGGCTCGCCCTTCGCGTCGGTGCGGCTGATCGCGGCGGCCATGCCGGCCCAGGGATCGGCAGGCTCGACCGGAGCATCGGAGCCGAACGCCAGCCTTCCGCCCACCTTGATGACCGAGCGCCAGGGATAGGCACCGGCAAGACGGTCGGGCCCCAGCCGTGCCTCCGCCATCAGCCGGTCGGAGGTCTGGTGGAGTGGCTGCATCGAGGCGATCACCCCGTGCTTGCCAAGCCGCGCGGTATCGACCGGATCAACGATCTGCGCATGCTCGATCCGCCAACGGCGGTCGCCTGTGTAGGTGTCCGAAAGCTCTTCGATCGCTGACAGCACCTCGGCATTGGCGGCATCGCCGATGGCGTGCACCGCGGTCTGGAAGTTGCTCATCGCCGCGCGGCTCATGAGGTTCCTGAGCTGCGAGGGGCTGAGCAGCGGGAGGCCCCTTGTGCCATGGTCGTCGGCATAGGGCTGCTTGAGGTTCGCCCCGCGGGAGCCAAGCGCGCCATCGAGGAACAGCTTGATCCCGCCCATTCGGAGCCGGTCGTCATAGAGCCAGCCGGTTGGTGCGGCGCCAGCAACCAGCTCAAGCGTGTCGATGCTATCGGCATAGGACATGATGCGGATCGCCAGCCGTCCCTCGTCGCCTGCGCGGCGGAATGTCGCCCAGTCAGCGAGCTTGGTGCCCATGTCGGCGACAGCGGTGACGCCCTTGGCCAGCAGCACTTCCTGCGCCTTGGCAAAGGCGAGGTCGCGGTCCTGGGGGCGGGGCGCGGGCACGACCTTGCCCACGAGCGGCACCGCATTGTCGATGAACACGCCCTCGGGGTTGCCGCTGGCATCGCGGGTGATCCTGCCGCCTGCCGGGTCCGGGGTCTTCGCCGAGATCCCGGCTGCGGCCATGGCGCGGCTGTTCGCCCAGTTCGCGTGGTTATCCGCCCGCTCGAGCCAGACCGGGCGATCGCTCACCACACGATCGAGTTCCGCAGCGGTCGGGAACCGCCCCAGGCCCCACTTCTCCTGGTTCCAGCCCCGCCCGATGATCCACGGGCGACCGGGATTGGCCTCAGCGAAAGCCTTGACCTTGGCCAAAGCGTTCTCGAGCGAGGTGGTGTCTGACAGGTCCAGCGTCAAAGCGCCGAAGCCCAGATCCATGACGTGGACGTGAGCGTCGATCATGCCGGGGAGCAGCACCTTGCCTTCGCCATCCAGCTGGTAGTCGGTACGCGGACGCTTGTCGCCGCGGGCCAGCACCGCCGTCACCTTGCCCTCGTCATCGAACACGAGGCCGGTGAAACGCAGCACCTTACCGTCCTTGCCCAAGGTCACCCCGTCGACATTGTCTACCAGCGTGTCGGCATGGGCGGGGGCGGCAAGAGCTAGGGCCGAGGCAGCGGCAAGAGCGGCTTTGATGGCGATGCGCATGGCAATCCTTGAGGCAGGCATTAACGAAGGCTGCGGTGCTAGAGCCTTCGCGTCTGCTTGCCAACTTTCACCCCGGCACAGAAATCCTTTGCCCGAGGAAGATTGCCCTTGGCGGCCCAAGCCTCTAATCGCGACCGCACCATGTCATCGCAGCCCCTTCACTCACGCCCCGTCGGGGCCACCGCCACTCCGGCCGATCTCACCCTCGACGACGTCCGCGCCGCCGCTGCCCGCATTGCGGGCGCAGTGGTCCAGACGCCGATGATGCACTCTATTACCCTCTCGGAGATCACCGGCGCGGACATCTGGCTGAAGTTCGAGAACCTCCAGTTCACCGCCGCCTACAAGGAGCGCGGGGCCTTGAACGCGCTGCTCCAGTTGACCGACGAACAGCGCGCGCGCGGCGTGATTGCGGCCTCGGCGGGCAATCATTCTCAGGGCCTTTCCTACCACGGCACCCGTCTTGGCGTGCCGGTCACCATCGTCATGCCGCGCACCACGCCGACGGTGAAGGTGATGCAGACCGAGAGCGTTGGCGGGAAGGTGGTGCTCGAAGGCGAGACCTTCGACGAGGCCTACGCCCATGCCAGAAAGCTCGAAGGGGAAATGGGCCTCACTTTCGTCCATCCCTTTGACGATCCGCACGTTGCAGCCGGAGCCGGAACCGTCGCGCTCGAGATGCTGGAGGTGAAACCCGATCTCGACTGCATCGTCACGCCGATCGGCGGGGGCGGGCTGATCTCGGGAATGGCAACGGTCGCCAAGGCGATGAACCCGGCGATCGAGGTGGTCGGCGTTCAGGCTGGCCTGTTTCCGAGCATGTTCGACCGCATCAAGGGCGCGAACCTGCCCTGTGGCGGGGACACGCTGGCCGAGGGCATCGCTGTCAAGCAACCGGGCGACTTCACGGCAAAGGTGATTGCCGAGCGGGTCGACGACATCCTGCTCGTCGACGAACCGGCGCTCGAGAAGGCAGTGGCGCTGCTGCTCCAGATCGAGAAGACCGTGGTCGAGGGCGCGGGCGCGGCGGGGCTTGCCGCGGTGCTGCGCAATCCGGCGCGTTTTGCGGGCAAGACCATCGGGCTTGCGCTGTGCGGCGGCAATATCGACACGCGCCTGCTCGCCAATGTGCTGCTGCGCGATCTGGCGCGTCAGGGCCGCCTCGCACGACTCAGGATCACGCTTCAGGACCGCCCGGGCGCGCTGTTCCGTGTGATGCGCCTGTTCGACGAGCACAACGTCAACATCATCGAGATCTACCACCAGCGGATCTTCACCACGCTGCCGGCCAAGGGCCTGATCACCGACATCGAGTGCGAGGCGCGCGACGCTGAGCAGGTCGACCGGCTGGTCGAGGGCCTGCGCGCGCAGGGCTATTCGGTGCAGCTCGTCGAGCTTGGTTGACCACTGATTGTCCGGACCAGGCGGCTTTTTACGCCGCGCCGTGTCCCGACCGCCACGCCAGAAACGCGCGCCTGCGCCAATGCGGACCTGTTTTGCGACAGACCGACAGGGGTTTTGCGCCTTCTCGCAAAATTTTCGTGGTTAAGGGACTTTTACCGGGCGCGTGGTGCAGGCATAAGATTTTCTTAACGAACGTCTACCGCGCCCGAATCCGACCAAGAAGGACCTGTCCCACCCGTGACGGCACCGATCCGCTTCCCCCGGTTCTTCGTGACGAGCCCCGCGCCGTGCCCCTATCTGCCGGGCCGCAGCGAGCGCAAGGTGTTCACCGAGCTCAAGGGAGCCCATGCCGATCAGCTCAACGAAGCGCTCGGGCGCATCGGTTTCCGTCGCAGCCAGACTGTCGCCTACCGCCCGTCCTGCCTCGATTGTCAGGCCTGCGTCTCGGTGCGGGTCGTGGCAGGCAAGTTCCGCCCCTCGGGCACCCAGAGGCGCGACCTCAAGCGCAATGACGATCTGATCGTCAGCGAATGCCGCCCTTGGGCGACCGATGAGCAATTTGCCCTGCTTGGCCGCTATCTGGGCGCGCGCCACCCCGATGGCGGCATGTCGGCCATGGACGAGCTCGACTATGCCGACATGATCGAGCATACGCCCGTCAACACCGTTGTGACGGAGTATCGCGAGCCTGATGCGCATGGCCGCCCGGGCCGTCTCGTCGGAGCCTGCCTCACCGACCGCCAGAGCGACGGCCTGTCGATGATCTACTCCTTCTACGAGCCTGATCACCCGACCCGCGCAGGCCTCGGCAACTTTATTATCCTCGATCATATCCGCCGCGCGGCTGCTGAGGCATTGCCCTATGTCTATCTTGGGTACTGGGTCGAAGGCTCCCCGCGCATGCAGTACAAAGTCCGCTACCGCCCGCTCGAGCGGCTGACCCGCGAGGGGTGGCAGCTCATGGAGCCGCTGGAACAGCACCGGTTGATCGCTGCGGCCACCGCGCCGCGCGCAGCGCCGGACCGGAATTTGGTGGGCGCGCGGGGCAAGGATGGCCAGCCTGTCAAGTTCCCGGCCAGCTGACGCCCGGCTGCGGCTAGCGCTCGGTCTCGTCATTGTCGCAGGTCTTGCTCCGGGAATACCCGGACAGGCTGTCGCTGCTGTCCAGAACGTGCCCCAGACCCCGGCAGTGACCTCCAGCGTGCCTGCGGGGGTGCAGGACGAACCGCCTGAAGACCCAGCGCCGGTGCCGCCAGAACAGCCGGGCACTGTCGCGGCCGAGGCGGCCCCTGTGCCGGACTCGCTTGACGCATTGATCCCCGAAAGCGCGCTTGCCGATCCGGAAAGCTGGGCGCGCGCGGGCGTTGCCGATACCTCACCTGTTGAGATGACAGCCTCCGCGCCGGAAGAGGATCCGGGATTCGCTGGCCTTCTTCTTCCCGCCGATGATGTCGTGGAGGGTGCGCCCAGCGGGGGGATGGGCGACTTTGCGCTCGAGCAGCCCGCGCCGCTTCCTGAAGATCCCGAGCTCGAAGCCCTTGCCGCCATCGAGGCTCCGGTTCTTGCAAGCCTGCCCGAAATGGCGGAGACGCGGATCAATAGCACGCTGGTGCTGGCGCTTCCTGCGGTGCCCGAGGCCTTCCCCGAAAGGGATGCCTTTGTCGAACGGTTCACTGACCTCTCAACAGTGCGCGCGCTTGACGACGGCGCGGAATCCGCCCCGCGAGTGGCCGCCCGCGCGCGCGCTGACGAGGAACTGCTCGGTGATATCCTGCGCACCTATGGGTACTACGCCGGCGAAGTGGTGCGCCAGCTTTCAGGCGGGCGGCGCGAAGGCGTGGCGAGCGAGAGTGTCGCGGAGGCCGACGCGGAGGCGGCAGCGCGCGAGCCGAGCGTCCGTTTCGACATCCTGCCCGGTCCGCGTTACAGTTTCGGCCGTGTCGATCTTGGCTCGCTGACCACTTTGCGCGAGCCCGATGTAAGCCGGCTGATTGCAGTTTTCGGCATCCGGTCGGGCGACCCTCTCCACGCCGACCGGATCGTCGAGCAGGAGCTATCCCTGGACGTCGCTCTTGGCGAGCTGGGCTATCCCTTTGCCAAGCTCGAGGAGCCCGAGCTGCTGGTAGACCACGCGCGCGAGCAGGGGGACTTGACGCTGCCCGTGGAGCCGGGCGGCAAATATGTCTTTGGCCCAGTGATAAGCAGCAACCCGCGTTTTCTTTCTAACCGGCACCTCGGGCGAATTGCACGCTTCGAGTCCGGTGAGGTGTTCCAGCAGAGCCTCCAGGCCGACCTGCGCCGCGCGATTCTGGCCACCGGCCTGGTCTCCAGCGTCACCGTCACCCCGCGCGAGACCCGCGCGCCAGAGGGTGACCAGCCGGGCGAGGTCGCGCTAGACGTTGCCTTCGAGAAGGCTCCCTTGCGCACCGTCGCCGGCGCGATCGGTTATGGCACCGAGGACGGCTTCAAGCTCGAAGGACGATGGGAACACCGCAACCTTTTCCCGTCCGAAGGCGCGCTGCGGCTGCGCGGCATCCTTGGCACCCGAGAGGCGCTCGCCAGCGTCGGCGTGAGGCGGAACAACTTCCTCGGGCGCGACCAGATCCTGAGCGCCGATCTTTATGCCAGCGACATTACCACGCTGGCGGTGGATTCGCGCGGGTTCGGGCTGCGCACCAGCTTCGAGCGGGTTTCCAATTTCCTGTTCCAGAAGCCCCTCAGCTGGCAGGTGGGCGGCGAGCTGCTCTATACCGATGAGCGCAACCGCACCGTGCGCGTCGCGCCGGGTGGGCCGCTGCCGCGTCGCACCTTCCTTGTGGGTGGCTTGTTCAGCAGCGTTACGCTCGATGGCAGCGACGATCTGCTTGACCCTACCCAGGGCTACCGTGCGACGCTGTTCGTCGCACCCGAGGTGTCGCGCTCGCAAGGCATGGAGAGCTTCTACCTGCGCGCTCAGGGCGACGCGAGCTACTATCAAGCCTTTGGCGATGTCGTTCTCGCGGGAAGGGTGCGTGCGGCAACCATTCAGGGCGCAGGGGTCGAGGACATTGCGCCTTCGCGGCGGCTCTATGCGGGCGGAGGCGCTTCGGTGCGCGGCTACGGCTTCCAGGGCGTCGGCCCGCGCGATGCCGTCGGCAATCCCACGGGCGGCGCATCGCTGGTCGAATTTGCGCTTGAGGCGCGGGTGCCCACTCCCCTGCTGGGAGGTGCGGTCGAGGTGGTTCCGTTCATCGATGCAGGTTCCGTAGCGCGCGGGTCGACCCCCGATTTTGGCGAGATCCGCTACGGGGCAGGAATTGGTTTGCGCTACCAGACAAGCTTCGGCCCGATCCGCGTCGATGTTGCCGCTCCTCTCAATCCGACCGAGTTTGATAGCCCGGTGGTGGTCTATGTCAGTCTGGGTCAGGCCTTCTGATGGACGAGCGCGACGATATCCGGACGGGCGAGGCGTCACTGCTCGCGCGCATGCCGCACAGCAGTGCGCGGCGGCGCTGGGGAAAGCGACTTGGCTGGACGCTCGCCATCCTGCTCGCTCCGCTGCTCTTAGCCAGCGCCTTCCTCGCGACCCCGATCGGCAAGCGCTTCATCGCCGACCAGATCGCCGCTGCCGCGCCTGCCTCTGGTCTTCGCTTCAGCGTTGGGCGCATCGAGGGCGACCTTTACGGCAAGGCGACCTTGCGCCGGGTGGTGGTGAGCGATCCGAAAGGCCCCTTCCTCACCATTCCCGAGGTGCGGCTCGACTGGCGGCCGATGAACTGGCTGTGGAGCGGGCTCGACATCCGCGAAGTGTCCGCCCGCAGAGGTAGGCTCACCCGCCTGCCGGAACTGCTCCCCGGTGACCCCGATGCTCCGCTGCTCCCGGATTTCGACATTCGCATCGACAGGCTGGTGATCGACGACCTCACCATCGCGCGAGGCCTTGCCACCCCGCGCGATGAGCGGGCTGACCTCTCCGCGCGCATCGATATCCGCAAAGGTCGCGCGCTGATCGACGCCAAGGCGCGGCTCGGAGCCGAGGATCGCATTGCCTTGCTGCTCGACGTCGAGCCCGATGGCGACCGCTTCGAGCTTGAGGGTGACGCGCTCGCACCTGCGGGCGGCGTGCTGGTGGGCTTGGGCGGGCTCGAGGCTGGCTATGCTGGCCGCATCGTCGGCGATGGCACCTGGGCGCGCTGGCGCGGGGCGATGGTCGCGCGGCGGATCGGAATGGAAGGCGCGCCGGTGGCTGCTTTCCGGATCAGCAACGACTCGGGCAAGTACGGCGTCCTCGGCCAGCTTGAAGCAGGCCTCGCGCGTGAAACCTTGCTTGGCCGCGCCCTCGGACAGACTAGCTCGCTTGCGGCCGCCTTCACGCTCGAGAATTCAGTCATGGAGGGCCGGGCCGCCGCAATTTCCCCCTCGCTCGATGCCCGCGTGGGCGGGGTCGTCGATCTCGCCGGAAAGGTGGTGAGCGGCGCCCGGGTGCGCCTCGCTTTGCGCGATCCCGCCCTGTTCGGCGAGGGTCTGCGGCTCGAGAACGCGCGGATCGCCGCCAACCTTGCCGGCGCCTTCGACGATTTTGGCATCAAGCACGAGATCGCCGTCGAGCGGCTCGTCGCCCCCGGGATCACGGCTGCTGGCCTCGCGCAGGAAGGCAGCGCGCGGATCGAGGGCGCTGTGCTGTCCGTGCCGCTGGCGCTGACCGCGCAAGCGGTGACGACTGGCAATGCCTTTGCCGATCCGCGCCTCGTGAACGGCCGGGTGAGCGGTGTCCTGACCTACGACTTCGCGCGCCAGCAGCTCGCATTTGATCGCACGCGGATCACCTTTCCCGGGCTCGAGGCAACACTCGCCCTGCGCGGCGATATCCCCAAAGGCGTCTTTGCCATCGCCGGACCCGTGGCGGCGCAACGCCTGAAAATCGATGGCGCGGGCGAGGTGACGGCCAACGCCAAGATCCTCGCCACTTTCGGATCCTCTGTCCCTTGGCGCCTGCGCGCCAATCTCGCCGGAGTGATGAGCCGTATTGCGAATGACACTATCGTCAACCTCGCCGGCGAGCAGGTGCGCTTCAAGGGCGAACTTGGCATGGGCGCGGGGCAGCCGATCGTGCTGCGCAACGCCACACTTGACGCGCCGCGCCTCTCCGCCAGCCTCGATAGCCGATTTGTCAGCAGCGGTGGCGTCTCCCGTACTGTTCTCGCCGGGAATGGACGCCAGGCACAGTACGGAGCATTCCGCTTCGATGCCGAGATCGCCGGGGACGGCCCACGCGCTGTGCTGGTGCTCGCCGACCCCTTTCCCGCCGCCGGGCTCAAGGACGTGCGCATCGCGCTGGCGCCCAGCAAGGACGGCTTCGGCCTCGACGTTGCCGGCGGATCGCTGCTGGGGCCGTTTGAAGGCGCGCTCGAGCTGTTCCTGCCCGCAAACGCGCCGACCCGTGTCGCGATCGAACGGCTGGAGGTGTACCGCACCAACGTCACCGGCAGCGTGACGCTCGGCGAGGCCGGACCTGCGGGCGATCTGATGCTGGCGGGCGGCGGCGTCAACGGCACGATCCTGTTCCGGCCACAAGGCGGCGCTACCGGCTTCGCTGTCGAACTCGCCGCGCGAAATGCCGTGTTCGGCGGCGCGACCCCGATCAGCATCACCCGCGCCGATATCACCGCGACCGGCCGCTTCGGCCAGGGCGAGACCACCGTCGATGGCGACCTGACGGCGGCCGGGTTCGAATATGGTGGTCTCAACGTCGCCAATCTCACCGCCAAGGCGGCCATTGCGGGCGGCCGCGGCAAGGTGACCGGCACGCTCGCCGGCCGCCGCCGTGACCGCCTCGCGCTCAATTTCGACGCGGAGGTCGCGCCCGGCCGTATCGCTGCAGTGGCGCGCGGGGCCTATGGCCAGTCCGAAATCAGAATGCCGCGCCGGGCCGTCCTGACCGCGATCGAAGGCGGCGGGTGGAGCCTTGCGCCGACCCAGGTCGGCTATGGCGGGGGCTTCGCCATCGTCAGCGGCAGTTTCGGCGACGGATCCACAGGTCTCGTATTGAAGCTGTCGCAAATGCCGTTGCGCCTGCTCGACCTGACGGGGAGCGACCTCGGTCTCGGGGGACACCTGACCGGGGTGATCGACTATCGTCAAACGGGACGCACGCCTCCTGTGGCCACGGCGCGCGGCCGGATCGACCGGTTCAGCCGGGCAGGGCTTGTCCTGTCCTCCAAGCCCATCAACGTCTTGGGCGTGATCGATCTCACCGCGCCCCGCCTTACCGCCGCAGTGCGCCTCTTCGAGGGCACGGAACCGCGCGGGGACATTGCGCTTGCGGTCGGCGGCCTTGCCCCAGATGGCGGGTTGACCGACCGGCTGATGCGCGGACGGCTTCAGGCGCGGCTTGCCTTCGACGGTGCGGCCGAGACCCTCTGGCGGCTTGCTGCGATCGAGGCCTTCGACCTCGCCGGCCCGGTGCGGATTGCCGCACGCGCCAGCGGTACGCTGGCCGATCCGCGCATTGCCGGGACGCTTGCGAGTGACGTCATGACGGTGCAGAGCGCCCTCACCGGTACCCGGATCACCAATGTCAGCGCGCGCGGGCGCTTTGCCGGATCACGGCTCGAACTGGTGCGTTTTGCCGGGGAGACTGCTGGCGGCGGCACCGTGACGGGCAGCGGGACAGTCGACCTTGCGGGCATCAGTGCAACGCGCGGCCCCAGTCTTGATCTGCGTGCTGCGGCGATCCGGGCGCGGCTGCTCAACGCCAATGGTCTCGACGCCACGATCACCGGCCCCTTGCGGATTGTCTCCAACGGGTTGGGCGGAACGATCGCCGGCCGGGTGCGTCTCGAGCGCGCGCGCTGGGCTCTGGGCAACGCCGACGAGGACGTCGCCCTGCCGCGCATCGCCACCCGGGAGATCAATGGCGATGACGGGGAGAGCCGGACCCGCCTGTCAGGCCGCGACGCGGCGTGGCGCTACCTCGTCAATGCCTCGGCACCCAACCGCGTCGCGGTCGAGGGCCTGGGCTTGGAGAGCGAATGGGGCATCGATATCGCGCTGCGCGGCACCGTTGCAGACCCGCGCATCGCCGGTTCGGCGCGGCTGGTGCGCGGCGATTACACCTTCGCGGGCACGCGCTTCGAGCTGACCCGTGGGCGCATATTCTTCGATGGCAACGAACCGATCAATCCGCGCCTCGACGTGCTGGCGGAGACGCGCAAGAACGGCACCAATGTCGACATCGCGATTACCGGCAACGCTCTGTCGCCGGCCATTGCCTTCGCCTCCGATCCCGCGCTGCCCGAGGAGGAAATCCTCGCCCGCCTATTGTTCGGCGGATCGGTGACATCGCTTTCGGCGACCGACGCGGTGCAGCTTGCCGCAGCACTCGCGGCCTTGCAGGGCGGGGGCGGCGGGCTCGACCCAATCGGTAAACTGCGCCGCTCGATCGGCCTCGATCAGCTGCGGATCGTCAGCGCCGATCCCTTGACGGGACGGGGCACCGGCGTTGCCATCGGCAAGAACATCACCCGCTCGATCTATGTCGAACTGGTCACCGACGGGCGCGGTTACAGCGCGACACAGGTCGAATACCGCATCACCAGTTGGCTGGCGCTTCTCGGAACGGTTTCGACAATCGGACGGGATTCGCTGCTTGTCCAGGTGTCGCGGGATTACTGAGAGCTAGCCAAGATACATTTCTGCCTCGGCCATGCGCCGTCTCGTAAGCCCCTTGAGGACGCGCGCCCCAGCGCGGTTCCAGCGCCCGAACTCCCGTGCGGTGCCCTTGCTGTCACGCGCGATGTGCTTTTTCGTGAGGGTTGCCCGTCCAATCGCGCCAGTATTGTAGTGGAAGCTGACGAGAGCATCGAACTGGCACTGCGAGGTCGGCACATCGCCGATTGCGGCTGAGACTTCATCGGCGACACGGGCGAGATCCTCGGCGAGCCGCGCGTCGCACTGTGCCTGCGTCCAGCGCGTGCCTTTGTGAATGCGGCCGCCGTTGAAGCTGTCGCGTCCTGTCGCGCCCCAGCCGATGGTCCATGGCGGGCCGCCGGTGGCCGGATCGGGATAGGCATCGATCATCCCGTCGGTGGCGAGCTGCGCGCAGCCCTCGAAGCGGCGGATCAGGGCGATGCCTTCCGCGCTGATGCGGCGGGCAGAGGTGGCATGGACAGTGCTGTCGGGCATGGGCGGGGCCTCCGTTGGCTTGAGGCCAGGGGATGAAGCAGGTCTGTGCGGAGTAGGAAAACGGTTTTGTCCGGAGGTGACAAGAGTTCTTGACTGACAAGAGTTCTTGTCTGTAAAGAGCTCTTGTCAGCTATCCGCGTCGGTCGTCAGCAAGACGCAAAAGCGGATGAGGGATGTACCTTATCAATTTGCACGGACAGCCACCGCTTGGAAAACCGTCTGAAGCAACACCGCGAGGCAAGAGGGTGGAGTCAGGGCGAACTCGCCCGCAGACTCGGCGTGTCGCGTCAGACGATCAATGCGGTCGAGACCGACAAGTACGATCCTTCCCTGCCCCTCGCGCTCCGCATGTCCCGCCTGTTCGGCGTCGCGGTGCCGGACCTGTTTATCGACGATTGGAGGCCACAAGATGATGATTGAGGATAAGCCCGCCGCCACGCCCCGCTGGTTTCGCAAGTTGCTTGTTCCCGGTGCAATCGGCGGTATCGCGGGCTTTGCGGCTAGCGCTGCGATGATGCGCTTCATCGATAGCGAGGCTGTCGGCGGTTTGAGCGAATCGGCGACCATCGCGTCGCTGGTTGGGATGCTTTATGCCGTTATTGGCCTGGGTATAGCGATCGGTGTCGCGAACCCGCGCCTCGGTTCGCGGTTCCTGAATGTCGAGGATGCCGAAGAGCTCCACGAGCAGAAACGGATGCTCGGCCTGTCGGGCATTTCGATGCTCTTGTGGGGCGGGTGTCTCATCGCCCTTGCTCTTGCGGCGCCCGACGGGCCATTGCCTTCGGTTGCCGCACTGGTGATCGGTGGTTGCGGCCTCCTGGGCGGATCGCTTCTCTCCGTCCTTGTCCACCGCGCCTGTGACGAGCTGATGCGCGCCGTCAATCTCGAGGCTGGTGCCTTAAGCTATACTCTGGCGCTCTTGGTCGTGGGGCTCTGGGCGATTGCGGCACATCTCGGCTATGTCACCGCCCCTGCGCCACTCGATTTGTTGACGCTGTTCTATGGTCTTGTTCTGGTGGCAAGCTTTGTGGTTGTCGGCCGACGCGGCATGCTCGCGCCGCGCTGAGCGCGCCCTGTCTCAAGCAAAAGGGGCGCCCGCATCGCTGCGAGCGCCCCTTTCTTGTGTCGGTGCAATCGATCAGAAGCGGTAGGTGGCCGAACCGCTGATCACCTGTGCATCGGCATTGGTGCGGCCGATGGTCGTGTCGAAGCCCGCGCTGAACTGCAGTGGCCCGTTTCCGAACACCGCAGCCACACCCACTTCAGCCCAGGTCTGGTCGGCCGTGGCGAGCACGAAGTTGGCATTCGGACCCGTGCCCTGCGCAAAATTGGCGCCGAGCAGCTGCGGGCCATCCTCGAATTCCCACACGAGCTGTGCGTTGGCGACGAGGCCCAACAGTTCGCCGCGCTTCTCGTAGTCAAGGCCGAAGCGCACTTGCGAGCTCTTGAAGTTCTCGCGATCGATTGCGAGGCCCAGCGTGCCGCCGTTTTCACGCACATTGGTGAGATCGACGCTGGCGTAGCGCGCCTCGATGCCGGGCGACAGCGTGCCGATGCCGGTCTTGAGGTCAAAGGAGACGCCCAAGGCACCGGAGACCAGCAGATCGTCCGAAGACGAGGTCAGGGTCTGCGCGGCCCCAAGGAGCTGCACCTGACGGGTGGTGTCAAAACCGAGCGAACCCATCGTGAACTGCCCGTCGACAACGATGCCGCCGTCAGTCTTGTGGCGCATGTAGAGCGAGGCCGCATAGGTCTCGCTGCTCACCGCCTGAGCCAGCGGGGTCTCGGCGTCGAGCGAGTTGTAGTAGCCCGACAGACCCAGCATGGTCTCGTCACCCGGATAGAACTCAAGGCCGCCGGAGATGTAGTAGCCGTCCATCTTGCGCGGCGCCGAGTAGCCCGGGAGAGCCGCGATGTCGCCGTTGATGAAGCCGGCCGAGAGGAACATGCCGAGATTGTCCGGCAGGTTCGCTTCGGTTGCCTCGGTCTCCGCAGCGCCTTCCTGCAGCGCCATGAGCGCGCCGCCGAGCGGCTGGCCGACCGGCGAAATGCTCATCTGGGCGAGTTCGAGGGGGCGCCCGGTGATGGCGATCTTGCCGCCGGCGTTCTCTCTGTCAGCCTTGCGCAGGCGCGCATCGTTGAAGTTCTGGATGACGTTGACCGACTGGCCCGCGATCGACCGCACCGCCTGCTCGTTGACTGGAGCAAGCGCGTTGAAGGTGTTGCGGATCGTATCGACCGAGGCAAAGTCGAGAGCATAGAGCCCCGACAGGGCAGCGTTCGAACGGTTCTGGTCGAGCAGCTGGGCGTAGGCGGTCTGGACGCGGTTGCCCGAGCTGATGACGGAGGCGTAGCTCGCCGCACGAATCTGCATCAGCACCGCGTTCTGCTGGTAGGTGAACTGCTGGCTGAGGATCGGCGAGAGGCTCTGCGCGGTGAAGGTGCCGGTCACGCCGCCAGTGGCGGAGAGGATCGTGAACTGCCGGCCCAGACCGTTGACCTGACCGGCAACCCCCGCACCGACCACCACCTGGCCGCCGATGTTCGCCTGCCCGGTGACGGTGATGCGGTCGGCCGTGGTGCCCACGACATCGACGAGGAACTGGTTGCCCGAGGCGAGGACCAGATTGCCGTTGATCGAGAGGGTACCGACGGTCCCGACGGTGCCGGGCGCGATCTGACCGGCGACGCTGTTCACGAAGGGCGCGGTGATCGTCCCGGTGCCCTGCAGCAGGCCACCCATGACGGTGTAGTCGCCGACCGAGGTCAGTGTGCCGTTGACGCTCATGATGCCGCCCAGCTGGGTGATATCGATGAGCGAGTTGAGGCGGCCGTCCGAAGCAATGGTCAGCCCGGCCGAGCCGCGCACCGTCAGTCGGTCGATGGTGACGGTGCTGCTCAGGGTCGTCGTGCCGCTATTGGCAAGCGTCACGTCGAAGTAGCGCGGCAGCACACCGGCGAGGCGATTGCCCGGGGTGTTGTTGGGCACGAAGCCCGTCGCGCCCGGAAGGCCGTTGGCGATCGTGGGAGCCGGAAGCGCCGGGCCGGTGTTCTGCGGCTCCTGTACGGCGCCGGACATATCGGCGGGCGATTGCGGATCGATGGAACCATCGTTCCCGATCGAGGCCGTGCCGAAGTTGTTGCTGAGGCCCGGGGCGTCGGACGGGGCGTTGGCGCCGCCGACTCCGCCGGTGGTCGGGATGAAGCGGCCTGTCGACAGATCGGTGCAACCCTGCGTGCCAGCGCCCGCAGCCGGGCCCTGGATACAGACCTGGCCGAACTGGCCCGAGGTGCCAAGGTTTTGCTCGCCGCGAGCTGAGGGAACCCCGTTCACCAGCTGCCCGTTGGCGCCGATGATGAAGAAGTTGGGGTCCTGCAGCGAGACCCAGCGCGTGGGGTCTTCCCAGTTGCCGTTACCAGCGTTCGCGCCGACGTAGCGATACGGGTTGTTCGCGGCGATCCAGTCCCAGTAGAGGTAGATCGGCTGGTAGAACGAGGCCGTGCCGTAGCTCGAACCCGGCTGTGCGCTGAAGAAACGCGAACCGCCCGACAGCACGCCGATGACGATCTGCTGCGCGAAGGTGCGGTCGAGGATCAGCGGACCACCCGAGTTTCCGCCCGAGGTGGTTCCTTCGTTGGGTAGGGGATTGTCGCGGAACACGTTGAAGTCGAACGGCGTGGCCGAGGCGGTGCCGCGACGCGGATCGTCGAAGTCGATCCAGTAGAGGTTCTGCGGGCGGTTGACGCTGAACCCGCCGAACAGCAGCGTGTCGCGCACATTGAGCGAGGTCAGGCCGCCCAGCCAGTTTTCGGCCACGCGGCGACGATAGTCGATCGCGCCGGTGGCGCCCGTGGTGCCGATACCGTTCGCACCGTAGCCGCTGATGGTAACGTGATAGCCGGTGCCGTTCGCGGCGGAGATCTGCGACGGCGGGGTCAGCGCTGACAGGAGGATCGCCCAGGTCGGGATGTTGCGCGCAGGCGTGTCGAGCGAGGCGATCGCCACGTCGCCGTAGAGGAAGCCTGCCGCAGCCGGCTCAAGCGAAAGGTTATTATAGACCAGCCCGTTGACCGTGTAGAAGAACTCGGCGGTGCTGGTGGTGTTGGGTGCGCGGCCCTGCGCGGCCGAACCGAACAGCCAGTTGAGCAGCGGCGAGGTGCCCGCGGGCTGGCCCGGCTGGGTGGTGTTGTTGGCGTTGTTGAACCCGAAAGCGATAGCCACGCCACCGGATTCGGAGCCGTAGGCGGTCGCCGGACGGGTGTTCACGCAGTGCGCCGCGAAGAGCACGGTGCGCGGATTGATCAGCGTGCCGGTGCACAGGCCGAGCGAGACGCCGCCATTGGCACCCGGGGTGCTGACAATCATCTGGCCGATGCCGTTGATGTTCACCGGGTCTCGCGCGGTTGTCGGCGTTCCGGGAACCGAAATCACGATCGACGGGTCGTTCACGACCTCGATCTCGTCCTTGTAGGTGCTGATGGACGTGAGCGGCGCGCGGGCCGGATTGTGGCGCTCGTCCTGCACTTCTTCGACGCTGAGCGCCGACACGCGGTGGCGCGCATCCTCGACTTCGGTGGGATCGAGGCGGGGGGAGCCCACCGCCAAGGTCGATTGCGCATGTGCAGCACCTGCACCCATGACCAGACCGGCAAGTGCAACACTCGTCATTAGCGCCGGACGGAACCGGCGATCATTCTTGATCATCGAAATAAGCCCCTCTGTGCGACCGAGGATGCGCTATCACATCCCGCGTTAGGCGCGGCAAACTACCCGTCGCTGTGGGTGGAGCAAGAGCCGCTGAATTTTTCGCGCAAACGTTGCATTCCTGCATCATATGCAAATGACTGAAGTTATCTTCGTCCTTACTTCCGGCTTCGCAAATCCGCCGAGGAGCGCCGCTTTGAGCCCCCTGTGAGATGGTTGCGCAAGCAAAAGGGCGGGAGAATCGCTTTCTCCCGCCCCTCAACCAGACACCTTGCGGTGAGGACCCGAATGGTGGTTACATCGAGTAGTACATGTCGAATTCGACCGGGCACGGCGTGGTCTCGGTGCGGATCACCTCTTCCCACTTGAGCTCGGCATAGGCTTCGATCTGGTCCTTGGTGAAGACGTCGCCCTTGAGCAGGAACTCGTGGTCGGCGGCCAGGCTGTCGAGCGCCTCGCGGAGCGAACCGCACACGGTCGGCACTTCGGCGAGTTCGGCCGGCGGCAGATCGTAGAGGTTCTTGTCCATCGCCTCGCCCGGGTGGATCTTGTTCTCGATCCCGTCGAGGCCAGCCATCAGCAGTGCCGAGTAGCACAGGTAGGGGTTGGCCATCGCATCGGGGAAGCGGAACTCGACGCGCTTCGCCTTGTCGCCCGCACCGTAAGGAATGCGGCACGAGGCCGAGCGGTTGCGGGCCGAATAGGCCAGCAGCACCGGCGCTTCGAAGCCCGGCACCAGGCGCTTGTAGCTGTTGGTGGTCGGGTTGGTGAAGGCATTGAGCGCCTTGGCGTGCTTGATGACGCCGCCGATGAAGTAGAGGCAGGTTTCCGAGAGACCGGCATATTCGTTGCCGGCAAACATCGGCTTGCCTTCCTTCCAGATCGAGATGTGGGTGTGCATCCCCGAGCCGTTGTCGGCCTTGATCGGCTTCGGCATGAAGGTCGCGGTCTTGCCATAGGCATGGGCGACCTGGTGCACGACATACTTGTAGATCTGCATCCGGTCCGCGGTCTGCACCAGCGTCCCGAAGGTCAGGCCCAGTTCGTGCTGGGCGGCGGCGACTTCGTGGTGGTGCTTGTCGCAGGGAAGGCCCATTTCCAGCATGGTCGAGACCATCTCGGCGCGAATGTCGACAGCGGAGTCGACCGGCGCAACCGGGAAGTAGCCGCCCTTGGCACGCGGGCGGTGGCCCATGTTGCCGTTCTCGTATTCCTTGCTGGTGTTGCCCGGCAATTCGATGTCGTCGATCGCGAAGCCCGATCCGGCATAGCCGTCCTCGAAGCGCACATCGTCGAACATGAAGAATTCGGCTTCGGGGCCGACATAGACGGTGTCACCGATGCCGGTCGACTTGAGATAGGCCTCGGCGCGCTTGGCAGTGGTGCGCGGGTCGCGGGCATACCAGTCGCCGGTCGAAGGCTCGACGATGTCGCAGTTGATGATCAGCATCGGGGTGGCGCTGAACGGATCGACCCAGGTTTCGGTGAGGTCGGGCTTGAGGATCATGTCGCTCTCGTTGATGACCTTCCAGCCCGCGATCGACGAGCCGTCGAACATCAGGCCGTCCTCGAGCTCGTCCTCGCCCATGACGCTCGCCACCATGGTGAGATGCTGCCACTTGCCCTTGGGGTCGGTGAAGCGCAGATCAACCCACTCGATTTCCTCGTCCTTGATCTTCTTCAGGACGTCTTTCGCTTTCGACATTGGTAGTGTGCCTCCGGTAAATTGGCTGTGTGTTGCTGGCCGGCCCGCCGCTGCGGCAGGCAGGAAAGGGTGGGAGTTCAGATCGCGTCGTCGTTGGTCTCGCCGGTGCGAATCCTGAGGGCGCTCTCGATCGCGGTGACGAAGATCTTGCCGTCGCCGATGCGGCCCGTCTGGGCGGCAGCGGCGATGGCCTCGACCACCCGCTCGGCCTGGTCATCGGCAACGACGACCTCAAGCTTCACCTTGGGCAGGAAGTCGACGACATATTCGGCGCCGCGGTAAAGTTCGGTATGGCCCTTCTGCCGCCCGAAGCCCTTTGCTTCGGTCACGGTGATGCCGGACACGCCGATCTCATGCAGCGCCTCCTTCACCTCGTCGAGCTTGAAGGGTTTGATGATCGCTTCGATCTTTTTCACGTCGTCCCTATCCGCTTGGCCCATCCGCGCCTGGCTGATTGCTGACCGATTAAAACAAGAATCGTGCCAAGCTTGAAGGTGGTGGCTGCGTACGATCCTTGCCGCTTGGAGATTCAAGGGAAGGTATGTCTTTCGCCGGTGGAGCGCGGTTAGCAAGATTATGGTGCGCCGCGCAATGCTGCACAGCATATGATCTGGTCTTGCCTATATTTTAGGCAGTCTGGCGCTTTCTACAGATGCAGCCCGCTGGTCTCGGGCAGGCCGCACATGATGTTGAGGTTCTGGATTGCCGCACCCGAGGCACCCTTGCCGAGATTGTCGAGCACCGCGACCAGCCGGGCCTGGGTGCTCCCGGCATCGGCGAAGACGTGAAGCGCCATTCCGTCCCACCCGGCCGCCGACCTGTGCAGCAACAACTCTGCCGCCGGAGGTCCAAGCGGTGCCAGGGTCACGACGGGGCTGTCTTGGTAAAACGCGGCCAGCGCCGCGTGCAGAGCTTCGGCGCTCGGTCGCGCGGGGAGGGCAGCGAGCGGCAGCGGCACATCGACGATCATGCCGCGATGCGCGGGAACCACGCTCGGCGAGAAGACCGGTGCATGGGCGAGCCCGGCATATTCCCGCATCTCGGGCAGGTGCTTGTGGCCAAGCTGGAGCCCGTAGGCCCGGAACGCGATATCGGCATCAGCCTGGAAGCGGTCGATGAGAGCGTTGCCGCCCCCCGAATAGCCGCTCACCGCGTTGACCGTGAAGGGAAAGGACGCCGGCAGCAATGCAGCACGGACCAGGGGTGCGACCAGGGCGAGGAAGCCCGTGGGATAGCAGCCGGGGTTGCTCAAGAATTGGGCAGAGGCGATGGTTTCGCGCCCGATCAGCTCGGGAAAACCATAGGCCCAGCCCGCCGCGACGCGGTGCGCGGAAGAGGCGTCGATGAGGCGTGTGCCCGATCCCTGTGCAAGCTTCACTGCCTCTCGGGCGGCATCATCGGGAAGGCAAAGGATCGCGATGTCGGCCGCATGCAGAGCCTCGCGGCGGGCAGCCTCGTCCTTGCGCTGGGCATCGTCGAGCACCAGCAACTCGAACTCGCTGCGGCCCGACAGGCGCTCGCGGATCTCGAGTCCGGTGGTGCCGGCCGCGCCGTCAATGAACAGGCGGGTCGCCACTTTGCCTCAGGCTTCTTCGGGGGCGAGGTCGCTCGCGCGGCACCAGCCCGAGGGGCCTTGGGGGCCGGGACAGCCCCAGACCCATTCCCCCGCCACGTCGAGCAATTCGAACCGGCTGGCGGCGGGCAGGGTGGTGAAAATCTCGGCATCGTCGCGCGGGGCGAGGCGCAGGCCAGCACCTGCTGCCCCGAGGGCGCGGGCATGGGGGATCACGTAGTGCGCCGCGAGATGGCTCCCGGCGAGCGCGATATGTGCCAGATCGCCGCGCAGCGGCAGGGTGCCGGGCGCAGGCTTCTCGACCGGACCCTTGAGGCCCAGCACGCCTGTCGGCACTGCGTAATCCGTTCCGTCGCGCACTGCGCTCATCTGCGTTCCGTCTGCCTTCCCTGCTGTTGCCGCATGCTCCCCCGCCGGCGCGGCGTGGCAGGGCCGTTAGCGGCAAGCGCAGCGCGGGGCAAGCTTAGCTGCCGTAACGGGAGCGGATCGCATGCCATGCCGCCCTGAGGCCGATCCCGCGCCCACCGCGCGCACGGCCGGGCTTGGGCGACGGATTCCAGGCGAAGGTGTCAAAATGCACCCAGTCGATCCCCTCTCCCACGAAGCGGTCGAGGAACAGGCCGGCCACGCTCGCCCCGGCGTAGGGGTTGGCAGCGGAATTCGCCATGTCGGCCACATCCGAGGCGAGATATTCGCGGTAGGCCTCCGGCAGTGGCAAGCGCCAGACCGGATCGTCATGGGCCTTCCCCGCAGCCAGAAAGGCCTCCGCCGTATCGTCGCTTCGGGCCATCAGGGCTGGCAGGTCAGGGCCGAGCGCAACCCGTGCCGCGCCCGTCAGGGTCGCAAAATCGACAATCAGATCAGGGGTTTCCTCGGAAGCCCGGGTGAGCGCATCGCCAAGGATCAGGCGCCCTTCGGCATCGGTATTGTCGATCTCGACGGTGAGGCCCTTGCGGCTCTTGAGGATGTCCCCCGGCCGGAAGGCCCCACCGGAAATGGCGTTCTCCACCGCGGGGATCAGGAGGTGGAGTCGCACCTTGAGCCGCGCACCCATTACCAGATCGGCCAGCGCGAGCGCATGGGCCGCCCCCCCCATGTCCTTCTTCATCAGCCGCATGCCCGATCCCGGCTTGATGTTCAGGCCCCCGGAATCGAAGCACACCCCCTTGCCGACCACCGCCAGCACAGGGTGGGTTGGATCGCCCCAGGCGAGATGCAACAGACGCGGCGCGTGGGCGCGGGTGGCGGCCCGGCCGACGGCGTGGATCATCGGATAGTCCCGCTCCAGCGCCTCGCCGCGCACCACCGTCAGCTCGGCCTTGTGCGCCTTGGCGAGGCGCTCGCACCGGGCTTCGAGCGCCGCCGGACCCATGTCCTCGGGCGGCGTGTTGACGAGGTCGCGGACCAGACATTCCGCTTCCGCTTCAGCGACTTGCGCATCGATCTGGCCGGCCTGACCGGTCAGCAGGACGCGCGGCCCGGTGCCCTTGTCCTCGCTCTTGTAGCGGGTGAAGCGGTGCTGGCCCGTCACCCACCCGAACATCGCTGGCCCGGCTTCGGCATTGGCGAGGCGGTAAACCCCCTCGGGCAGCTCCTCTGCGAGCTTGGCCAGGCACCAGGCCGAGAGCTTGTCGGGGTGCACTACCCCACTGACAACAAACCAGGAATCCCCCTCGGGAACGATCGCGATCTGGTATCCAGCGCCCTCGAATCTCTGCCCGGCAAGGCTGGCGCGTTGGGCGGCGGTGAGTCCCTTGGCGAAGGCTTCGAAACTGTCCTTGCTCACGAGGTGGATGGCAACCGCGTCCTCGCCGCGGTCGGGGCGGATCAATGCTCTGGGCTCGCTCATGCCTGTTCCATAATCGCCGCTCGCCCGATGTCACCAGCCGATTTGGCGCGTGATCCCCGCCGATGGCAATGTTTCACGTGAAACCCTTGCGCGCGGGGGGTCTGGAAGGGGTCTGGAGGGGGGCTAAACGAGTCTACGACGCGCGACCGCCGGCCTGCATCCCGGCTGGCACCCCGCGAAACGCGCATGGCGCGCCGCCGCCAGCGCCGTTCAAGTAGCAATCCGCCGCATCACTCGCTATGGGACACCCCATGCACGATTACCAACTCGTCGACGGCGATGAGACCGTCTACCGCGACGGCTCCATCAAACTGCACACCGCCGCTGGCTTCGAAGGGATGCGCAAGGCCGGCCGCCTCGCCGCCGAGATCCTCGATGCCTGCGTGGAGCTGGTGAAGCCCGGCGTCACCACGGGGAGCATCGACGATGCGATCCGCGGCATGATGCTCGATGCCGGTGCGATCCCCGCGACGCTAGGCTACCGCGGCTATGCGCACTCCTCGTGCATCTCGATCAACCACGTGATCTGCCACGGCATTCCGGGCGACAAGGTGCTGAAGGATGGCGACATCCTCAACATCGACGTGACCCCGCTGGTCGACGGCTGGCACGGCGACACGAGCCGGATGTTCTACGCGGGCGAGCCTTCGCTGAAGGCGCGCAAGCTCGTCGAGGTGACCTATGAATGCCTGATGCTCGGCATCGCCGCCGCGCAGCCCGGCGCGCGGCTCGGCGATATCGGCGCGGCGATCGAAGCCCATGCCAGCCAGTTCCGCTACGGCGTGGTGCGCGAGTTCTGCGGTCATGGCCTCGGCCGCCTGTTCCACGACGCGCCCGAAGTGGTCCATGCCGCGCGCGCGGGCACCGGACCGGAGCTGAAGCCGGGGATGTTCTTCACCATCGAGCCGATGATCAACCTCGGCAAGCCCTGGGCCAAGGTGCTGGGCGACGGCTGGACCGCGGTGACGCGTGACAAATCGCTTTCAGCGCAGTTCGAACACTCGATCGCGATCACGGAAACGGGCAACGAGATCTTCACCAAGAGCCCGACCGGGCGGGATTGCCCGCCTTATTTCTAGATTTTTCAAACCCTAGCGTCTCCCCGGGCTTGACCCGGGGCCCCGCTTCCTTCTTCCTTGCGGGCCGATCAACCCTCCCGCGCAGCCCTTATCGCCGCCCCTGCGGCGAAGGGCGCTATCGCCACCAGCGCGAGGCTGATTGCGCCGACGAAGCCGATGCTGGCGACGTCCTGACGCGCCAGCGCACCCGCGCCGAAGATCAGGATCGGCAGCGCGAGCGGGATCAGCAGCAGGCCCGATAGCGCCGCGCCTGCCCTCAGCGAAGCGGTCAGCGCCGCGATCATCAACCCAATCGCCGCCAGACCCGGTGTGCCGGCCAGCAGGCCGAGCAGCAGGATATCGAAGGTCTCGCCCTCGATCTTGAGCAGCGCGGCCGCCGGAAAGGTCGCCAGCAGCAGCGGCGGGCCGAAGCTCAGCCAGTGGGCGAGCAGGCGCACCGCCATCATCGCTTCCTCGGCAAACCCGCGCAGGCGGAGCTGGTCGAAAAAGCCCAGCGCGATGTCGCCGGCGACCAGCTTCTCCAGCGGCAGGATCGCCGCCAGCAGCGCCGCGATCCACACCACGCCGCCGCCGGTCTTGAGCATCAGGTTGGCATCCGGCCCGACCGCGAAGGGAAACAGCATGGCGACCGCGACAAAGAACACCACCGGCAGCGCGGCGCCGCTCCCCGTGAAGGGGAAGAACTGCGCGAGATCGCGGCGCAGGAGCTGCGCGAGCATCAGGCCTCGGCCTCGGCAGGCGCGAAATCCTCGATCGCGAAGCTCGTCATGCCCGGCACGTCGAGCGGCTGGTGCGAGGCGATGAGCGCGATCCCGCCGCTTTCGCAATGCTCGCACACGAGTGTGCTGACGAGGTCCTGCGAGGCGGTGTCGAGGCCCGAGAGCGGCTCGTCGAGCAACCAGACGGCGGCGTTCTGGCCGATTACGCGGGCCAGCGCGGCGCGCTTCCGCTGCCCGGTCGAAAGGTAGCCGACCGGCACCTCGGCCAGGGTTTCGAGCCGGAGGCGGGCCATGATCGCGGCGGGGTCGGCCACGCTGTCGAGCCCGAACCAGAAGGCAAGCGACCTTGCCAGCGGCAGATCCGGATCGAGCCCCGACCGCTCGTCGAGCAGGGCGAGGGCGCCCTCGCGGCGGACCTCGCCGGCATAGGGCTTCGTGAGGCCCGCGAGCGCCCGGATCAGGGTGGTCTTGCCCGCGCCGTTGGCGCCCGTCACATGGCACGCCGCGCCCGGCGCGAGCGCGAAGGACAGCCGCCGGAACAAGAGCCGCTCGCCGCGCCGGCAGGCGAGGTTCTCGGCAATCAGCGAGGGGTTTGCGGCTTGCATTGGCCGCCTGCCTAGGGAAAAGCCGGGGCGCAAACAAGCGATCCTCTTTTGCGGAGTGCCTTCATGTCCGTTCCCGAACTCACCGCTGACGAAATCGCCGCGCTGCTGGCGGCGCACGCCGAATGGTCGCTGGCGCGCGAGGGCAAGGCGATCGCGCGGACCTTCCGCTTCAAGGATTTCTCGGAAGCCTGGGGCTTCATGAACCGCGTCGCCCTGCTCGCCGAGGCGCAGGACCACCACCCGGAATGGTTCAACGTCTACAACCGGGTGGAGATCACGCTGACCACCCATGACGCGGGCGGGCTGTCGGCGCGCGATGCGAAGATGGCGGCGGCAGTGGAGGCGCTACTGCCCTAGCGGCCGAAGGCTGTTCCTGAGCTGCTTGCGCACCCGGCCCGGCATCCAGCGCTTGGCAAAGGCCATGCGCTTGCTGGTCTCGCCCACGAAATAGTCGAGCTTCGTGCCGTGCACCGCGTCCCACACCGCCTGCGCGACGTGGCTGACCGGGGTGATCTCCAGCCCCGCCGCCTTGACCCGTTCGCGGATCGGCTCGTTCGACTTGCGGTTGCCGGTGCCGTTGAGGAGGGGGGTGTCGATGAAGCTCGGGCATACCGAGGCGACCGTGATCCCGTCGGGCGCCCATTCGGCATCGAGGCTCTCGGTCACGGCGCGCACGCCGAACTTGGTGGCGCAATAGACGCTCATGCCCGCCGAGCCCGCGATGCCGGCGGCGCTGGCGATGTTGACGAGCGCCGAGCCCGGGGCGGTCTTCTGAAGGTAGGGGTAGACCGCCTGCGCGCCGTAGAGCACGCCCTTGAGGTTGATGTCGAGGCAGCGGTCGATCTCTTCGGGATCAAGCTCCGAAAGCGAGCCGCCCGTGCCGATCCCGGCATTGTTGACCAGCGCATCGATCCACCCCCCGGCGGCCGCGGCGAAGGCGGCGAGCGCCTCGTCCCAGCCCTTGCGGTCGCGCACGTCGAGCTTGCCCGACCACTTGGCGTCCCCCGCGATCTGCCCCAGGGTCTCGGCCATCCCGGCCTCGTTGATGTCGGCGACCCCCACGAACCAGCCGCGCGCGGCGAAATGCAGCGCGGCCGCGCGCCCGATGCCGGAGCCGCCGCCGGTGATGAAGATGGAGCGCCCGGTGCTGTTTGACGTCATGGTGATCCCTTCGAATTGCTGCTTGCAACCCATCTAGAGCGAACTGACACGCTTGTCAGCAGGCAGAGTGGGGGGAACGCACGGCGGCGGGCGGCCAACGGGAAATCAGAGCGCCGGGTTGGCATAGAAATGCCAGGTGAAGATCGCCATCGCCCCCCGCTGGGGCGACCAGCCCTCGGCAAGCTGACGGGTGACCTTCTCCGCCGGGCGCTCTTCCAGCCCGAGCAGCCGCTTCACCCCCTCCTGCACCGCAAGATCGCCCGCCGGCCAGATGTCGGGGCGGCCCTCGGCGAAGAGGAGGTAGATTTCCGCCGACCAGCGGCCGATGCCTTTGATGCGGGTGAGGAGCGCGATGGCTTCCTCGTCGTCCTCGGGGAGCGCCGCGAAATCGAGTTCGCCCGCCGCGACCAGCTCGCACAGGCTGCGCGCATAGCCCTGCTTCTGCCGCGAAAGCCCGCAGGCGCGCAGGGTGTCGAAATCGCGCTGGAGGAGGCATCCCGGGGTGAAGTCCGGCCCCAGCTCCGCCTCGAGCTTGCGCCACATCGAAGCGGCGGCCGCGACCGAGACCTGCTGGCCGACGATGGTGCGCAGCATTGTCGTGAAGCCGCGCTCTCTGAGGCGCGGTTCGGGATAGCCGACCCGCCCGAGCGCCGCTGCGATGCGCGGCTCGCGCAGGGCGAGGGCATCCAGATCACCGCGCAATTTTTCCGTGCTCAGCCCCACTCGCACTTTCCTTAACTTGCCTTGATCCCGAGACTGCCTTAGCAGCCGCCACACACTCTCACAGCGCACATTCTTGCGCTCAAGCCGGAAAAGGAACCGAAATCCATGCCCAGACTGGTCGTCACCAATCGCGAAGGCGCCACCAGCGAGATCGAGGTCGGCGACGGCCTCACCGTGATGGAAGCGATCCGCGACAATGGCTTTGACGAGCTGCTGGCGCTGTGCGGCGGGTGCTGTTCCTGCGCGACGTGCCACGTCGTCGTCGATCCCGCCTTCGCCGACAAGCTGCCCAAGATCAGCGAGGACGAGGACGACCTGCTCGAATCCTCCGACCACCGCGCCCCGACCTCGCGCCTGTCGTGCCAGATTCCCTTCACGGCCGAGCTTGACGGCCTGCACGTCACCATCGCTCCGGAAGACTGAGGCGAGGAGGGCGAGCCGGTGGACGCCGACCTCGCCCGTTTCCTGCGCGATGAACTGGGCCATGCGCCCGAGGGTTCCGGTGCGGTCGGCCCGTGGGCGGTGCGTGGCACCGTGTGGCTGTGGCAGGGCTCCGACGGCGCTCCGGCCAAGGGCTCGTGGTATTTTCTGACCATCGACGGCGAGACCGCGCAGGCGATCCGCGCCCATGCCGTCAACGCCGCCGCCTGGGGCTCGGTCTATGTCGAGGCGACCATCGGCGGCACGACCTGGCGCACGTCGCTGTTCCCGTCGAAACAGGCTGGCGGCTGGCTGCTCCCCTTGAAGGCCGCCGTGCGTAAGGCCGAGAAGATCGCCGAGGGCAGCGAGATCGAGGCGGTGCTCGCGCTGGCCTGAAGACCTGCGGCTTGCCCCCCGCGTCCCGAGCGCCTAATTCTCTCCCTATGAATATCACCCGCCCCTTTGGCGACACGCTCGCGCTCATCGGCAACACCCCGCTCGTCCGCCTCGCCGGTCCTTCGGCCGAGGCGGGCTGCGACATCTGGGGCAAGTGCGAATTCGCCAACCCCGGCTCGTCGGTGAAGGACCGCGCGGCCCTGTGGATGATCCGCGATGCCGAAAGTCGCGGCGAACTCAGGCCCGGCGGCACGGTGATCGAGGGAACGGCGGGCAACACCGGCATCGGCATCGCGCTCGTCGCCAATGCGCTGGGCTACAAGACGATCATCGTCATGCCCGACAACCAGTCCAAGGAGAAGATGGACACGCTGCGGGCTCTGGGTGCCGAACTGGTGCTCGTCCCGCCGACAAAATATTCCGATCCGGGCCATTTCCAGCACGTCTCGCGCCGCCTGGCCGAGGAGACGCCCGGCGCGGTGTGGGCCGGGCAGTTCGACAATGTCGCCAACCGCAAGGCGCATATCGAAGGCACCTCGCAGGAGCTGTGGGAGCAGACCGGCGGGCGGATCGACGGCTTCACCTGTGCGGCGGGCACCGGGGGCACGATTGCCGGCGTGGGCATGGGGTTGAAGGAGAAGAACCCCGAGATCCGCATCGCGCTCACCGACCCCCACGGCGCGGCGCTCTACAATTACTATGCCCACGGCGAATTGAAGGCCGAGGGCACCTCGGTCGCCGAGGGGATCGGGCAGGGGCGGATCACCGCCAATCTCGAAGGCGCGCCGATCGACACGCAGTACCGCATCTCCGACGAGGAGGGCCTCGTCTGGGTCGAGCGGCTGCTGCGCGACCAGGGGCTGTGCCTCGGCCTCTCCTCCGGCATCAACGTTGCGGGCGCGGTGGCGCTCGGCCGGGAACTCGTCGCGGAAGGCCGCCCCGATCCGCAGGTGGTGACGATCCTGTGCGATACGGGCTTCCGCTACCTCTCGACGCTCTACAATCCCGAGTGGCTGGCCGCCAAAGGCCTGCCGGTGATGGGCTGGCTGGCGCGCACGCCGTCCGCCACCGGGAGCGCGGCATGAGCCGGCTCTCGCTGATCGAGCGGCTGCGGCGGATGAACCAGCGCAGCCTGTTCCACCCTGTCGCCCACGAGGTCGCCACCGACGAGGATGCGCCGGGCACGGGCCTCGCCCGCGCCGAGGCGGTGCAGCGCCTGCAGGTCGGCCTGTTCGGGATCGGCGCGATGGTCCTGCTCGTGGGCCTTGCCAGCATCATCGGCGGACAGGCCGACAGGAACGACCAGCTCGCCGTGCCCGAGGCCGCTCCCAGCGTCGAGCCGGGCGCGCCGCCGGCACAGAACAACCCGCTCGCCGATGCCGGTGTGGTGCCCGATATGCCTGCCGAGCCGAGCGGGTCTCCGGCGGTCAAGACGCCCGATCTGCCGTCGGCCCCGCAGGGCGCGCCCGGCAATGCCGCGCCCGCGCAATAGCCGTCTGGCAGGCCCGCTGCGCGCCCTGCTGCCGACGCTGCTCCTGGCCGCCTGCAATGCTGCTCCGGCAGCGGACGCCCCGCCCGAGGAAAAGCCTGCGGGCGCGGCACCGCTCGCGCGGATCGGGCTGATGAGCAGCCTGCCGCTGGTTTGGCCGCTGGGCGCCGATGTCGGCGCGATCGCGGGGGGCGCTGCGGGTGTGCCGTGGCAGCGCGAGGCGCTTGAGGCGGCCTATGTCATCGAGCCGCTCGACACGCTTTCCCCGATCCCCGCGCTGTCACCCGATGCACCCGATATCGACCCGCTGGCGGGCCTTGCGCGGCTGGCGGTGATCCAGCCGCGCGGGCTTTCCCCGGCCGACAATGTCGCGCTCGACGATTGGGTGCGCGCCGGAGGCCGGCTGCTGCTGGTGCTCGATCCGGCGCTCACGGGCGAATATGACCTGCCGCTGGGCGATCCGCGGCGGCCCGTGGATAGCGCGCCGATCCCGCCGGTGGTGGGGCGCTGGGGGATGGGCATCGGCTTCGATCCGGACCAGGCACCGGGGGTGATCGCCAGCCGCCTCGGTGATGCCCCGCTGCCGCTGGCCCTGACGGGACGGATCAGCCTTGCCCCTCCTGGAGCTGCCGGCTGCTGCACGCTGCTGGCAGAGGGCGCCGCCGCCCGCTGCCGGGTGGGCAAGGGGCAGGTGACGCTGATCGCCGATGCCGCAATCTTCGAACACAGCGAACTGGCGGGCGCAGGCGGCCTTGGCCTCACCGCGCTGATCGACGCGGCCCTGCGTTAGCCACGATCGGGGAAATCGCGGGAGCAGGGGGCACGCAGCCCCCGAGTCCTGCGGGAAATCACGGGAAAATCGCGGTTCCGGGCGCTTTTTGCGCGGCTTTTTGGCGGAATGCGCCGCGTGTGGCATCGCAAATCTGCCACGAAAACGCTTTAAATTCAGAAAAATATCAAGTTATCCCGTGAAATCCCGCAATTTTCCCTTCCATCCCCGCGCCATCCCCGATATTACCGGAGTCCATCAGACATGCCTGAATGTCTCGCGTCCGGCCCTTTCGGTCGGCGCAGCCGGGTCGCGTGCGCGCGGACCGGAGCATGGAGGGCCTGTCCGGGGGAATGCGAGCGCGTCGATTGTCGCGGAGCTGCCGCAAGGTGCTCTGCCCGGGGTAAAGGGGATTGCAGGCACGTGTCTGCCTTTGGAGGATATAGCGGACAGGCCTTCTCGCCGGCAGGCGACAAGGGTCGCTTTGTCCTGCCCTCCGCCTTCCGCAAGGCCGTGAAGGACAGCTCGCAGGGCCGCATACTGTGCCTTGCCGCCCATGACCGCTTTGATTGCCTCGTCGGCTTCGGCCTGTCGCGCACCGAAAAGCTCGAAGCCCAGCTCGAGCGCGAGGAAGAGCGCGCGATCCGTCTCGGCCTGGCAGACTTCGACCGCGATGTCCGCGCCCAGCAATTGTTCGGCTTCGAGCAGCTGCCGTTCGACGACAGCGGCCGTTTCGTCATGCCCGATCATCTGCGCGATCTCGGCAAGATCGAGGGCGGGCTCTATTTCCAGGGCGCGGGCGAGTTCTTCTTCATCTGGAACCCGGCCGAGCTTGCCCGCATGGGGCCGGAATGGAAGGGCGCGCAGGCAAGCTGCGCCAAGCTTGTCGCCGCCGCCCGCAAGGGAGTCGCGGAATGACGCCCGAACTCTCCGGCTCGGCTCCCCACATCCCGGTGCTGCTCGATGAAGTGCTCGCCGCGCTCCAGCCGCAGGCGGGCATGACCATCGTCGATGCCACCTTTGGCGCGGGCGGCTACACCACCGCGCTGCTCGAGGCCGGTGCCAGTGTCCACGCCTTCGACCGCGATCCCGATGCCGTCGCTGCCGGGCAGGCGCTGGTGGCGCGCCACGATGGTCGCCTCGCGCTCCATCCGGCCCGCTTTTCGGCGATGCGCGAGGAGCTGGCCGCCATCGGCGTCACCCAGGTCGATGCCGTCGTGATGGACATCGGCGTTTCCTCGATGCAGCTCGACCAGGGGGCACGCGGCTTTGCCTTCATGCATGATGGCCCGCTCGACATGCGCATGAGCCAGGACGGCGAGAGCGCGGCGGAATTCCTCAACACCGCCGACGAGGAAGCGATCGCCGACGTGCTCTACCGCTATGGCGAGGAGCGCCAGTCGCGCCGCGTCGCCCGCGCCATCGTCGCCGCACGCCCGTTGGCGACCACCGGCGAGCTGGCCCGCGTGGTGCGCCGTGCGCTCGGGCACCGCCCGCACGACAAGAAAGACCCGGCGACCCGCACCTTCCAGGCGGTGCGCATCCATGTGAACGACGAGCTCGGCGAGCTCGAGGCGGGCCTTGCCGCGGCCGAGGCGCTTCTGCGGCCGGGCGGGGTGTTGGCGGTGGTCAGCTTCCACAGCCTCGAGGACCGGATCGTCAAGCAATTCCTGCGCGGCGCTTCTGCGGCTGGCCGAGCGGTTTCGCGCCATCTTCCGGGAGAAATCGCCGGTCCCCCGCCGACTTTCGCCCAGGTCTCGAAGGCCATCCGTCCGTCCGAGGCCGAAATCGCCCGCAACCCCCGCGCGCGGTCGTCCACCCTGCGTCACGCTGTCCGCACCACCGCATCACCGAGGAGCCTCGCCGCATGATGAACAGCTCTCAGGTCCGGTCGCTGGGTTGGGCCGCCGTTCTGTCGGTCTGCCTTGCGGTGATGACGGTGCTCAGTTTCAAGGTCCACGCGGTCAAGAGTCAGGTGCTCCTCGCCGAGCGCCAGCTGATCGCGCTCGAGCGCGAGAAGCTGCTGCTCGAGACCGAGTTCGAGACCCGCGCCAACCAGCGCCAGCTCGCCGAGTGGAACCAGGTCGAATTCGGCTATGGCGCGCCGCGCTCGGGCCAGTTCCTCGAGGGAGAGCGCCAGCTCGCGAGCCTCGGCGAGGTGCGCGGGCCTGACGCTCCGAACCCGATCCGTCTGGCCAAGGCCGACGCTGGCGATGTTGCTGCTGCTGCCGCCGCCGATGCGCCGATGCGCTCGCCGGTCTCGGGCGCGAAGGTCACGCTTGCGTCTGCCTCCACCGAGAAGAGCGCGGGCGCGGTCTTCACCCAGGCCTTCGGCGACTTCCTCGTCGATGCCTCCCCGATCCGGCCCGCCAAGGCCGAGACCCGGCGTGTCGCCAAGGCGCTTGCCGCGCAGGGGCTGGGCGAATGAAAATGATGGCGGTCTCCCTGACCGCTCATGCACACCGTTCCGCTTCTCGCACCGCCCCCCCCGCCGGGCTCGCCGCCACCCCAGTCATCCCCGCCGGATGCCCCCCCAGCATCACGCTGCGGGCGCGGTTGCTGTGGGATGCGCGGGTCCGGCTGCTGGTGCTGCTGGCGGGCTTCGCACTGATCGCGCTGGTCGCGCTGATGCGCATCGTCTCGCTCGGCTTTGTCGGCAACGCGCCGCAGCGCACGAGCCTTGAAGAAGCCCTGCTGCCGCCGCGCGGCGAGATCACTGACCGCAACGGCGCGCCGCTCGCCCGGGCCTTTCCCGCCTATGCCCTGTGGTTCGAGCCGACCGCGATGGGCGACAGCGGCACGCCGCTGGTGCATTCGCCGCAGGAGGTGGCGCGGCAATTGAAGGCGATCTTCCCCGACATCGACGAGGCGCGCATGGCCCAGCGTCTCGCTTCGGGCAAGGCAGGTTACCTGCGCCGCCGCATCCTGCCCGAGGAAGCCAACAAGGTCTTCGCGCTGGGCGAGATCGCGCTCGAGATCCCGCGCGAGACCGACCGTTACTACCCGCAAGGCACGCTTGCCGCGCATGTTCTGGGCTATGTGGTCGAGGGCGAGGGCGGCAAGGTCGGCATGGAGGAGGTGCTCGAGAAGCGCCTCGGCAATGCCGAGCTGCGCACCGAGCCGGTGGCGCTGTCGGTCGATGTGCGGGTGCAGGGCGCGCTCGAGGACGAACTGCGCCGCGGGATGCTGGCGACCAATGCGCTGGGCGCGGCGGGCATCGTGCTCGACGTCGATACCGGGGAGATCATGGCGATGGCCTCGCTCCCCGATTTCGATCCCAACACCGCCGGCGCGAGCGGGGCGGCCAATGTCTTCAACCGCGCCACCAACGGGGTCTACGAGCTCGGCTCTACCTTCAAGCCGATCAGCGTCGCGGCGGCGATGGACGCGGGCGTGGTGCGCGATCTTGCCAAGCAGTGGGATGCCAATCCGGTTCCGGTCGGCACGCGCACGATCAAGGATTCGCACCCGCTGGGCGCCAGCCTCAATGTGCCCCAGGCGCTGGTGCATTCCTCGAACACGGTCACCGCACGGATCGGCGATGCGCTGGGCGCGGAAAAGATGCGCCGCGCGATGATCGATCTCGGCATGGACCGTCGCCCTGATGTCGAGCTGCCCGCCAAGGGCAAGCCGCTGTTCCCCAAGGGCCATTGGAGCCGCGTGACCAACATGACGGTCGCCTTCGGGCACGGCCTTGCCGTCACCCCGCTGCACCTTGCCAGCGCCTATGCGGCGATGGTCAATGGCGGCATCTGGCGTCCGGCGACGCTGATGAAGATCGATCCCGCCAAGGCCCCCCGCGGGCGCCGCGTTTTCAAGGAATCGACCTCCTCGCGGATGCGCCAGATGCTGCGCATGATCACGCTCTACGGCACCGGCCGCAGTGCCGATGCGCCGGGCTACCGCATCGGCGGCAAGACCGGTTCGGCCGAGAAGGCAGGCGTGGGCGGCTACAACAAGACCGCGCTCGTCTCCTCCTTTGCCGCTGCCTTCCCGATGGATGCGCCGCGCTATGTCGTGGTGGTCGTGGTCGACGAACCCAAGGGCACCCTCGCCAGCAGCTTCCAGCGCACCGCCGCCTTCACCTCCGCGCCGATCGTCGGAAAGCTCGTGCCCCGTATCGGCCCGATGCTCGGTGTCCAGCCCGACGACAGGCGCGATGTCGACATTTCCGACCTGCGCTATCTGGTGGACAAGGGCGAGACGGAATGAGGCAGCGTCAATGAGGCTGGGCGAATTGCTGCGCGCAGCGGGCCGCGAGGGCGGTGGTGACGCAGCGGTCACCGGATTTGCCATTGATCACCGCAAGGTCGCGCCGGGCACCGTATTCGGCGCTTTCGAGGGTGCGAGTGTCAATGGCGAGGACTTCATCCCCGCCGCCATCGAGGCAGGCGCGATCGCGGTGGTCGCCCGGCCCGAGGCGCAGGTCGCAGGCGCGCTCCACATCGCCGATGCCAACCCGCGCCGCGCCTTTGCGCGTCTCGCAGCCGGCTTTTTCGCGCCCTATCCCGCCACCATCGTTGCGGTGACCGGCACCAACGGCAAGACCTCCACCGTCGAGATGACCCGCCAGATCTGGCGCATGGCGGGCGAGCGCGCGGCGAGTATCGGCACGCTCGGCGTCACCACCCCCGACGGCTCGGTCTCGACCGGGTTGACGACGCCCGACATCGTGACCTTCCTCGCCAACATGGCAGGCCTGGCGCGCGAGGGTGTCAGCCATGTCGCCTACGAGGCTTCGAGCCATGGGCTTCACCAGTACCGCAACGAGGGGCTGACCCTCGCCGCCAGCGCCTTCACCAACTTCAGCCGCGACCACCTCGACTACCATGGCACGATGGAGAACTACTTCGCGGCCAAGATGCGGCTGTTCACCGAGGTCGTTGCGCCCGGCAGCCCGGCGGTGATCCATGACGCGGGCGAGGGCTCGGAATGGACGGCACGCGCCATCGCTGAGGCGGACGCGCGCGGGCTCGCGGTGATGACCGTCGGCGAGGGCGGCCGCTTCCTCAGGCTGATCGCCCGTGAACCCGGACAGTTGGGGCAGCTTCTTCACATCGAGCATGAAGGCGTGGGCCGGAAGGTCAATCTGCCGCTGATCGGTGCCTATCAGGCCGCCAATGCGCTCGTCGCGGCGGGCCTCGCCATGGCGACCGGCGTTTCCGCTTCGGCGACCTTTGACGCGCTTTCGCGGCTCCAGCCGGTGCGTGGCCGCCTCGAGCGCGCTGCGATCAATGCCGCCGGCGCGCCCGCCTATGTCGATTACGCCCACACACCCGACGCGCTCGAGGCCGCGATTGCCGCCCTGCGTCCGCACGTGGCCGAGGGCGGCCGCCTGATTGTCGTCTTTGGTGCAGGCGGTGACCGCGACGCGGGCAAGCGCCCGGAGATGGGTGCGGTCGCCGCACGCGCTGCCGACCTTGCGATCGTCACCGACGACAACCCGCGCTCCGAGGATCCCGCCGCCATCCGCGCCGCGATCCTCGAAGGCGCTGGCGGGAAAGCCCGCGACATCGGCGACCGCCGGGCCGCGATTGCCGCTGCCATCGGGGAAGCCGGTTCGCGCGACATTGTGCTGATTGCGGGCAAGGGCCACGAACAGGGCCAGATTTTCGGATCGGGAGACAAAATGCGGATCGAAGCGTTCGATGATGTCGAAGTGGCGCGTGAATGCGCCGGGAGTGCAAAGCTGTGAATGCCCCGCTCGCTCACCCGATGCTGCACCCGTGGCCGCTCGCGGCCCGTGACGCACTGCCGCTCGCGCTGTGGAGCGCGGCCGCTATCGAAGCAGCCACCGGCGGCATCGCCAGCCACGATTTCGAGGCTTCGGGCGTCGAGATGGATTCGCGTGACGTCAAGCCGGGCGACGTCTTCGTCGCCCTGAAGGGCGAGGCGATGGATGGCCACAGGTTCATCGCCCAGGCCTTTGAAAAGGGTGCCGTTGCCGCCATCGTCGACCGGCCTGTCGATTTTCCCCACGTGCTGGTGAAGGACACGACGCAGGCGCTCCACGATCTCGCCCACGCCGCGCGCGACCGCGCCGTGGACGCGGTGCGGATCGGGATCACCGGCTCGGTCGGCAAGACCGGCGTGAAGGAAGCGATCTTCGCCTGCCTCGACCGCGCCAGCCGCGGCGCGGCGCATCGCTCGGTGCGCAGCTACAACAACCATGTCGGTGTGCCGCTCAGCCTTGCGCGGATGCCCGCCCGGGCGAAGTTCGGGGTGTTCGAGATGGGCATGAACCACCAGGGCGAGATCGCGCCGCTCTCGGCCCACGCCAAGCCCCACGTGGCGCTGATCACCACCATCGCGCCCGCGCATATCGAGAACCTCGGCAGCCTCGAGGCGATCGCGGACGAGAAGTCGCAGATCTTCACCGGCCTCGTGCCCGGCGGCGTCGCGATCATCCCCGCCGACAGCGAATGGGCCGAGCGGATGATCGCCAATGCCAGGGCGCTGGATGTGAAGATCGTCACCTTCGGGCGCGCCGCGGGTGCGGATGTGCGGCTGCTTGACGCCATTCCTGCGGCCGGCGGCGGTTCGCTCGTTACCGCCGATCTCGGCGACCGGCGCGTGTGCTACACCGTGGCCGAGCCCGGCGAACACTGGATCGTCAACTCGCTGGGTGTGATCGCCGCCGTGCGGGCAGCGGGCGGCGATCTTGCCAGCGCCGGCCTTGCGCTGGCCGAGATGGGCGGATTGAAGGGGCGCGGCGCGCGGCATGCGCTGAAGGTTCCGGGCGGCAGCGCGCTGCTGATCGACGAAAGCTACAATGCCAACCCCGCCTCGATGCGCGCGACATTGAAGGCGCTCGCCGCGACCAATGCCGCGCGGCGGATCGCGGTGCTGGGTTCGATGAAGGAGCTCGGCGACTTCGCCGATGCCTTCCACCGCCAGCTGGCAGCGCCTCTGGCCGAGGCCGAGGTCGTTCACGCGATCCTGGTGGGCGACGAGATGCGCGCGCTTGCCGAGGAACTGGGGAAAGGTGGAGCCCCCTTGCTTGGCAAGGGGCTCACCTTCGCCCATTGCGGTTCACCTGCCGAAGCGATTGCGGCGCTTGATGCTTTCGGCCTTGCGGCGGGGGATGCGGTGCTGGTGAAGGGTTCCAATTCGGTCGGATTGGGCAGGCTCGTGGCACATTATACCGAGGACGCCCGCGCGGGAGGCTGACGCCCGCGCTTTGCGGGCACCAAAGGACTATTGAATGCTCTATCTGCTTGCCGAGTGGCTTGGCTTCGAAGGCATCCTCAACCTGGTGCGCTACCAGAGCTTCCGCGCCGGGGCGACGCTGATGACTGCGCTGCTGATCGGCCTTGTCATCGGCCCGCGCTTCATCAACCTCTTGCGCGTGCGGCAGGGCAAGGGCCAGCCGATCCGCGAGGACGGCCCGCAATCGCACCTTGCCAAGCGCGGCACGCCGACAATGGGCGGGCTGATGATCCTCGTCTCGCTGACGCTTTCGCTGCTGATCTGGATGAACCTTGCCAGCCCTTTCGTGTGGGCGTGCTTTGCGGTGACGATCGGCTTCGGAATCATCGGCTTCCTCGATGATTACGACAAGGTCTCCAAGAACAGCCACGCGGGCGTGCCGGCGCGGGTGCGTCTGCTGGCGGAGTTCGTGGTGGCCGGGGTGGCTGCCTGGCTGATCGTCAGCCAGATCAACACCAATCTCTACCTGCCCTTCCTGACCGGCGTGAGCATTCCGCTGGGGCCGGCCTATTACGTCTTTGCCGCCTTCGTGATCGTCGGCGCGGGCAATGCAGTGAACCTCACCGACGGATTGGACGGCCTCGCGATCATGCCGGTAATCATCGCTGCGGGGACTTTCGCGATCATCTGCTATCTTGCGGGCCGGGCGGACTATTCCACCTATCTCGGCATTCCCCATGTGCCGGGCGTGGGCGACCTTGCGATCTTCTGCGCCGCGATCATGGGGGCGGGCCTCGCCTTCCTGTGGTTCAACGCGCCCCCGGCCGCGGTGTTCATGGGCGACACCGGCAGCCTTGCCCTGGGCGGTGCGCTCGGCGCGATCGCGGTCGCCTCGCACCACGAGGTCGTGCTGGCGATCGTCGGCGGGCTGTTCGTGCTCGAGGCGGTGAGCGTCATCGTCCAGGTGTTCTGGTTCAAGCGCACCGGCAAGCGGGTGTTCCGCATGGCCCCGATCCACCACCATTTCGAACAGCTCGGCTGGAGCGAGAGCAAGGTCGTGATCCGCTTCTGGATCATCGCCATCGTGCTCGCGCTGATCGGCCTGTCGACGCTGAAGCTCAGGTAAGGGAGGGGCGCAAGGCGTGATCACCTCCTCCGCCTTCAAGGGAAAGCGCTTCGCGGTGCTCGGCCTTGCGCGCTCGGGCGCGGCGGCGGCGGAGGCCTTGCTGGCGAGCGGCGCGGAGGTGATCGGCTGGGACCGCCAGCCCCATGCGCGCGAACCCTATGAGGGACGCTGCCGGTTGATCGACCCGCTGGAGCTCGACCTCACCGGATTTGCCGGTGTGGTGGTCTCGCCCGGCGTGCCGCTCAACACCCACCCCATCGGCCCGCACAGCAGGCAATACGGCCTGCCGGTGATCGGCGATATCGAGCTGTTTGCGATGGCCCGCGTGAGCCTGCCGCCGCACAAGGTGGTCGGGATCACCGGCACCAACGGCAAGTCGACCACCACGGCGCTGGTCCACCACATCCTCAAGAGCGCGGGCGTGCCCAGCGTGATGGGCGGCAATATCGGCGATCCGATCCTCGGGCAGGCGCCGCTTGCCCCCAATGACAAGGGCGTCGGCGTCTATGTGCTCGAACTGTCGAGCTTCCAGATCGACCTCACCTTCACGCTTGATTGCGATATCGCCGCGCTGACCAACATCACCCCGGACCACCTCGATCGCTATGCCGATTTCGCGGCCTATGCCGCGGCCAAGGAACGGCTGTTCCAGATGCAGCAGACGGGCACGGCGGTCATCTGCGACGAGGACGCGCCGACGCTTGCCATCGCGGGGCGCCGCGAGGCGGCGGGCAAGGCGCCGGTGCGGGTCAGGACCGCCGATCTCGAGGCGGCCGGGCTCGCGGCCGGGCGCTCGCCTGCGCTGGCCGGGCCGCACAATGCCCAGAACGCCGCCGTCGCGGTGGCGATCTGCCGCCAGCTCGGCCTTTCGGACGAACAGATCGCCAAGGGCCTCGCCACCTATCGCGGCCTGCCGCACCGCATGGAGCGGGTCTGCGAGGCGAGGGGCGTGACCTATATCAACGACAGCAAGGCGACCAATGCCGCTTCGGCCGCGCCCGCGCTTGCGGCCTTCCCGCCCGATCCGGCGATCAATGGCGGGCTCCCTCGCATCCACTGGATCGTCGGCGGGCTGCCCAAGGAGGATGGTCTGGGCGCCTGCGCCGACCACCTCGGCAATGTCGCAGCGGCCTATACGGTGGGCGAGGCCGGGCCGATGTTTGCCGAGCATCTCGAGGGGCAGGTGCGGGTCGAGCGCTGCGAGCTCATCAGCGAAGCCGTCCGCCGCGCCGAGGAAGTCGCGCGTCCGGGCGAGATCGTGCTCCTCTCGCCCGCCTGCGCCTCCTATGACCAGTTCCGCGACTACGAGAAGCGCGGGCACCATTTCCGCCAGATGGTGGGCGTGATCACCGGCTGCGACACCTGCGATGACGTGGCCGCCGACCGGAGCCTCCTGCCGTGACCGCGCCGCTCGTCTCGACCTCGCCGCGTGCGGGCGGAAGCTACTTGCCGCCCGCGACGGTGCGGCGCCGCTGGCGCGATGCCCTGCGGGTCTGGTGGCGCGAGATCGACAAGGTGCTGTTGCTGCTGATCCTCGTGCTGATGGGCATCGGCCTTGTCGCGGTCGCCGCTGCCTCGCCTGCCAGCGCCGACCAGCTCTCGACCGTCAAGGAGCGGCTCGACGGCTTCATGTTCTTCAAGCGCCATATCGTCTTCCAGCTGATGGGCCTGACGCTGATGATCGGCCTCAGTGTCCTGAGCCGCGATCAGGCGCGCCGGCTCGGTATTCTCGTCGGCGCGGTGATGCTGGCGCTGCTGTTCGTCGTGCCGGTCATCGGCGAGGAGAAGAACGGCGCGCGGCGCTGGATCAATGTCGGCATGAGCCTGCAGCCTTCCGAGTTCCTCAAACCCGGCTTCGCGATCATCTGCGCCTGGGTGCTGAGCTGGCGGCTGCGCGATCCGCACCTGCCGGTGATCTGGTACGTGAGCGGCTTCTTCGGTCTTATCGCAGGGCTGCTGATGCTCCAGCCCAATCTGGGCGATGCGATCCTTTTTGGCGGAATCTGGCTGGTCATGGTGCTTCTGGCCGGGATGCCGTGGCAGCGCATCGCCGCGCTCGGCGGGGTCGGCGTGGTCGGCCTGACGCTCGCCTACCTGTTCTACGACAACGCGCGCCACCGCATCGACGGCTTCCTCGGCGGCGGCACGGCCTTCGACCAGGTGGACCTTGCCCAGCGCACCATCACGGCGGGCGGCTGGACCGGCACCGGCCTGTGGCTCGGCATCCGCAAGATGAACCTGCCCGAGGCCCATACCGACTACATCTTCTCGGTGATCGGCGAGGAGTTCGGCCTCCTTATGTGTGCGGTGATCGTGCTGCTCTACTGCGGGCTGGTGATCCGCGCGCTGGTGCGGCTGACGGGCGAGGACAACCTCTTCGCGCTGCTTGCCGCAGCGGGCCTCATCACCCAGTTCGGGGGGCAGGCCTTCATCAACATCCTCGTGAACCTGAAGCTTTTTCCCTCCAAGGGGATGACCTTGCCGCTGATCTCCTACGGGGGCTCATCGACACTGGCGGTGTGCTTCACGCTTGGGCTATTGCTCGCGATCACCCGGCGCAACCCGTTCCTCGCCAGCGAGGGAGGATCCTTGCGCGAACTGATCGAACGCAAGGAGGAACGCCCATGACCAGCGAGGTGCGCAGCGGCGCGTCCCGCCACGTCGTGCTCGCCGCAGGGGGCACGGGCGGGCACCTGATCCCGGCCTTTGCGCTCGCCACCGAGCTTCACGCGCGCGGGCATCACCTCGCGCTGATCACCGACGAGCGCGGGGCGAACATCCCGGGCAAGCCCGACTTCATGCCTGCCCACGTTCTGCCGGCCGGGCGCTTCGGCACGAACCCGCTCGGTTGGCCGGCAGGTGTGCGCGCGGTGCTCGAAGGCCGCTCGATGGCGCTGCGCCTGTTCGAGAGCTTCGAGCCTTCCGCCGTTATCGGCTTCGGGGGCTATCCGGCGCTCCCCGCGCTGCTCGCTGCCACCTCGGCCGGATTGCCGAGCATCGTCCACGAACAGAACGCGGTGCTGGGCAGGGTCAACCGCCTTCTGGCGGGGCGTGTCGATGCCATTGCCACTTCCTATGACGTGGTCGACCGGCTCAGCCCCAAGCACGCGCACAAGGTCCACCTTACCGGCAACCCGGTGCGGCCCGAGGTGCTGACCTTGCGCGAACAGGATTTTCCCGCCTTCACCGACGAGAGCCTTTTGCGCATCCTCGTCACCGGGGGATCGCAGGGCGCGCGTGTCCTGTCCGAAGTGGTGCCGGACGGACTCGCCATGCTCCCGCCGGCGCTGCGCCAGCGCTTGCAGGTCACCCAGCAATGCCGCCCCGAGGATCTCGAGGCGGTGCGCAGCCGCTATGCCAATCACGACATCCCGGCCGAACTCGGCACCTATTTCGAGGACATGCACGAACGGCTGGCCGATGCCCACCTGTTCATCGGCCGCGCGGGTGCCTCGACCATCGCCGAGCTGACCGCCGTGGGCCGCCCGGCGATCCTCGTGCCGCTTCCGATTGCGACCGACGATCACCAAGCGGTCAACACCCGCGAGATGGTCAAGGGGGGCGGTGCGCGGATGATCCGGCAGGACGCCTTCCAGCCCAAGGAGCTCGCCAAGCAGATCCAGGTCATGGCCATGAACCCGCAGAGCCTCGCTAACGCGGCGCACTGCGCCTTCAATTGCGGCCGGCCCGATGCGGCCAGGGACCTCGCGGACCTCGTCGAGACGATGAGCGGGATCGACCTGATGGACGTGATTCGCGTCGGCGAGGCGGCCCCCGCGGCAACCCGCCTGCGCGCCCGCGCCTCCACCGCTGCGGCCGGCGGCGAAAAGACCGGGGAGCGCAGCGCGGCATGAAAGGTGTCGGGACTGATATCGGCACGATCCACTTCGTCGGGATCGGTGGGATCGGCATGTCGGGCATTGCCGAGGTGATGCACAACCTCGGCTACCGCGTGCAGGGCAGCGACATCGCCGAGGGGCCGAGCGTGGAGCGGCTGCGCGCGCGCGGGATCACTGTCCATGTCGGCCACCGTGCGGAGAACGTTGCGGGGGTGGCCGTTGTCGTCACCTCGACAGCGGTGCGCCGCTCCAACCCCGAAGTCGCCGCCGCCTTGGAAGCCCGCGTCCCCGTGGTGCGCCGCGCCGAGATGCTCGCCGAGCTGATGCGGCTGAAGTCCACTGTCGCGGTGGCCGGCACCCACGGCAAGACCACCACCACCTCGATGATCGCGACCCTGCTCGATGCGGGCGGGATCGACCCGACGGTCATCAATGGCGGGATCATCGAGCAATATGGCTCCAACGCCCGCCTTGGCGACAGCGACTGGATGGTGGTCGAGGCCGACGAGAGCGACGGCAGCTTCCTGCGCCTCGACGGCACCATCGCGGTCGTCACCAACATCGATCCCGAGCATCTGGATCACTACGGCGATTTCGACGGGGTGAAGCGGGCTTTTGTGGAGTTCATCCACAACGTGCCCTTCTACGGGGCGGCGGTGCTGTGCGTGGACCATCCGGTGGTGCAGGCCGTGATCGGCGACGTGCGCGACCGCAAGGTCGTGACCTACGGCTTCTCGCTCCAGGCCGACATCTGCGGCGTCAACGTCCATTCCGAGGACGGGGGCAACAGCTTCGACGTGATCGTGCGCCAGCGTGGGCCAAGGGACAGCACGCAGGACCGCCGGATCGAGGGCGTTCACCTGCCGATGCCGGGCCGCCACAATGTCCAGAACGCGCTTGCCGCGATTGCGGTGGCGATCGAGATGGGCTGCTCGGACGAGGTGATCCGCACCGGCTTTGCCCGTTTCGGCGGCGTGCGGCGGCGCTTCACGCGAGTGGGCGCGGTGGAGCTGGCAGGCGGCAAGGTCACCGTGATCGACGACTATGCGCACCACCCGGTCGAGATCCGCGCCGTGCTTGCCGCCGCGCGCGAGGCGGTGGCCGAGGGCGGGCGCGTGATCGCCGTCGCCCAGCCGCACCGCTATTCGCGCCTGAATGACCTGATGAACGACTTCCAGTCCTGCTTCGACGACGCCGACATTGCCTATGTCGCCCCGGTCTACCCGGCGGGCGAGGAGCCGATCCCGGGTGTCGATCACGCCGCGCTGGTCGCGGGGATGAAGGCGCGCGGGCACCGCGCCGCCCGCGAGATCGCCGGGGCCGATGCCCTGGCCGATATTCTGGCGGGCGAGGTCCAGCCCGGAGACATGGTGGTCTGCCTCGGCGCAGGCGACATCACCAAGTGGGCCGCTGCCCTCGCGCCCGCGATCACCGCAAAGCGGGGGGCGGCGTGAACCAGCCCGGTGACACCTGGATCGGCGGCGCGGGCATGGCGCCGACCTGTGCGGTCGAGGGCGGGGTGAGCGCGCCCGTGCCGCTGGAAGGCATCCGCGGCAAGCTCACCAACAAGGCCCCGCTCGCACCCTACACCTGGTTCAAGACCGGTGGCCCTGCCGACTGGCTGTTCGAGCCCGCCGACCTCGAAGACCTCAAGGGCTTTCTTGAAAGGCTCGATGGCGAGATCCCGGTCATGGCGCTGGGCCTCGGCTCGAACATGATCGTGCGCGACGGCGGGGTGCCCGGCGTCGTGGTGCGGCTCGGCAAGGCCTTCGCGGGCGTCCAGCACACGGGCGAGCTGGAACTGACCTGCGGCGGCGGAGCAAGCGGCATCCTCGTCGCCTCGACCGCGCGTGATCAGGGCATCGCGGGGCTCGAATTCCTGCGCGGCATCCCCGGCACGGTCGGCGGCTTCGTGCGGATGAACGGCGGGGCCTATGGCCGCGAGGTGGCGGACGTGCTGATCGATTGCGCGGTGATCCTCAACGACGGCAGCTTCATCACCCTGAATGCCGAGGAACTCGACTACTCCTACCGCCACTCGGCCCTGCCCGACGGCGCGATTGTCGTCTCGGCGCGCTTCCGGGGCCACCCGGGAGAGCCTGCCGCGATCGGCGCCGAGATGGACCGCATCGCCGCCGCGCGCGAAGCCTCGCAACCCCTGCGCACCAAGACCGGCGGATCGACCTTCAAGAACCCGCCGGGCGAAAAGGCGTGGGAACTGGTCGACCGCGCGGGCTGCCGGGGCCTCACCCTGGGCGGCGCGCAGGTCAGCGAGAAGCACACCAACTTCCTGATCAACACCGGCACCGCCACCAGCGCCGACATCGAAGGGCTGGGCGAAATGGTGCGCGACAAGGTCTACGCCGCGACCGGCGTGAGCCTCGAATGGGAAATCCAGAGAGTGGGACGGCCGTGAGCCTCGACAGAAAACTCCACGTCGCCGTCCTGATGGGCGGCTGGGCGAACGAGCGGCAGGTCTCGCTCACCAGCGGCGCGGGCGTCGCCGATGCGCTCGAGAGCAAGGGGCACCGGGTCACCCGCATCGATATGGGGCGCGATGTCGCGCTGCGGCTCCATGAGGCCAAGCCCGATGTTGTCTTCAACGCGCTCCACGGCGTGCCGGGGGAGGACGGGACGGTGCAGGGGATGCTCGACCTGATGGGGCTGGCCTACACCCACTCCGGCCTCGCCACCTCGGTGATCGCGATTGACAAGCAACTGACCAAGCAGGCGCTGGTGCCGCACGGCATCCCCATGCCCGGCGGGCGGATCGTGACGCGCGATGAGCTCTATGAGCGTGATCCGCTGCCGCGGCCCTATGTCTTGAAGCCCGTCAACGAAGGCTCTTCGGTGGGTGTCGCCATCGTCACCGCGGACAGCAATGTCGGCAACCCGATCTCGCCGGACGCCAAGGGCCCGTGGCAGGAATTCGCCGAACTCCTCGCCGAGCCCTTCATCAAGGGCCGCGAGCTGACGGCGGCGGTGCTCGACGGCCCCGACGGCCCGCGCGCGCTGGGCGTTACCGAACTCGTCGTCGCCAACGGCTTCTACGATTACGAGAACAAATACACCGCCGGGCGCACCGAGCACATCTTCCCCGCCAAGCTCCCGCCCGAAATCACCGCTCTGTGCGAGGCCCATGCGGTCAAGGCGCATCAGGTGCTCGGCTGCCACGGCACCAGCCGCACCGATTTCCGCTGGGACGAGGAGCAGGGGGAGGACGGGCTCTTCGTGCTCGAAACCAACACCCAGCCGGGCATGACGCCCTTGAGCCTCGTTCCCGAACAGGCGGCGGGCTGCGGCATTGCCTATGCCGATCTCGTCGAGATGCTGTGTGCCGAGGCGCTTCGGGTCCATGCCCTGAAAAAGGGAGGCGCGCATGGCGCAGCAGATCAGGCGTAGCAGCGCCTCGAGCGTCCGCCGCGTCGCCAAGGCCGAAAGCCGCAGCCTCACCGCCCGCAAGGCGCGCGGGCAGGCGAGCGGCGTGGTCGACAAGGCGATGGGGGTGCTGCCCTTCACCGAGGATCAGTGGAGCCGCATCTGGCTCGCCGCGATCATCGGCGGCGCTGTCGCGCTGGCGCTCGTCATCGCCAGCCTCGCGGGCGTTCCGGCATTGGTGCATGTGCAGGTGGCGAAGGTCGCTGCCGACGCGGGGTTCAAGGTTGAAGGCCTGCGCGTGACCGGCAACCAGCGGATGGACGAAGGCCAAGTCTATGCGCTGGTTGCCGACCAGCTCGGCCAGCCGATGCCGCAGGTCGATCCCGTCACGATCCGCACGCGCCTGCGTGAACAGCTGCGCTGGGTCAAGGACGCGCGGGTCTCGATCCAGCTTCCCCACACGCTTGCCATCGACATTGTCGAGCGGACCCCGCACGCGGTGCTCGAAAAGCCCGACCGGCTGGTGCTGATCGACGCGAGCGGCGTGGAGCTCGAACCCGTGGCTGCCGACAAGGCCAAGGGCCTGCTGCGCCTTGCCGGCCCGGGCGCGGGCAGACAGGCGCAGGCGCTCGAGGCGCTGCTTGCCGCTGCCCCCGCGCTCGCGCCCAAGGTCGAGGCGGCCGAGTGGGTCGGCAATCGCCGCTGGAACCTCACCTTCACCACCGGGCAATTGCTCGCGCTGCCGGAAGGCGAGGTCGAGGCGGCGAGTGCGCTCGTCAAGTTCGCGCGGCTCGACGGCAAGAACCGGCTGCTCGGCGGCAAGGTGGTGGCGTTCGACATGCGTACCCCGCCGCGGCTCTACCTGCGCCTGCCCGATGCGGTCGGTGCGCCCAAGGACGCGGCTGCCGACGGGGCCGAGGTCGGGGCCGAGAGTGAGGAGGACCCCACCTGATGGCGTCCCGTGCAGCCAACCAGCGCCGCCTTGCCCGCACCTATGCGGCGGTCAATATCGGCTCGTTCCGCATCTCGGCCATGATCATGGGCGAAACCGAGAACGGCGACCTGCAGGTGCTCGGCAGCGGGCATCGCGCCAGCGCCGGGATCAAGCGCGGCTATGTCACCGACATGGATGCCGCCGCCCATGCGATCCGCGACGCGGTCGAGCGGGCGGAGAAGGACACCGGCGTCTCGGTGCGCTCTGTCTGGATCGCCTGCGCGGGCGCCGGGCTCGCCAGCAATGTCGTATCGGTCGATATCGAGATCGGCGGCCGCCGGATCGAGGACGAGGACGTCGAGCAATTGCTGATCGAGGCGCAGGACATGATCCAGCCCGATGGCCGCAAGGTGCTGCACGCGCAGCCGGCGCATTACACGCTCGACGGCGCGCACGGCGTCGCCAACCCGCGCGGGCTTCATGCCGAGCGGCTGGGGGTCGATATCCACGTGATGCTTGCCGATGGCGCGCCGGTCAGGAACCTTACCGAGGCGGTGCAGAACGCCCATCTCGATGTCGAGGGCGTGGTCGCCGCGCCGCTGGCGGCAGGGCACGCCTGCCTCACCCCCGAGGAGCGCGAGCTCGGGGTGGCGCTGGTCGAGATCGGGGCGGACATCACCAATGTCGCGGTGTTCGCGGGCGGGATGCTGCTGGGCCTCCAGGCCGTGCCGATGGGCTCGGGCTCGATCACCGATGCGATCGCCTCGAGCTTCGGCATCCGCCGCAGTCAGGCCGAACGCCTGAAATGTGTCGCCGGCTCGGCCATCGCCAGTCCGTCGGACCACCGCGAGCTGATCCCCGTCAGCCCGCCGGGCGAAAGCGGGGAGGGCGTGCCTGCCGGGCCGCTTGCGCGCGGGGCGGACGACAAGAACCGCATCGTGCGGGCCGAGCTGGTGGCCGTTGTCACCCAGCAGCTCGGGCTGCTCACCGCCGAGATCGGCAAGGCGCTGAAGGCGATCGGCTTCTCGGGCGCGCGGGCGGGGCAGGTCGTGCTCACCGGCGGCGGGGCGGAGCTCGCCGGAATGGCGGACTTCATGCAGAGCGCGCTCGGCCAGCCAGTGCGGATCGGCCGTCCGCCGCAGCTCACCGGGATGCCCGAGGCGCATCACGCGCCCGCCTTCTCGACGCTGGCGGGCCTGTGCCTCTACGCGGCCGATGATCCGGTCGATATCCGTGCGGTCGGGGCAGGGCGCGGCGGCGTTTACAGGGCCTTCGCCCGCGAGACCGGCGTCATGGCGCTTGCCGCCCGTCTGATGAGGGCGGTGCGCGAGTATTTCTGACCGGTCCGCCGCCCTAGGCAAGGCGGGGGCTGATGCTGTGGATAAGGCGGCTGCTGCTATAAAATGATGCCCGTGATTATGCCAGAGACGCTATAAGCGGGGACCAGCACGAACAAATCGCGACCCTGCGCCTGGAGGACCAGCTCATGACCATCAATATCGGACTCGCGGCAAGCGATGACCTGCGCCCGCGCATCACCGTGATCGGGATCGGCGGTGCCGGCGGCAATGCCATCGCCAACATGATCGCGGCCGAGATCGAGGGTGTCGAGTTCATCGTCGCCAACACCGATGCCCAGGCGCTCGCCACCAGCCCGGCCGAAAAGCGCATCCAGCTCGGTCCCGACATCACCGGCGGGCTCGGCGCAGGCGCGCGTCCCGAAGTCGGCAAGGCCGCGGCCGAGGAAACCGTCGCCGATATCGAGCGTGCCCTCGAAGGCGTCAACATGTGCTTCATCGCGGCCGGCATGGGCGGCGGCACCGGCACCGGCGCTGCGCCGGTGATCGCCGAGATCGCCCGCCGGATGGGCGTGCTCACCGTCGGCGTCGTCACCAAGCCCTTCCTCTTCGAAGGCACCCGCCGGATGCGCGCTGCCGAAGCCGGTATCGACGAGCTCCAGCGCCATGTCGACACGCTGATCGTCATCCCCAACCAGAACCTGTTTCTCGTCGCCAAGGCCGAGACGACCTTCAAGGAAGCCTTCCAGCTCGCCGACGAAGTGCTCCAGCAGGGCGTGCGTTCGATTACCGACCTGATGGTCATGCCCGGCCTCATCAATCTCGACTTTGCCGACGTGCGCTCGGTGATGAGCGAAATGGGCAAGGCGATGATGGGCACCGGCGAGGGCGAGGGCGAGAACCGCGCGCTCGAAGCCGCAGAACAAGCCATCGCCAACCCGTTGCTCGACGGCGTTTCGATGGCGGGTGCCAAGGGCGTCATCATCTCGATCATCGGCGGCGAGGATATGCGCCTGCTCGAAGTTGACGAGGCGGCGAACCATATCCGCGAGCTGGTGGATGAAGACGCCAACATCATCTGGGGCTCGGCCTTCAACCCGGACCTCAAGGGCAAGATCCGTGTCTCGGTGGTCGCCACGGGGATCGAGCAGGGTGCGATCGGCGCGATCGATCGTCCGCAGCCGGTCCCGCTGGGCGGCGCGCGTCCGCCCAAGCGTCCGGTGCTCGAACTCTCCGAGAACGCAGGGCTTGCCGAGGTTTCGGCGGTCGAGCCCGAGCCCGAGCCCGAGCCCGCTCCGGCGCAAACGCCGTTCCTCGGCTTCGCCTCCTCGGTCGTCGAGGCTCCGGCCGAGGATGAAGAGGCGCTGGATCTCGCCGATGCGCTCGATGACGCGCTCGATGACGTTCTCGATGACGAGGAAGACGCCCACACCCCCGCTGCCGCATTCGATCTGACCGGTATGCAGGCGGGCGACTATGACGGCGAGGAATATGAGGACGATGTCGATAGCATCGTCGATCCGCTGGCGGGTCTGCGCAACGCCGAGGAACGCGGCAGCTATGGCTACGGCGCGGCCAAGCCTGCCGACGAGCCGCTCGATCTTGATGAAGGCTTTGCCGCCTATGGCGATGATCAGCCCGCAAGGCCGGTGCAGAACGATCTGCTCGGCGGAGCGGGCGTTGGCGGGGCGGCGGGCGATCGTCCGGTCGATGCCCGTCTTGGCGGCGGCCGCCGCCGTTCGCTGCTCGGCGGCGGTGCCGGCGAGGGAGCCGGTGGCGGCTCGGGCTCGGGCAGCACCCTGTTCGAGCGCATGGCGAACCTGTCGCGCAACACCGCGCGTGACGAGGATGATGACGGCGATGATGATGGCCCCGCGATCAGCATCCCGCGCTTCCTCGGTCGCCAGAACAACCAGTAGGGCAGGCCCCGGCCCGCGGACCGATGCGCCCTGCGTCACGGCCGCGGGCACAATGCGGCCGCGAGGATAGAGCACGAGCGATGATGTCGCGCTTCCCTTTCACCTGTCCGTCCGTTCTGCCGCTGACGCTCGGCCTTGCCCTGCTGCCCGCCGGAGCGGGCCTTGCGGCACAGGAATCGGTTGCCCAGCCGGTGGTGCAGCCACTGCCTTCGCCCGAAGGGCAGCGCTTGAACCGCGCTCTGCTGGCGCTCGCCAAGGCCCCGCGCGACCGCGATACGCTGATCGAGGCCGGCCAGGCCGCACTCGGGGTCGATGATCTCGAGGCGGCGATCGGCTTTTTCGGACGTGCCGCCGATGTCGATCCCGGCCATCCCGGCGTCGCCCGGGGGCTCGGCGCGGTCTACCTGCGCTCGGGCCGGGCCGGAGAGGCGCTCGTGCAGTTCGACAAGGCGCTGGCCGCCGGCGTCACCGAACAATCGCTCCTTACCGACCGGGCACTGACGCTTGATCTGGTCGGCGAGCATCCGGCGGCGCAGGCGGCCTACCTGCGCGCAATCGAGGCCGATCCCGGCGACGATGAGGCGCGGCGGCGGCTGGCGGTGAGCTATGCCATCAGCGGCAACCGCGCGCGCTTCGAGGAGGTGCTGCGGCCGCTGCTCGACCGGCGCGACATGGCCGCGCAACGCGCGCGGGCCTTCGGTCTGGCGATCCTCGGCGACAACGAGCGGGCGACGGCGATCGTCGAACAGGTCATGCCGCGCGATCTTGCGACCCGGCTGGTGCCCTATCTCGGCTACATGCCGCGCCTCACCAAGCCGCAGCAGGCTGCGGCTGCCAACCTCGGGATCTTCCCCCGCGCTGCCGACATTGGCCGCGATGATCCACGCCTCGCGCGATTCGCTGCCGAAGAACGCGCCGACAGTCGCCTTGCTCCCGCCGGTGCGCCTCTGGGTTCGCGCCCCCCGGCAGCGCCGCCCGCGAAGCCTGCGCCTGCGCCTGCTGCGGCCCGCGCGGCGAGTGCCACGCCGGTCAGGCCCGCCAGCCCGCCATCCTCGCGCGTTGCCGATGCCTTCGCCGATCTCGGCGCCCCGCTGCCCGATGCGCGCGCGGGCGCGGATGCGGTCGACATCGCGCGCCTCGAGGTGCGCCGCGAGACGACCGCGCTGCCGGCCACGCCGTCAGCGCCCGAGTCTGCCAAGCCCGCCGAGAAGGCCAAGCCCAAGCCCAAGGAGCCGCCCAAGCCGAAGCACCCGAGTCGCGCCTGGGTGCAGGTCGCCACGGGCCGCAAGATCGACGCGCTCGCCTTCGACTGGAAGCGGATCTCCAAGGAGGGCGGCAAGCCGCTTGCTGCCTACCAGCCGCACACCGCCAAATGGGGTGCCAACACGCGCCTTCTCGTCGGCCCGCTTGCGAGCCGCGACAAGGCCGAGGCGCTGGTGCGCGAACTGAAGAAGAAGGGTATGGACGTATTCCTGTGGCTGAGCGACGAAGGCGAGCCTGTTCAACCGCTTAAGTGACGCCTTTCGGCGCGCTGGGAGGTTCTGTGCACAGGCTTTGCACAGCTCTGTCCAATTCTCCCCAGCCGCTCCAGCCCATGTGATTGCCAAGTCCCCCGCTTCGCGTCCAATCCTGCCAGCCATCGTTTCCCCGTCCCTAACCCCCGCGAAAGCCCGGCGATGAGAGCAGCTGACATGGACTATTCCGCCGAGGACGATGCCGCCCCCGTCGATATGCTGGCCAGCCTCTTCGCCGCGCGCGGGTGGCCCTGCGAGATGGTATCGGAGGACGAGATGACCGGCGAGGTGCAGGGCAGCTGGGCCAATTACCAGCTGCGCGCGATCTGGCGGGCCGAGGACGGGGTGCTGCAGTTCCTGTGCCTGCCCGACATCCGCGTCACCGACGACAAGCGCGCGGCTGCTTACGAGCTGCTCTGCCTCGTCAACGAGCAGATGTGGCTCGGCCATTTCGATATCTGGTCGAACGGCGACGTCCTGCTTTACCGCCACGGCGCGCTGCTGGGCGATGGCGGGCGCCTCAGCCTCGACATGGCGCAGGCGCTGGTCGAGAGCGCGATCGACGAATGCGACCGCTTCTATCCCGCCTTCCAGTTCGTGCTGTGGGGCGGCAAATCCCCTCGCGCCGCGCTCGAGGCGGCGATGGTCGACGCGGCGGGCGAGGCCTGATACGCCTCCGGCGCGATGACCCAACACCTCCTCATCATCGGCTGCGGCAACATGGGCGGCGCGATGCTCGCCGGGTGGCTGGCTGCCGGAGAGAGCCCCGCGCGCTTCAGCGTACTCGACCCGGCGCTGGCCGAAGCACCGGCGGGCGTGGCGCTCTACCGCGACGGTGCCGAAGTGCCCGGAACGCATGATGCAGTGCTGCTCGGCTTCAAGCCGCAGCAGCTTGGCCGGCTCGGGCCGGGATTGCAGGGTGTGACCCGGGGAAGGGCCCTATTCTCGCTGCTTGCGGGGATCACGCTCGACCAGCTCGCAGCCGCCTTCCCGGCGGCCGGTGCCCACGTCCGGGTGATGCCAAACCTTGCCGCGCGCATCAACAAGTCGCCGGTAATCCTCGCCGGGCGCGGGCTCGACGCAGGCGGCCGCGATGCTGTCTTTGCGCTGTTCGACGCGCTTGGCAGCGCCGTCTGGCTTGCGGACGAGGCGCGTTTCGATCTCGTCACCGCGCTTGCCGGATCGGGGCCGGGCTTTGTCTACCGTTTCATTGACGCGCTGGCCGGTGCGGCCGCTGATCTCGGGCTCGACAAGGCTACTGCTGCCGCCCTTGCACTCGCCACGGTCGAGGGTGCGGCAGCACTGGCGGCGGCCTCGGACGTCGATCCGGCGACCCTTGCCGACCGCGTGGCGAGCCCGGGCGGCATGACCCGCGAGGGCCTCGACGTGCTTGACGAGGGGGCGGCATTGCGCCGCCTGCTGGCCGCGACCCTCAGGGCCACGGCGGAGAAAGGCGCGGCGCTCTCGCGCGGGGCTTAATGTTAACAGGCATTAAGCTGAACATGCCGTAGCACCGGCTGTCCGGTTTCGCTTGAAATGCGCCGCCGAAACACCGATATTCCCCCCATGGAGAGCGCGGCTGTCGCGCTCCGATGGAAAGGCTAAGGGTTTAGCAATGGCTGACTGGAATGACACCTCGCGCAATGCGCAGCGGCTCGGCTCCGTGCCGCGGGCCGGAGGCGACGTCACCGGCCGCGTGACCTATGACGAGGGCCTGCGCAAGTACATGCTCTCGATCTACAACTACATGACCTCTGGCGTGCTGCTGACCGGCATTGTCGCGCTTGTCGCGGCGAGCACCGGGCTTGCCTATGCCTTTGCTTCCGGCCCGCTGATGTGGATCGTGGCGCTGGCACCGCTCGGCTTTGTCATGGCGATGAGCTTCGGCCTCAACCGCATGAGCCAGGGCACGCTGCAGGCGCTGTTCTGGTCCTTCGCGATCGTGATGGGCCTGTCGATGTCGACGATCTTCCTGGTCTTCACCGGGGAATCGATCGCCACGACCTTCTTCGCCACCGCCGGTGCCTTTGCGGGCCTGTCGCTCTACGGCTACACCGCCAAGAAGGACCTGTCGGGCTTCGGCACCTTCCTGATCATGGGGGTGTTCGGGCTGATCATCGCATCGTTGCTCAATCTGTTCCTGCAGTCGGGCACGCTTGCTCTGGTGATCAGCGCGCTCGGGGTGCTGATCTTCGCGGGTCTCACTGCCTATGATACGCAGCGCCTCAAGGAGCAGTACAGCTACGTGCGCGGCACCGAGATGATGGGCAAGGTCGTGATCATGGGGGCGCTGAACCTCTATCTCGACTTCATCAACATGTTCATGTTCCTGCTGCGCTTCCTCGGCAACCGCGAATAGGCGCAGGCAGCGGGCGGGCCTTCGGTCTGTCGCAAGCTTGTTGAAACATCGAATGCCCGGGAGCCTTGCGGCTTTCCGGGCATTTGCTTTGTTGCGGCACGCGGCTATCGCTTGGCTCAGGCGGGAGCAAGCGGCGGCTGCGCCTTCCCGCGCCGGCAGCCCCCGGATCGCAGCAAGAGAGATTGACCCCATGAGCGCGTCCCCCCGTACGCCCGCCCTCTCCCGTCACCGCACCTCCCCGGGCCTTGCGCTTGCCGCGCTGGCAGGCGCTGCGGTGCTCGCCGGCTGTGCTGCCAAGGCTCCCCTGCCGCCGCCGCCGCCCCCCGCGCCCGCGCCGGTGGTGAGGGCCGAGCCCGTGCCCTACCGCCCGCTCCCGCCGGGCGGCGCGCATTACGTCATGACCCTGCCGGCACGCGGGCCCGATGGGCGGCGGCTGACCGTCAACTCCAACCTCGGCGATGACCAGCTGGTCTGGAACCTGCGATCGGCCTGGAACGTCGCGGCCTTGAACTGCCTCGCGCCCGATTATGATCCCATCCTTCAAGGCTACCGCACCTTCCTGACGAAGAACGTGAAGACGCTGAAGGCGGTGAACGACCGGATCGAAAAGAGCTATACCAGCCGCTTCAAGGTTCGCCGCGAGGCGGTTGTGGCCCGCGATGCCTATACCACGCAGGTCTACAACTTCTTCGCCGAGCCGGCCGCGCGCGCCGGGTTCTGCCGCGCGGCGCTTGACATGGCAGTCCGCGCAGCGGCGGCGCCGGCCACCGATCCGCTGACCTTTGCTCGGGCGAATTTCGCCGGTCTTATGCTGCCCTTCGAGCATTTCTTCGACGAATATGAGGCCTATCAGCAGGCCGCCGCCGAATGGGATGCGAAGTGGGGCGCGATGTACGGGCCCTCGCAGCCGGGCTGGGTGGCCGCGCAACAGGCCCGCGCGGGCGCAGCGACCGGCTCGCCGACGGGCGCCGACCAGGGGGTGATCGACCCCATGACCGGCCTTCCTGTGCCGGTCATTCCGGTGAACGAAAGCGTCACCGCGCAGCCAGTCATCCAGCCGATCGCGCCCAAGCCGGCGGCCGCGCCCGGCAAGTAGCGAAAGCCGCGGGGCGCGGGCGCAAAATGCCCGTTGCATGGGCCCTGGCTTCGAGCTAATGCGCGCCCTCGCCCGCCCCCCTGAGGGGCCTTGGCGGGCGAGACAACTGGAACGGGGCCGTAGCTCAGATGGGAGAGCGCGTCGTTCGCAATGACGAGGTCAGGGGTTCGATCCCCCTCGGCTCCACCAGTTCCTTGTTTTCGCCCTCAGACGCCGGGCGGCGGACATCCGTCCGCCTTGGCTTCCGCCGCATAAGCGGCGACGCGCGTTCGCGCTTGCGGCCCTTCGGGCCGAGGGTCTTCCCCTTCATCCTCACATTCTGGCGCTGTAACGGCCCGCAGGGCCGCAAGCGCGACCGCGCGCCCGCAGCGACGCTGACGAAGCCAGCATGAGCGAGGATTGCGCTCGCGCAGGCGAGCGCGTAAAACATAAACGCGCCAAGGTAACGGGAATGCGGTTCGATTCCGCAGCTGTCCCTGCAACTGTAAGCGGCGAGTATGGCGTGCGCGCCCCTAAAGGTCTTTGACCGGAAGGGGGCAGCCACTGGGGCGGCAATGCCCTGGGAAGGTGAGCACCTCATGCGCTGACCCGCGAGCCAGGAGACCGACCGGGGCGTGTCGCTCTTTGCTTGGTTCAGGGGTTGGCCAGGCGCGGAAACAGACTTTCGTTGTGAGCGACATCGCTGAGCTGCGGGGGAGGCATCCCCTTGCAGCTACCATGTTGCTTGTGACGGGAGGAATCCGTGAAAAACTGGACATTGCTGGATAGCGTTGCCGTGGCAGCGCTGGGTTGGGGCGTGCCTGTGGCGGCGCAGGACGCGGCTGCGCGCGCGCCGGAGAAGCCGGGCGAGGACGAGGTCGTCATCGCCGACGCCATGCGCGGCGATATCATCGTCAGCACGACGCGGTCCGGGGCGAGCGATCTGCCGGAGCGCTATCCCGGCTCGGTCACCGTGATCACCAATGCGCAGCTCGAAGCCCGCCAGACCCGGGACATCGCCGATGTGCTGCGCGATGTTCCGGGCGTGGCGGTTGCGGGCGTGGCGGGACAGACCCAGATCCGTCTTCGCGGCTCGGAAGCCAATCATGTGCTGGTGCTGGTCGACGGCATCGAAGTTTCCGATCCCTTCGCCGGCGAATTCGACATCGGCACGCTTGCCGCCGATGTCGGCGCGCGGCTCGAAGTGCTGCGCGGTCCGCAATCGGCGCTCTATGGTTCGGACGCGGTCGGCGGCGTGGTCGCCTACGAGACCGCGCGCGGCAGCAGCATTGCCGGGCTGGCAGGGCGGCTCGAGGCCGGCACGCAGGGGACCGCCAATGGTGCTGTGCGCTACGGCGCGTTCGGCGCGGGCTGGGACGCGGCGCTCTCTGCCGTCGTGCTCAGCACCGACGGCCAGCCCAACGCCAGAGGCGGCACCCGCGATATCGGACGGGATAGCTACACGTTGGCCGGCAAGGGCAGCCTTGCGGTGACGGATGGTCTCGAGCTGCGCGCTGCGGCCCGCTTCATCCGCACCGAGGGGCCGTTCAACAACAGCGATTTCGACGCCTCCAGCCCGCGTTTCGGCCTGACCATCGACAGTCCGGGCACGCGCTTCACCAACGAGGCCTTCTATGCCCTTGTCGGCGCGCGGCTGGATATGCTGGAGGGGCGCTGGACGCATGATCTCTCGGCCCAGATGGCCGACATCACCCGCGACAGCTTTGCTGCCTTCGGCCGCACCTCGGGCAGCGCGGGCGACCGTGTGAAGCTCTCCTATGTCAGCGCCTTCGCGCCCGGCGACGGGCACAGCCTGACCCTGGCGGCCGATTACGAGCAGGAGGGCTTCCGCAACACCACGCCGGGCGGCTTTGCCTTCAACGGCCGGCGCGAGATCGAACAGGTCGGCCTGGTCGGGGAATATCGCTATAGCGGCGAGGCTCTCGACCTTTCGGCCGCAATCCGCCACGATTTCAACGATATCTTCCGCGACGCGACCACCTATCGGCTCGGGGCAGGGTACCGCCTGACCGATGCAACGCGGCTGAGGGCAGCGGCAGGCTCGGGGATCAAGAACCCCGGCTTCTTCGAGCTTTACGGCTTTGTCGACGGGCGCTTCATCGGCAATGCCGCGCTTCGCCCGGAGAGGTCTGAAGGCTGGGAAGCGGGCCTCGACCAGCAACTGGGCGAGGCTGCCAGCCTGGCGGTGACCTATTTCGACAGCAAACTGGACGGCGAAATCTTCACCACCTTCCCGCCGCCCGCCTTCATCGCCACTCCGGCCAATCGCTCCACGACAAGCACGCAGCGCGGGATCGAGGTGTCGCTCGGCGCCCGCCTTGCCCAAGGCTGGAACCTCGATGCCGCCTATTCCTGGCTCGATGCCGAGGAAAACGGGGTCGAGGAGGTCCGCCGCCCCGCGCATATTGCCAGCGCCGCGCTGACATGGACGGCATCGGGCGACAAGGCTTCGGCAACGCTGGTGGTGCGCCACAACGGGGCGACGGGCGATGTTGCCTTCACCGATCCCAGCTTCGTGCCGGTGCGGGTGCAGCTTGACGACTTCACCCTCGTCAACCTCAACGCGCGGGTCAGGCTGGCGCAAGGGATCAGCGCCTTTGCCCGCGCCGAGAACCTGCTGAATGAACGCTACGAACAGGTGTTCAGCTTTGTCTCGCCGGGCCGCTCGGCGGTGGTGGGCGTCGAGGCGCGGTTCTTAGGGAGGGCTGGACGATGACCGATCTGAAAAAGTCGCTCCCATCATTGGCGCTTCCCGCGATCCTTGCCGCAACCACGCTCAGCGGGACGGTGGTGTTCGCCTGCATGATGCCCTTCGCTGCTGTTGCCACCATCGCCGCGCTCGCCATGCCGCCTTCGCGGGCCATGGCGACGGTGGCGGCGTGCTGGCTTGGCAACCAGGTGCTCGGCTTCGGGCTGATGGGCTTTCCGTGGGACGGGCCTACCCTTGCGGCAGGGCTTTCGTTACTCGTCTCGAGCCTTCTTGCCTGTGCGGCTGCGCGGGCAGTCAGGGGAGGGCCGGTTGCGGCCTTCCTTGCCGCCTTCGCGGCCTTCGAGGCGAGCCTCTTCGCCTATGCGCTCCCCTTCGGCGATCCGGCTCTGTTTGCGCCGAAGATCGTGGGGCTGATCGCGCTCAATGACGCGCTGTGGTTCGCCGGGCTGTGGCTTGGCTGGCAGGTGCTCGGGCGCGTGCCGATGCCGGCAGCGTGGCAGGTGCGATGAGCGCCGCGTCCCTGCGGATCGTCTCCCTGCTCCCCAGCGCCACCGAGATCGCGGTGGCGCTGGGGTTGCAGGAAAGCCTCGTCGGCCGCTCGCACGAATGCGACTTTCCGCCGACGGTGAAGGCGCTGCCCGTTTGCACTTCGACCAAGCTGGAGAAGGGCCTGTCCTCCCAGGCGATCGAGGACCGGGTGAAGGCGATCGTCGAGCAGGGCCTGTCGGTCTATGATGTCGATGCGCCGCTGCTGAAGTCGCTTAGGCCCGACGTCATCCTGACCCAGGCGCAATGCGCGGTCTGCGCGGTGACGCCTGCCGATCTCGAGGAGGCGCTGGCGACGTGGATCGGCGCGCCGCCCGTGCTGGTCTCGCTCGCGCCCGATGATCTGGCGGACGTCTTCGGCGATCTCGCCCGCGTGGCCGGGGCCGCCGGCGTGCCCGGGCGCGCAGCCGAGGCGGCGGCGCGGATGCGGGCCGGGTTCGGCGCGCTCCCCGCCGCGCCTGCCATTCGCCCCACCATCCTCGCGGTCGAGTGGATCGCGCCCCTGATGGTCGCGGGCAACTGGGTGCCGGAACTGATCAGGGCCGCCGGGGCCGAGCCCCTGCTCGCCGCGCCGGGAGTGCATTCGCACGGGATCGAGGCGGGGGCTGTGGTCGCCGCCGATCCCGATATCATCGCCTTCATGCCTTGCGGCTACCAGCTCGCCCAGACCCTGCCCGAAGCCCGCGCGCTGCTGGCTGAAGAGCCATGGCGGAGCCTCAGGGCGGTGCGCGAGGGGCGGGTCTTCGCGGTCGACGGCCACCACCTGTTCAACCGCCCCGGCCCCCGGCTGGTCGAGAGCGCCGAGGTGCTCGCCTGCCTCGTGCACGCAGCCGACGCGGTGCCCGAACGCCTCCAAGCCTTCATCCGCAAGCTCTGACCCGCCATTCTCCTCGCAATTGCGGGAGAAAATGCGTAGGGGGCGCCCATGCATTTCCTTGACCAGGCCAAGATCTACGTGAAGTCCGGCGGAGGCGGCCCCGGCGCCGTCTCGTTCCGCCGCGAGAAATATGTCGAATATGGCGGCCCCGATGGCGGCAATGGCGGGCGCGGGGGCGACATCGTGTTCGAGGCCGTTGCCGGGCTCAACACGCTGATCGATTTCCGCTATTCGCAGCACTTCAAGGCCCCGCGCGGCGGGCACGGCATGGGCAAGGATCGCACCGGCGCCTCGGCCGAGCCGCTGGTCATCAAGGTGCCGGTGGGCACGCAGATCCTCTCCGAGGACAAGGAGGAGGTGCTCGCCGACTTCACCGAGGTCGGGCAGCGGATCGTCTTCCTCGAAGGCGGCATGGGCGGGCGCGGGAATGCCAGCTACAAGACCTCGACCAACCGCGCCCCGCGCCAGCACCAACCCGGCATTCCGGGCGAGGAGATGTGGGTGTGGCTGCGGCTCAAGCTGCTCGCCGACGTCGGCCTTGTCGGCCTGCCCAATGCGGGCAAATCGACCTTCATCAATGCCGTCTCCAACGCGCAGGCGAAGGTCGGCGATTATGCCTTCACCACGCTCGTCCCCAAGCTCGGCGTGGTGCGCCACAAGGGCCGCGAATTCGTGCTCGCCGACATTCCCGGGTTGATCGAGGGCGCGGCGGACGGCGTCGGGATCGGCGACCGCTTCCTCGGCCATATCGAGCGCTGCCGGGTGCTGATCCACCTCATCGACATCACCGGCACCGAGGATGCCGACCCCGCCGAGGCGATGCGCATCGTCGAGGAGGAACTCGCCGCCTATGGCGACAAGGAGCACACGCGCCTTGACGAAAAGCCCCGGCTGGTGGTGCTCAACAAGCTCGATCTGGCCGATGCCGAACTGGTCGAGGGCTTCCGCGAGGAGCTGCTGGCCGCCGGCGCGGAGCAGGTCTTCGCCGTCTCCGGCGCGACCGGCGCGGGCATCCCGGAATTGCTCGACGCGGTGCTCGCCTACCTGCCGGATCGCACCGCGACCGAGACCAAGACGGTCGAGGTGGAGGACGACGGTGACACTCCTGAGTGGTCGCCGCTCTGATCCTGCGATGCTGACCCGCCTTTCGGATATCCCCGCCGCGCGGCGGATCGTGGTCAAGATCGGCTCGTCGCTGCTGGTCGGCGGCGGTAAGGCGCGCGAGGGCTGGCTGGCGCGCATGGCGGGCGACCTCGCGGCGCTGCGGCGGGCGGGCGCGCAGGTGATCGTGGTGAGTTCCGGCGCGATTGCGCTCGGCGCGGCGCGGCTGGGGCTGGCGAAAGGGGGGCGTGGGAGCCTCGCGGACGCACAGGCCGCCGCTGCCGTGGGCCAGATCGCGCTCGCCGACCTATGGAGCCGCGCTCTCGGGGGTGAGGGGATCACCGCGGCGCAGATGCTCCTGACCCTGGGCGATCTCGAAGACCGCCGCCGCTATCTCAATGCCGCTGCGACGCTCGACCGGCTGCTCGAGGCGGGCGTGATCCCCGTCATCAACGAGAACGATTCGGTCGCCACCGAGGAAATCCGCTTCGGCGACAATGACCGCCTCGCCGCACGCGTGGCGCAGGCGGCCAATGCCGATCTGGTGCTGCTGCTGTCGGACGTCGACGGCCTATATACCGGCGATCCCCGGACCGAAGGCGCGGCGCTGATCCCGGTGGTCGAAGCCGTGACGCCGGAGGTGATGGCCATGGCGAGCGGGGCGTCCTCCTCGGGCCTCGGCTCGGGCGGCATGATCTCCAAGTTGCAGGCCGCCCAGATCGCGACCCGCGCCGGGATCGCGCTCGGCATCCTCAACGGGACACATGACGCGCCGATCGCCCATGCGCTCGCAGCGGGCACGGGGACGCTGTTCCTGCCCGTGCGCGCCGACAGCGCCCGCAAGGCGTGGCTCGGCGGGCGGCTGGCGCCTGCGGGCGAGTTGCGCGTCGACAAGGGCTGCGCCGAGGCGCTGAGGGGCGGCGCGAGCCTGCTGGCGGCAGGAGTCGTCGGCGTATCGGGCAATTTCCGCCGCGGCGATCTGGTCAGCGTCCTGAGCATGAAGGGCGAACGGCTGGCGCAGGGCCTCGCCGAATATGACGCGGCCGAAATGCAGCTCATCGCCGGCAAGCGCGCCGAGGATCAGGCCGAGCGCCTCGGCTATGCCCCGCGCTCCTGCGTGATCCACCGGGATCACATGGTGCTGCTGTGACGCGGCTCGCGATCACCGGCGCGACAGGTTTCGTCGGCTCTGCGGTGCTCGATGCGGCGCGCGCAGAAGGCCATGAGGTGCGTGCGCTTGCCCGCCGCGATCAGCCTGCGCGGGAGGGCGTCACATGGGTGCGCGGCGATCTGAATGACACCGCTGCGCTCGCGGCATTGGTGCAGGGTGCAGACGCGGTGATCCACGTCGCCGGGCTGACCAACACACCCGATCCGGCCGCGTTCGAGATCGCCAATGTCACCGGGACCGCCAATGTCCTTTCCGCCATGAGTGCGGCCGGCGTGAAGCGCCTCGTCTTCGTCTCCTCGCTCTCGGCGCGCAAGCCCGGGCTGTCGGCCTATGGCGCCTCCAAGGCCAAGGCCGAGGGGCTGGTCGAAGCCTCCGGTCTCGACTGGACCACGGTGCGCCCGCCGGGCGTCTATGGCCCGCGCGATGTCGATTACCTCGACATGTTCCGCACGGCGAAATGGGGCTTCGTGCCGCTCCCGCCCGGCGGGGCCAGTTCGATCATTCACGCAGACGATCTCGCGCGGCTTCTTGTTGGGCTTGCCGGTCCTACCGCTTCGCGACTTGAGGACTCGGCAAGCCGGAAGGCAACTTTCAAGCAGACCTACGAACCCGACGACGGGCGGGAGGGTGGATGGAGCCACAAGGACCTGGCCGCCGCGATCGGCCGTGCCGTGGGGCGTGCCCGCGTTTTCGCGCCGCATCTGCCCCGCATCGTGCTCGATGCCTCCGCCGCCTCCGACCGCCTTGCGCGCGGCGACCGGGCCAAGCTCACCGCTGACCGCGTCGGCTACATGTGCCACCCCAACTGGGTCGCCCGCTCCGACCGCAAGCCGCCGCCGGGCCTGTGGCAGCCGAGGATTGCGGGTGACGAGGGGCTGAAGGCGACCGCCGAATGGTATCGGCGCGAGGGGTGGCTTTAGGTCTGACAACACACGTCATCCCAGCGAAAGTTGGGACCTAGAGTGGCGAGCACTGCCCTTTGTTGCCCTAGGTCCCAGCTTCCGCTGGGATGACGGGTCGGTAGATCAAAGAAACGGTTCCTCGCCCGGCTTGTGGATGCCGCATTCGGTCTTGTCCCAGCCCTTCCAGCGGCCCGAGCGCGGGTCTTCCCCCGGCGCGACCTGCGTGGTGCAGGGCGAGCAGCCGATCGAGGGATAGCCGCTTGCGATCAGCGGGTGGCGGGGGAGGTCGTGCTGGATGAAATACCCCTCGATCTGGCCCGCGTCCCAATCGATCAGCGGGTTGATCTTCAATCGTCCCTGCGCGTCCGAGGTGTCGACCTCGAAGCGCGGGAGGTTGGCGCGGGTCGCGGCCTGGAAGGCTTTCCGGCCGGTGAAGCTCGCGTCATAGCCGGCCAGCGCCTTTTCGAGCGGCCTTACCTTGCGGATCTCGCAGCAGCCATCGGGATCGTAGGACCACCTGAGGCCGGTTGCGTCCTTCGCAGCGAGGTCCGCCGCATCCGGGGTCAGCACAACGAGGTTGAGGCCGAGCCGTTCGACCAAAAGGTCGCGGTATTCGAGCGTTTCGGCAAAGTGCTTGCCGGTGTCGAGGAACAGCACCGGCACCTTCGGATCGACGCTGGCGACCAGATGCAGCAGCACCGCGCTCTCCGCGCCGAAGCTGGAGACCACGGCCAGATCGCCCGCCAGCCCGTCACGGATCACCGCTTCGAGCATCTCGGGCGTCGAGCTGCCGCGGAACATGCGGTTCAATCGCACCGCATCATGCTCGGTGAAGCGCGGCGCGAGGTCGAGCCTGTCGCGGGCGCGGTCCCCGGGGGCGATCCGCAGTTCAGGCTTCATGGCGCTTGTCCGCAATGGTCGCCCGCCGATCTGCCGCACGCTGGTAGACGTTCGCCCACGTCGCAAAGGCGCGCGCGGCGTCTTCCTCGTCGAGGCGCTTGTCGGGGGCGAAGCTGTCGAAGCCGCAGCGGCGCATATGGCTGAGCAGGTCGATGAGCACTGCGCCCACCGCGCGCAGCTCGCCGGTATAGCCCGCCTCGCGCAGGATCCGGGCCGCCGAATAGCCGCGCCCGTCGCCGAACACGGGAAAGTTAACCTCGACCAGCGCGAGGCGATCGAGAAAGGGCAGCAGCAGGCGCGCATCGTCGCCCGGCTCGATCCGGACAGCGGCGGCGTTGGTCTGGTCCAGCACGCTATCGACGGTGACGGCGGCGTGATCGACCGGCTCATCGTCGCGGAAGCGGAACTGCACCTCGTCGGGCGAGGTGCCGAGGTTCTGCGTGTCACCCATAAAGCGCCTCCTTGAACGGCTCCATGCCGATGCGGCGATAGGTGTCGAGGAAACGCTCGCCCTCGGTGCGCGACGCGAGATAGACCTCGGTGACTGTCTCGACCGCGGCGATCACGCCGTCCTCGTCGAAGCCGGGGCCGGTGATCTTGGCGAGGCTGACATCCTCGGCTTCCGACCCGCCCAATGAGAGCTGGAAGTTCTCCTTGCCCTTCTTGTCGACGCCGAGGATGCCGATATGGCCCGCGTGGTGGTGCCCGCAGGCATTGATGCAGCCGGAGATTTTCAGCTTCAATTCGCCCACCAACTCGGTGCGCCCGCTTTGCGCAAAGCGTTCGGAGATGCGCTGGGCCAGCGGGATCGAACGCGCATTGGCGAGGCTGCAATAGTCGAGGCCCGGACAGGCGATGATGTCCTCGATGGTGTCCATGTTGGCGCTGCCGAGGCCGGCCGCGTCGAGCGCCGCCCACACCGCCGGAAGGTCGGCAATGCGGACATGGGGCAGCAGCAGGTTCTGGGTGTGCATCACGCGCAGCTCATCGAAGGAGTATTCCTTCGCGAGCCGGGCGACGACGCGCATCTGATCGGAGGTTGCATCGCCCGGAATGCCGCCAGCGGGCTTGAGGCTGATGACGGCGGAGACATAGCCCGGTGCCTTGTGGGGGTGGGTGTTCTGGCGAACCCACTGACCAAACCCGTCATCCCAGCGAAAGCTGGGATCTCCGGCGACTTTGCTCTGCAATTGCTCTAGGTCCCAGCTTTCGCTGGGATGACGGAAGGGGGGAAGCGCGAAGTATTCGGCAATCCGCGCCAGTTCCTCGCGCGGCGGCTCGACGCCGACCGAAAGCAGGTGCGCGAATTCCTCCTCGACCTGGCGGATATACTCTGCCGCGCCCAGTTCATGGACGAGGATCTTGATCCGCGCCTTGTACTTGTTGTCGCGCCGGCCATAGCGGTTGTAGACGCGAAGGCACGCCTCGGCATAGGTGATGAACTGGTCGATCGGCACGAAGTCGCGGATCAGCGGGGCGACCATCGGGGTGCGGCCCATCCCGCCGCCCGCATAGAACTGCGCGCCCACTTCGCCGTCACGCTTGACGATCCGCACCCCGATATCGTGCAGCCGCATCGCCGCCCGGTCTTTTTCCGATGCGATCACCGCGATCTTGAACTTGCGGGGGAGGTAGGTGAACTCCGGGTGGAAGCTCGACCACTGGCGCATCAGCTCGGCATAGGGGCGGGGATCGACCACCTCGTCCGCCGCCGCGCCCGCGAAGTGATCGGAGCTGATGTTGCGGATGCAGTTGCCGCTGGTCTGGATCGCGTGCATCTCGACCGTCGCCAGATCGGCGAGCGCATCGGCGCAGTCTTCCAGCTTGATCCAGTTGTACTGAATGTTCTGGCGGGTGGTGAAGTGGCCGTAGCCCCGGTCATACTTGTCGGCGATTGTCGCCAGCATTGCCATCTGGCGGCTGTCGAGCGTGCCATAGGGGATCGCGACGCGCAGCATATAGGCGTGGAGCTGCAAATAGAGCCCGTTCGTCAGCCGCAGCGGTTTGAACTGGTCCTCGGTCAGCTTGCCTTCGAGGCGGCGGCGCGCCTGGTCGCGGAATTCGGCGACGCGGGCATCGACCATGGCTTGGTCGTATGAATCGTAACGGTACATGTCAGATCACCCAGTCCCAGCCGGTTTTCTGCGCCGTCGGCACGGCAAGGTCGCGCCGGACGGTCGGGCCGAGCGCGCGCACCCGGTCCTTGATATGCGCGGGCCGGACGTGGCCGGCGGCGTCGATGGTCGCTTGACAAGCATAGGGCGCGTTGACGCGGCGCGCGGCTTCCTCGCGGGCGAGGATTTCCTCGGCCTCCTCGCCCACGTCCACGGCATCGTCGACGAACAGCGACCAGCCGGTGCCGTTCCACCACGTCACCGCGCCGCTGCGCAGGTCGTTGCCGGTGAGGATCTTCATCGCGCCGCCTCCGTCGCAAGCGCCGCGAGCGCCAGGTCTTCGCGCGCCGTCACCTCGCCGATGATGATCAGCGCCGGGCTTTTGACCGCGTGCGCCTCGACCATCTCCGGCAGGCCCGCGAGCAGCCCGCGCAGCACCCGCATCTCGGGGCGCGCGGCCCTCTCGATCACTGCGACCGGCATTCCGGGGGCGAGGCCGTCCGCCATCAGCTTCTCGGCGATCTGCGCGGCGGTCGAGACGCCCATGTAGATCACCAGCGTGCGCCCCTTGCCGGCAAGGCCCGACCAGTCCTGCTCGGCAAGGCCCTTGCACTGGCCGGCCACGAAGCTGACGATGCTCGACGCCTCGCGATGGGTGAGGGCGATGTGCGAGGCAGCGGCCGCGCCGTTGGCGGCGCTGATGCCCGGGACGACCTCGACAGGGATGCCAGCGGCGCGGGCAGCCTCGGCTTCCTCGCCGCCACGCCCGAAGATGAAGGGATCGCCGCCCTTCAGGCGCACGACATCGTGACCGGCGAGCGCCTCGCGCACCAGCAGGGCGTTGATGTCTTCCTGCGGCATGGTGTGGCGGGCGCGCTGTTTTGCGACCGAAATCAGCCGCGCATCGGGCCGCGCCAGGCCGAGAATGTCCGGGCCGATCAGCCCGTCATGGACGATCACCCGCGCCTCGGAAATCAGGCGCGCGGCGCGCAGCGTGAGGAGGTCCACCGGACCCGGCCCCGCGCCGACGAGAAATATGGTGCCGCTGTTCTGCATGGGGGGGCAGATGGGCCAGCCGCGCCGCTCCCGCCAGCGAGAATGGATTGCCCGGCGCGAAGCGCAGCTATTGCCGCGTCAGACCAGCTTCAGTGCCCCGGCCAGATCGGCGATCAGATCGTCCGGGTCTTCCAGCCCGATCGACAGCCGCAGCGCCGGCCGTCCGGCGCAGGGGCAGGCCATGGCCTCGCGGTAGGTATGCGGCGTGATCGGCAGGGCGAGGCTCTCGTACCCGCCCCACGAATAGCCGATGCCGAACAGCGCCAGCGCATCGGCAACCCGGGCCGAGGCGGCCGGATCATCGCTCGCCAGCACGAAGGAGAACAATCCGCAGCCGCCGGTGAAATCGCGCCGCCAGATCGCGTGGCCGCCATGCGAGGGCAGCATCGGGCAGAACACCTCCGCCACCTGCGGCTGAACCTCGAGCCACCCGGCCACCTTCAGCGCCGCCGCCGTCTGCGCCGCGAGCCGCACGCCCATCGTCCTCAGCCCCCGCGCCGCCAGCGCCGCATCATCGGGCGAGACGACCTGCCCCAGCTCCTGCGACACGCTCCGCAGCGCCGTGTACCAGCGCTGGCCCGCGCTGGCCGAGCCCATCATCAGGTCGGAATGGCCGCCGACATGCTTCGACAGGCTCATCATCACGATGTCGCAGCCCTGTTCCAGTGCGGCAAAGCCGAGCGGGCTGGCCCAGGTGTTGTCACAGATCGAGACCGCGCCATGCTCGCGGGCGAGACGCGCGAGCAACGGCACATCGGTCATCTCGAAGGTCAGGCTGCCCGGGCTCTCCAGCCACACCGCCTTCACGCCCCCATCGGCAAGGAGCGCGCGGAAGGCGTCCGGGTCGCGCGGGTCGAAGAAGCTGGTGGTCACCCCCAGCCGCGCCAGCAGCCCCGTCGCCATGCTGCGGGTCGGGTCATAGGCATTGTCGCTCATCAGGAGCCGGTCGCCCGGCTTGAGTACTGCAAGCATGATCCCGGCAATCGCCGCGACCCCGCTCGGGTAGAGCACCGTGCCATGCGCGCCCGGTTCGATCGCGGTCAGCGCCTCGGCCAGCGCCCACTGGGTCGGGGCGCCGCGCCTGCCGTAGAAGAACTGCCCGTCGGCATTGCTGTGGCCCGCCGCCTGCCGCTCGGCATCGGTTTCATAGAGATGGGTCGAGGCGCGCCAGACGGGCGGATTGACGACCGGCCCGGTCCATTCCTTGCGCCGCCCGCCCTGGACGAGGCGGGTGGCGGGCTTCAGATGCCTGCCATCGCCGCCGCCGCTCATGCCTCAGGCCCCTGGGCCTTCGGGGTCGCGGGATCGGCGCCCCACTCGCTCCAGCTTCCGTCATAAAGCGCGGTGTCGTGCTTGCCGAGGAGGTGCATGGCGAACAGCAGCACGCTCGCGGTCACGCCGCTGCCGCAAGTGGTGGTGACGGGCGCGTCGAGGTCGATCCCGGCGGCGGTGAAAGCGCCCCTGATGGCATCTGGCGACGTCCACGTGCTATCATCGTTGAACAGCGCGCCGAAGGGGAGGTTGCAACTGCCGGGGATGCGCCCGTTGGGCATGCCGTGCACCGGATCGAGGCCGCGGCCATAGACCCGGTCGGCTCCGCGCGCGTCGAGCACCTGTTCGGCCCGGCTGTCGAGGTTGGCGAGCATCTCGGCCTTGCTGCGCAGCCGCGAGGGCGCGGCGAGGCTGGCAGGTTCGGCGGGCGCGATGTCGCAGGTGCCGCTTTCCAGCGCACGGCCCTCGCTGCGCCACTTGGCCAGCCCGCCGTCGAGGATCGCGACGTCACTCCAGCCGCTTGCCGTGAGGACGAACCACGCCCGCGCCGCACTGCGGATCGCGCTGTCGTCATAGATCACGATCGCCGCATCCGGCGCAACGCTGAGGCCCGCCAGCCGCGCGGCGAGTTGCTCGGGCGTCGGGAAGGCATAGGGCACCGGCGAGGCGGGATCGAACAGGGTCTTGAGGTCGAGGAAGCGCGCGCCGGGGATATGCGCGGCGGCGAAATCGGCGGCAGCGTCGCGGTTCGCCGCGGGCAGGTGATAGGAGGCATCGAGCACCACGAGGCCGGGCGCATCGCAATGCGCGGCAAGCCATTGGGTGCTCACGAGCGGGGCGGGCAGCAGGGTCATGCCCGCCATCCTAGCGCCCTGCGCGCCCGGCTGCAAAGCCTGCGGCAAAGGGCCCGGTTCAGGCGGCCGCCGCTGCCCGTAGCGGAAGGGTGATCGCCTGCGCGACGAGGCCGGCCATGCCGCCGGGCGGGAGCACCGCTGGCAGGGCCGACGGCAGCGAAGAAGGCGGTGTGGCAGGAGGCACCGGCACGCCCGCCGGTGTATCGCCGCTCGCGCCCGGTGTGATCAGCGGCGTGTTGGTGGCGGGCGGTGGTGCGGGGCCGGGATCCTTGCCCGAGCGGCGGTGAACCGGCGCTGACGCCATAAGGCGCATGGCCCTCGCGCGTCCAGCTTGCGGCTTGCGCGGCGCGGCGGATCGGGGCAACAGCGCGGCATGGAAAGCACACCCCCGCACAAGCCCGCCCCGCAGTTCCTCGGGAAGGACACGCCGCTCCCGGCCTCTCCGGAGGAAGCGGTGCTCGACTACGTGCCCAATCCGCGGCCCGGCCTTACCTATCTGGTGCGCTTCGTGAGCCCCGAGTTCACCTCGCTGTGCCCGGTGACCAGCCAGCCCGATTTCGCGCATCTGGTGATCGACTATGTGCCGGGCGAGACCATCGTCGAGAGCAAAAGCCTCAAGCTGTTTCTCGGCTCGTTCCGCAACCACAATGGTTTCCACGAGGATGTGACGGTGGGCATCGGGGTGCGCCTGTTCGAGGAGATGCGCCCGCAATGGCTGCGGATCGGCGGTTACTGGTATCCGCGTGGCGGCATCCCGATCGACGTGTTCTGGCAATCGGGCGCGCCGCCAGCCGATCTGTGGCTGCCCGACCAGGGCGTGCCGTCCTATCGCGGACGCGGGTGAGTTGAGGGGGGCGGCTGCGCGGTCTGGCGTAGCGCCAGCGCGGTCCAGACCCCCGCCAGACCCCCTCCAGCCTCCTCTAGACCCCCTGTAGATCGGCGGCCCGGCGATGTTTCACATGAAACATGGCCGGGCCCGCCAATGCGCCGCGCCGTGTGCGGCGCAGGCCGAAGCGCTGGCGCGCGGGCTTCGTGTTGGAACCCTTGGGGCACAGCGGCGTTATCGATCCAAGCAATGCTTTGGCATTTTCTTGCCGAGGCGTTTCGCTTCGTGCAATTTTAATGCAACACCGCCCAGGCGTTCGGGATCGCGCCCTTGCGAGTTTTGCTCTCAACGGGGGATAGCGTCATTCCTGTGAGCACTCTGCCGGCAAGCCCGATTGCCGCCCGGTCCAACAGCCTGCGCAGCCGCGCCCAGTGGGACGCGATGCGCGCTGCGGCCCTTGCCGATCCCGGCGCCTTCCACGGGGCGATTGCCGCGCGCAACATGCACTGGTTCGTGGCTGATGCAGGGCCCGCTGGCGCGTGGCTCGCGCGGCAGGAGGACGGGCGCTGGCAGGGTTGGGACGCGGTCTCGGCCGAGCCTTTGCTCCTTGAATTGCCAGAGGATTTTTCACCGTGGCACACCGGGTTTGACGGTTCCAACCCGCCGCACTGGCGCTGGTTTGTCGGCGGCCGGACCAATGCCGCCTTCTCCGAACTCGATCGCCATGTGCTCGCCGGGCACGGGGCCGAAGCGGCGCTGATCTTCGAGGGCGACCGCTGGGACATGAGCGCGGGCGGCGGCAAGGGCGCGCCGATCGATTGCTTCACGATCAGCCGCAAGCGCTTGCTGCTGGAAGTGGCGAAGTGCGCGGTGGCGCTGGAAGCGCTGGGCCTGAAAGCGGGCGACCGGATGGCGCTCAACATGCCGAGCATCGTGCCGCAGATCTACTGGACCGAGGCGGCCAAGCGCATGGGCGTGGTCTATACGGCGGTGTTCGGCGGGTTCTCCGACAAGACCCTCTCGGACCGCATCGCCGACACCGGCGCGCGGGTGATCGTTACCTCGGACGGTTCCTACAGGAACGCCCAGGTCGCCGCGTTCAAGAACGCCTATACCGACCCGGCGCTCGACAATTTCGTACCGGTGACGACGGCGCTCGAGATCCTCGGCGGGCTTGAGCTCGGCCTGCCCGAAGGTGGCCACGCGGCGATCCTCGAGACGGTGCGCGAGGCGCTGGCCGGGGAGATCACGGTCGATCGTTCCGACGTGATGCGCGGCGTGGGCAAGGCGCTCATCAATCTCGGGAGCGAGGGGCGGATCACCAGCGCCGATGCGGCCCGTGTGCGGATCGCCATCGCCTCGAGCCTCGTGACCCTGCCGCCGCGCGTGGAGGCGGTGATCGTGTGCCGGCACACGCACCAGCCCGACATGATCTGGCGCGAGGAGCGCGACCGCTGGAGCCACGCGCTGACCGAGGCGGCGCTCGGCACGGTGTTGGAGAAGGCGCGGGCCGCAGGCTTCGCCGTCCAGTCGGAAGCCGAGCTGATGGCGCTGGCGGACGGCGATTTCGTCCGCGCGATATGGGCTTCCTCCAAGCCCATGCCGGTCGATGCCGACTACCCGATGTTCTTCATCTACACCTCGGGCAGCACGGGCAAGCCCAAGGGGATCGTCCACAGCCACGGCTATGCCGCAGGCGTGGCCGAAACGATGAAGGCGAGCTTCGACGCGCGCGCCGGGGACACGCTGTTCGTGGTCGCCGATCCGGGCTGGATCACCGGGCAGAGCTACCTCATCTGCGCGCCGCTGATGACGCGGGTGACCACGCTCGTTTCCGAAGGCTCGCCGGTCTTCCCCCACGCGGGGCGCTTTGCCTCGATGATCGAGCGACACAATGTCCGCATTTTCAAGGCGGGCGTGACTTTCCTCAAGGCGATCATGTCGGACCCGGCGAACCTTGCCGAGCTCGAACGCTACGACATGAGCGGGCTGCGCGTGGCGACCTTCTGCGCCGAGCCGGTCAGCCCCAGCGTGCAGGCCTTCGGGATGGAGCACGTCACCCCCCGCTACATCAACTCCTACTGGGCGACCGAGCACGGTGGGATCGCGTGGACGCATATGTTCGGCAACGAGGATTTCCCGCTGCGTCCCGATGCCCACGCCTATCCGCTGCCGTGGATCGTCGGCGATGTGTGGGTCGAGGACGATGAAGGCACGGGCGCGCATGCTCCCTTCGCGCGCTCGGAAGACGGCGGCGTGCCGTGGCGCAAGGCCGATATCGGCGAGAAGGGCGAGATCGTGATCGCCGCGCCTTATCCCTATCTCGCGCGCACGATCTGGGGCGACATCGCCGGCTTCAAGGTCGAGGACGGCCGCGTCGATCCCGCCTGGCGCGGCGATGCGACGCGCTGGGAGGAAGGCTACTGGCGGCGCTGGAAGGGCGCCTGGGCCTATACCCAGGGCGATTTCGCGATCCAGCACGCGGACGGCTCCTTCTCTTTCCACGGCCGCTCGGACGACGTGATCAACGTCTCGGGCCACCGCATGGGGACCGAGGAGATCGAGGGCGCGGTGCTGCGCGACAAGGCGCTGGCGCCGGACTCGCCCGTCGGCAATGTGCTGGTGGTCGGCGCGCCGCACCGCGAGAAGGGGCTGACCCCGCTCGCCTTCGTGGTGCCCGTCGCGGGCCGCAAGCTGACACACGAGGACAAGCGCCGGTTGTTCGATCTGGTGCGCACCGAGAAAGGCGCGGTCGCGGTGCCGGCGGACTTCATCGAGGTCTCGCAGTTCCCCGAGACGCGCTCGGGCAAGTATATGCGCCGCATGGTCCGCGCGCTGGTGGTGGGCGAGGATGTCGGCGACGTCACGACGCTGCGCAACCCCGAGGCGCTTGACGAATTGCGCAAGGTCATCACCGAATGGCAGCGCAGGCAGCGTTTGTCGGACGAGCAGGCGCTGTTCGACCGGCACCGCTATTTCCTCGTGCAGTACAACACTGTCGCGCCGGGCAAGCAGGTGGCGACGGTCACCGTCACCAACGCGCCGGTCAATGCGCTCAACGAGCGCGCCATCGACGAGCTGGTGCTGGTCACCTCGACGCTGGCCCGTGACGATTCGGTGGTCGCGGTGGTGTTCACCGGCGAGGGCACCTCGTCCTTCGTGGCGGGGGCGGACATCCGCCAGATGCTGGAGGAGATCCACACGGTCGAGGAGGCCATGGTCCTCCCCAACAATGCGCACCTCGCTTTCCGCACCATCGAGAGCATGGGCAAGCCCTGCGTCGCGGCGGTGCAGGGCGTGGCGCTGGGCGGCGGCATGGAATTCGCGCTCGCCTGCCATTACCGCGTGGCCGAGCCCGTGGCGCGCTTCGGCCAGCCGGAGATCCGGCTGCGCTTGCTCCCCGGCTATGGCGGCACGCAGCGCCTGCCGCGCCTGTTGCTCGACCGGCGGGGCGCGGAGGGCGTGCGCGATGCGCTCGACCTGATTCTTGGCGGGCGCAGCATCACCGCTGAGCAGGCCGCCGCTATCGGCGTGGTCGATCAATTGGTGGACGGCGCGGAAGATGCGCTTTCGGCCGCCCACGCCGCGGTGCGCAACTTTGTGAAGCGCGGGCCGGACAGCGCGCTCGGTTTCGCCTTTGCCGAGCGCCAGGCGGCAACCGCGCGCTGGGAAAGCGCAGCGGATGTGTCGCTCGATGCGGTTCTGGAAGACGACTTCCTCCAGCGCATCCTGCGCCAGCTCGCCTGGGCGGGCCGCGATGTCGCGGGCGCGCGGGCCTTGGACGCGGTGCGCACCGGGCTCGAACATGGCATCACGCAAGGCACGGCGCGCGAGGCGCGGCTGTTCTCCGAGGCCATCGTCGATCCCGAGGGCGGGAAGACCGGCATCAAGCAATTCATGGACAAGGTTGCGCCCCCGCTCCCGGTGCGGCGCGACGGGGTGTGGATCGATGCCGAGCACGAGATGCGTGCGCAAGCCCTTGAGGCAGCGGGCGACCTCCTGCCGGTCGGCGCGCCGTTCTTCCCCGGCGTGACCCCGATCCCGCCCTATCAGTATGCCTTCGGCATCGCCCGCGATCCCGACACGGGCCAGCCCCGCTTCGGCCCCCCGGCGAGCCACGAGAAGGAGCTGATCGTCACAACCCCCGAGCCTGCGCCCAACGAGGCGCTGCTCTACATGCTGACGAGCGAGGTCAACTTCAACGACATCTGGGCTCTGACCGGAATCCCGGTCTCGCCCTTCGACAGCCACGAGGAAGACGTCCAGATCACCGGATCGGGCGGCATCGCGCTGGTCGCGGCTCTGGGCTCCGAAACGCGCGCGCAGGGGCGGATCAAGGTCGGCGACTTGGTGACGGTCTATTCCGGCACCAATGATCTCCTGAGCCCGCTGGTCGGCAATGACCCGATGTATGCTGACTTCAGCATTCAGGGCTACGAGACCGAGACCGGTAGCCATGCGCAGTTTCTCACCGTGCAGGCCCCGCAGATGCACAAGGTGCCGCCCGATCTGACGCTGGAGCAGGCGGGGAGCTATGTGCTCAACCTCGGCACGATCGCGCGCTGCCTGTTCACCACCTTGCAAATCGCGCCGGGGCGGACGTTGTTCGTTGAGGGTGCGGCGACGGGGACGGGGCTGGATGCGCTGCGGTCGTCGGTGCGGACGGGCTTGCAGGTGACGGGGCTGGTGTCGTCTGGCGAGCGCGCCGATTTCATCACCAAGGTGCAGGGCGCTGTCGGGGCGATCAACCGCAAGGATCCGCGCTTTGCCAGCCTCTACTCCGTGGTGCCCGAAGACAAGGCCGAGGCGCAGGCGTGGGAAGCTGCAGGCGCGCCGCTGGTCGAGGCCTACAAGGCGCTCAATGGCGGCAAGCTTGCCGATTACGTGGTCAGCCACGCGGGGGAGACGGCCTTCCCGCGCTCGTTCCAGCTGCTTGCGGAAGGGGGCACGCTCGCCTTTTACGGGGCCTCGTCGGGCTATCATTTCAGCTTCATGGGCAAGCCGGGAACGGCTTCCCCCGAGGAGATGCTCCGGCGCGCCCAGCTTCGCGGCGGCGAGGCGGTGCTGATCTTCTACGGGCCGGGCTCCTCCGAACTGCTCGATGAGACCGGGCTCGAAATGATCGAAGCGGCGCGGCGTTTCAACGCGCGCTCGGTGATTGCCACCACCACCGACGGGCAGCGCGAGTTCCTGCAATCGCTGGGGCTCGAGGACGCGATCGAAGGCATCGTCAGCCTCGAGTCCATCCGCCGCCGCGAGGGCGCGAATTTCCACTGGCCCGACACCATGCCGCGCCTGCCCGATGCCAAGGTGGATATCGAGGTCTTCAAGGCGGCAGTGCGCGATTATCAGGACCGGGTGATGAAGCCCTTCGGATCGGCGGTGGGCAAGATCCTGCGCTCGCCCGACAACCCGCGCGGCAGCCCCGATCTGGTGTTCGAGCGGGCCGGGCAGGACACGCTCGGCATCTCGAC